>JBAZKW010000013.1:0-58888 GCA_041650595.1 Candidatus Margulisiibacteriota bacterium
TTTCATGTTTTTGCCAAGCTTTGTGTCTGAATTATTGATAATATCTTTCACCCTTACGATTATTTTCCCTATATCTTCCGTCTTTGTAAAATCAGTCTTTGCTACGTCATTTATGTCATTTACCAGATCCGTTACAGCCGTTTTAATTCTCTTTCCTTCTACTTTGTTTCCCATCTGCTGCACTATCAGTTGAAGAGGTTGTTTCAATGACCTGAGCTGCACTGTCGGGTCCTGTGGCTTTTTCGATGCTACGTCCGCGCTCCTGGCCCTGTTCTTTATCCCTATCGCTGTATTCAACAATGCCATGTCTTCTTTAGAACTTCTCTTTACATCCATATTCCCCGTTTCATTTGCTATCTCTATCGCTTCCACATCAGAAAATACATCCTCTAGTGCCGTTACTTCTGATCTGGATGTCGTCGATACGACCGGCGCCTCTTCTTTCTTTGCAGGAACCATTACCGCGGCGGCCTGTTGTGCACCTGCGGATGCGCTGCCTGCTGCTGCAACGGCTGCAGTATTTTCCATCTTTTGCTCTTTTTCATTTTGAACATTATGAGCTCTGACTTTGGAGTTGCTGTTTGTAGGCGTGTTTATGGCAACGGGTACGTTCTGCGGAATTTCTACATCAGGTGCTACAGTTATTACCCTAGATGCATCCTTTGTCTGCTTATCACTGACAATTATAATCGGCACTGGCTCTTTGGCTGGCTCATTCACTACGATCATAGGCGTTGCTTTTGTATCTGTTACAGGAGCACTATTGACAGCGGGTATGGTCGGTGTGACCTGCGGAATTGCTACTACTGCAGCTTTCGGTTCTGTTGTTGGTGCGCTTGTGGCAACCTGAACATTCTGCAGCCTTGATGTATCGGGTGTCACATTTATTTTCAGTGGCATCTCTTTTGACGGTCTATCGCTGATAGTCATAACCGGCGATGTCTCTTTAGTCGGTGTGGCCTGCGCAATGATGATAGGTGTGGCTGCTTTTGATTCTGCTACAGGCGTATTCGTAGCAACAGGCGCAGCAGCTTTCGTCGGCTCTGTTGTTGGTACGTTAACTACAACCGCTGGTGCACTTTCCACTTTATTTACAACGGGTGCATTGGATATTATCACAGGGGCTTGTTCAGCAGGCTTGTTAACTGCTACCGGTGCGATTACTGGTATTGCTTTCGTTTCTGTTACAGGCGGTACTGTCACGGCAACTGGTATAGCAGGTGCGGCCTGAGGAACTGCTGCTACTGCAGCTTTTGGTTCTGTTTCCATTCTAATGAAAATGGGTGCTCTCTGCGTCGGCACTGCTTCTTGGTCCGGAGCTGTCTGCATAACAACATTAGTTGTTACAGGTGCGCTCACGACAACATCTTTTGCCGGTCTATCGCTGGCAGTTATAACCGGTACCGCTTCTTTAGTCGGTGCAGTCTGGATAACAACGACTGGTGCTGTTGACTTTGTTTCTGTTGTTGGTGCAATCGTGGTAACAGGCGCAGCTGCTTTAGATACTGGTTCCGTCTCAATCTCAGGAACAGGTGCAGCAGCGTTTGGTTCTAATACAGGCGCACTTGAGGTAACAGGTATCGCATTTTTAGATGTAAATATTGGCATAACTGCTTTCGTCTGATCTGTTGTCGGCGAGCTCGCGGTAACAGGTATAGTTTCATTAGACGTAAAAACAGGCATAACCGCTTTCGTCTGATCTGTTGTCGGCGTACTGTTGGCAACAGGAACTGTTGAAGCCTGTGTTACGGCAGTTACAGCAGCTTTTAGTTCTGTTGTCAGCTCACTTGTGACAGTAGCAATGTTCTGCGGCTTCTCTGTATTGGGCATCATATTTATCATTGTCTTCATAGATACTTCAGCCGCGGCTTTTACCGCATAATCCGGTGTTTTATCAGAAATAATGTTCAAGGAAGCTACAATATTCGTTGCTTTTTCTGTTGTCAAAGGCTGAGCGGCATTTGCTGCGGCCGGTATACTCTTGATTACCAGCGCCACCTCCGATTGGGATGACATAATATTCTCCGCGACTTTTGCCGGAGACGCTTTTGCCGACAGGTCACTCACCGCTTTTACCGCAACATCTTTAGCAGCAATAACTTCGGCAGCAGTATAGGTGGATTCCTTGCTAATATTGTTGATATTTATTCTAGAGAGATCATCACTTGCAGTTACGGCCTTACTTACTCCGCTGACATTCATGTTCACATCTTTCGCTGTAGAAGGCATGGCCGCTTGCATGAGTGCGGGGATGGCAGGAGTAAAGGATTCCATTGGTACAGGGTTCATATCCCTGTTTTCTTTGCCGGTTATCTCGTTTGCATTTGCATTAAGCATTTCCACAAGTTTCCCTATGTTGTCCTTGTTCATTTCGCCATTTGTCAGAATTGCGGCCATTGAATTTGAAAAGTCCTCTGAAAGCTTTGCGGCACCAGAAGCTACAGGCGTAGATCTGTCATACATATCCAGCCTGTCACTTATAAAATGCGCGACCTCGTGATAGAACGTTTTCATAGCGGCCTCATCACCCTTAGAGGCTGCCTGTAAAGTAGAAATGTTTATATAGGCTGTATTTGTCTTCGGATCATATTCGTCTTTCCCAGCGGTAATATTTATTTTTAGAGGATCTTCCGTCGCCGGAAGCTTTGACATAGCACTTAATAGCAATTGGTTATTCAGCAGCTCAACGGCCTGTCTATGTACTTTATGTTCAGTAGTGCCTTTGCTAATGACATCCGGATCGATTATTATTGCCGTATCTATCGGCATACCGGCATCAGTAAGTTTTGCCGGAGGCGGCGTTTCGGTATTATGGAATAATGCATTGATCTTATCGCAAGCTCCTTGGAGCGCATTATATATCGATCTGGTAAGGAACTTATCATTTTTGATCAATTTTCCGGCATCATTCGTAGATCCTGATGACTTTGGCGATTCGGCTGGAATAACAGCATTAATATTATTGCTGGCATCTTTTGCATTAGCCTTCATGCTCTCTTTCTGTAACGCTTCCATCTGCAAAGAGAAATAGGTCTGGAGTCCGGTCTTTACCATTTCGGAAACTAGTGCGTTTATCTGGGCTAAATAATTCTCGCCTATCTTGTTTTGGAACTCTACCGCTTTTAATTTCATCTTTGCATAAGCAAGTTGATACGCCGCCTGTTCCCTCCTGCGGCTCATCGCGGAAAGCCCGTCAGCCATCGTATCTCCGGTCTGAGATGCCGCTTTGGCTTGAGGAATCTCAGGAATATTGGAACCTTTATCAAACGCGATCATGTTAAAGAGCTCGCTCAAATGGATAATCAATATTTGTTTTATTGCGAGTATAAGGATTTGTTTTAGGACTATTCTGAAAACTGAAGCATCGGCGGCATTATCCAAAAAGTGAAGGAACCCTTTACCCGTGAGATCCTTGCAGATCTCGTTCATGTCTAGCACAGCTTCAATTACGAGTGATAGTACCGACGCAAACAATTTTCTTTTAGCCTCGTTTATTTCGTTTTCTCTCTGGGCATAGGTATCCCAAAAACTCTCGAGGTCGTTCAAAATGCCCATGTCGCTTTCTTGTGCGGCGCCTGTGATGTTTTCCGCAAAGTTTTGCGGCCCTCCCAAACCGGTAGCTATCTGCCAAAGAGTTAGTTTTGCGTCCTGGGCTTCTATCAGTATCTCCCACATATGGAAAATATCGCGTATTTGTTCGTTCGCGATCGCAAATGCGATATAGTTGGTCGAAACAAATCCGCCGCCGACATTTATGAGCATCGTTTCTTCGCTGACCATGACATCACATATCGCTTGC
Organism: Candidatus Margulisiibacteriota bacterium; assembly: GCA_041650595.1. Taxonomy (GTDB): domain Bacteria; phylum Margulisbacteria; class WOR-1; order JAKLHX01; family JAKLHX01; genus CALFCX01. The sequence continues at coordinate 3,800 of JBAZKW010000013.1, forward strand.
AGTTCGTCTCTTCTCAGATTGTAGTACGGGTCGTTCGGGTTCAGCTTGTCGATCTCATTTTGGAAATACAGTTCTATATGCTCGCGCATTGCTTCAAGGTCGCCAAGATCGTTTTGCGCGTCCGCAAAATCGCGGAGTGTTTTATAAAGACTATTGGCAAGACTGATAATGGTCCCTATAGCGCCTGCGACTTTTCCGAGTGGTCCCAATGCAAAGGTCACGATCGATATGGCAATATCCAGTATCGCCCTGCTCAACTCCCTTTGTTTGGTAAGATATTCGTTGTAGTTATAAACATTTCTGTTCACCAAACCAAGTTTGTACCCAAGGGCTTCCGAATAGTAGGAATATCGTTGCGACAAAACCGATGCCACACTGCTCATATCGTCTTCTACAAAGACCCCAAGAGACGAAAACGCCGTATTTCTGATGGCCCTTCTTGCGCTCTCCACGATAAGCATTATCATTTTCCTGATATATGCTGCAAGCATTATCTGGCGTATCTTTGCTTTGACCACGGGATCTACGGCAACTGTTCCCAGGGAATCATTTATTCTAAAGACGCTGGTAGTGATCAGCATGTCTATGGCGTCCTGGCACGTGGCATCAAACTCATCCTCAGTAAATTCTCCGTCAAAGAACCGGTCATCAACATAAGGCCGAGGATTGGGCATATGTCTTGCTATAAATGAAGCGTCCATTATCGCCTGACCGATAGCGCTTGCTCCGAGCACTATGGCGGCCAACGCCCATGGCCCCAAAGCAACACCGGCTGCCCCGCAAGTCAATATCGTCGCAACTATTAGCGCTACTGTGATCAAAAATCCAAACCAGTGCCCCAAAGCGGCTTCTTTATCAAGTTCGTATTGCCGCTGTTTGTTGGCCTCGGTTATTTCTTTCTGGATCGTGTCAAATTTGAGTTTTACAAAAATGCTTTTCAGTTCCGCTTCCTGGCGGGCTACCTGCTTTACAAATGCGGACATGCTGATACCGGCAATTCCCGACATAACGCTTCTTACATTGGACGCCAGTTCATATTTTGCCAGTTGGACCATGATATACAGTTCTCTCAATTGCATGAGAAAGTTCAATTGTTTGGAAATGTCTTTCATCTTTTCGTAATCCATATCGTGAAAACCGTCGCCGATGTCGTACGCCAGATTATCGTATGTGATACGCGCGATGATTTCGCGCTCCATCCTGTCGAGTTCGACCAGAAAACTGTCCCCGTCTACCGAGCTTATGGTTATCCCCCACCCGGCCAAAATGCTTGATACTTTGCCCATGTCCAGTTTTGACGGTGAATTAATATCATTGGGCATCATCTCGAGCACAAAATAATCGGCAAGCCCGAACGGCACCCAGCAGAAGGCTGAAAGCCAGCTGCTCCGGTATTCTTTGTATTGCTCCTCGACCATATTGTTATGGCTTGTCAAATATGCGTTCAAACGGTTTATTGCCATACTGACAGCCGTACGAACAGATGCCGCTTGCTCATTCATCATGGTCTGTACCGCAGTCCATATCTGGGAACTCCTTGAATACCTGATCCCTTGTAAAAGCTCGTTGGTATACCTTGTGAGCTCTTGCTTTGCTTTTTTGATTATTGCGTATATGCTGCGCAGGTTATTGATCACATTCAAGGCTGTCATAATAGCTGCTGCCAGGCTCTTGTTCATATCGTAGTAAGTGCCGCCTATACCGTTATTGCCGGCGTACTCGGACATTTCTCTACTGTTCACATGGCGCAAAACCTCATTTTCTAATTCGTCCATTCTGTCCAGGAAATCATCCCCTGTTTTGCCTTTTCTTGACAATGTTTCCACGAATACAAGGGCCGCTTGAAAATTTTGCATCTCGACTTCAGCCTTTTCCTGATAAAGCCGTGCCATATGTGCCGCGACAACTGCATCCCTAAAGTTCCCTGCGGCTCCGCTGTTGAAGATCAAGCTGGTGAGTATGCCGATAAAGATGTTCGGCTTGCCGTGGTCGGCCTGGATCTCGGCAACTTTTTTCTCATAATTTGCCTGGTTTATTTCGTCTATAGTGTCCAGGGTTTCTTGTAAAATATCGTTGACTCCGGAAGTTGTTGTTTTGAGTTTTTCGATGAGATTTTTGAGCGCCTTGTCCTCAGTCTTATCTATGGTGATCTCGTTTACGATGCTGTCAACCACTTCGGCCATGTCAGCTTTTGCGGCAAGTATTATTCCGATAAGTACCAATATGTTCATCAAAAGCTTTAACCGGGCGTACTTCTCGCCGGCTTCTTCTCTCAAATGGGCCCATCCGTCCGAATCCTCGTAATACCAATTGCCCGGCTGGCACAGGTAAAAGACCAGGTTCTCTATTTCCCTGTCGATCTCATCAAGGCTGTTCAAGGTTACAGATTCACTTTGAACAAAATTCATTGTTGTGTTTGACGTCGAACTTGTCTGGGCGGAAGCGGCAGATCTTTCAGTCGTCGCGGAATTATCCATTTCCTCAAGAATCTCGGGATTATATAACACATCAAAGATAGTGCCGTTTAAAGCACTATCTCTTGTATTAGTATTTACAGTTTGCAAAGAGGAGCTCTCTGGCATAACTATCTCCTAAACATTGGAATCTATATATACTTCGAGAGGTCAACAGGAAAACTTGCATTGTTTAATAATGGTAAATATACAAGGGTAAATGCTATTTTTTGGATTGGATACTATGTCCCTGGGAAGGCAATTGTGCGGGAGGAGCAACAGGCCCCTGTTGTGCAGAGTTTTCGCGCTGGGGGCCGGTTTCTGGGTTTTTTTGCATATCATTATGCATTAAAATAGCTATTATGACTCCTCTGGCATAATATCCCGCCATCTGCGCCTCAGATGCAAAGTTTGCTATAACATTGCTTAAATTTGTATAAACACCCGGATGAACCCCATTAACCATAATTACCTCCCTTTTTCAGCCAACTATAACTATCTTGCTTGTGGTGCAACTGCGCTCTGCTTTCCTGTTGACGAAGCTCCTGCCGGCGGACCTACGGGGCTTAGTGGCGGAGGCGGAGCAACAGGACCGTTATTGTCACTTTGACGAACTATAGGTGATATCCCTAAAAATAGCTCTAAAATACTCATCATACCCTTTGTAAGGTCCCCTACTTGTCTTGCCTCGCTGGGCAGCAACGGGATATTACTAAGGGCATAACCCCAACCTTCTACTTGGACCATAAAATCACCCTCGCATCTTTCTTGTTTTTGCCTCTTCGTCTATTATTTTTAGCGCCAGTTCTTGAAATTCCCTTGGATCCAGCATTATTTTTGTTCCCATTTCTTTTTTTGCTTTTAGCGCCAGCAAAAAAGCGGCTTGAATTTTTTTATCGATCGCCTTTTGGGCGACTTTTTCATCTTGTCTTTTCTCTTCAGCTTTCTTTTCATTTATCTTTTCATCTTCTTTTGATTGCTTTTCTAAAGCGGCCCTTTTGTCATAGAATTGCTGCCACGCATCATAAATTATCCGCTGAAAATCCAGACTGTTGCCCGTCAAAAGGTCAGAATACTTGCCGATCCTAAAACCGGGTTGATATCCGGATTCGTATCCCGAATCTTCGTACCCGTAGCCTTCTTCCAGATAGCCCTCCATGGCTATTTCCTGCCCGTAGTCATCTATTCCTGTAACTGTATACATACCGTTCTCGTTGGCAGTGATACAGGTGCTATTGAGCTTAATGCCTGCCTCCCTTAGTTTCGAAATAACTTCAAAAAGCGGGTCTAAAGTGTTGCTTATGATTTTTTGAGCATTTTGCGGAGCGACGAGATTGTTTACAGGCGAGACAATTTTTGCACCGCTTGCCGTTTGTGTTGACAGAGTCCCTTTTCCGCTCTCACTTAGTGTCATGGTTGCGCTTTTAAGCGGATCCCCTTTTGCTTTGCATTTATCGTCCAATGCAACCAAAGTCGCAGCGACAGTCTCCCCTTTTTCCTGCGCTTGACTTGTGGTCGGGTTATTCATCTCCACAGTAGCAGTTAAAGTCGGCGGTTCGGCTGAAGCCGGTGTTGCATTTTTGCCTCTATTCCTACAAACCTCTGCTATAAATTTATTACTGTTTAATAGTCGCCTAAAATTCTTGAGTTCGCAGCCGCGCTTGTGTACTCCGTGTGCAAAAGCTTCCCTGACTCTTTTTGTCTCCGGGGTTTCCGGCGCGTCAGGAACCTCTTGTGCCTTTGGCAGTACACTTTGGCGGACAGCTTCCCCTGAAGGGGTTATATCTATGCCTGTCTGTGAACCCGAGGATACGGAACCTGATTTTTGAGCGGAAGGAGTATCAATACCCATCTTTGCAGGCAGCTCTTTAAGTTTTTCCGGGTTTATGTTTGGTATTACGACCGGCTCTGGTTTTGTCTTATTTGGGCTGTCAGGCGGTTCTATGACCACATTGTACCTCTTGGGGTCGCCATAGCTCGCTTTTACTGTTATACTCTTGACCTGCCCTTGATCGTTCTTTTTTAGCAATGAATACACGTTCAAGGCTATATTTGCCCGTGTGCTCATTTCCGCTTTCCTTTGGTCGGAATCAAGTCCTGAAAGATTTTCATCCTTGTTCGTAATAATAAGCTTTGTTTTTGTATTGTTTCTCGTCCCTGACGATGCATCCCACGTCATTTCCGATTGAACAGCCTGTTCTACCTGCTTCCCGTCCACCTGCCGGTCCAGTTGTTTAATGGCATCGGCAAGTTCTGTCTTTGGCACACCAAATTTTTCCTGGACCCCTTTGTTATCCATCTTTTGCATATCTGATTTTGCAGTTGAATAGTCGACTGCGGCTTTTGAACTTGCTATGGAATAAGAAAGCGATTGCGCAGTTGCAGATGGTGATGATTGTACAGCCTTGGCCGGTGTTTGTACGGGATTGGCCTGTGTTTGTGCGGAATTGACCTGCGCGGGCTTTGCCGGCGTTTGTACGGGTGTCTGTACAGGCTTTGGTTGCACAGAGTTAATTGACTCAGACGTACCCATTATTATTCTCCTTTTGCGGTATAGTTGCTTTTTTCTCGGGTTTCTCCTCTTCAAGTACGATGGGAGTATTGTCTTTCAACTCCTTGGTCAGCCTTTCCTGCAATGCTTTCAGGTTGTCAACATTTTTTTGAGATTTTCTGTTTTTGCCCCTCTTTGCGATCATTGATTTTGTTGCATCCAACTGATCGCTTATCACCTTGAGCATCCTAGTGTTGACGGACTCCCTGATCAAGAGCAGATCCTGTTCATCGACTTTCATCCCCAGCCTTTCGGCCGCTAAAAGGAGTTTTTTGACTTTCTTGGTATGAGCATCATACGCCCTGCCTTTGGACTTGAACAAGCCGGCCCGCTCGATCATGGATTCTTCGATCATATCCATTATCTTCTTTTTTGCTATAGTTTCGGCTTCAAAAGAGAGTTTGTCATCGATCTCCTCTGAAAACGCGCCCATTTTAAAGAGCCCGTTTTTAAGTTTGCGTATCTTGAAGGATATGTGCATGTTGACGGTAAATCCGCTGTTTATTAGGCGCTGCACATAAAGAGACCGCAATTGGCCTATCATCAGTTCGCTTTCACTTTGGCCCTGATACGGATCTCTTTGTCCGCCCTGCCCCTGCGAGTCCGCATTAAAATCGACAACTTTTCCCGTAGTTTCTTCCGGGAATACGGAAGTCTGGAGTAAGCCCAGATCAAACTTTTTGTCGTACCATTCCTCTTTGAGCCAGGACAGAACATTGACCCCCATTTTCATCAGTGTAGTTATGTGTTTACTCAAGTCCGAAACATCCTCATCGCCTTTGATCATTTTTGAGATCATCTGTTCCTCAAGGTCCTGCAGCAAAAATTCAGAAAGATCTCGCCTGTTTTGCTCAGCGGACTTATCCACTGTTGTCTGGAGGTCCCCGAAGACGCCGGAAAAATTCCAACCGCCGAGCTTCTTATTGTTAAAAGCCGAACCCACAGCGTCATTTGCGGAAAGGTTTGACAGAGCCTGTTCCACTTTTGAATCCGAAAGCTCATTCCTGAACATATTTTCCTTGATACGCACGGAGATATCGGCCCTTGCCGCTGTTTTTATCTGTTTTTGTAGCGAGAAGATGTTTTCTTCTTTCAGTCCGGATTTCCGCAGAGCGTCTTCGTCTTTTTGCATCCTGTTCTTTACTTTCGGGTCATCGCTCATAAGATAGGCAAAGTATGACTGTACATAGCGTTGGACGGCCACCTTCTGTTGCGGCGAAGCTTCAAAGCTTTCCGCAAGAAGCGCCAGTTTTGACAATTGGAACCTCTGGCTCTGAGGCTGGCGGGCGTATTTTGCACTGATCTGGACCGCGTCTTTTGTAGCATCAGAACCCTGAGTATCCTCAAATTCCGAGGCAAGTTGTCTAAGTTTATTAGCCGGTTTGTCCACTTTGCCAAAATCAAACCCGTTGCTGTTCATCTTGGATATGTGTGAAGAAAGAAATTGCAGCCTGCTTTGTGGTTCACTTCCGGAATCAAGAAGCTTAAGGGTAGAATCTGTATCACTTACGACATTGTCCTTGCTGTCTGTGGAAGATCCGGCTTTTGCAAGCAGATCTTTTTGCATCATCACAAGGCCTTGATTGCTCAAAGCGGCTGTCTCAACTGTCGCGGCCTTTGCGGCAATGTTTTCTACCATGGCACTATTTCCTTCTCATTTTCGTCAGCTTGACAGTGTCAACGACCAAAAAAGGATCCGTTTTCTTGGACTTTCTCATAAATACTTCCGCTTTTTTCTCGTGCGACTCAAGCCTGGACTTTGTCTTGGTTATATATTTTTGTATCTTGTCCAGCTTGCGAGGCACGTCTTTGCCGTCGCTGTACTGGCAAAGCCCCGTATTTGCCATCATCAGCTCATATTCGAGAGCTGTTTTTTCCTCGGTGAGTTTCTGAAATATATTCAAGCACTGTTTTTGCTGGATTTCTAACAGTCTTTCGGGAGTGCACAAATCCTTGACCCCGCAGTTAATGAGCTGCGAGACCAGCTGCTTACGCATTTCGTCTATAAACCTTCTCTCGGCCTTCATTTTTTTCTTTGGCCCGCCCATTATCTCCAGCATCTCTCCAGTGTATTCGTTTTCTTCGAAAAGAAGCAGGTTCTGCGCAGCCAGTGCATTGCGGGCTGTTTTTTGGAGCTGCTGAAGCTCATCCGCGGAAACCCCGAGAAATGAAAGCATCATGCCGTAAAAGCCGTATTTCATCGCGGCAAAGCGCGATACCAGCAGATTGTGCGATTTGGACATGGCGTAATTTTTCATGTATTCATCTTTGAACCTGTCCGTCCTGTCCTTAAGGTCTATTTTTATGGCTACGATACCCAACAGGTTAAGTGCGGGCAAGACGGGAGTTCTATAAAGGATTGTTGTCGACATGGCATCCGCGCCTGCGGAGGGAGTATCTTTTTCCGGTCCCTGCTGTGTTTTTTTGGGTTCTTCAGTGTTTTTTTCGGCAAGCATCTGTTCGAGCATTGCTTTTGTAAAAACGCTCTGAGGTATCTCCTTTGCCTGCAACGGCATTTTTTTCCGGGAGACAGCCTTATCCTGTTCCGGCAGACTTACGGCAACGCCTGAAGACATAGTACACCTCTTTGACTTCTATATAATAATCGTACGAACTCGTGAAAAACTTGCGTAGATTTTATCTTTTACTTCTTTTTGGAAGAGGCGGACTGGTTCTTCTTGCGGATCATTTCGGCAAGCTGTTGGGCAGTATTTTGGTACGTTGTTTTATTCTTATTGGCTTTGGCTTGCTCGTTTTTTAATCTTTTTTTGGATTCACCACTCTGTTTAGCGATGGCTTGCAGACTTTTGTTGTTGTCACTTTTACTTTTAGCTGCAGCTTTTTCATCTCTCATCTTTTCCAATGCTTCTTCATATTTGTATTCTTTATATTCCTCATTATCCTTCTTATTCTTTCTCTGTTTTGCTTTCAAATTGACTTGCGCGTAACTCATCATACTGTTCAGATAACTCGAGGTGGTCATCATGTCCTTATCTTCATGAAAACTCCACATATTGTCATAGACCGAACCTATAAACGGTTTTGTTTGACCATTGCTGTCGACAGCAAAAATGGTGGTCTGTGTCCTTGCCTGCCCCAAGCTCCAGCCTGCAAGTTGGGCTAGCCTGCCCGCGTTGGAATAATCAATATAAAGCTGAGACGACCCCCCTTCTGCTGCAGGTCTCCTCATATTTCCAGTCCATATGCCCCAATTTCCTATAGGGTTTGGGTAGTTCCAGTTTTCATTTGCGGCATATATATACATAGCCGTAGCATCAGCACTATCCGGCGGCATACCGTCCGCCTGCGTTCTGTATTCCATGAACAACTCTCCCAACGGACCGTTCATGTGCAATCGACGAAGTTCTTCAACGTTTCCGGCGGCTGTTTGATCGGAGCAATCCAGATCCAATATTTTCAACAATTCTATCCGATTTCTATACAACTGGTGGGCCCATCTGTTTCGATCGACAAATTCATCAACTGTTATAGACTTAGCTTGATAAGGACCTTCCTCCAATCTGTATGAGGTGAGACTCATGTCATCGTATAAACCCGGAGCACCATCTAAAAATGCTCCGTATTTTGCTATAAAATCCGTATCATCTTTATATGTAACTATGGTACTTACATTCGGATTAAAGGTTATAGTCCCCATTCCTGCAGCCGATCCGTCACCTGCAATTGTTCGTAGGACTTCAATGTTGTGCCCTTTTGTCCACTCACTGGTCTGATTTTCCCACTGAATACTTGCTTTCAGCTGGTATGACTCGGAAACACTTCTATTGTATGTTGTATCGTTAAATGTAGTACCAGTCCAACTTATGTCATAGTAGTCTGTTCTTGATCTTGTGGTATTTTCCGGGGTAAATGTCGGCACACTATCACATCCGCTCATAGAACTAAATTCATGGCTAGTCTGCCCATCCGCATCCGTATAATTGATATCAAGCTTTGCAACACCATCGGACAGATGTCCTGTTGTATCTGGTGGCAAGCCGTCCTCATAACTTTTTGCTATAGCATTAGTAGTTGAAGATTTGAGGGAGCCATTTTCGAAATATTTGTCTGTAACGTAAGCGGTCCAAGTCGTATAATCTTCCCATTTAGTATCAGGTAATGTTTCCAACTCCTTATAGAAGCTCGGGCCTGACACATTACCAGTTGGCGTAACACCATCTTCATAGTATTGAGTTTTTGTAACCATCACTCTCCCTTTTTCTCCTGATGCTGGTTCCCCGTTTTCCCAAGTATAGACATCCTTATATCGCCCTCTAGGTGGATGACCAGATGTCCAACTATATTGATGTGCAGTAGGAGTCGGTGGTGTTGTCCAAGAATTAAATGTTATCCTCCTCTCAGTATCAACTATATGCGTGTCACCGATCTGTGTTTTCTGAGTAGCCATGTTCAAGCTATGTGTTGCGGAAAGACTGTAATTTGCCGCTGCTGCAGAGGATGTTTCATCGACTATTTTATTGCCAAGATCCGAAACACTTACACCTGCGGTTCCGACTTGACCAGAAGAAGTAACACTGTAATCGTAATTAAAGTTTAATAGGTTTTTGTAGGTTCCATATAGAGATTCAGTCTGTGTCCTAATACGATTTTTAATATCATCAGCTAACCCGCTTATGGAATTTTCTATATCTGCATATGCTCGGCCTTCTACTTGACTATCTAAAGGCTTGCCGTCACCAACCAGATCCCATTTGCCTTTCCACGCATTCCAAATGATGCCACCACCTTTTGCAGCATCAGTCCTTGTCAATGTAGCGGCATTGGCAAATTTATTGCTGTCTACGTTCCAAATATTCCCCGAAGATAGAGTACTCGATCGTGTAGGGTCCGGGTCTGGAGATGTAGCAAGAGCTGCGTTCAAAATATCTTTCGTTGCCTGTGTTACAGCAAGTGCGTTGGTTTCCGCGCTTGTTGTGCCAGGCTTAAATATAAGAGACATCGCATTGGCTGCGATCAACATGTCTTTTACTTCCCTTGCCGTACCGGGATGGATACTATCTAATTGGTCATCAGGTATGGCATTTATTTGAGCGGTCGTGAGTTCTTTCTTTAATACCCATCTAACGGTTTGCCACGGAGTAGGATCATAGAAAGGATTTCCACCGGTATCATATGGGTTTTCAAAAAGATCTTTAATCTTGTCCCAATAATCAATTAACCACCAACTCGAACCAACTTGCGTCCATTTCTTAATGGTCCCATTTGGGCCTTCAAAAATACTGTTTGCGGGTGGCTTATAGCCTATTGCTGCGAAAAAGTCGGCATCAGGAATAGATGATCTGTTAATAGTCCCGTCGTTGATGAATTGATCAAATTCTACTTTTGCTTCTGCTTGTGATGCTGTTGACGGCCTGACATTCGCAATAGGCGTGTCAGATATGTCAGTTTCAGTAATCTTAGCAAACTGCGCTGTCATCCACTTGTCCAGATTGCTGACCGCGGCCCTATCGGCAAGACTCCAAACGTAAGTGGGAGTTCCCGCGAACCCCTTGGCCCTTTGGTAGAATTCATGCGAACCCGTCTTGAACAAATTAAGAAATTCAGCTCTAAATTGAGGCGCTTCCGCCGAGCGCCAGTACGGGTTTGCGTCGGGCTGTTTTGCTATCTGACGCGCTTTATTACTTTGCCCGTACCATTTAAAATAATCTATCATGGTCGCATCCGAATTTTCTACATAATATCTGTAAGTACCCGCATGTCCAGGTATGGGCGCTTTTATTGTCTTTGCCCAGGGATTTAGCGGATCCGGCCCAACAAATCCCTGCAACGCCGTGCTCGGACCGAACCATTGCGTCATCGCGTGAAGTGTTCTTCTCATGGACTCGACTGAAAGCACGGCGATATAAAGTGCCGCTTGCATTTGGTTTTTTTCATCATTTTTGTCAGTCCACCATCCTTTTCCAGTGCTGTTGTCATTGTTCCAAGGCGCGTCAGGATCCATCATCAGGTCATAGAAACCGGCACGGGGCACTAATTCGTACGGATTTTCTTCATTGCTTACGCCGTCTAGTATTTCGTAAGCCGACCCGTAAGGTTTCCCTGTATCAGGATTAATAGCTGTGTGATAATCAGAAAAAAAGTCTATTGCCCACTTGAAAAGGGATTTACCGAAAATGCTGGGATTCCCGTTTTCGTCAACTTTTTTGTCATACCCCGTCAAAGACGGCAGAGTGTCATTTTTTAGCAGCATGGGATTTCTTCCGTAATACGAATTGACAAAATCGGTCGGATAATAATTCAGGAATTGCTCTCGTGACATTTTGCTAATATTTTTTCCGTCGGCAAACATAGCGGCATCCCACTTAACAGGATTGTTTACTTCATCAACTCCGTCCCCATTAAGATCTCCGAAGTTTTGAGGAGCGCTGTAAATAGGAATAGGAGTGGTCGCTCTGTCAACTGTATTTTTCATATATGCATTTTTGTCTACGGCCACGCCGGAATCTCCCCATAGAGCCTCCGGGGTAATGAAGAAACTGCCCTTTTCCCGATCAGCTCCCTCCACTTCCTTACGGTGTTGTTTGGCTTTAAAGTCGTCCAAATAGTCCTTATAAGTCCCGCCAAAATCCCAGAAGTTATTAAAGAAATCACATATTGTTTTTGTTGTTCCTTTTTTCTTGTAGTCTGACACCGCAGACCCGGACCCATACCCCTCGATCCTGGTTATATCCCCCTGATATCCCATAGAATGTCCTCTCGCAAAAGAATAACCGGCATAGGGATCAGTTTCATACCCCGCGGAATATTCATAAGTGTGCCTGCTAGAACCCTGTGGCGTCTCGCCCCCCGTTACAAGAAAAGCTCGCGTATTCACTCCCTGAGTTGTGGGCCATGGCGGCAGGGGATTAAGGGCTGCACCTGCATAATTTTTGTATGTCGCGCCTATATACTGATGGTCGTAATAACGTAATCTGTCCAGATAGTCTTGATATGCTTTTTTTTGGGGATTCCCCGTATACGGATTGTAATCTGGTAATACACCTAATTCAGCAGGTTTACTACCATTTATCTTCCAGGCGGCTTCTTCTTGAGTAGTGTTCGGTAAAAAGGTCCCCATCCCTTTCCTATAACCTTCTTTATCGATGTTGGGCATATACTTCATGATCTCCATCATGAAGCTGGACTGGTCGGCAAGCCACCTTTCCCCGCGATATGTGGAATATTTCTTTTGAACATCCTCCATATTCGGACAATATTCATAAATAGGCTGGGGTTTAATAAAAGGAAATGGTTTGTTAGACATGGTTTTTTACTACCTTGACATGCTCTGACCCAAAGATTTGTCCCAATCCCTGTTTTTTGTCAAGATATCCATCATCATTGTTATCATCTGCTGATAATCGTCCAATTTCTGTGTTATCAAGAAAGACGCGGAAGAACTTGTTTTATCCACTTGAGTATCGTCTATCATTATAATATCATTGTCACTTGCAAGCTGATTGGATATATTATCGATTTTCGCGTATGTTTGTTTCAAAACCTCTTTGAACGAATTAGCCGCCGGGACCAAATTACCCACACCGGAAGCGGTACTACGTATATAAGCAGAGGCTGTGTCCATTTGAGAACCGTAAATATCAAAATCGATCATATATCCCTGGCCTTTCTAAAAGAAATAAGCTCCCTCCCAGCAAAGGGAGGGAGCTCAAAGAATATTAGCCAGCTTTCTGACTTATCGTCTTTGCTATATCGTCTTTCTTACTTTCCGGAGTCACGATGGTAGACATACTCTGACTCAGCTTATTAGCTATTTGGCCTACAATGAACCCTGCCGATGAATCGGCTGCGTCAAATTCATATGACGTATCACCTACATGGGCTATAATGTTTGCCACATCGCCGGTAGTATCAGTCGAATTTTTTGCAAGGGCCTCCGTAAGACCATCCAATTGCTCATCAGCCTTCTGCAACGCTTCAACTACCCTAGATTCTGACTCGCTTAATTGCACCGTATTCAGGTTTATATCCTGTGACATTTTGTTTCACCACCTTTCTTTTTTTATTCCCCTCTAGCTTACTCATCGTTGTCCAACAAGCAAAACTTGCATGTTCTTTTAGCGGGACCCGTTCTGCTTTCCGCATCTTTTGCTCTTTTCTACTCTGCGCAAAAGCTTTTCTATGTCGTGCAGTGCGTCTTCTTCGGTCCTTTTTTTGTCCTGTCTGCTTGTTTCCTTGATCTTTTTAAAATGCGCCAAAGCTGCTTTATCCGCATCCTCAGCGGGCACAGGCGCAAATATCGAGAAGACTTTTTTTGCAACGCTCAAAAAGGTGCCGCGCGACTCTATCTCGCGGGATGGCATGTTTTCTAAAGATTGCTTCGTTTGCTGCGGTAAAACTGAATTTATTCCTATTGTCATTTATTTCCTCTACGACTATTACATCGTAAGAGGACATAATAAACTTGCGTCGGCGGATTAAGGTTACGTGGGCGGCAGAACGGTATTGTCCGGAAGGATAGAACCCTTTTTGATATGATTTCCGCCGGCTATAATGCAGTGTTTACCAATAGAGCAATCCGCTTCTATAATACAATGAGAGCCAATCACGGCCGAGTCTATTCTGGTGTCTTTTCCTATGCGCGCGCCGTACCAGATCACAGAATCTTTAATAGACGCTCCCTTTTCTATTGTGCAGCTCATACCTATCACCGTTGAACCCCAAAATTTTGCGCTTTCGTCAATATGGCTGTTTTTACCTGCGACTACGCCAGGACGAATATGCATTCCATGGTCAAAAACAGTTTTTATCCTGCCGAGGGCCACGTCAAAATTGGCCGCGACATAGTTTGGGATGTTGCCGATGTCTTTCCAGTAAGAGCCAGCGACAAATCCGAAGAACGGCATTTTGCCGTGCACAAGGAGAGGAAAGAGCTGTTTGCCAAAATCAAAAAAAGTGTCGGGAGGAATAAGGTCTATTATTTCTTTTTCAAGGATATATACACCGCTGCTCACCAGACGGCTCAAGGCATCTTCTTTTTTTGGCTTTTCATGGAAAGCGGTGATCCTGCCGGCACAGTCCGTGACCACCACTCCGAATTCCGAAGGATCATCCACTTCAATGAGCGCTATGGTCGCCTTTGAGCCGCAATCTTTGTGGAATTTTGTCAGCGAAGCCAGATCTATGTCAGTCAGGACATCAGCGCTCAGGACGATCGCATTTTCTCCGGAAGATAGCCTGGACAATCCAGCCATTTTTTTGACGCCACCCGCAGTGCCCATCAGCTCTTCTTCAAAGGAATAGCTCATATTAACTGCGTAGGAAGACCCACCCTTAAAATAGTTCTCTATCTGCTCCGGAAAATAATGTAGATTCGCGGTGATATCGGTCAATCCGTATTTTTTGAGAAGTTCTATATTGTATTCCATTATTGGGACATTGCACACAGGCACCATGGGCTTGGGAACCGCAAGTGTGAGCGGCTCAAGCCTGGTACCTACCCCTGCGGCCATAACAAAAGCTTTCATCTGCTAGAGCTTTCTGACCCTTCTTTTGTGGCGGCCGCCCTCAAACTTTGTTGAGATCCAGACATCCACTATCTTTAATGCCATTTCCTTCGGCAATATTCTTGCTCCCAGGCAAAGTATATTAGCATCGTTGTGCTTACGGCACATTTTGGCAGTATACATGCTTTCGCATGCGGCGGCCCGGATACCTTTGAACCTGTTGGCGGCAATGCTCATACCTATTCCGCTGCCACAGATAAGGATGCCTTTGGGGACCTTTTTTGAAGAGACAAGACGCGCGGTCTTTTTTGCATAATCCGGATAATCTACCGAATAATCATCGCAGTACGCCCCAAGGTCTTTGATGATATATTTTTTTTTCTTAAGGAAGCTTTTTACTTCTTCCTTAAGTTTAAATCCCGCGTGATCCGAAGCAATAGCTACTTTCATGGCAATTCACCTCAGTCATTGCGAGCGAAGCGAAGCAATCCCATTGTCTTTGGGATTGCTTCGTCGCTCACGCTCCTCGCAATGACACTTAATCATAGATTTTCCAGATACCTGTCTATTTCCCAGGGAGTCACTTTTATTCTGTAATCATCCCATTCGGCTGATTTTGCGTCCATAAATTTGCCATATGTATGTTCGCCAAGCGCATTCTTCACTAAATCGCCTTTTGCCGCCTCATCCAATGCTTCTCTTAAAGAAGAAGGTAATGTATCTATATTCCTAGCTTTAAGCTCCTTGCTGTCAAACTCATAAACATCTTCTTCCGTGGGACTCGGAGGTGTAAGCCCCGTCTTTATGCCATCCATACCTGCTTTTAGCATGAGAGCGAACGCAAGATACGGGTTACAGCTCGGATCAGGGCAGCGGAGTTCTGCCCGCGTGGCAAGCTCCCTGCCCGGAGAAAATCTGGGTATCCTGATAAGTGCGGAGCGGTTCACTTGCCCCCAGCATACATAAACAGGCGCTTCGTACCCGGGAACCAGACGTTTATATGAGTTTACCGTGGGCGCAAGCACCGCGCTCATCGAGCGTGCATGTTTTAGCTGGCCCGCAATAAACCCATAGGCGGCTTTGGAAAGCTTGTATTTGTCACCGGAGTCATAGAAAACATTGTTTCCCTTTGAGTCGAAAAGGCTCTGGTGAACATGCATGCCTGAGCCGTTAACACCGAATATAGGCTTTGGCATACAGGTAGCATGAAGGCCGAATCTTTGGGCTATTGCCTTGATAGTATATTTGAGCGTGATGACATTGTCGGCGGATGAGACCGCGTCGCTGTATTTTACGTCTATCTCATGCTGGCCGGGGCCAACCTCGTGATGGCTCATCTCTACCGTCATTCCCAAAGCTTCAAGGGCGATCACTATATCTCGCCTTATTTCGGATGCCAAATCAAGCGGAGAATAATCGAAATAACCGCCTACATCGTGGGGGATCGTGGTTATTTTTTCGCCGTCTTTTTTTAGCAGAAAGAACTCAACTTCGGGCCCGGTAAAATAGTTGAACCCGTCTTTTTTTGCCTCGGCAACGGCCTTTTTGAGGATCCCTCTGGGATCTCCGGGATACGGCTGTCCGTCAGGAGTAAAAACATCGCAAATAAAGCGGGCGACACGGAATTCCTGAGATTTCCATGGGATGACCCTGTATGTGGATACGTCAGGTTGCAGGAACATGTCACTTTCTGATATGCGCGCAAAGCCTTCTATAGAAGAGCCGTCAAACCAGATGCCTTTGTCGAGAATATCCTCAAGACGCTCTGCAGGCACCGCAACGCTTTTTAGCGTCCCCAAAATGTCCGTAAACTGAAGGTGCACAAATTTAATATTGTCGGATTTTGCTTTAGATAAAATATCTTTTTTTGTACTGTCAATGATCATTGTTTTTACCCCCTGTTACTTGGACATTATCATCATTATTATCATTTATGTTATCACAGGGGAAAATGGTTTTCAAATCAAAGAAAAGAGAGCGGAGATTTTCCGGGACTTGCCGGCAATTTACTTTTTATTTGGCCGCGCTGCAGATGACAATGCTTCTTGCAATACTGGCATGGCAGCCTTAAATTTGAGAGGGTTGCCGTTGTTATATCCCTTTGCAAATCCTGAAGCAAAATCATCTTTTTTTGTCACTTGACTGGAAGCATTATTAATTACGCCTTGTACTGATGCCATTTTGAACTCCTTCCAAAACACCTTCTAACCTGTATATTTATCGTTTTGGAACATAGATAACTTGCGCAAACATCTCAGGCGACGGGGTATTTAAGGTTCAAACAGCCGATACAGAGGGGATTTTTGGGAAGAGCGATGGCATTGTGGAGCCCCCCCAGGCTTATATATCCCAGCGAGTCTACTCCCAGGTATTTGCGGATCTCTTCCACGGACATATAGGAGGCAATTAGTTCTTTTCTGGATGCGGTATCTATACCGAACCTGCAGGTCCCTATAATGGGAGGACTGGCTACGCGCATGTGCACCTTGCGGGCACCGGAATCCTTGAGCATTTTCACGATCTGGCGGCTGGTAGTGCCGCGGACTATGGAATCATCAACAAGTACAATATCTTTACCGTTTATTACCTGCTTTATCGGATTTAGTTTGAGTTTTACGCCAAGCTCGCGGATGTCCTGCGTGGGTTGGATGAATGTGCGGCCAACGTAACGGTTTTTAACTAGGACATCACTGAAAGGGATCTTGGACTTGGAAGCGTAACCGATCGCGGCAGGAGTTCCCGAATCAGGAACGGGAATCACGTAATCCGCTTTTACGGGATGCTCTTTGGCAAGCATTCTGCCCATATCGACGCGAGCGTGATAGAGATTTCGACCGTCCATGACGCTGTCGGGACGCGCAAAATATATGAATTCAAAAATGCAAAGAGAAGTGTTTTTTGTTTTTTTGTAGATCGCAGACTTCAGGCCTTTTTTGTCTATAGTTACTATTTCTCCCGGCAATACTTCCCTTACGAACTTGCCGCCAAGTATGTCAAGTCCGCATGTCTCGGAAGAAACGATATATGAATTATCGAAATGTCCGATACAAAGCGGACGGATCCCGTTGGGATCTCGAACGGCAAAGAGCTTGTCGTGAGTCATTATTGCCAGCGCAAAAGCTCCCTTGATCTTTTTGAGCACCGAACGCAGGGCTGACTCGAGGTTCTTTTGTCTGGAAAAACCGATAAGCGCCCCTATTACCTCTGAATCGCTGTTACCCTTGAAAGCATACCCCTTTTTTTTGAGGATTTTTTTTAGTTCGGCAATATTGGTCAGATTGCCGTTGTGCGCGAGCGCAATGGTACCGAACGGAGTATTCGAGATTATCGGCTGGGCGTTGGAAAGGTTGCTGCTTCCGCAGGTGGAATAGCGTGTATGGCCTATCCCTATCCTGCCCTTAAGGCTTTTAAATATCTCTTCGCTGTTAAAAACTACTGGGACCAGCCCCATATTCACATAGGAACGAAAGTTGCTTCCGTCGGTAGTGACGATCCCTGTACTTTCCTGTCCGCGGTGCTGGAGCGCGTACAAACCATAATATATGTATTTGGCTACCTGCCTTTTATCCGAAGAAAATATACCGTAAACCCCGCAAGATTCTTCGGGCTTGTCGTGAAGTTCAGATGTCATTGCGAGCCCCGATTTTTCGGGGCGAAGCAATCCCATTTTTCTATGGGATTGCTTCGTCGCTACGCTCCTCGCAATGACTTCATTCTTCATACTTCATACTTCATCCTTCATACTTTGCCCCAGATACCTTCCTATGGCTTCGGCCGCCTTTTTACCTGCACCCATGGCCGAAATGACTGTGGCAGCTCCGGTCACGATATCTCCGCCCGCAAATACCCCCGGGATCGACGTCTGCCCTGTTTCAGGATCAGCGATCACACCGCCCCATTTTTCTCGGCTGAGTTCAGGACTGGAATTACCTATCAAAGGATTGGGACTTTGCCCTATAGCCATTATGACAGTATCAACGTCCATTATGTATTCGGAACCTTGCAGCGGAATAAAACTTCTGCGTCCGGACTCGTCTTTTTCGCCAAGCTCCATTTTTTGGCATTCCATAGATTTTACCCAGCCTTTTTCGTCACCTATTATCCTGGTCGGCGAAGTCAAAAATCTAAATTCAATTCCTTCTTCAAGAGCGTTTTCCGCTTCTTCTATACGTGCAGGCATCTCTTCCTTTGACCTGCGGTAGACGATCGTCACCTTATCTGCACCGAGACGCAAAGCGCTCCGGGCACTGTCCATCGCAACGTTTCCGCCTCCGATAACGGCAACATTTTTTCCGATCCTGACAGGGGTCATATAATCAGGGAAAAGATAAGCCTTCATAAGATTGATGCGCGTCAGGAATTCATTGGCGCTGTAAACGCCGTTAAGGTTCTCCCCCGGTATCCTCATGAATTTTGGTAAACCGGCTCCCGAACCAAGAAATATCGCTTTGTATCCTTTGGCGAAAAGCTCTTTTATTGTAAATATGCCGCCGACCATCATATTATATTGTATATCGACTCCGAGTGATCTGATATATTCGACCTCGTTATTGACGATCTTTTTGGGCAGGCGGAATTCCGGGATCCCGTAAGAAAGCACTCCGCCCGGTCCGTGCAGAGATTCAAACAGAGTGACATTGTATCCGGCTTTTGCAAGGTCCGCCGCACATGTCAGCCCTGCAGGTCCCGCGCCGACAACAGCGACTTTACCCCCTCTGTCGCTTCGCTCCCTCTCCCCCTTAGCAAGGGGGAGAGTCGGAGAGGGGGTTCCATAGTCCGATGCAAATCTCTCCAGATACCCTATTGCAATCGGTTCGCCTTTTTTCCCGAGTATACACATCTTTTCGCACTGGTCTTCCTGGGGACAAACCCTTCCGCAGACAGCAGGCAAATTGTTCTTTTCCTTTATTTTGTTGAGAGCTCCTTTGGGATCACCGCTTACTATAAGCTTTATAAAAGCAGGGATATCGATGTTTACCGGACACCCTGTGACGCATTGCGGTTTTTTGCACTGGATGCAGCGAGACGCCTCTTCTTTTGCTTGTTCGGGACTGTAACCCATTGAGACTTCGTGAAAGTCTTTGGCTCTTTCTTTTGGTGACCGCAGGCGCGGCTTATTTCTCATGTCTTGCACCTGCAATCAGGATTTTCTGAGGAACAATGTCTTTCGACAGCTTTTTTTTCTTCATCAAGATAGAGCTTCTGCCTGCTCATCAGTTCTGCAAAATCCACCTCATGACCGTCGAATTCTGGTCCGTCGACACAGGCAAACTTGACCTTGCCGTCTATGGTAACCCTGCATACTCCGCACATACCCGTGGCGTCCAGCATTATGGGATTGAGGCTGACATAGGTCTTTATGTTACTTGTTTTGGTTATATCTGATATTACTTTCATCATAATAGTAGGTCCCACAGCAGACACCAGAGACACCTTTTCCCGAGCCATTATATCCATAAGAACATCGGATACAAGTCCTTTGCGGCCAAGAGATCCGTCATCTGTAGCTATATGACATTCGTCACTGCCCAAAGCTATTTCGTCGGCAAAGATTATCAGGTCTTTGTTCCTGGCTCCCAGAACCGATATGACCCTGTTCCCAGCTTTCCTGTACGCCTTTGCAACAGGATATATCTCGGCTATACCGACGCCGCCGCCTATGCAGACTACTGTCCCGACATTTTCAATATGTGCCGGCCGTCCCAAAGGGCCTAAAAGGTCGAGTATTGAATCACCCTGCTTTAAATTGTCGAGCAAGCGTGTACTTGCGCCGATCTTTTGAAAAACAATAGTGATGGTGCCCTTAGAAGGATTGGAATCAGCGATCGTAAGAGGGATCCTTTCACCGTGCTGATCTATTCGAAGTACAACAAATTGTCCTGCAAGAGCTTTTTTTGATATATCCGTGGCTTCTAATTCGATAAGGCCGACCTGTGGCGCAAGACTTCTCTTCAAAAGGATTTTGTTCATCTGTTGGTTTTTCTAGATTGCTACTTTCTTTCGAGCTCTTTCGATATTATTATAGCATTTGCTATTTCTTTCATGGACTTGCGTTTGTCCATGCTTTGTTTTTGTACGAGCCGGTAGGCGGAATCCTCGTCTATCGAAAGAAGCTTCATGAGTATTCCCTTTGCTTTTTCTATGACCTTGCGGGCCTCCAGTTTTTCTTCCAGCTCTTTCTTGTCGGACATCAGAGTGGTGTTCTGTATCGCCACCGCTGCCTGGTTGGCTACTGAACTGAGCAAATTTATTTCTTCCTCTGTAAAGCGGTGAATGTGGTCTTTGTAACTGTTAAGCACCCCGATAACCCGGCCTTTGAACATGAGAGGTACCGACAACAAAGAATACAACCCTTCTTTTTTTGCTATTTCAGGAAAATTATAAAGTTTGTCCCGCCGGACATTTTCAACTACTATCGGTTTTTTGCCCTTTACCACCTTGCCGCTCACGCTTTCACCGACCTTGATATTGCGTTTTTCCAGATAGTCCTTGCTGAGAGACTGTGTGGCCCGAAGCACGAGTTCCTGTTTGCTTTCGTCATAAAGCATAAGGGAACAGATCTTGGAATTCATAAGATCGGCCGTGAGCCTCATAAGCAGAGATAGTATCTCTTCTATGTACATATCCGAGGCGACAGTCCGGCTCACGTTTGATAGTGTGGTAAGCTTGCTGGCCCGCTCGGATTCAAGGCGGATAAGCTTCTTTTTACATTCGGCAAGCTCGGCTTTTAGAGACTTTGTCTTTTTCGACTTTTTTCTATTTTTTACTTCGGCCATTTTATAAGATCTGCCTTTTCATCTTTTTTACTGCTTCCTTTAGACCTGAAAAAACAGCATCCGCGATGACGGAAAAACCTATATTGAACTCTTCTAAACCATTAATTGAAGCGATAAGTCCGGCATTTTTCAAAGTAAGCCCGTGTCCCGCATTTACCCTTAATCCGAGTTTCTTAGCATAAAGCACACAAGATCTGATATTCTTGAATTCGGCTTTTATGTGTCTTTGTGTTTTTGCATTAGCATAACTGCCGGTGTGTATCTCGATGAATTCGGCACCGGTTTCAGCAGCAGCTTTTACCTGAGAGGCTTTAGGATCTATAAAAAGACTGACCGAAATACCTTTATCCTGAAGCTTTTTAATGTACTTTTTGAGATAGAGAAGTTGAGATGCGGTATCCAGGCCGCCTTCGGTGGTAACCTCAGCACGTTTTTCCGGTACAAGAGTTACTATATCCGGTTTCACCCTGAGGGCTATTTTTTGCATTTCAGGTGTTGCGGCCATTTCCATATCGAATCTTTTGACAGCTTTGCGTATATCATAAATGTCTTTGTCCTGGATATGGCGGCGGTCTTCGCGAAGATGAGCTACTATGCTGTCGGCCCCGGCACGTATACATATTACCGCGGCTTCCACAGGAGAAGGGAGCCCCTCTTTTCGCGCCTGTCTTAGTGTGGCAATATGGTCGATATTGACCCCGAGTTTAGGCATTTCTACTGTAAATATAGCATAAAAAAAGCCCCCTACGATGAGGGGGCTTCAACACAACCAAACTATTTAATCAACAATATCTTCATATCCGGAAATTTTCCAATCGTGAAGCTGATTATGCGCTTGAGATGATATGCTTGCCAAAGGAGCTTTTTCTGCAAGAGCCTTAAAACTATTTACTATTGCATTATTCATTGACTCGCGAACCGCACTGTTCTTGCCGGAATAATCAAACGTTTTCTCTTGAGGCGCTTTTCCTTTTCTTGCTTTTGGTTTAAGATACATATCCGATAACCAGGTATCATTTCTACTATTATGATCCGGACCCGGCAGCTTACCGTCATGAATATTTGCAAGGATATTCATAGCAGCCCCATATCTTGACTCGCAAAGGGCTTTTTGTTCAGTATTGAGTCTTTCTGGAACTTTGTAATCTGAAAGGAATCGGCTGGCCTTGTCTGTCACATATTTTGCTTGCTCCGGGGATTTTGCCGCAATTTGCAGCAACGCTAGCGAACCGGCGAATATCTTGTCTTCGTCGGTTTCAACTCCGAAGTTCGATACCATACTATCAACTTCCTTTTTCCAATTACCATTCTGGGATTTCGGAGCTACAACAGGATTAGGAGCCGGCGATCTTCCAACACCTTGCATTCCCGACATATGTTCTTCCTCCTTTTTTTACAAATTAGTCCGCGGCTTTATTTCAATGTTTTTAGTTCTTGAACAAGAATAGTAATCGTGGCGGGGCCAACACGATTTCCCTTATCCTCGGTTTTAACTCGGATATCGGTATGCTTATCCTGGAATTCCGCAATCCCTTCTATCAATTTTTCTCTTGTGTCCTTTTCAACAGCTCCTGGCTTGGAACTTGGAACATAACCCAGTGCCTGCAACGAACCTAACAACAGTAATACGCCTGTATATGGAAGTCGTCCGAACCCAGCTTTTTCTCTCTCCATAATGTAACTTGAGGAAATATGGGATTCAACCTTTCCTTCATTTGATTTCTTGAGTACGTCATGGATCTCCTGAGTTGCCTCCGGAATGCGGGTCTTTTCTCCGCCGCTAAAACTAAGGACAAGATCCTCTGCTGAAGTGTTTTTGAATTTATCTTGAATAATACCGTTCACATCTATATACCCTTTTTCAATCAATTGAACCCATGTTTCATCGGTTAACTTTGCGACAAGGGCAGCTCTTTGGGCTATCTCTTTTGCATCAAGCGCCTTTAGAGAATTTCCGGGTTTTGGAGGATAGGTTAACGCGGATACAGGAGCTTTTAAATCATTTTTTGAAAGCATTCCAGCTTCTCTGTAGCCAAATTCGTTGCTTATAGATTGTATATATGCATAGCCATTATCCTTGCAGTTCCTTGTCGCTATGGGGTTAGGCCTGACTCCTGGAGCAGGTGGCGCATCTTTCTGAGCGGCTGTTGCGACTACGTTGGGAAACAGTGATCCTGTGACCGGACTTACCATAATTTTTACTCCTTACTGGGATTAACTTTGGTCCTATGTTTATATATCGTAATAATCCAGCAAAAATTGCATAGATAATTTATTTGCCTTTCATATTATCAGGTTTGTTCAATATGTCAATTCTGACCTTAGTGACCCCTGCCCCTAACAGTCCGATGGATTCCGCAGCCGCCCGGGAAAGGTCTATTATCCTGCCCGCGATGTAAGGCCCGCGATCAGTCACCCTCACGAGCACGCTTTTTGAATTATCAAGCCGCGTTACCAGAACCTCGGTACCGAAGGGAAGCGTTTTGTGCGCGGCCGTAAATTCTTCCATGTTGTACCGCTCCCCGCTGGCAGCGCGCCTGCCGTGGAAAAATCCGCCGTACCATGATGCCTTTCCGTACTGTGTCTTTATCGATCTGATGTTCCCGACCGAAAACGGCTCCACTCCGAACGCTTCCCTGATCTTATTTGCGCGCTCCAAAGCGATGTTCCAATAATCCTTTTTATAGATCAGTTCTTCTTCCTTTTTGACGACAGAAAGAATAGAATCTCCCAAGCGGACAGAATATTGATTTCCTTTGGAGATCACCGGCCTGATATCATCGCCGGTCTTTCCCTCAGAAAGCCCCTCTTCCATTGAAAGGGCTATCTCTCTTGCAGAGTCGTATGCGGAAAGGTCCGGATCGTTCTCGGAAAATCTCATAACGACCCTTCCGTCTACTATGACTTCCGCCTTATCGCCCCATATGTTCCTGCTTACTTCGATATCGTGCCCCCGGAGCTTTTCGGCCCTAATAATCTCGTCGATCGATCTTTGAGACAGCAACGGTTCACCGAAAGCCCATCTTAGCCGGTTGGCCCAGTTGAAGGCGATCAAAAGCGGAGGCATGTAGGTATTTATCGTATCTGCAGGCTCCACTGACAAGACTTCTAAGCTTCCGACAAATACAGATGCCCCTTTTGCTGTAGAGACAGGTTCTGAACTGCCTATAGATATATTCTTTTTAAGGAGATAATTCATTATTGCTGATGTTTTTTCAATCCTATCAAAAGCGGATATGCCTGATTCCGAAGATCCATATAGCCGTAAAGCTATTTTCCCGTTCACCAGAAGAGCGGCTACTTCTTTATTTGTCCTGCCAAAAATGCGTGCCGGCACGACTTCAAAACCCTTGCCGAAAGAGGGTTCAACATATAAGAACAACAAGAAACAAATTATTATCGGTACAAACGTCTTTTTCATATCTTTTAAAAAGTGGTTTAGTTTGTGGATTGCACGAGGCAAACTGCCTGTGCCGATATAGCCTTGCCCCGACCTATATAACCAAGTTTGTCCTGGGTCTTGGCCTTTACATTAACGCTCGAGGGCGATAGTTTCAATGTTTTTGCTATTGCCGCAGCCATGATATCGGTATAGGGAGTAAGACGGGGTTCCTGGGCGATCACGGTAGAATCTATATTCACTATTTTGTATTTTTTTTGTTTGATAAGAGCGGCTACCTTTTCAAGCAGCTTTATGCTCGAAATATCCTTATATTTTGGGTTGCCGGTAGGAAAATGGGAGCCAATATCTCCGGCTGCCGCCGCGCCTAATATAGAGTCAATAATTGCATGGACCAGGACATCGGCATCCGAATACCCGGCCAGCCCTTTTTTGAAAGGTATATTGATCCCGCCAAGGATGAGCTTTCTCCCCCTAACCAGCTTATGCACATCCCAGCCTATCCCTATCCGCATATTACCCTCGCATATTTCCTTTTGCCCACGCTCAACAGTTTTTCGGAAGTAATTTCCACAAGCATGTTTTCGTCGATCACTTTTTCCTCGTCAAGCTTTACACCGCCGCCTTTTATCATGCGCTTAGCTTCTCCAACGGACTCAAGCAGACCTGCCGCGGCAATCAATTTGGGAAGAGAGATCTTTCCGCCGCTTAATTGATTTTTGGCTATTTTAATTAGAGGGATATTTTCCGGCAGTTTGTTTTCCTTAAAAACCGAGTCGAATTCCCCTTCCGATTTTGAAGCGGCATCTTTTCCGTAAAACTGCTCAACAAAGATCTTTGCAAGATTGCTTTTGGCTTTTTTCGGATGCACTTTACCGGACTTGAGGTCTTTTTTGAGTTCCGCTATCTTTTCCTGCGTCAAATCGGTCAAAAGCTCGTAGTACTTTATCATAAGGCAATCGGGTATGGACATCGTTTTTCCGTACATGTCTTTGGCGGTATCCGTAAAACCTATATAATTACCATAACTTTTGCTCATCTTGAGCTTTCCGTCCGTGCCTTCCAGAAGCGGCATAGTGATAACCGTTTGTTGTTCTTTGCCGTAAGACTTTTGAAGTTCTCTGCCCACCAAAAGATTAAATATCTGGTCGTGCCCGCCAAGCTCAACATCGGCCTCAAGCTCCACGGAATCATATCCCTGCATCAGCGGATACAGGAATTCGATTATGCTTATTTCTTTGTTGTTCCTGAACCTGTCCTTAAAATCAGCCCGCTCCAGCATCCTTGCAACCGAATATTGGCTCATCAGGCGCATGATAGAAACAAGGTCCATCTTTGAAAGCCATGTACTGTTATAAACGATCTTTGTTTTTTTTGGGTCCAGAATCTTAAAGATCTGGTCCTGATAGGTTAGCGCATTGCGCTCAACGTCTTCTTTTGTCAGGGGCTTGCGAGTTTCGGACTTGCCTGACGGATCCCCTATCATGCCTGTAAAGTCACCGATAAGAAAAATTATCTCGTGTCCAAGGTCCTGAAAAGCTTTGAGTTTTCTCAAGACGACCAGATGCCCCAGATGAAGGTCGGGAGCGGAAGGATCGGCACCAAATTTGACTTTGAGCTTCTTGCCGTCTTTTAGTCTTTTAATAAGGTCTTCCTCGCCGACAAAATCGGCAGTACCCCTTTTAAATAGCTCTATCTGCGATCTTATATCCATTGTTTATTTTGTGCCTATCTGTTTCAGCACTTCTCTTACTACCTTTATCGGGATATCGTTCCTGATGACAACGGAGCCCACTGTCCTTGGAAGTACAAATAATATTTTCCCGTCGCGCACTTTTTTGTCCAGGATCAGCTTTGCGATAATATCCTCCGATTCAAGCCCTTTTATCTCTGTCGGAAGCCCAACGGAAGAAAGGAGAGCTTCGAGCCTTTTTACGACGTCTTCCCTGCACAATTTCAACTTAAGCGATATTCTTGAAGCTGCCAGCATTCCCACGGCCACAGCCTGTCCGTGCGTGATCCCTTTGTAATCGTTCAGAGCTTCTATAGCGTGGCCTATCGTATGACCAAAATTAAGGAGCATTCTTGGCCCTTTTGTCTCTTTTTCGTCGCTTGCAACAACTCCTATTTTTATCCCGGCTGACCTGCTCACGATCTGTTCCCATACGCCCAAAAGATCTTTAAACTCCTTGGGGTTTGTCAGTCTCGGATTTTTTATACCGAGCATCTGTTTTTCTACAAAGGAAAAAAGCGCCGCATCTTTTATAATGCCGTATTTGATGACTTCGGCAAGCCCGTTGCGTATTTCTGAAGGAGGAAGAGTGATAAGCGCGGCAACATCGGCAAAAACGAGTTTGGGCTGATAGAAAGCTCCCACTATATTCTTTGCTTCTTCCAAATTTACTGCTGTTTTGCCGCCGATACTCGCATCCACCTGGGCAAGCAAGGTAGTAGGCACCTGTACAAAATCAATACCTCTCATATAGGTAGCTGCGACAAACCCGGAAAGGTCCCCCACGACCCCTCCGCCGAGTGCGATCACTGTTGAATCGCGGTGGACTTTGATATCCAGGAATTTTTTATAAAGTTTTTTCGCCAGCTCAAGGCTTTTCACCTTTTCTCCGGAAGGGATAGCGATTATATCGGATTTAAAACCGCTGGATCTGAGAGAATGTTTTATCACGGCCCCATAGATACGGGAGACTGTAGTGTCACAGATCACAACCACGCGACGGGGAAGTTTTGCTTCGGCAAGGTATTTGCCGAGTTTTGGAAGTATTTCCTGGCCTATTACTATTTCGCTTGTACAGTGTTTAAGCGCCAAACGGAGCTTCTTCATACCCTAAAATTATATCACAGAAGCTATTTTGCGGACCGCTTGAGACAAACCAAGAGAACTTGTGTCTATCGAAATATGAGAACTTTTCTTGTAGAGAGAATCCCTAAATTTAAGCATTTCTCTTATCTTTTTCATCCTTTTGCTTTTTTCTCTAATATTCAGAAGCGGTCTTTGTTTAAGAGAGCCCAGTCTGCTGTTTATTATTTCGGGAGATGCTTTTAACCAAATGACGACTCCGAGCTTTCTCAACAAAGCCCTGTTAGCCGGCTTGATCACTATCCCTCCGCCGCAGGAAATGACCATATTTTTTTTGCCTTTCAACGACTTAAGAACCAGGGTTTCCAGCCGTCTAAAATGATCTTCTCCTTTTTCTTTGAATATTGCTTTTATCTTTTGTTTGGCTCTTTTCTCCACAAGAGTATCGGTCGAGACATATTTCGCTTTAAGTTTTTTTGCAAGCACCTTCCCTACCGCGGTCTTGCCCGTGGCCATAAAACCGATGAGGATAAGGTTGTCGGTTCTTTTCATATCATAATTTATATCTGCCCCCGGCGTGAGTCGAACACGCGGCCTGCGGTTTAGGAAACCGTCGCTCTATCCATCTGAGCTACGGGGGCACTTGAATTAATTTTACATTAGTTAGACTCTGCTATGCAAGTTTCATCCAGCGGAGCACGATAGAAATACATAGAAGGAGCTCTAAAACATGATGGATGACATACATGTTCCTAAAGAAAGATTTCTCATAGACTATTTTGAGAAAAGAAAAAGCCCTAAAGAAACCGAACACGAACAAAAGCGTTTTGACGACATATTGAACAAGATACAGCTCAAAGTCGATAAAAAAGACCTCGAAAGCCTTTCAAGCATGGCGCCGGCGGAAGCGGAGAAAAAGATCGATTCTTTAACTTCCGATGAGACCGCTTCCATAGTCAAAGAAACCATAGAAAAACTCCGTTCGGAGAATGAATAAAAATGAAACTGCTTAAAGAAAAGTACATAAAATATCTGGAAATTCTCGGCAACGAGGAAAGGATGAAGATGCTCGAGCTTTTGGCCCGCAAAGAAATGAGCGTACAGGAGATAAACAGCCATTTTTTTGCTTCCCAACCGACTATCTCGTACCATCTTGCGCTTCTCAAAAGTATCGGCTTCATATCATCCCGCAAAAGCGGGAAGTTTATGTATTATTCTTTTGAGACGGAGAACACAAAAAAATATCTAAAGAAATTTGTCAGGGATTTTGCTTTTTCGATGGACAGGATCAGAACAAAAGAACTGAAGTTCTGAAGAGCTGAAGAATACAATCACAACGGGTATTTAAGATTTTCCACTTCTTCTTTATATTTCTTTACGGCCGATGAAATGACTTCTTTGATATCGGCATATTGTTTGGCAAACTTTGGAACTTTACCTAAAGTAAGACCTACAACATCGTTTATTACCAGTACCTGCCCGTCACAATGGGGCCCCGAGCCTATTCCTATTGTAGGCACGGATACCGAACCGGTCAATTTTTGAGCGGCAGTCCGCTCAACAAGTTCAAGCACAATCGCGAACACTCCGGCATTTTCAAGAAGCGCAGCACAGCGTATGAGTTCCGCAAAGCCTTCTCCAGTTTTACCTTTTACTGACGGAGAGCCGTCCGATTGCGGGGTAAACCCTAAATGTCCCATCACGGGAATCCCTTTATTTGAAAGTTCTTTTATAGCTCTAAGATGCGAGACACCTTCGATCTTTACGGCTTCAGCGCCGGCCTTAAAAAGAGAGATCGCATCATTTATGGCTGCCTCTTCGGATGAAAATGACGAAAGCGGCATATCGCAGACAAGAAGCGAGGTTTTTACTGCCCTTCTTACAGCTTTTAGGTGATGAGTCATATCCGCCAAAGTCACCGGCAAAGTATTTTCATATCCCAGAACGGCGTTTCCCACTGAATCTCCGACAAGGACGATATCTATACCGGCAGCATCAATAAGCGAAGCGATAGGCGCATCATAAGCGGTCAGGCAGGTTATAATTTTGTGCTCGAATTTTTTCTGTTTTAAAAAATCAGGAGTTATCTTGGACATTCTTTTTTTTTCGCAGATTGAACGGGAACCTTATTTTTTTGTCTTCCGGTTTGTACATGTCAAAAAGCCTCTCTTCGAGCTGTTCTTTTGTCAAAAAGCTGTTCAGGCAGCCGTTTTCCGCAACGGAGATTGTCCCGCTCTGCTCCGAAACCACTATGACCAGGGCATCGGACTGTTCGCTCATGCCTATAGCCGCGCGGTGCCTTGTGCCCAGCCTGCGGTCGATGAAACGGCTTTCTGAAAGGGGAAGCAGGCAGCCTGCCGCCAGTATCCGTCCGCCTTGAATTATTATCGCACCATCATGAAGCGGGGTCCCTTTTGTGAGTATGGTTATAAGAAGCTCTTCCGAAACAGGTGCGTCGATCTTCACGCCTGACTCCAGGAATTCATTGAGACCTGTACTTCTTTCAAGCACGATCAATCCGCCTATCTTTTCCTGAGAGCATTTCTCGACCGCATCGATTATCTGTCTGACTATTGCGGAATTTTTAGGCACAAACGAAATACCAAGACGCGATAATATCTTCCCCCTGCCCAGGCGCTCCAGTGCCCTGCGCAGTTCCGGCTGAAAGACTATGACGATAACAACAAGTATTACTGTAACGAACCTGTCCATCAGCCAGCTCAGGGTTTTTAGACCCAGCTGTTGAGCGGCTATGTAAACAAAAAAAAGTATGAGAAGCCCTTTTAGAAGCTGCATACCCGCGGTACCTTTGAACCAGATAAATATCTGGTATAGCAGAGCCGCCACGATCACAATATCGATTATATCTATCCAACTTATGCCAAAAGGTAAATTCACAGGTCGTTCCTTATAATGTCTTCTTTTGTTTCTCTTCTTACAATAAGACGCGCGTTGCCTTTGTTGACAAGCACCATGGCAGGCCGCGGCATCCTGTTGTAATTGCTTGCCATGGAATAATTATACGCTCCGGTAGAAGCCACGGCAATTATGTCTCCGCGTTTAAGTGACGGGAGCTTTATATCCTTTATTATTATATCTCCGGACTCGCATGCCCTGCCCGCTATGGTATAAGAACGAATGTTTTTTGCGTTCATTTTGCCCGCAAGGAACGCTTCATACCTTGCTTGATACAAAATATAGCGCGGATTGTCCGTCATACCGCCGTCAATCACGGCATAAGTCCTTACACCCGGGATCTCTTTCACTGTGCCGACGGTATATAAAGTCACCCCTGCCCTTCCCACCAAAGATCTGCCCGGTTCTATCAGGAGTTTAGGTTCTCTTAATGAATATTTTTTTGAAAGTTTCTTTACGGTTGCAATTATCATAGAGGCATACTTCTTAAGTTGCGGAGGGACATCTTTTTCGCAGTATGCTATACCAACACCTCCGCCAATATTTAGTTCTTTGCACTCAACACCAAAATCCTTTTTTATTTCCGCCATAAGTTTGAAAAGAACCTCGACTTCCGCGACGAACGGTTTTATGTCAAAGATCTGAGAGCCTATATGGCTATGCAGGCCTAAAAAATTGAGCCGGCGGCAGGAAAGTGCAATAGATATCGCTTTTTTCAGTTCGGACCTTGATATGCCGAATTTAGAATCGACCGCCCCGGTTTTTATAAAATCATGAGTATGGGCTTCTATTCCGGGATTTACACGGAACATTATATTCGCTTTCACACCCAGTCGATTTGTGAGCTTGTCAAGCATTGAAAGCTCGTCAAGATTGTCTACAACAAAACATTTGATGCCGGCTTTTAAAGCGTAAAGGACCTCATCCTTAAGCTTATTGTTGCCGTGGAAATATATCTTTTTGGGATCTAATGCCGCTTTGAGCGCTGTAAACAGTTCGCCGGAAGTAGAGATATCGGCTCCCATGCTTTCTTCTTTTATTATCTTGAGCACGGCTTTGACACTCAGCGCTTTGCTGGCAAATATCGCCTGAAAGTTTTTATACTTTGAAAAAGTTTTTTTATAGGAACGGCAGGCGCTTCTGATAGAGTATTCGTCCAATACGTATAAAGGGGTGCCGAATCTTTGGGCAAGTTTGAGTGTATCGACGCCGCCTATTTCGAGATGCCCATTTTTATTTATTTTGGCGCTTTCCGGAAGAACTTTTTTCATCGGTTATTGCTTTCCAGCATTAGCTTGTATTCGATGCTGTCAACTAGAGCGATCCAGCTTGCTTCTATGACATTGGCTGAAACGCCGACAGTACCCCACTCGCGCTTTTCATCACGTGATTCTATAAGAACCCTGACTTTTGCGCCCGTACCGTCTTTGCTGTTCAGGACCCTGACCTTGTAATCAGTAAGCTTGATCTCCTCTATTTCAGGGAATCTTTTTGCCAAAGCTCCTCTGACCGCTTCATCCAGAGCATTGACCGGCCCGTTACCTTTCCCTTTTGCTTTTATCACTTTGCCGGATATTTTAACTTCAACCTTTGCTTCTACAACTGTCTTTTTATTTTTGCCCTTTACGGTTTTGACCTCGAACCTGTTCCACTTGAAAGGCAGTTTAAATACTCCCATTGCCCTTTTGACCAGCATCTCAAAAGAAGCTTCGCCTTCTTCGAATTGATAACCCTCATGCTCAAGCTGTTTGAGTTTGTTCAAAAGGCCTCTCACATGAGGGGAATCTTTTTTCATGTCCACACCAAAGCTCTGTGCTTTGAAGACTAAATTGCTTATGCCCGAGAGTTCGGAGACCGTAACACGCCTCTCATTACCCACAAGCTCCGGCTTGATATGCTCGTAAGTCTCAGGATGCTTCATCACCGCGCTGACATGAATCCCGGCTTTATGTGTAAAAGCTGATCTTCCTACAAACGGTTGATGCGCTGATTGCTGCAGGTTTGCGATCTCAGCAATGTGTCGAGAAACTTCTGTCAGCTTCTTAAGCTGATCATCTAAGACACAGTCGATACCCATTTTTAATTTTAGGATCGGAATTATCGAACAAAGGTTTGCGTTCCCAGCTCTCTCACCATACCCGTTTATAGTGCCCTGGACCTGCGTCGCCCCGCAATATACCGCCATGGCGGATACGGAAACGGCACAGCCGCTGTCATCATGAGCATGAATTCCCAAAGGCTTTTTCAGCTTCGGCAATATCTCATTAAATATCTTTTGCACTTGAAAAGCCAGTGTCCCGCCATTAGTATCACACAGACACAGAACATCGGCACCTGCCTTTTCCGCTTCAAGGAGCGTTTTTAAAGCGTACTGCGGATTTGCTTTATAGCCATCAAAGAAATGCTCTGCATCAAAGATAACTTCCTTGCCTTTTGATTTAAGAAAAGACACTGTGTCGCGTATCATGGCAAGGTTTTCTTCCAATGTCGTTTTCAACGCTTCCGTAACATGAAAATCCCAGCTTTTGCCGAATATAGCGACTGCTTTTGTACCGGATTCGACAAGGGTCTCTATATTCTTGTCGTTTTCCACCTGTACATTTGCCCTTCTTGTACTGCTAAACGCCACGATAGTCGCGTTGGACAACGGTATGTTCTGTATTTTTTGAAAAAATTCTATGTCTTTCGGGTTGGATCCGGGCCATCCGCCCTCTATATAATGGATACCGATAGAATCCAGAAGTTTGGCTATCTTTATCTTATCTTCTACGGAAAAAGATATCCCTTCAGTTTGCGCTCCGTCGCGGAGCGTGGTATCGAACAATTTCACTTTCATTATAGGGAAATTATAGCATAGAGGGGCCAATTATCTATGAGGACAAAGGAACCTTTATATTTTTGCGAGTTGCTCCATTGGCAAGTCTTCTCTTTTTTTGATGTATTCTATGTGACCTATGAGGCGGGTAACTCCTTTTTTTCTAAAACCGAGCTCATTCACGGTATCCCTTGAGACATCGAACAATCTGTTATATTTGTCAAAATCACCCCTGTCATTTACTTCAACCGTTGTTTGCTTGCCGTTTTCCGGATTTGTCAAGGTTATCTTGGACCCAAGCGGCAAAAAATTGCATGCACATCCTGGTTGTCCCATATATTTTTGCCCGCTTGCCGTATTTCTGCCATAAAACCCGGGGCCATACCAAGAGGAGTCGCCTTCAACAGTAACCTTTGTTATCAAGAGATATTGGCCCTCTCTCAAATTCTTCACTTCTTCCTCCTTAAGGGCATTCACATCAATAATATCCTGTGCCGTTATATCTAAACCCGGCCCGCTAAATCTGGAAGCCAGAGAATCAACTGTGTCGCCTGCTTGCGCCCAAACATGATAGGATATCTTCCCCGGAATGAATTTTTTAGGGGATGCTGAACCGGGAGTTACTAACACTATATCTCCAGGATATATCCGGCCGCCCGCTTGGGGATTTAACGAGTTTATTTGTTTTTTTTCCATGCCGAACTTCTTTGCGATCTTATCTATGCTGTCATTTTTTTGAACGGCATATTTATAAACAGAGCAGACATTCACGTTGTTTTCTTTTTCAACCGGTGCGGGTTTTGCTTCCTCTGATGCCGGCGATTTTTCGGCAGCAAGATACGGGACCTTTGTCGGCGGAAGATCTTCCCTGAAAAGTTCCGGCTGCTGCACGGCAACAGGTCCCGCCTGTTTGGCAGAAGGTCTTTCTCCGGGAATGAGAATATGCGAACCGGAAATAAGTTTTTGCAATATTTTAAGGCCGTTGCTGCGTCTTATCTGAGAACGCGGCACGTCAAATTCTTTTGCGACTGATTTTATTGTGTCCCCTTCTTTGACTTTATAAACGGACCAGGTTTGAGCTCTTTCCGATTCTGAAGGAAGATCTGATACATTCCTGCGGGAGCCGCTTGTTAATGTTGGATTTTGAGTATTGGTATTTATCCCTGAAACTTTCGACATCGATGCACCTCTTGTTTTGCCGGGTGTCTTTCTATCCCCTGCTATATATATATCGATAGTTCTTGGCATTAGTTGCATGACAAAATATGCAATTTTGGTATAAAAATGTTATATTTATGTCAAATGGGCCTATTTAAAAAGGACCCCGAACTTTCAAAACTTTCTTACTCTCAAATAGAAGATATCGCAAAAAAATGCACTCTTTGCGATCTGGCAAAAACAAGAAATAAAGTTGTTTTTGGCAATGGCCCTGTTCCCTGCGACCTTATGCTGATCGGAGAAGGCCCTGGTGCCGACGAAGACGCACAAGGCCTGCCGTTCGTTGGAAGAGCCGGACAGCTTCTTACAAAAATATTCGAGTCCGTAAGTATAAACAGACAAACAGAAGTGTATATAGCGAACACCGTAAAATGCCGGCCTCCCGAGAACAGAACACCTAAAGACGAAGAAACAAAGGCCTGTTTTCCTTACCTTGAAGCGCAGATACGTCTCATAGAACCAAAAATAATCCTTTTGGCAGGCGCCCCGGCCTGCAAAGTTATACTCGGCAATGAAGAACCAATGTCCAAAATAAGAGGAAAATGGTTCAAATATAAAAACACCGATATATCTATAATGCCGATATTCCATCCTTCATATCTTTTGCGAAGTCCGTCAAAAGAAAAAGGCGCCCCTAAATGGCTGACCTGGCAGGATATGATAGAAGTTAAGAACGCGCTGGATTGCATTAAAAAGGTCAAAGAACTGGAAAAGAGTAAAATCAAATGAAAAAGATAACCGTTTCCCTCATCCAAATGGACATCAAAACCGCTCATGTGGAAGAAAATCTGCTGACGGCCTCCAAACTTATTGAAAAAGCCATAAAAAGGCAATCGAACTATATAGTTTTGCCGGAAATGTGGGCAACGGGATTTGCTTATGAAAATCTCTCAAGCATTGCCAAAAATTATTTCGACGAGATAATATCTTTTATGACGGGCCATGCAAAAGAAGCAAAAGCCTATATTGTAGGAGGGTCTATTCCGGAAAGCGAAAGCGGCAATACCTACAACACAAGCCTTATCATATCGCCTGCGGGAAAGATCATAGGAAAATTCAGAAAAGTCCACGCCTTCAGCCCATACGGAGAGGACCGACATTTTGCCGGTGGAAAATACTCAAAACCGGTGGAAACAGATCACGCAAAGATAGGCGCTGTGATCTGCTATGACTTAAGGTTCCCGGAATTGACCAGAAAGCTTTCGCTCGACGGAATGGAGATATTGTTCCTGCCCGCGCAGTTCCCTTTTATCAGGGAGCAGCACTGGGAGATCCTTTTGCAGGCACGCGCGATCGAGAACGCGATCTTTGCCTGCGGATGCAACAGGACCGGCACCGACCGAAAGCATGAGTATAAGGGCGGTTCTATGATCGTAAGTCCCTGGGGAAAGATCCTTGAAAAAGGTTCGGACAAAGAAGAAACGATAACCGCTGACATCGACCTCAAAAAGATATCCGAAGCAAGAGAAATAATCCCCATCTACAAAGACCGGAAGCCCGAGGCCTATTGATGACCAACCTTCTCGAGCATCCGTTCTTTTCTCGGCATAAAGCAACCGGAACACTTACCCGGAATGAATATGTGATCGTAGACATTGAAACTACGGGACTCTATCCCGAAAAAAGCGAGATCATTGAGATCGGCGCCGTAAAGACCGAAGGGACAAAAGAAGTAGACGTTTTCACTACTCTTATCGATCCTAAATGCGATATACCGGAAAAGATCGTGTCGATAACGGGAATCTCCCGTGAAATGACCCAAGGTATGCCCGATATCAAAAAAGCCCTGTCGGATTTTCTGGATTTTTCAGCCGGCAAGGTCCTTGTAGCTCACAACAGCGACTTTGATATCCCATTTCTGCGGCATCATTGTGAAAAACATTTAAGAAAAAGCCTGAACAACAAAACAATATGTACTCTAAAGATTGCCAGACTCTTGTTCCCACAGATAAGAAATCATAAATTACACACATTGGCCGAACATTTGGGTGTTGATGTAATTAACAGGCACAGGGCCATGGGAGACTGCGAGACAACTTTTCATATATGGAACAAATTAATTGGAATTCTTGCTGAAAAAGGGGTAAAGACTATAGACGATGTGGAAAGGATGACGTCATTGCGAGGTGCGTAAGCACCGAAGCAATCCCATAGTAAGATGGGATTGCTTCGTCGTCCCGATCGGATCGGGACTCCTCGCAATGACCGTTCAATTTGAATAATCATGCCTGATTTGCTATATTGAAAACATCATGGACTTTCTCTCAGACATCTGGAACAAGGCCAAAAAAATCAATAAGACCGTGGTCCTCCCGGAAACAGAAGACCACAGAGTGCTCAAAGCAGCGGAGCTTATCCTAAAAAGCAAGCTTGCAAAGATCGTCCTTATAGGTAACAAAGAAAATATTGAAAAGGAATCAAAAGCCGCTGACGCCGACATTTCAAACGCTACTATAACGGACCCCCTTTCCTGCCCAAAGACAGATCGGTACATAGAAATATACATGAAGAAGATGAAAGAACACAAACGTGAAATATCTTTCAATGAAGCAAAGGCTTTTTTGGAGAAGGATTTTCCGTATTTCGGGGCCATGATGGTGGCGGAAGGCGATGCCGACGGAATGGTATCGGGCGCTTCACACTCCACGGGACATACGATAAAATCCGCGATATATTCTTCGGGACTTAAAGAAGGGGTATCAACGCTTTCAAGCTTTTTTGTAATGTTGCTGCAAGACAAACAATTGGGTTCGAGCGGGATCCTGTTTTTTGCCGACTGTGCTGTCGTTCCTGACCCGGACACATCACAACTGAGAGACATAGCCGTTTCCACGGCTGAATCTTTTAAGCAGCTCATGGGAAAGAACCCTAAAATCGCAATGCTTTCATTTTCGACGAAAGGAAGCGGAAGAGCGGCTTCGGCCGAGAAAGTAGCGCTGGCGACCGGAATGATAAGGGAAAAAGATCCGGAATTGATGGTAGACGGCGAACTCCAGCTGGATGCAGCCTTGATCCCATCTATAGGAAGAAAAAAAGCCCCGGAGAGTAAAGTAGCAGGCAGAGCCAACGTTCTGATCTTCCCAAATCTTGATGCAGGGAATATTGGTTATAAAATAGCAGAGCGTATCGGAGGAGCTGTAGCCATCGGGCCTATTTTCCAGGGTTGTGCAAAACCTATCAACGATCTCTCCCGCGGCTGCAGTATTGATGATATTGTAAACGTCACAGCCATAACTGCTTTGCAAACGCTATAAAATGGAACTTAAAGATCTGTGCCAAAAGATATTAAAGGAAACACCCTTTGAGGCCGAGGTGTACGCCGCAAGCTCAAATATCTTTTCGGTCGAAGTAAGATCCCAAAAAACGCAGTCAATCAGCAGCGGCAGGACTTTGGGAATAGCTTTGCGCCTGCTTAACGATAAGAAGGTCGGATTTTCATACTCAAACACTTTCGATACGGAAACCCTTATAAAAAAGGCCGTCGACAATCTGAAGTTTTCCTCTTCTGACAATCTTTTTCATTTTGCAACGCCTTTACCGAGCCCAAAAGTGCCCTGCTTCTTTGACAAAACTATTGCCGCGACTTCAGCGGAAGAAAAAATCGAACTTGCGATGAAAATAGAGGCTGCGGCCTATGCTTTTGACCGCAGAATAACAAATACGGAATCGGCTTCGTACTCGGATGAGGAATATGAAATTTGTATAGCCACTTCCGGCGGTTTTTCGGGATCCTATTCAAAAACGCTCTGCGGCGGCTCGATGCAGGCGATCAGCCAGGAAAACGGTTCAAGCGAAGAAGGCTACTGCGTCAAACAATATGAAAAACTTAGCGAGTTCTGCCCGGAAGAGATAGGAAGAAAAGCTGCCTTAAACGCAACAGAACTTTTGGGAGGAAATCTCATAAAGTCCGCAACAATGCCTGTTGTGCTTTCTCCGTTGGTAAGCACCCAATTTCTTGCAGCTGCCGTCCCCATATTCACAGCGGAAAATGTCCGCAAAGGCAAATCGCTTTTCGCGGGCAAGCTCGGCAGACAGTGCGGGACAGAAAAGTTGACATTGATAGAAGATGCACTTTTGCAAGGCGGTCTGGCAAGCAGACCTTTTGATGATGAAGGGCTTCCTTCAAAAAGGACCGAATTAATAAAGAACGGGATATTAAAAAGCTTTTTGCACAATCTTGATTCAGCGGCAAAAGAAAGTGCGGTTTCAACGTCAAGCGCATCCAGAAATTCATTTAAAGTCCCGCCTTCGATAGGAACGACAAATCTGTACATAGAACAAGGAAAAACAAGCCCGGAAGATCTATTGCTGGCAGCGGGAAAAGGCTTGTATGTAACCAGGGTGATGGCTCTTCACAGCCTTAATCCCATATCCGGGGATTTTTCACTCGGCGCGGCGGGAATAATGATAGAAAACGGCAAAAAGTCATTTCCTGTAAGGGGGATCACTATTGCCGGTAATCTTGCCGAACTTTTTCTGGCAGTAAAAAATACGGGAAATGACCTGGAATTCTTTCCGGAGACCGGCTACTGCGGATCCCCTTCCCTTTTGATCGAAAAGCTGGCCGTTTCCGGAGAATAATCCTCCGCTCTTTTCGTGATATAATTTATCTTAAATACAAAGAGGCAAAAACTC
The DNA here is from genome assembly GCA_041650595.1 of Candidatus Margulisiibacteriota bacterium. Taxonomy (GTDB): domain Bacteria; phylum Margulisbacteria; class WOR-1; order JAKLHX01; family JAKLHX01; genus CALFCX01. The sequence goes on from JBAZKW010000013.1 coordinate 42,843, forward strand.
ATGGCAGCAAAAAGAATATACATATTTGATACGACACTTAGGGACGGAGAACAGGCTCCCGGCTGCAGCCTGAATACGGAAGAAAAACTCGAAATAGCAAAACAGCTGGCAAAATTAAACGTGGATATTATAGAAGCGGGCTTTGCCATATCATCCCCGGGGGATTTTGAAGCAATAAAAACAATAGCGGAAAATGTTGAAGGCCCTATAATAGCTTCACTGGCAAGAGCCAAAAAAGAGGACATCAAAGCCGCCTATGACGCGGTAAAACACGCAAAAAGGTACAGGATACACATGTTCATCGGCACAAGCCCGATACATATGGAAAAGAAGCTGCGCATGACGCCGGAAGCAGTTCTTGCATCATCGATAGAGATGGTAAAGTACGGGAGATCTCTCTGCGAGGATATTGAGTTTTCCTGCGAAGACGCAGGCAGAAGCGAACCGGAATTTCTTTACAAAATAATAGAAGCCGTTATAAACGCCGGGGCAACAACGATCAATATTCCTGATACTGTCGGATACACTATTCCCGATGAGTTCGGTGCTCTGATAGCCAAAATAAAAAAGAACGTGCCTAATATGGATAAAGCGAGGATCAGTGTCCATTGCCATAATGATCTGGGTCTAAGTACAGCCAATTCGCTTTCGGCAGTTTTAAACGGAGCAGACCAGATAGAATGCGCTATGAACGGTCTTGGAGAAAGAGCGGGGAACGCCTCATTAGAAGAAATCGTCATGGCCATAATAACAAGAAAAGACCATTTTAACTGCGAACTAGGTATAAATACAAAAGAAATATACCGGACAAGCAGGCTTGTAAGCAATCTTACCGGCATGTTGGTACAGGCAAACAAAGCAATCGTCGGAGCTAATGCCTTCGCCCATGAAGCCGGCATACACCAGGCAGGGATGCTTCGTTCAAGAACAACATACGAAATAATGAACCCATGGGATATTGGCATAACCGAAAGCAAGCTTGTACTCGGCAAACATTCGGGAAGAAATGCCTTCGTTAACAAGATAAAAGAGCTTGGTTTCGAACTTAGGGAAGAAGAAACAGAAAAAGCTTTTAAGGCCTTTAAAGTGCTGGCCGACAAGAAAAAAGAAATAGCTGATAAAGACATCGAATCCCTGATAAGCGATGAAATATATGTCACACCCGAAACATACAGCCTGGACTCGTTAAAAATATCTTCCGGCACATCGACAAAACCGAAAGCAAAAGTATCGCTTGCTCATAACGGCAAGATTAAAAGCGGCCAGTCCGACGGCTCAGGACCGATAGACGCCGTTTACAGGACCATTGAAAAAATAGTAAAGAAAAAGATAGAACTGGTGGATTTTACCATTCAGGCAATAACCGGGGGGACAGATGCTCTGGGCGAAGTCACGGTAAGGATAAAAGGAAAAGACAATGTATACAGCGGCCACGGCTCCGACATGGACATAATAGTGGCAAGTGCAAAAGCTTACATAAACGCAATAAACAAACTGATAAATGAAAAGTGAAAGCCTAACATAAAGTTGAAAGAGAGAACTCCCCGTCTGCACCGGTCATCTTGAGTATCTGCCCCACGGTGTGGCGCCTGGATCCAAAAATCTTTCTACGGATATATTTTATCTTCTTGTTACCCAAAAGCTTATTTCTCAGGTAAAGGACTTTTTCACATCCGTATACAGGCTCAACAAGATGCATTACTCTGCTGTTTATACAAAGTATTGTTTCACGATCAAGTTTTTTTGAGGACAAAACAATAGGCTTGCCGCTGACAAAATTGATTATAATAGAGGATATCCAGGCCAGCATTTACACCCCCCCCTCTACTATATATATCGTGAAAAAAGTCAGGATATCCCGGTATTACTGGTCCACTGTGATACAGGTCAAAGTCCTGGACACAAAACCGGTAGCTTGTATCTGCTTGACAAGTATGTCCCCGAGAGACTTTAGGTCATCGGCTTCTATGAATGCAACAACATCATATGGCCCTGTTACCAGATGCGCCTGTTTCACCATCTTGAGAGAAGCCATGGCATTTACAAGCTCTAGAGCTTTGCCGGGTATTGTCTCGATCAAAATATAGGCCTGAGTCATCTTCTTATTCTCCTTCCGTCCTTCTATTTTTGCTGATTATATCACAGTTTACAAACCACTACCTTTGCTGATATAATTTCTATCCAAGGGAAGATAATGGGCAGTTTTTTAGGAAGAATATTTTTTAAAGGGTTTTACGTACTTCTGCCGCTGTTGATAACAATATGGCTGGTCTCTTTCCTTTTTAATTTCACCGACGGCATATTGGGTGGATTAATCACCATGTTATACGGATCTCCTATACAGGGGACGGGGCTTTTGCTCACCATAATCCTTATATTTCTCATCGGAGCCATCGCAAGCTTTATTCCCGGAGAGAAAGCTTTATTGATCGCAGAAAAAATAGTATACAAAATACCCTTTATAAACGGGATCTACTCGGCCGCAAAAAAGGTCGATGAGATGCTGTTTAAACAGGGGGAATCTAATGAATTAAAGAAAGCTTGCCTGGTAGAGTATCCGAGAAAAGGGATCTTTACACTAGGCTTTGTGACATCTGAATCTATCAAAGAAATAAGCAATAAAGTAAACACGCAAAAGCTGTTTTGCGTGTTTATTCCAAACACCCCCACCCCTGCTACCGGATTTATGATCATGGTCCCCGCTGAGGACGTAATGATCCTGGATATGAAGGTAGAAGATGCTTTTAAATATATTGTATCTTGCGGAGTAATTAAACCCGCTGTTACTGCAGGAAAAAGTCAATGAGAGACAAACAAACTAATACTCTATTAATATTATTCGGGACAAGTTTTTGTTTTGCTATTTCAGGACTGGCAATGGCATTATTTGGCGGAATAAAAGAAATATTGTGGCTGCTCAGTCTGGGAATGGTGCTGGCGGCGTTGTCAATAGTGATCTCCGTATACGCGAACAGATCGCTTGATAGGATATTAAAAGGAAATTACAACGACTTGACCAAAAGAATAGATATGAAATTTGCAGAAGCAAGAAGAACGCTGGACAGGATATCTCAACAAAAAGAACAACTGCCCTTTGATCAAAAAACGAACCCGGGCAGATCACAGGAACAATAAGAGCACTTGCCGCTGTCGATATTATAATTTATTACGTCAAACCCTTCACGTTCTATTATTAGAGCTCCGCATTTCGGACAATAGGTGTTCTCAAAACTATGCATCGGCATATTCCCGAGATATACATATTTTAATCCTGCTTTTTTGCCTATTTCATATGCTCTTTCGAGCGTTTCTTGTGAAGTAGGCGTTAAATGCTTGTATTCAAGACAGGGAGTAAAGCGTGTAACATGCCAGGGGGTATCTTCACCGAGATCATTCTTTATCCAGGAAGCGATCCCGCAAAGCTGTTGCTCATCATCGTTAATAGAAGGGATTATATTGGTGACTATCTCTACATGCATCCCCCACTTCCGCTTTGCCCTTACCGCTGAATCCAGCACCGGCTTAAAATGCGGCACTTTGGCGAGTTTTTTGTAGGTTTCATCAGAAAAGGCTTTGACATCAACCCTGTAAGCGTCCAGATAAGGACCTATCATATCCAGCGGCTCCTGGTTTATATAGCCGTTGGTCACATAAACAGTATAAAGACCTTTTGCTTTTGCCAGTTTTGCGGTATCAAGGGTATATTCAAACCAGACTGTCGGTTCGTTGTAAGTCCAGGCGATCCCCTCGCAATCGTATTGCAAGGCAAGCTGTATAGCTTTTTCCGGAGAGACGTATTCGGTAGGTTTTTCGACGTCGATCTCAAATACCTTGCACTCCTTTGGGCTTTCGGCAAGCACGACGTGAGAAATATTCCAGTTCTGGCAGTGACCGCAGTGCATATTGCAACCGAGCGCGCCGAGAGAAAAGACCAATGTAGAAGGCTTAAAATGAAAGAGAGGTTTCTTTTCTATCGGATCGACGGCCGCGGAAGAGACCTTGCCGTAAACCAGTGATTCAAGTCGGCCGTCAATATTCTTTCTGACGCCGCAAAACCCGGACTTGTCCGGTAGAATAAGACAATTGTGAGGACATAGGTGACATCGCACTTTGCCTTCCCCGGCTTTTTCATAAAATAATGCTTCTACCATAAAGACCTTTATAACACACAACTCGGCAAGTTTTCAAACCGTTCTCTGAACAATCTGTCCGCAAAAGAAAGGAACGCGTCCCTGGTACCGGTTTTGCCGATGATCTCATCCAGCATTGCTGTGTAACCATAACAATTATTGCCGCCATATTGTTTCCTGAGCACAGAAACAATTTCCTTTTGAGGACGCGAGATACATATAGTCCCCTGCTGAAGTATTTTTTCTTTTGTCCTCTTTTGGGCGATTCCTACCAGTTTTTTTCCGCCATATGTGATCTCATAATCTTGAGCACCGGAAAAACACAGTCTTTTGTCATCCGCGCTTAAACCACCGGTATGTTTTTTTGCACCTATACCCGCCTGTTTTAATGCGTCAAGAACTATATCCGAAACAAAATGGTAAGCACTCATAAAACCCTTTGGGAACATATCTGACGGCAAAACGCTGCAAAACGCTATATCATGGCTGCTATGAAATACGATCCCTCCGCCGGTAGGCCTTTTAGCAATATCTATTCCCAAAAGGTTTGCTTTTTCTATATCTATTTCGGAAGCTATATCCTGAAAGTAGCCGGCTGTTATGCAATCGGTATTAAAACCGTAGAGACGGAATGCCGGACGGTCACATACAGAAAAGAACTCGATATCTTTTTGCATATTGGCAAAAGCTGAATCTTTTTCGAAAAGCATATCAACCCTTGTAGCAGAGGTTCAGGTCTTTTACGGCCTTAACATCATCAAGACGACCGACAATTGTACTGTGAGGGGCCGTTATAACCTGTTCCGGATCAGTCTCGCATTCTTTGGCTATAGCGATCATGGCATCCGCAAAAGAGTCAAGGGTCTCTTTGCTTTCGGTCTCAGTAGGCTCTATCATCAGGGCTTCCTCGACGATCAAAGGAAAATATACGGTCGGAGGATGGAATCCGTAATCGATCAGCCGTTTTGCTATATCCAAAGCCTTTACTCCGTATTTTTCTTTTTGCCACTTAGCAGAAATCACAAATTCATGCTGGCAGATCCTTTCATAAGGGATATGATAATGTCCTTTGAGCCTGTTCATAAGATAATTTGCATTAAGCACCGCGTTTTCCGAGACTTCTTTTAAACCATCTCGTCCGATACTTCTTATATAGCAATAGGCTTTGATTATGACGCCGATATTCCCGTAAAAAGAAGAGACCCTGCCGATAGAAGTCTTTTCATCGGAGAAATTCAATTCATATGTGCCGTTTTTTTCTGTCACGCGAGGCACAGGAAGATACGGCTCAAGCTTTTTTGACACACCTACAGGCCCGGAACCCGGCCCTCCTCCTCCGTGCGGAGTTGCAAAGGTCTTGTGCAGGTTAAGATGCGCAATATCAAAACCAAGGTCAGACGGCTTTACCTTGCCGATTATCGCATTGGCGTTGGCACCGTCCATATAAAAGAGAGCCCCATTCTTTTTTAGGATATCTGAGATCTCCAGAATATTGCGGTCAAAAAGCCCGAGTGTATTGGGATTGGTAAGCATCATCATGGCGGTATCAGGGCCGACAGCTTTTTTGAGCAGCTCTATATCAACTCCGCCGTCCCTTCCGGAAGGGATACTTATCACTTTGAAACCGGCAACCCCCGCACTGGCGGGATTTGTGCCGTGCGAAGAATCCGGCACTATTATCTTGTCGCGGCCGGCCTCACCTTGTGCAAGAAAATATTTTTTTGCGGTAAGTATAGCCGTCAGTTCGCCGTGCGCCCCCGCAGCCGGCTGTAGAGAAAAAGCGTCAAAGCCGAAGATCGCACAAAGATATCTTTCAAAATCATACAAAAGCTTGAGCGTCCCCTGGACACAGCTGTCATCTTGATATGGATGCGCTTTGATAAAACCAGTAAGGCAGGCGGCGTCTTCGTTAACTTTTGGATTGTACTTCATGGTACAGGACCCGAGAGGATAAAAACCGTTATCAACCCCAAAATTCATCCTGGACAGATTGGTAAAATGCCTGATAAAGTCCACTTCGCTTATCTGAGGAAGCCCGAGAGGCGATCTTTTCAGGTATTTGCCAGGAAGTTCAGATGCAGGCGCTTCGGTGCCAAAATCACCATGCAAAACAAAAGATGATCTGCCTTCGGCGCTTTTTTCAAAGATCAGAGGTTCTTTACGCATCAAATGATCGCTTTTTGTGTCTCCGTGTCGAACATGTGCATCTTTTTCAGGTTGAAATAGACGCAATATGAGCTGCCGGGCTTGGCATCAGTCATGGCATCCACTTTTACAGTTATCGGCGTCCTGCCGATAACCAGGTAAAGATTAGTTTCAGACCCCATAAGTTCCCTGAAATCAACCTTCGTTTCAAGCTGACACTGATAGCGGCTGTCTTTTAATTCGTGGCTTAGAATATCTTCCGGCCTTATACCGAAAACCACTTCTCGGCCTATATGTTTTTCCAGTTCGGATTCAAGCTCCTTGGGAAGGACTATCTTAAAATCTTCGGAATCGAAAAATATATGCTCTCCGGCTTTGTCAAGCTTCCCGGAAACAAAATTCATGGACGGACTTCCGATGAAACCAGCAACAAATTTATTTATCGGCTTGCCATATACGGAAAGCGGCTTTTCCACCTGTTGGAGCTGACCGTTCAGTATCACAGCGATCCTTGTGCCGAGCGTCATTGCTTCTACCTGATCGTGTGTAACATAGATGATGGTGGCTTTTAGTTTTTGGTAAAGTTCCTGCAGAGAAGCCCTCATCTGGACCCTGAGCTTTGCATCCAGGTTGCTCAGAGGCTCGTCCATAAGGAATACCGCGGGTTCGCGTACTATTGCTCTTCCGACAGCCACTCTCTGCCTTTGGCCTCCGGAAAGCTGTTTTGGAAGTCTATTAAGCATGGATTCAAGGTTCAGAATAGAAGCGGCTTCTTTAACACGCCTGTCTATCTCCTGCTTGGGTATCTTTCTCAATTTAAGGCCAAAAGCCATATTATCGTATACGCTCATGTGCGGATAAAGAGCATAGCTCTGGAATATCATGGCGATATTCCTGTCCTTGGGAGCCACATCGTTGACGAGACGGTCGCCTATATACAACTTGCCTTCGGTAACCTCTTCGAGACCGGCAGCCATGCGCAGAGCTGTTGTCTTTCCGCAACCGGAAGGCCCCACCAGCACAAGAAATTCCCTGTCGCGCACTTCCAGTGTCATATTCTTTACTGCGACAACATCCCCGAATTTTTTTGTCACATTTTCAAAAAACACTCTCGTCACTTTCAAAAGTCTCCTATCAATGGTTTTGCCGGATAAAACCTAAAATTGCTTCGACAGGTTAGCAGACTCTATCGCCGAAAGAGCCGCTGCCCAGCCCTTGTTGCCCGGTTTGGCGCCTGCGCGCTCAAGTGCCTGCTCAAAATTGTCGGTAGTAAGCACTCCGAATATTACAGGAACGGATGTATCCAGAGCGACCTTGGCAATTCCTTTGGAGACTTCGGAGGCCACATAGTCAAAATGAGGAGTGCCGCCTCTTATGACCGCACCCAAACAAATTACCGCATCAGGTTTTTTTTGCGCGGCTTTTTGCGCGAACAGCGGCATTTCAAACGCTCCCGGCACCCAGATCACTTCTATCTTATCCTCGGCGACTCCGTGCCTTTTGAGACAATCAAGCGCCCCTTCTAAAAGGCTTTTCGAAATTACTTCATTAAAACGGCTGACCACGATCGAAAATCCCAAACCCTTTGCATCAAAATTCCCTTCTTTTATCTTCACAAAAACTACCTCCTTGTTTTATACTCGGCTTGTGCTTATATCATCAACACTATTATACGACAAAATATGCCCGAGTTTTTCCGATTTTGTTCTAAGATATTTTTCGTTGTGTTTGTTTGGAGCAATCTCTATCGGCAGACGCTCAATGACTTGGAGGCCATATCCTTCGATCCCGACTATCTTTCTCGGATTATTTGTAAGCAGCCTTATAGTAGAAAGCCCCAGATCCCTTAATATCTGAGCTCCAATGCCGTAATCCCTAAGGTCGGCGGCAAAACCAAGCTTTTCGTTAGCTTCTACGGTATCAAGGCCGCTGTCCTGAAGTTCATAGGCTTGCAGCTTGTGCTTAAGTCCTATTCCTCTGCCTTCCTGTCTCATGTACAATACTACTCCGCTGCCTTCTTCTTCCACCAATTTGAGTGATTTCTCAAGCTGTTCCCCGCAATCGCAGCGCCGGCTTCTTAAGATATCCCCGGTAAAGCATTCCGAATGAACTCTGACAAGGACATTTTTTTTGCCGCTCACACTGCCTTTTACCAACGCAACATGCAATTCCCCGGTAAGCAAATCTTCATATGCATAAGAAATAAAATCCCCGTATGCTGTCGGCATTTTTGCGGAGCTAACCCTTTGAACAAGTTTTTCGTTCCTGACTCTGTAAGTTATCAGGTCTTCTATTGTTATCATTTTTAACGCGTGTTCCCTCGCAAAATCAAAAAGCTCCTCGCCTCTTAACATCTGACCATTTTTCCCGATGATCTCGCAGATCACACCGGCTTTGTACAGTCCCGCCAACCTGGCCAGATCGACAGCCGCCTCGGTATGACCGGCGCGCCTGATCACTCCGCCTTCCCTTGCCCTTATGGGAAAAACATGCCCGGGTCTCGAAAGGTCCTGCGGCACAGATGCCGGATCTATCAGCACCTTTATCGTAGCGGCCCGGTCAGAAGGAGATATCCCCGTGGTCACTCCGAATCTTTTATCGGCATCCACTGAGACCGTAAAAGCGGTCTTCATCGACTCCGTATTGCTCTCTGTCATTTGGGATATTTCAAGCTCCGCAAGCCGCTTTTCGGTCATGGGAACGCAGACCAATCCTTTGGCAAAAGTTATCATAAAGTTTATCGAATCCGGAGTCGCTTTTTCCGCGGCAAGGACAATATCTCCTTCATTCTCTCGGTCTTTGTCATCAACAACAATGATCATCTTTCCCTGTTTAAGGTCTGCGATCGCTTCTTCGATGCTGTTAAAATTTAGTTGCATGCAAGGTCCCCGCCTTCTGTCATGTCAATAAGATTTGAGATGATATTTTTTCCGCCAAACGAAGGAGCAGAAGCTGTTCGGCTTAAATACTTGATGATATATTTCCCGAAAATATCGGCCTCTATATTAACCTTATCTCCGGCCTTGAGCATCACAAGATTGGTGTTCTTCATGGTATGAGGTATAACGGCTACTGCAAACGAAGAAGGTTTAATCGCTGAAACAGTAAGGCTCACGCCGTTTACAGCCACCGAACCTTTTTCCACAAAGAACTGAAGAAAATCATCAGGCGCGGAAAAATATATGTCCAATGAAGACGGGTTTTTTACAATATTTTTTACCGAACAGACCCTGTCTACGTGTCCCGAGACAAAATGGCCGGATATGCGGTCCGATACTTTAAGAGCTCTTTCCAGATTTACGATATTGGATACTTTTAGAGCCCCTAAGTTGGTCCTTTGCAGTGTTTCACCGATCGCTTGAGCGATAAAAAAACCTCTTTTTATATCGACAACCGTAAGGCAGGCTCCGTTGACAGCGATACTGTCTCCTTTTTTCGTACCGCCCAATACAACCTTAGCTTCGATCGAAAGGTTTAAGACCTTGTCCTTGTATTGGAGCGCTTTTATTTTACCTATCTCTTCCACTATTCCGGAGAACATATATGGTATATTTTACCACTTATGAGAGGGGCTTTCCATCGAGCTAAAGCACGCTCGCTACAGCTGACAGCTTCGGAGTTGTAAGCTTGCTCTTTGTCACTATTATGCTAAAATGTATGCAAGTTTGATCGTATTATCAACGATTGATATTTAGAGACCAAAAAGGAGGTGTAACTATGTCAGGGAAAGATGCAATAGAAGGAATTCAACCAAGAAAGCCACAAATTGAAAGCAAAGGCATAAGTAATCCAAAAAGTGTTATGGAAGGTGTAGTGGGCCCGATAGTGGTAACACAGCCAGGAGAAGGAAAAGTAGCCGGAGCAGATCAAGGAAGCTCCTCCGGGAGAGGGCACGTCGTCTAATACGGCAGCAAAGATGTTATTTGTCAGCAAAAGATGAGAGAATGCCGTTAATAAATTTTGTAGCGTCTTTGCCGCCGTATTTTTTTGCCAGTTCGACCGCTTCATCCACCACTACCGCAAAAGGATTCTCTTTGATATGATCAAGCTCACATACTGCAAGCCTTAGTATGTTCCTGTCCACCACACCCATCCTTTTGACGGGCCAGCTTTTTGAACTCTCTCCTATCTTCTTGTCGATCTCTTTCATGTTTTCGAGAACGCTGGTAACAAGCCGCAAGGCGTACTCCTTTGTTTCCGGTTTAAATTCCTCTTCTCCCAGAGCATTTGTCAGAGCTTCTTCCTTGCTGATGCCGGAAATATCTATCTGGTAAAGGACCTGCATCGCGAGCCTTCTTGAGGTAGAGCGTTTTGCCATGTTTAGCTGCCTATATGCAAGGGGATGAAATCAGTATAGACTTCGCCTCTTTGAAAAGCCGGTATGTCCAGGACTTTTTGGTGGAACGGGATCGTGGTCTTTACGCCTTCGACAAAAAATTCGGCAAGAGCTCTTTTGCCTTTGGCAAGCGCTTCGGCGCGGTCTTTTCCGTATACGACAAGTTTGGCAATTAGAGAATCGTAATTTGGCAAAACCCTGTAACCGCTATAGACAAAACCATCAACCCTGACACCCGGACCTCCCGGAGGAAGATAAAAATCGATCTTGCCTGGTGAAGGCATAAAATTCTTGTCCGGGTCTTCGGCATTTATTCTGAACTCAATGGCATGGCCGCTGGGCTTGATCTCACTTTGCTTCAGTTCCAATCTTTCACCCGAAGCAACAGCTATCTGTTTTTTCAATATATCAATACCGGTCACCATCTCCGTTATGGGATGCTCGACCTGAACGCGGGTATTCATCTCCATAAAATAAAAGTCGCCTTTTATATCGAGCAAAAATTCTATCGTCCCGGCACCGTGGTAATTGACGGCCTTAGCCATTTTGACCGCTGATTCACCCATTTTTTTTCTGGTCTTTTCGTTGAGTGCCGCGCACGGGGCCTCTTCGATGAGTTTTTGGTTCCTTCTCTGGACTGAACAGTCCCTTTCCCCGAGATAAACGGTATTACCGAAATTATCGGCAAGTATCTGTATCTCCACATGTTTTGGTTTTATTATGAACTTTTCTATATATACGTCCGGATTACCGAATGCAGCTTGTGCTTCGGCCTTTGCCATTTTCATCAGCGAAACAAATTCATCTTCGCTTGGTGCGATCCTCATACCCTTGCCGCCGCCGCCGGCAGTTGCTTTTATCAGTACGGGAAACCCGATCTTTTTAGCGATCTTGAGAGCTTCTCCCTCGTCATTCACTATTCCTCCCGAACCTGGAGGCGTAGGCACTCCTGCCCTCACGGCACACTGTATCGCTGTAGCTTTGTCACCCATCTGTTCTATGGAATGCGGCGAAGGACCGATAAAAATAAGATTGTGCGCCGCGCATATCTCCGCAAACTTGGCATTCTCCGCAAGAAACCCATAACCGGGATGAATGGCCTGCGCTCCGGAAACTTCGGCAGTTGAGATTATTGCCGGTATATTAAGATAGCTTTTTGAGGGTACCGCGGGACCGATGCAGTAAGATTCATCCGCAAGCTTTACATGAAGACAGTCCTTGTCAACTTCGGAAAAGATCGCTACGGTCTTGATGCCAAGCTCTTTGCATGCCCTTATTATCCGGACTGCGATCTCTCCCCTGTTGGCTATCAGAACTTTGTTAAACATTTTTAGCTCTCCGCATATTTGTCTTTTGCTCTAAAAACCTGTTGACAACCTGAAAATATGCTCTATAATTATAACATAAAAGAGACCAGACAGAGTTTTTAGCTCTTAAAAAACCAGAAAACAAAGGGGGTGAGATAGATGGCAAGCGGCGGATTATCAAAAATGAGAGTAGATTTCAAGGGCCAGACAGACACATTGGAAGACGTTTTTGGAAAGAAAGCGATCCCTGTTACTTCCATGACCAAGATCATTTGGAGCATAATCAAGAGAAAAAAGCTCATGAAGAAAGTCGCCTAAGCAGGTCTTTTTTCAAAATAAAGCCTCTTCGACTAGGATCGGAGAGGTTTTTATTTTTATTAAAAAGCTCCCGTCAGAACAACATCAGATAGAGCATGATCGAAGATATGGCCACAAAGCTGACTATCGTGATCCAGGCAATGACATTCATCGTTCTGGAATTAACATAACTACCCATTAGTTTTTTGTCGTTTATCAGCCTTAACAATATAAAGAACACAACAGGCAAAATAAAGGTGTTGATCGCCTGAGACGCCGTCATAATAAAGACCATCGGAAGATTTGGAATAAAAACGAGCATCATGCAAATGAAGAAACACACGCCTATTATGGAATAAAAAAGAGGGGCTTCCTTAAAATTCGTACTAACCTTGCCTTCCCTGCCGATGATCTCAGTAACAAAATAAGCGGTTGACATTGAAATGACGCACATGCCGAGCAAAGACGCATTGAGCAGTCCCCAGGCAAAAAGATGTTTTGCAAAAGGCCCCAGTGCCGGCCCCAAAGCCGTTGCTGCATCGATCGCCGTATCTATGCCCGTACCGCTGACGAATAATGTGGCGGCAGCGGATATTATTATGGAAAACGCTACAAAAGCCAGCCAAAACGCTCCGAACAGGACATCCATCCTGGCAGAAATCAGATGTTTCTTATCTATACCTTTATCGACAAAGTACGACTGTATAAAAACCTGCCCCCAAACAGTAAGGGTAGTCCCGATGAGAGCGGTTGCCGTAAAGATATAATTCCTGTTCATCTCAATGGTCGGAAAAATGCTGCCTGATATCATCTGGGGAATATCCGGTTTTGCCATAAAACCGTTAACAATATAACAGAAAAAAAGCAGGCACGATGTCATAAAGATATTCTGAACAATACCAAAATTGCCTTTTAGTATGATAAACCAGACAGCAAAGACAAAAACAGGCACGAACAAAAGCCTTGGTATATGATATATATCTGCTACCGAAGCTATTCCCACAACATTCGCAAGAACATTCGAAAAGTTGGCAAAAAACACAAGCGCCATAAGTGATATCGCGATGTTTATGCTGAATTTTTCTCTTATAAGATCCCCCAATCCCTTTCCCGTAACCACACCCAGTCGAGCCCCCATCTCCTGAGTAACATAAAGCATTACGGTTATGAGGATCAGGATCCACAGCATTTTATAGCCGAAATTAGCTCCGACAACAGAATATGTAGTTACGCCTCCCGCATCGTTATCAGCCGTCCCCGTTATAATCCCCGGACCGACCACAGCAAGGAACATGATCAGCCGAATTTTCCAATAATTTATTCTTTTATTCAATATCTTTGCCATAATTTTTCCCAGAATGAAATATTTGTCCTTTTATCCTACTGACATCCTTTTTCTTCTGGCAAGCGGAGGAATTATGAAGTCGACTACATCGTCGACGGTGACTATGCCGATTATCCTGTTGAGGGTATCTACCACCGGAACTGCCAAAAGATTGTATTTTGAGATTATATCCGCGACCTGTCTCTGGCTGGCTTCCGGCTTGACCGTAATCATTTTGGAAGAGCTTATTTCAGAGACGGAAGTATTATGGCCGGCGATTATGAGATTTCTCAGAGAGAGAACTCCGGTCAGATGTCCTTCGTCATCAGTAACATAAAGATAATAAATGGTCTCTGCCGAGGGAGCCAGTTCTCTCAGTCTTTCGATCGTCTGGGCTGCGGTAAAAGAAGCCGGAATGGTCACAAATTCCGTGGTCATAAGCCCTCCGGCAGTCTCTTCGCCGTGTTTTAGCAGGCTCTGTATTTCTTCGGCTTTTTTTTGCTTCATAAGCCGCAATAGTTCCATAGCTTTTTCTTCCTGCAGATCGCCAAGGACATCGGCAGCTTCGTCGGGAGGCATTTTTTCTATTATTGAAAGGGCTTTCTTGGTATCAAGCGTGCCGATAAGGAAAGCCTGTATCCTGGGCTCCAGCTCATGCAGGGCTTCCGCAGCGGTCTCAGTGGATAGGGATTCGAAGATAGCGGTCTTTTCTTCGGTGTGTACCTGGCTTATTATGCTGGCAATATCGGCAGGATGGAGCTTGGACATCCCCTCATAAGGGACAACCAGTTTAAGTCCGGCGATATCGGTCTTTAGCGGCTCTACAAAATTCCAGCCGATCAGATCATCTTTGAGCGTAATCCCAAATACCGAAAGAAATGAGGTCACGAAATTTTCTATATTGAGCCGCCTGAGTATCCCTTTTATTCCGACATCTGCGGCAATAAGTCTTATCTCTTCCCCTGCTTTGGCAAACTTCAAATCGTTCACGCGTACTACTTTTGAGCCGTGTATATCTACGATCTGCTTGTCCAAAAGGTCTTTGCGCACAAGCACCTCGCCGTTGCGCAAAGAAGCAAAAGCCGTGTTCTCTTTTATCCCGGCCGAAGAGATCACCCTGCGGCCTATTAGGTTAAGCTCTCCTATAAGTATTATCTTTTCCTTATCGGAACCTTCCATATTAAGTAAAAGTCCGATCATTTTCGGAAACTGTTCCGAAGCATCGAGCACGATATCCTTTACGCTGCCTATTTTTGCTTCGGTCCTATCCATAATCATCTGGCCGAGTATTTCGGAAGCATACATGTCGCTGAAATAAACCATACAAGACAGCTCCTTATAATGATTTCCTGTCAATCTGATTATAACATGGCCGATAAAAAAGCCTTTATAAAACAGCAAAAACTCTGCCGGGAAGTTCTTTGACAATATCTTTGAGCTGCATCGAAAGAAGCACAGAAGAAAGTTCTGATGTAACAATCCCTGACGATTTACAGATAAGGTCCATATTTTTCGGGCCTTTGGAGAGCAGATCGAACACTTTTTATTCTTCTTCCGTAAGCGTATGTAAAATAGGGACTGTCCGCGGTGTTTGCGTTTTTACGGGGAGCTCTTCCAAAATATCTTCGACAGTCTGAACCAGTTTGGCGCCGCTCTTGATAAGGCTGTTGGGCCCGATGCTTTGTTTAGAAAAGATCGCTCCCGGTACGGCAAAAACCTCTCTGTTCTGTTCCAGAGCAAAACCTGCTGTGATCAAAGAACCGCTGTCCCTGGCACCTTCAATAACCACTGTGCCCAAAGAAAGACCTGAGATGATCCGGTTCCTTTTAGGAAAGCTCCATTTTTCAAACCTATGCGGAGAGCGGCACATTTCCGATACAAGAGCTCCCGTACGTACGATATCTTCCGAAAGCCTTTTGTTGAAATACGGATATATCTCTTCGAGCCCCGAAGCAAGCACGGCGATGGTCCTGCCACCGCAGCGCAGGGCAGTGTCATGCGAGCAGGCATCAATACCAGCAGCCAGGCCGGAAACAACGGTAAGTCCTGATTCAACAAGCCTTTTTGTTATGAACTCAGCTGCACGCAATCCGTACTGCGAAGGATTTCGTGTGCCAACTACAGCTACTGCTGCCTGGTCTTTTTCCAGTATCTCCCCTTTTACATACAAAACCGGCGGCGGATCATAAATATTGAAAAGATTTTTCGGGTAGTTTTTTTCGGAGATAGTTACATAGTTTACTCCGTCCGGAAATTCGGGAACATCGCTACGGGTACCGGAAGTATGCAGTTTTTCGCAAATAGACTGTGCCAAAAGGCCACCAATCCCATCGGCACGCGCTATGTCCGCTGGAGAAAGCGCCCTAAGCTTTGAAATGGGATGAAAATTTTCGCGCAGGGTCTTGAGACGTGAAGCTCCCAATCCGGGGATCGACTGCAGAGCCAGCCAAATATCAAGATCGCCCGTCATTTTTTCGTCTTATCAAAATAAGGGGCTTCTAAAGAGA
>JBAZKW010000014.1:0-58603 GCA_041650595.1 Candidatus Margulisiibacteriota bacterium
CGGTAAAAAGATTATCAAGAACGGGGACATAGTTTTTATGCATGAACGGCAGGCACAGAAGGATAAAGCCTACAACAATATAGGACATATATCCCATGAGTACCAGCCGCACTGGATTAACGGTTCTTAATTTGTAGAGGAAACTTTTAAAATAATCTTTCATATCTAATTCTCCCGCCTAAAAACCGAGCAAGAACAACGTAGCGAAATCAAACGTCTGCCGCCTAATCCTATCCTAAATCAAGAACCTCTCCATCCTTCATGATTCTGACGTTTCTGAATAAGGCCGGATACTGCCCGGGCTCAAATGTATGAATTGGAAGCAACGTTTTCGGATTCAACGCACTCGCAAAAGCCTTAAGATCACGCAAAGTTGCATGCCCGCTGGTATGAATCTGCTTAATCACTATACCTTTGTCCCGGCAATATTCCTGGAATTTATCCGTAAGATATCCTTCCCACATAGAATATATGATCACCGAGCCATTGATCGGCTGAATATACCTGACAACTCTGGGAAACAGAGAATTGTCTCTCAGAATCATCAGAACCTTTTCCTTGGAACGGTTAATTTCTTCCATTTCGATCTTTTTTTGATTGAATAAATATAACAGTTTTTCATGCCCTGCCTCCGCTATCTTATCAGCATGAAATTTAAAAAACTTTACTCGGACATTCGGCCAGTTATACTGAGGCAAGCTTTTTGTTTTCTCCCCGAGCTTATGCAAAATAAACGCCGTATACAAATCGATCACGAAAGTTGAGCCTGTTTTTCGGCACGCCTTATATGCCGAAACTAACCTGTCGATATTCTGTGAAGAAACGAAAAGAAAAGCAATGTTTTCCTTCTTTTCCAAAATATCCTTAATCCCTTGCTCAACATCTATCTCGTTTTTGTAAACCTGATCGGCCCGCCCAAGCATAGAGCCTTCCATGATAAGGCAATCGATATCCTTTGGCGGAGAAGAAACCATCTTCTTGAAAAGTGCGCTTTTACGGCCATGCCCTCTGAAATCACCCGAATAAAACACTCTTGTTTTATCATCTTCGATAAGATATGCCATTGCGTCAAAAGCTGAATGATCAACGAGAAACGGTGTAATTTTAAATCCAGACGCCTTAACCTTATTGTTATCACGTATAATGCGGGCGTTTAGTTTACCCGTTCGATGCGGTGTGAACATATCCGAAATTTCAATCATATTTTTTGCGCCTTCACTCAAGAATATTGGGACATCTGGGTGAATGTAGCGAAGCAGTCCATAGTGATCTAGATGAGAGTGCGATATCAAAACAGCATCAACACCCGGATCGCTACCTGCGTACAATCCATCGACAGCAGGTAATATACCTGCAACCAACAGCTGCCTGGCTGATTTCTTCTCGAGTATTTTTGAATCAAAGGGTTGGTCTTTACCGCCGAATACCAGCGGGATTCCCAAATCTGCGATTATCCGGGAATCATTCGATTGAAACTCAATACAGGTGCCGCCTATTTCTTTTGTTCCACGGTGAATTGTTAATCTCATCATCTGGCCTCACTGAGATCAATCTCATTTTTTATATGCAGGACTTTTATGGCAGGGTGGTGTGTTTTTAACTCTCTTATGTTTTGCTTAGCCAATCCCGAATATCCGCCAACAACCACGACCCCTAATACATCTTTATCAATACTTATTTTAAGGCTCTCCGGCAACAAACCAAGCTCCTGCTTCTGAAGAGCATTCTTTTCATAACATTCTTTGTATTCCTGAAAGTTTTTCGCGATACGTTCCATGTATCCGTTGAGTTGAGAAAAAACCTTGCCCTTTAATTCCGTATTATTCCCAAGCTTGACTTCAATCACGCAAAACTGATACTTGCCTGAACTATTGCGTTTAAGAGCGAGAAGATCCATCTTGGTAGAACTGTTCCTATCAACAACCTGCCGGTCAATGATTATCAAATCGTTCCTATTTGCATTATCTGTGACCAGCATTTGCTCAAAGACAATCTCTTCCTGAAACTGAACTTTTTTTACTTTTTGCCCCATGGACAGCAAATTTCTCTTACTAAAGAAAGGATGAAGCTGTTTACTCTCGAGGTAAAAAACAAAATAGTCCTTTTCCCGGGAATATTTAAATCGTTTAATCGCCGCCCCCAGACCTTCTACAAATTTATGGTGTATTTTAATCTCATACAACTTCTTTGATCTACGGTAAGACACCTTGCCAAGACTGTTGCCTTTATAATAGAGATTCATGTAATTGTCGCGAATCTCTAGCCCGTATTCGAAGCCTGACTGCTTAATCCGATCTACCAGAAAACTGAAATCTCTTTTTACGACTGAGAAAGTTTCCTGTGATAAATACCTGCTTATGATTTTTTTCTTCATTCAGCCTCTACAAAAAATAGTTACTATTACACTCTGCTAATCAATATTCATCAATCGGGATTGAATTAAGAAGAGAGCGAGCAAATCCATCTAACCCCGGAAACAAATGTTCTCGTGTAATATTATTTTGGCAAAAATGCCTAAAAGCCTGGTGCCAAAATTCTGATCTCCCCCCTGCTCATCGACTCCCCGCTGTGACTCAGAACAGTATAGTCTGAACGCCTTTTATGTATCAAAAAACTTTCGCCGATGTTCTATCTCTTAACGTGGACAACCGAATCTAATCCCAGCCTATCTCACAGGCAAGATATTCCCTAATGACGATTCGAATTATTATTCCGCTATCTACAAATGCAAGATACCGATATCTTCCCTGCTGAACCGTCATCCATAAAACTAACCCAGGTTCATTTACAACCAAACGCTGAGAACTGCGGCTGCCTACTTCTGGAGATTTTAAAGATCTCGGCAATGCTTCAAATTTAACCCTCTGCCCTGGATCCATACCGAACAGCGGGATACATGTCAAACATGATGGCTCATCAAGTTGCGGCTCATTCAATTCATAGACAGCATGCCCACGTGCCAATTTCAATAATACATTTTTTATACGCGGTAATTCCGCAGAAAAAGCCAAACCATCGCCGACTTCCTTCCGCGCTTGGGCAAATCTTGAAACCAGTGCGGGCTTCCTTTGAAAAATCGAAGCAATTTTCTTGCGTTCCACACCCATATAATCCACCGTCCCACAAACCACACACTCGATAAGACACGCAAGATATTCTTCATCAAGCGAAAAACCTTCATTGCATGACTGACAGGCAAATACAACGGGCAAATTTTCGGGATAGGGCTCATCCAAAAAAACTTTTGAAGGAACGTGATCACGGGTTTCCGTGTTTTTCCCGCAATAACAACAAAACCCAGTTTGTCTACTATCACCCAAATTTCGAAGCTGATCCATAATTTTTTTATCGGTCAATAAAAACAGACTTATTGTGAAATTCGATAAACTCCCGCGCCGGAAGGAACCTTTGCGGAAGCGTTATTTTCTTTCCTTCAAACATAGTAAAAAATACCGCTGTTTCAGCGTGGTGCTTCTTAAAAATTTCTGATATCCGTATCGAATAATCAACTGTAATAGTAATCAACCCCTGATCAAATGCCTTATCGTGTAATGCGTTAAGGCATAAACCGTTACATGGATTCATCCTGTTCTTTACATCAACAGACCACGGCACAATATGACTCGCGACAAGAAGTTCCGAGGCTGTGATACCAGTAATGCAACACCGGTTATTATAAGAAGCCAAAACTGTTTTACGAAAAAAAGACTGGTTAACCCTGGCCTTAACAATAATCTCCCGCTCCCTACCCTCAACCGGTAAATCTTCTACACTGACCTGTGCAACTTCCTCAACAGTATCGTTCTTTAATTTCGCTAATATCTGTTCGCTTTGATATGCGAGATCTTCCCAATTACCTTGGAATTCATTCCAGATAGAAACCTCACTCTTGCTACCATGGCGCATTCCAGCAATATTTCTTTCCTGCAGAGCAGGATCTAATCTGGCAAAATTAGCAAGTTTAAGAGCGACTGCCGAAGCAGAACGACCAAGTGTCGGGGCCAATGCCTTAACGGCTCTGTTGCTTGCATTAATTTTTGTAAAAGGTGTCTTACAATACAGGTTAAATGCTACAATTAGTTCGTCACGACTCCAATTTTTGTTGGGCAAGTTATTCAACAAGTGCCACTCCTACTCTGCTTGCATGACTTGATAGCCTCGACAGGATATCTGCTAAAACTTCATTTCGAATTTTAAACCACGTTTTCCTTCTTTTGCTAATACTCCTGGGGATATCTTCCGATTTGAGAAGACGAAAATCAAATACGCATTGATAACATTGATTATCAATTTTGAGCAGTGGCATTGTTTTATAAAATGAATCCCCTTCCTTTAAATCATTAAAATATTCTTTAGGAAACATTATCCCTGGCAATAATCGCATTTTAGATTTTAGCCATTTTGCCTGTGCATTATCACAAGAAGGTATAACATTCATCTCAATAAATACAAAGTTTTTCAATTCATCCTTTTTAAAAGGCGCTTGATTACCATTCTTTCTGAATATTTTTGAGTCTACGTTGAAATAGTTTCCTAGCAGACTTATCTTTCTCTTGAATCCGTGTACAGACTTTTTATAGACAGCACCAGAGCATTCCTTAGCAGAAATATTAAAATCTATAAATAGTTTAGCGTTTATCTCAGGCTCAATAGACAAATAATCATCAATAATCTGTCTTATAGTGTCTTTCTCGGAATTATTTGTCCCTCGCTTACTTAAATCATAAATTTTGTTCTTTTTTTTAGGTCCAGCTCCGGTAGGCAATACTTTTCCATCAACATACAATTGGTAATCTCCTGACTTTACCGACCATTTGATGTCGTATTTCTTTCCATTTACTTTTCTCGAAAACGATGAAATATTCTTTCCTATTGTAATTGTTCTAAAGAAATCGTTATTTTTGTAGGTTGTATTTTCTATTGCACCCAGAAATATATGATTCAGTGTTTTTAAAGCATTTCTTATCAATTCTTCATCTGCGGCTGATCCAAGTCTTTTGCCGAGTTGCGTGTGCGCCATTCGATAAATAGTAGACTTCAAATTACTTTGCCAGTATGCGTCAGAAGGATGAAGCGAAGAGAAAGATTCGACTATCTCGCCAGAGGTTTTATTAATAAAGCTCTCCCAAGCTGCAAACAGCTGCAACACATCTAATCCTTGAAGCATAGACAATAATTCATTTGAAATTTTCTTCAGCGCATCTTTTTTAGGCGCCAAAGCTATGTCTGTTTGGTAAAATCCATTAATCGCGTTCTTGACAACATCTAAATCTTCTTTGGAAAATCGGGTTTTCAAAGAATTGTCCAATTTTTCAATTAAATTATCCCGCCTAGACAAATCAACAAATCTCTTAAAATAAGATGACTTGCTTAATCCCAAAACAATTGCAGGCGGTTTAGTCCATGCCATTATCTCTCTTTCGAGCGTCTCTGCATTGATATCGTCCGTTTTACTCCAGACAATTAAAATATAGGGACCGTTATTTACAGGTATAATTCTATCTAAAATCCTAAGAATATTTTGTGCGTAGGAATGTGCGTCACTCGGACCAAATAATTGTATATCGATAAAAGCTAATCTTATTTTTTGTACCGGCTTTTCAGGTAATTCAATGTCTGCTCCTGTATAGTACGTTGTAGCAATTCCCTTTTTCGAAAGAAGCTTTATAAGGGGCAAAGCTTCTCCAACTTTATCTTCGAGGATTACTACCGAACCGTCTAATGGCAATTGATACTTTTTCATAATCTATCTTTTAAATGCAAGTAATAATCTTGCTCCGTGTTTAAATTCGCTTGGAAGATCATAATCACCAACTTCAGGAAAAATTAGCTCTCCCCGCTGACCATTCATAACTTCATAAGCAAGATGCAATCCAAGCCCCATACCACCCGGCTTATCGGAAATAAACGGTTTTACGGCTTCTTCCGGAGATATACTAAATCCGGGACCGTTATCAGCAATTAAAATCGAAGTATATCCCTTGTGCTCTTCGGTAATATCTATAATAATTTTTTTGCTTTTTATGTTTGCATAATTTTGCCACCATATCGAATTATCGATCAAATTTATAATCGTACTAATTATCAAATTAGGAGCACACTTAACCACCGCATTTATTTTTGACCGCTTCTTATAGCTTTTGATTATTTCAATTTTATGCGCTTTTATTCGAAACTGAATATTTGATAACGCCTGGTCTATAATCTCGATTAAATCCTCTTTCGATTTTGTGCTTTGCTTTATTACGCCAGCATAGTCACTAACTGTCTTATGTAATATTTTTACCAGCGAAACAATATGCTTATGCGAAGGGATCTCGTCAACTGCCGCCAGCAATTCATCTATGATTTTACTGACTTCATGTATCACGATTCCAAGGCTCAACCCAGCGCTGGCACTCCTGGTATAGATCTGGTTTATCATTTTGTAGTCAGCTTCTATGTCCTTAATTGTTTTTACCAGTTCATTTCGGAATTTCCCTTTGGGAATCTCTTTTATAATCTTATCCTGTAATATTTTAAGATTGCCCATTACCGGTTCGTCCGGTGCGGTAGGGCTAAAAAGTTTACGCACTTTTTCTTTATCCGTATTCCTTTCGGTTAATATTTTTTCTAAGGCAAAATTAACAGCAGATAAGAATTTGAAATACGCCGCGTTTTCAACAAAACCCTCCCGGTTTGTCTTTTCCTCGAGATCAGCACTGGCTACCCGATCGAGGTATACTGCGCCGATTATTATGTTATTACTAAGGGTCTTCCCAGGCTGATTAACTCTGCGAATATCCAGCCCGAGCCAGTCATTAGAACGCTCGCCGTAATCATATACGCGAATGCCACTACGAAATACTCTCACGCCTCCGTTTATATCCAGATACTCTTTAAAACCCTTCTTATCTGTTAATCCAAGCGATAAAATCTTGCTTGCTCGATCGAATATTAAAATTTTAAATTTAATCACTCCAAGCTTGTGCTTCGACAAATCTATATCAACCCACTCCATTTTCCCTGTGTCACTATTTAAAACCTGCTCGACCATTCGAACATCTCTTAACTCATGTTTTCGTCCTTGCAACTTTGACATCGTGTCCCATGGCCGAAACTCATACTTCAAACGTTTAATAGAATTATTCTCGATAATGCATTCGCCATAGTACAAGGCGTGGTTTTTAATATCATCAAATGTCACTAATCCCGCAAGCCACTCTTGCTTATCAAGGTTAAAATAGACTCGGAATGAATCCAGTGTTTCAAAAGGGGAACTCAAAGAATTAACAGACCTATATAACTCGCGCACAGCTTCCCGAGTCCATGCGTTTTTCAAATCTCTAATAATCACTCTCGTTCCAGTCTTTTTCCCAGTAAAATATTCCGGCGTTCCTCTCTCCCTTAAAACGACTGGAATTTTTACCAACAAATCATCAGTATCGAAATCTTTCCAATTCATTTTAAGCATAATTTCTTTTTTATTTTCTTTTCTGCTCACAAGCTCTATCTGGAATCCAAGTTTATGAACACCAAATCGTCCAATTCCCTTTTCCCCTATTGGAATCCGATTCTTTTTATCGACCTTCTTTATGCCTTGAATAATTTTCCATTTGTAATCAGTTCCCGGCTGCATCCAAATATTTTTAATGATGTCTGCATCCATTCCAATCCCATCATCTTCGATAACAATTTCTCCGCTTGCAGGATTATCAATATTCTTCATAGAAACCCGCACAACTGACGCATTAGCGTCATATGAATTCTTAATAATCTCAAGCAATGCGATGCTTTCACTTCTAATCAGCTGATCCCCCAACTGAAGCAAAAGTCTTGCCTTGGGTTCGAAACTTAATTTAGTATCCATTTGATAATATCTCCTTAATTTTCTCCGCAATTTTCTCAGCCATCATAACAGGAACAGCATTACCAATTTGTCGAAAGACCGAGGTTCGAGATCCTTCAAAAAAGTAATCATCCGGAAATGATTGAATTCTAGCTGCCTCCCTGACAGATAACGAACGTAATTGTTTTTTGTCAGGATGAATATAGTAATGTCCGTCCTTTGCAATATGCGCCAGAATTGTATGAGACAACTGATCTTTCGCAACCACCTTAAATCTATCCAGGAAGGATGTTATATTCTTCTGAGTTCTTTTTTCTTCTGGAATTTCGGAATTCCTAAGTCTGTGACCATTTTTCTCCAAAAGATCAATTGCAAGACCGTAAATCCATTGATCTTTTGTATTATGCGGTCTTGAAATGTGTTGAGTTACAAAGCTTCTGCCGTTTCGTATTCCTGAAGAAATAAGATACTCACTCGCATCTTTTGTGTACTTACAAACGCGCCTCGATTCACCGGCTTTTAAGAAGGGTAGGTCAAAAAACAATTCTCCAGTACCAATTTTTTCAGTTTCTTTGTCAAAGCTTGGGTACCCAATTTTTAATCCTTTTTGCCAACCAACAAGCAATACTCTCTTACGTTTTTGTAAAACCCCAAAATCGGAAGCATCTAAGATGTCTTCATCTACAAGATATCCTATCCGACGGAAATATTTTTTTAAGTTTTTATAATACCGGCCTTCATTCGCAGACAATAAGCCCGGAACATTTTCGAATACAAACAAACTAGGTTGAAATTCTTTTAAAAATTTCGCATATATTTTGTACAGCAGATTGCGTGAATCATATTTCTTTCTATCCTTGTCAGCCGACCTACCGGCAAGTGAATAGGCCTGGCAAGGAGGCCCACCTACAATAATGTCTATTTTTTTACAGCAAGATTTTTTCAATATGGAATGTATACGGGTAAATATCCCATTTATGTTGCTTTCGTTTACTTCACAGTTAATGACTGAATCGATGATTTCTTGAGGAACCGCTTTATATAATTCATCTCTTGATATCTTGCCTATCAAATAATCGTCGTAAATATTTGATTTATTGTTTTTTTGTAAATAATAATATGCCAGCCTAGTTTTTAAAGTAAGGCATGCGTCTTTTTCCATTTCGACAAAGGCTAATGGATCGCATTTCTTTTTAAGAAATCCTTCCGCGAGCCCACCTGCTCCGGCAAATAGATCAATAAAGGTATAATTTATTTTATTCATTTCAGAATTCTTTATCCAATGTATTAAGAACTTTCTCCATGATTTTCGTCATATTCTTCTTTATGTCTTTTTCCCATAAGCGTAACACTGTCCACCCCTGCTTCTTAAGTTCACGATTGACATCTTTATCACGTTGCTTATTTCGTGCAATCTTGTTTTCCCAGAATTCACAGTTCGATTTCGGCATGATGCACCGAGTCCGGTGACCGTGCCAAAAATCCGAATCGACAAATACGGCTACTTTCTTTCGTCGGAAAACGAAATCCGGCTTGCCGGTGATCGTTTTTACATTCTTTGCAAAATATATCTTCTGCCTTCTCAGCTCTTTAGCAATCAACAGCTCCGGACGGGTTCCTTCCGACCGGATATTCTGCATATTTTTCCTGCGCTGTTCAGGCGTCAAGTTATCCATCTACCTGTCGACCTTATAAAAATTCTTTCCTTCCGAAAGTTTAATATTAGGTATCCATAACGGCTCGCCGTCCCATCCCTTATCCTGTTTGAATGGTCTGTGTTTTGCCATCTACACCTCATTTAGTAAAAAGCTCTTTATTCTATTAACTGAAGCGTCAAGGTCTTTTTCAATTTCATGTTCCCATACCCTTATAACTTGCCAGCCTTTTTTTCTTAGAAGTGATCTATTTTTTTTATCCCTCTTTACATTTCTCTCAATTTTAGATATCCAGTATCCCTTTGGAAGCCTTGCCTTAAGTTTTTTAAGCTGATACCCATGCCAAAAATCACCGTCTACGAAAACAGCTTTCTTTTTTCTCGGCAACGCTATATCAGGATTTCCTTCAATACTCTTATAGTGTTTCTGAAAATAAATTCCTCTTTTCCGCAGTTCACGGAAAACAACAACCTCGATTTTCGTATTTTTGCCCCGGATCTTGGACATAATACGGCTTCTAACATTTGGCAAGAATTTGTCTGCCATGTTCCTTATCAGTCTTTTTGGATGTTCCTTCCCCAGATAGCAATAAAACTTTTTTTATTGCTATTGCCAAATGCCTTGCAAATTCAACAGGTACAGCATTGCCTACCATTTTGTACCCATCGGCAACGGTGGTATATTTAAAAACATAATCATCTGGGAATGTCTGCACTCTAGCACATTCCCTAACTGACAGCCTCCTGTACAATTTTTCTTTTCCCTTAACGAATACACGCTTATTTTTTTCAACGAAGACCATCTTGGGCGCTTGCGGATGAATAGGCGCATGCCTACCTCCGGCTTGGATCGTGAACGATGGCTCATTCCAAGAACGGACTCTATTTCTCGACATATAAATAGTAGAAAAACCGCCATTCATATATTCATGGTTAGGTAGTGCTAATTTATTCTCAGGATTAGCTTTATTGTACGAAAGGGCAGGAATTGCAGTATCTTTGATATCCCATATTGCATCCTTAAGAATCGGCTGAACATTTCCTTTTGGGAACTCAAAACAAACACCTATTTCTTTGCGAAAACCAACAAAAATAACTCTTTTTCTATCTTGGGGGACATTATAATTGCTTGCATTTAAAAGTTCATACTTCACACTGTATCCGGCATTTTCAAATTCATGTAATATATTCTGCACCGCTTCGCCATGTTTGATATGCAACATCCCAGACACATTCTCAGCAAGAAAGAATTTTGGTTTCTTGTCTTTCAAGATCCTTATATATTCATAAAACAGCTTGCCCCTTGAATCATTTATGCCTCGACCCGCTCCAGCCTCGCTCCAGCTTTGGCATGGAGGACCGCCAACAACCCCTACAGCCCCGTCAGGAATTTCGTTAGATGGGATATCGATAATGCTTCGGTGATCTAAAATTGTTTTTGGGAAATTAAATTCAAACGTTTCCCATATAGACTTATCGTACTCATTTGCCCACGCTATATGGAAGCCCGCCTTTTCAAAACCAAGATCTAATCCTCCCGCACCAGAAAAAAGTGATAGTATTTTCATCCTAACTCCTAAAGGTTATTAGTTTTGCTTCTTCCAAATTTGCCGGATTGTTGGGTGACTTCAACATTATGTCTTTGATATCTAGCCTTGGATCCGATAAGTTTTCAAGTCTATTCTTGTCCTCATCAGGGAATGCATAATATTTTTCTTTTTTCATAACGACATTGACGGAAAGACCGTTAGACAAGGCGGGTATTTCCGACACGTAATCATAAACTCGAATGGGGTTATCGATATGCCACATGCCTCGAATCCGAAGGCAAGTTATGCCCAGAGGGTCAACTCTATTAATGCGTCCTAATTCATTCGTTTGTGATAGCTCAATGCCTTCTAAAGTCTCCAATCCCGATGATATCGTGTTTTTTATCCTTTCGTATATTTCTTTATCAGCGGCATAGCAATCACCGTAAACAAGCCATAACACATTTAGCTGATCTCTGTTAACTACACCAATAACATAAACAATATCTTTTGCCGCCCAACTTTCGCATTCACGGCATGCTTGGGTTATCATTGGGCTATCCGCATATAATTTGCTTTTCGGATATGAACTATTGAGCGCTATGCCTGAACGTATGCTTTCAATCTTCTTTACTTCTATGGCATCACCGCCACGAATAATAATATCGGGAGGATTGTTTTGGTTTCCCAGATAAGAAAAGTTGGCAGAGTAAATTGAATTTCTTTCTTGCTCGGTGGTTACATTCACAGAACCACAAAATAAATCCCGCACATAATATTCTAGAGCTTCGCCCATGCTGTTAGCCCTATTAATGCCTGTATAATGCTGACGTATTGCGTGAATTGGATTCTGGGTTAAATTGTTAATAGCTTTCAATAAATTAGTAATCATTTAAGCTCCTCATTTTATTTTTACCCATCTCTTCCTATCATCCTCTATGAGATCCCTAATTATAGAAACAATGGATGAATTCTTGTTTTGTTTCTGGAGTGCGAGGGCTTTTTCTTTCAGGAAAAAATATTGGTCTTGCGTAATTTCGATAGTCGTTTTCTTTATGCGTTTACTGGCAGGCATGTTCCACTCCTTGATTGGTGCTTTAGCATTATTCTCCGTATACCCATATTTATGGATTATAGCACAAAGGCCTGCCAATGGAAACAAAAAACCTCCGCCAGCATAATTCCAGCGGAGGTTCAAAGGATGATCGGTATCTTATTATTTTGCTTTGTTTCTGGGCTTTCCCGAGCCCCAGCCAGACTTCCATCTTTTAACCGCTCCGGCCACCAGCGCATCAATTTCCTGCTGAGTAATTCCTTCCGCAAGAACATGCATAAGCTCATCCTTGTTAAGTACCCGGAAATTCTTTATGCCCCGCTCCTTTGCCTTGAGCATAAGGACCTGCCGGGTTTCTCTGGTCTCCGGCTGAACCTCGGCAACCTGAGCGCGCGTTGCCGCCGATTTCTTTTGCTTCTTCTTTTTCTGTTTTTCTTTATTCGCCATCCCGAACCTCCTTTTTTCTCCCGTTATTATTAACCTCACCATAGGCAATATGCACTGCCTTGCGCAGTAACTCACAAATACTCTCTTTGGTCTTCTGCCTCTGTCGAAACAACAAAGCCATTTCTTTCTCTCCCAATCGCGAAGCTGGCCACTGGTACTTATTCATACTGCCTCGGGAATTTTTCCGGCATCCCCAAAGCTGTAATACCTGCCTTGTTCGCCGACAACTACATGATCTAAAAGAGCTATCTCCAATACCTGACCGGCCTTGGCCAACTTCTTCGTTATACTGCGATCCTTCGGCGACGGCCTGGGATCTCCGCTAGGATGATTATGAGCAATGATGACTGCCTTGACGCCGTTCATGACTGCCCGGCGAAAGACCTCACGCGGCGAAGCAAGATTACCGTCTAAACTGCCCAGATGCACTAAATCAACGAATTTTATCCTGCCTTTTACGTTGAGCCCGATTACCCACAGATGTTCTTTGTCCCTGTCAATCGTATCCTCGACCTTGAGGAGAATCGTTATAAGGGCCGCTACATCTTCCGATTGGTTAATCTTTACTTTGCTGAAATCCTTAATTACCATAGGGAAGGATTAGGCCGTATAATCTCCCGTATGGCAAGTTATTTTTAACTCTTAAAGATCCGCCTTTATCTGCCCGACAATCTTCTTGGTCTCGACGCTTTGCTTATCTTTCAGGGCATTATGCAATTCGGTATTCTCAGTTGCTTTGGCTTCCTTGATGGCCGCCACCGTCTCTCTCATTGCCCTTTTCCACTTGAAAAGAAGTTTGACCAGCCAGGCCAAAGTCGCGCCCGGGCACAAAACCAAGCCCACAATTAAGGCAATGATAGCCAGCAGGCTCAAACCTGAAAACCAGTTGCCGATTTTCTCGCCCAGCGTCAATCTGCGGGGAGTGTTCTCCAACCCCACCTGCAGGGTCTTTTTTGTTTCCTCGACCACATAAGCCTTATTGTCAGCTATTATCGCCCTGGGCTTAGTGGTCACTTCTTCACGCCAGTTGTAAACCGTCTCGGGTTTCTTGGGAGTGGTAATCTTCGGGAAAGGAATTCCTGCGCATCCGGACAGAACCAAAACTGCCGCCGAAATCATGATTATTTTCTTCACCTTATCTCGCCTCCTTCACTTTCTCATTACTCCATATACAATGAGCCCTACGACCAGGGAACTCAAAAGCGTTATCATCAATGTCGCCCATAAAGGTAACCTGTTAGTCAGCTTCTTCTCGAAACAATTGAACTTCTTCCAGATATCGTCGAATTTCTTGTAGATAGAATTAAGATGATTGTTCTTGATGTCATCCAGGGTATCTTTGATATTCGTAACTTCCGTTTCGATGACCGCCAGGCGTTCGGGTATGGTTTTTTCCTGCATAATTTTAATTTCCATCTTTATTTTTTGCCGCTTCTTCTTTCAAGGTTTTAATGATATCTTCAAGCTGCGCTATGCGGCCTATGGTCTGCCAATAGGCTATCTTTGCTTTTTCCTGCGATTCCTTCAGCTGCACGGCCGTGCCTTCCAATCGTTTCAGTTGTTGTTTTAGTTCTTCAAGCATTCAATCCTCCGTTTTATCATGTCCCGCTTTTCCTGAATTCGACTACCGTCAACTGCGCTCCGTAGGTACTGCCGATGTAGGCTGTCCCATAACCCGTCCTTCTCCATTGGACTTTCACGGTATGGGAAGTAGCGCTTACCGCCACGAACTTCTGTAATGCCGGAGGAACCCTCCAGTTGAAGGTCTCTATTTCGTGGCTATGATCGTCCAAGCTAAAGCCGTGTGAATGATCACCTTCGCTGTCGCAGTCA
Organism: Candidatus Margulisiibacteriota bacterium; assembly: GCA_041650595.1. Taxonomy (GTDB): domain Bacteria; phylum Margulisbacteria; class WOR-1; order JAKLHX01; family JAKLHX01; genus CALFCX01. The sequence goes on from JBAZKW010000014.1 coordinate 14,346, forward strand.
GGACTATACTCGCAACCCGCATTGATATTATGCTGATGATCTCCGGCGTTATCGGTTTCCGGATTGGCTCCTCCGCCGACTCCCGTAGCCTGTATATCATCTATGCCGTAAATAGCTCCTGTCTTGGTCACGCCGTCGACCTGTATCCTGAATTCGACCAAACAGCCGTCTGTAGAACCATAGGTATCTCCGGCAGAGAAAATTATCAATAAGTTGGAAGCTTCGGTGGTCAAATTCAACGTCAATAAATCGGCAAAAGTAGTGGAAGCTATGGATTGATTACTTATGGTAGCTTCTTTTATCTGAGTGATAATTCCGGTTAAAGCCTGGACGTTCACCTCTCCGGTCCAGATTTTCAAGCCATCATTATTGGTCAATTTAAAACCCGATACGCCTTCTACATAATCGGAGCTTTGTATATATTCGTCTACGGTCAGGCTTCCGGTATTGACTGCCAGCGCGTCCAGTTGATTTACGCTTATCTTGTCGGCCGTAATCGAATCGGTATAAATCTTTCCGCCGTCGATCTTGGTTATATCGGATCCGTGCGCCCAGCCTGTGGCAGTAGCAACATCAATCAATTCCCATTCACCGGCTATTATTTCATCGTCCCCCGGGTTAGTGGCGCGGTACATCTTGTCTCCGTCGTCGGTATCAATCCATAAATCACCCGTAGTCAAAGCCGTAGGAATGGCATCCTGCCGGAAGACAGTTATGCCGCCTCCGCCGCCGCTTTCGGATACCACTTCCCATGTATCAACCTGATAGATATAAAGTTTATTGTTATCATCGGTATCAATCCAATAATCTCCGTCGTTCATTCCGGAAGTAGGCTCATCATCCTGATAGTATGTCTTGGCCGGGATGGCGTCGCCTGCCAATTTAGAAAGTGTTATTGATTCGGCGGTGATTTTACTTCCATCCAAGTCAAGAATCTTGGCGTTGGTAACTATAAGATCTTTTATCTGAGCGGATAAAGTAATAATTTCTCCGGCAATAAGTTTTCTCGCCGATATTATAGCGTCTCCTATTTCCGCTTCGCTCAAAGGCGTGAAGTTTATGGTAACCGCAGAGGAGAAACTTCCGGGCCCGTAAGTATCTACCGCCCTTACTTTATAATAAGCCCTGTCTTTTATTGCGAACTCGTCATCGATATCGGGCGTGCCTGACGGCCAGGAAGCAACCGTTACCTGCCCTGTCGAATTATTGTAGGCTGTGACTATTGCCTCCTGGCCTTTATAAGTCCCGCTTGTCTGAACGATCACATCACCGACAAAATAATCCGTGCCGTAACCGGCTATATCCGCGTCCGTAATGCTTGTCGCATCTGCCGCGTCAGCTTTGGCGTCAACCGGGGCGTTACCCTGAACTATGGCCGCTGTGCCGGGAACCTTTACCTCTAAAACCTCCTCGCCTCCCCAGACATTGGTAGGAGATTTATAAACTTCGTAATATTTCAAATCCTCGTCGCTGACATCCGACCATTCTATCTTGGCAAACCCGAACCACTGCGTAGCCGCAATGGTCGGCGTAGAAGGAGCTGCGTTCGTGGGCGTAACTGACTGCGCCGTTTCGGAATAACCGCCGGACGTGTTGTAAGCCTTGATGTAATAAGTGCCTGGGTTTCTCGATGAAGGTGTCACGACAGTAAACGTGTTTGCCGATCCCCTGTAAATGAGGCTCGCGCTCTGCACTCCCCAGTTCGCGTCTTCGGTCCTGATTTCATAACCTGCCAGGTCAACGTTCGGGCATTTATCCCAGGTAAAGACTATCTCATTCAAAAAGGTATAAGCGAAATTGGAAACGTCATTGGGTAAGTCGGTTTTTCCGGTAATGGTAATCTCGGCAAAGGGCGAATCAGGCTTTGCGGTTTCCTGGCCGTCGTAAGATACGCTCGTCACGCAGACTTTATAAGTCGAACCGACTTCGATATTGCCGATTATCGACATACTGCTTCCTTCGGTGTAGCCCACGTAATACCAGTTCACGCCGTCGTTATCCGAATAATAAACATTGACGCCTTTAAACCTGTTCATCAATTCCGAAGCGCCCAAGTCGGGAAGCTCAAAGCACACATCTATCGCGTTCTCTATGGTGCCGTCTGCAAGAGTAACCACTCTCTCGGTCAATACCACATTCGACACATAAGGAATGGTAAAATCCAGAGAGGAATAATTATTATCGGGAATGATCACATCGCTGTCGTCATAGACATTCTCGTTATATTCCAAAGCCGATATCTGGACTTCATCCTTGCCTTCCCTCTGGATAGACACGATGCGGAAATCTTTTTTGACCTTGTTCGTCTCACCGATTGCATATACATCGAAGCCTTGAGGTGCAGTAGAAAACGCCGTACACTCCACCTCCGTATAACTGCCTGCAGGAGATGTGATAGACCGTTCCTCTATGGTATCATCGGAAAACCTAACCTGAATCTTATAGGACTTGCCGTCTTCGATATCCATCGTCCGGTCCAGTTTTACCAGCGTGGTTGTCGAACCTGCCTGAACCCGGCCCGAGAAACCCCACTGCGGCACGTCATGCGAAACCGAGATGATATCTCCGGCCTGGCAGGCAACCGCGTCGATCCCGGCTTTGAATGATACCGACCTGTTGATATACTTGGCCACCTTCAACGCGTATCTTCCTGCGCGGATAGCATAACTTGCCCGGGTCGTAAATAACCTCACCTGGCTCTTACGCATAGGATCTCCGGCCGCCAAAGCATCCTCATCGATATATGCTATTGTTTCCTGCCGGTATCCCTTATCCTTATCCATAAACTGGATCTCGATTACATTGGGGATTTCTTTCAGCGTTTTCCAGCTCTGGACGAAACTATCCTTGATGATATTGCCCATGCTGAATAACTGGGTAGGATTGGCCTGTTTATCTATCTTGAATGATATCCCGCCTGCGCTATACACCGGCATGGCGTTGAAAGTAGCGCATAACTGGATCAAGACATCCAGCGCCTTGGTGTTGGAATCGATTACCACATCCATCCTGAATCTTTTCTCGAAACCGCCGTCTCCGTCGCCAATCTTTTCCTCGCAATACCTCGACATCTCCAAAAGAGAAACAGCGTCCAAATTCCCAATGGCTATAAACTCTCCTAAACCGTAACGGTTATTGGTAACAAAATCTCTCAGGCACCATACGGGATTGGCCGAATATTTCTCGACATAGGTCGAGCCGTCCCATGATAAAAGCGTATCGTCGGACAACAACCTGTAATCCGAACCATCCCAATAATAATCTTCCCAGTCAACCGGAGTTGCTCCGTTTAAGATGTTAGGAATGAGGACTTTTTTTCCTTTAACGATAGTCGTAATATTAGGCATGCCGCCGGAGAGCTGCTCGGTAGCCAAAAGCTTCAACCCAAGCAAAGCGGTGTTGGGATAATTAAGGCTGTCGGTTTTTAATTCATCGGTCTGATACCAGGTCAAATCTCCCTGCTTTAAAGGATCAAGAGAACTGTCATCGGACGTCCTCGTTACCCTGATATCGTACTTGCCGGGGGTAAGCCCTGTTCTCCTGAAAGTCCTTCTGACGGCAGAACGTGAATTGTCGGAAATTCCGGTCTCGCCCAAATCAATCCATGTGCCTGAAGTATGCAGTTTGTATTCTACTTTATAAATTACGCTCCAGCTGCTTATCCCGCCGCTGGAACTCTGTTGATACAGGCCGTTATTCAGCCTTAAAAGAATCTCGAACCCTTCGACATCCGAATCGACCGTCTCGTAAACATAGGGATCGTCTTTCAAAAGATTCACGTTGACCGAATGAAGATTATGCAGGTCCTCGAAATCCTCGATCAACGCCTGGTCATTGGTGCCGTAGCGTTTGACTACGTCGACTCCGTCAAAATTGTCGATTGAATTATCATTGATATAGATATCACCGATCGCCTCGATTTCACCTTCGCATAAGGCCAGGAGCACATTCAGATAATGTTTGTCCCCGTCATCCCGGATGAACTGGTTGATGATATTGCCGCCGATTTTATGCTCGCCGTAAACCACCGCAACCGGTACGCCGACTTCCTGTATGGTCTGGACGCCGTCCCATCCGTATGTAGGCGAACCTTCGTCCAATCCGACGGATCCCAAATTGAAATCAGCCATCTTCGGCTGGTTCATGTATTGGTAAATCGAATATCCCAAAGACAATACGAAGAAAGCGAAGATAAATGGATGGGCTATCGCATACGCCGCTACGGCTGAAACAATCCAGGAAACAACAGCTATTACCGGCGCCTTTACCTCAGGGATAACGGTTATCTCATCTCCCTGCTCAACCCGGACATCGAGTTCCTTAATCTTTTTGCCGGTAACGATAACCCGTTTATCTTTATAATCAAACCCAGACTTATCCAGCAGACTGCGGACAGTTTCGCTTCGTGAGTAATCGAACTCTTTGATTTCTGCCTGGTCTAACTTAAAAGGATTTTCGATATTGCGTATAGTTACCATGCTTTATTCCTCAACCTATAAAAGCCTTCGATTCTTTTCTTCCAGGACTCATCATCCAGCCTCGATACGATCACCCCGGTCCGGCAACAATGGATAAACTTCCTGTTTTTAAAAATAACTCCGGCATGATTTGCCACTCCCCGGGAGTTCAAAAACAAGACCCCGTCCAATACATCGGGGATCTCGACCTTGTCCCAGTCATTAACGTAATTCTCCTTGAAATAATCTCTGTTACGAAGTCCCCATGCCCGGCCGTATTCTAAGTCCTCGATATCAAACAGCCTGAAACCAAGATCCGCATATACAAGCTTTAAGAACCCCCAGCAGTCCAGGCCGTCCATCTCCCGGCCCCGGTGCTTGTAAGGAATACCCAGATACTTATCGATGATCAGCTTCTCTACATGATGTATATCCGTCCTGTCGGCACCGAAGGGAAAGCTCCGAACCTGGCGTAATTTCCTATCTCCTTGCATCTTTGCTGTGTCTTGTTGCACGACGTTTCTCCTCCCGAATATCCGCACTCCGCGGATTTGAATTTCCAGGCGCAATAGTTTCTGGTATATCTTCTCGACGGAAGATCCACCCCCAACACGTCGAACTTGCCGGTTAAGGTAAACTCGACATTATTCTGGTCTGCCACGTAGTTGTCGACATAGAAAACATCATCTATGTATGCGTCCGGATCGGATAACTGGTTTGCCCAGACCATCCTGATGATAACTTTCTTGCCCCTGAAATCATACTGCTCAAGATATGACTGGATGAGCCTCGATACGTTGGCCAGCCTGACTTTGACCTGATCAATCTGCCCCTGGTTATTTTCGCCTATGAATTCATGGGCTATGGGAAACTTCGAATAAAAAACCGAATTGTAAGTGATATCCGTATCGTACCCGGCAAGATGAAGGTCGCTGGAGCCGTCGTAATCTTCTATCGTGTATAAAAAAATCGGATGGTTTTCCTGTTTGGCTTTTTCCGCCTTGAATGTCGAATCTATGTTCCTCGGCATTATTTCACCTCTATAAAATCTAATTCAAAGTCATAAACCTGATAGGCCTTCAAAGAGAACTTGAAACTGTCCTCGATAAACCTGACCGTGTATTCCACCGAATCATTGGGATTAGTCCATGTGAATGAGGCAAGCGCCCCATACTTACCCATAAAGAAATCCCTGATATTTTCCATCTCGGTCTTTGTCCTGTGTTGAAACCTCAACGTCCATTTCCGCAAAGGGTTCGCCCATTTGCGCCTGCGCTGTTCTGCACCGTTCTCGAACTCGGAAATAAGCGTCTTATACTGAACCGTTTCATCTATCGTAAAATCCGGCGTATAATTAAAATCACTCATGTATAACTCCTGATAACAGAACGAATCTTTCCGTTATTGTAAATGTCGTCGGCAATGGCATTCGATAAAGCCTTTCTGTTTCTCCATACGTCCTGAGCGTCCCAGGCCTGGATTACCTGGTTGATATTTATAGTCACACCGCCCGTCCCGATTCCTTCGCCACTGTTGAGGCTCTTTAAATTATCCGATCCGCCCAAAGCCCTCATGCCTTGTCTCGATAATATCCCTTCTCCGGTTTGAGCGATGATCGGCACTTCATCCGGAGCAAGCCCGCTGTGCGCCCTTATAAATCCGCCACGATGTTTTATGACCAATCCGCCCTGATGAAATAAGCTTCCCACCGGTACCCCGAAGATCGTGCCGCTGGCTCCGGCCATGGCGGTAAAGAGTTTGATCAAAAGCAACTTGGCCAGAATGTTCGATATCATCTGCAGGACAGCTCTTCCGAAATCGGCAAATATCTCCCGCATGTTCCTCAGCTCGCCGGTGAACGCCTTGAAGAAAAATTCGGAAAAGGCATTCTGCATGTTGCGCGCCGATTGCTTGGCAAATTCCTCCATGGCATTGAACTGTTTGGCTGCTTCTTTGGCGCTCTCAGTTACCTCCTCGGTAACATTCTTCAAAACTTTGGCCGTATTTTCTCCGGTCTCTTTTACCTTGGCAAAAACAAGGTCATACTGCTCCATGGCAACCTTGGCGCTCTCTATCGATGCCATCTCGAATGCTTTCCGGTTGGTTTCCATATCGGAAGATAATTTCTTGACACTTGCTCCGGCCTGCCTGTATGCCTCTCCGACTTTCCCGGGCAGTTTGCCCAGCAGTTCATATAACTTTATCAGCGGCACCAGCATCTTTTGGAACACCGTGGTCGCCACCTCAAGAAGCGTAAAGAAGCCAGATACGAGCTGATTCATGAAGCCTTGGATAAAACCAAGAACATGCCATAGAGCCTGGCCTGTCTTTACCGCAAAGTCTTCCCACGCCGCTTTGAGTTTCTGCATCTTTTCCAGATTCGTCATCGTGGAAGTATCTATCTGCTTGAGGATCCTGTCGCCTGCTTCAAGCGTAGCATTAAGAAAAGCCTGCTTTCTTTCCGCCTCGGTTAATTCTTTGGCTGATTTGCCGATTGACTTGGCGTATTTATCGTATGCATCCCCGGCGTTTACGATAATTCCCAGGTTGTCCAGGATCATCTTCGACTGCCTGCCCACACCGATAGCGATACTCTCAAACATAAAGCCCACGTCTTTGCCGAAGGCCCGGGCTGACGCGCGCGATATCTCCATCATCTTGGCCAGCTTGGTCGGATCAATGCCCAGGATCATTGCCTGTGAGGCTTTCTCCATGATTTGCGCTGTGGACATGGTTTCTCCGGACATCCTGCGCAAATCTTTTATAATCTGTTCGGCACTTGCGCCGAGAGATGATGCAAGATTTTCAAAAGCCTGCTTCTGCTGTTCCACCTTGGCGCCAAGCTCCATCAGCTCCCATGCCTTACGAAGCGCCATAATGCCTGCGGTAATAGCCGCTGTAATCGCAAGCCAGTTTTTCTTCCAGGAGTTGGCGAACCTCTGCAGGCTGCCGCGCACCCCTTCAAGGCGTTTCGTGGCCTCGTCGCGAAGCCTCAAGATTATGGATAACTCTTTATTCGTCATCGCTTAAACTTATTCCTTTTCTTTATCTTTTCCGATTCGATTGCCTGCAATTCCTTTTCGATGACCTCGAAGGCATCGAGCATCTTTGCCGACTGCTCGAGCCAGGATCCCGGGTTCGGCAGATATCCCAGCCGGTAAAAATTAAATGCCCTGATAAAATTCGCCGACTGCCGCGTGACGATTCTAAAAGGGCATCCTTTATACTGCTCGCCGTTCAACTCCCAGGTCTCTTGTCCCGGTATTTCAAACTCACATATTATCTTCTTCCCGGATAAGCAGCTTCGGCAGTTCACCGCGAATTCGCCCAAATGAACCGCCACTATCAGTTTTTTCTTTCTTCCTCCGACAGCTTGGACTCATCCAGTATCACCTCGGCAAGTTCCTGTCTCAACTCGCTGGGAAACATTGCTATGATCCTGTCCGGAACCACATCCCGCATTTTCCCGGCACAACGGATAGTTTCGCATTTAAACTCAACCGGTGTTTTGGTCTGAGGATCCAGAAAGTTTTCTAATCCCTTAAGCCCGTACTTGATAGCCATAAGCTGACGCTTATTGTAATTAATCTTTATGTCCGCCGGGTCTTTGGGATTGGTAGAACTCAATTTGAAACTCGAGCTTTCATCGTCAAGCTCGGCCCTCAACGCCGGATCCAGATATCCCAAATGGAATACCGTAGGGTTTCCCTTGTCCGGATCGAGCTTGGATACGTATTTCCTGGTAGCGGTTACGTCGATTCCTGTAAGCATAAAAACCTCCCCTGTTTAATATTTTTCATTACAATAAAAGTATGCAAATCTCATCGTCTCCCGGCTCCATCGATCCCGTGACATCGAATGACGTCTGGGCAAGCTGTATGCCGTCACGGTCGGCGTCATCCACTTTGTTATAGATAATGCTTGGGGCATAAATTCTGATTTTATTGCCGTCCACTGAGCCGTAGGCCATGTCAAGGACCATGGGCGTATTGCTGAACCACTTGTCGTAAAAATCATGTGTTGCCACCAATACCATCTCGGGATTAAACGAGCCTTGTGTATCACGTTCGGTAACCATGAATGACAGGATGCCTTTCTCGTCGTCGATCTTGTCTTTCGCGGCCAGTGTGTTGGCAATATCAATATCCAGCTCGCCGACGTTCAGCGAAACGCCGTCGCAGGACATCACCGCATTCAAAAGAACCGGCGGAACCACATCGTCGTAACTAATCCCCGTGAGTAACGGTAAATCAGATACGCCCGCTTCGACTCCCTTAAAACCGAAATCCACTGTTGCCGGTTCGCCTATCTTGAAATTGAACTTTGCCGTTCCCCGGCATCCTTTAAGAAGTTTCCTTATGCCGTCTTCGTATAACCCCATGGTCAACGAAGGAACCGAACTCGAGACAGGCTTTATCTCATGTCCGGCATCAGACGGCACTGAGCCTGTGGTCGCGGTTGCCCCGGAAGTTTCTCCTGTAAGCACTTCACCGGTCTCGAATGTGCCGGTTATCTCGACAAAGTAAAGTGTAGTCGTACCGTCAGCGGTTTCAATTACGACCCTGCCCGTTGCAAGAGATGTCCCGCCCGTAATTGTCTCCCCGTGCTGAAACGGCCCTGAAGTGACAGCGCCTATGGTAATCTTCTGCAGGTCGTTAATCTCAAAGCCGCATGCCTTGATCAGCTTTGCCCATTCCGGTTCTTCCGTCAGCGAACCTGATCCTTTCAGTTCAATACTGAAATCAAGGCCTGCCGACCGCTTGCCGGTCAGCTTGCCCATCTTGGTAAGCGAGGAACGCACAGGATTCCTCTGGTACATCTGCGGATCATAATTTGCCTTGGGCGTGAAATTTACCAACAGCCCCGCATCCGCGGCCGCCAAAGATTCGGCTGTGCCTTCGATGCTTTCGATCTTGGCCGCTAACTGCCTTTTACGTATTAACATTGACATAATTCATCCCTCCTTTTAATTCTTTGCGGTTGGGTCCGACCTTAAATGGCGATACCGTATGCCCAGCTCCATTATTATTCCCGCGTAGGGCTGACCTTCCGTAGTCTCGAACGGCGTCGTCCCCAAAACGTCCGTATCTATTGCCTCGCCGCCGCGGGTATGGTCCTGTAAAATCGCTTTTTTGATATCACCCTGCAATCTATTTAAATAGGTGTCCGTAACTATCGCATCACCTTCGTCGTTTACGAAGAATACATCGAGATAAACCGTCAGGTAACATTCCTCGAACGGATTGGGCTGTCCTTTTTCTTCTTCATCTCCCGGGCTTATCACGACAGCGGGAAGATCGACCAGCCTGTTGCCGTGCATCGACCATCGCTGGACAGTGTCGGCAGTAAAATCGAAATTATAGCCGCCCGCAACCGTTATGCCCTCGAGCGTGGTTTTGATATTCGCCATTATTCTTTCTCTAACGGTTTCCATAATCAGATTTTCCTTAAGGCTTTATCCACCGATTTATTGAGGATATCGATCCTGTAATTTTCCAGACTGTCCCATAACCTGTAAAATCCCAACCGCGGCTTCAGCCTCACTGATCTCTTTAATACGTACAAAGGCAATAGTTTCTCGGCCCGCTTTTTTACTCTTACAAGAAAAGTCTGTCCTTTGAATCTCATCGGCTCTACATTTTTCAGTTCCCGGGGCTTTTTATACCTCGCCCGCAACTTTCCTTTTGGAGTAAACATCTGGCTTCTTGCAGACAAAGGAACCGCCATCCGGCCGCCGCTTGGATCACTAACCACGCCTCCCGTCTCATGAAGCTTGGCAATCTTCGACTCCGAATAAACCTGCATGCCCATGCTTTCAATCGTCGGGGATACAAGCGATACTCTTTTGAATGTGCCGAAAAGCCCGTATCCTGATGCGCCACGCACTCCCGGCGGACCCTGAAGCCTCTGTTGCCTGAATCTTTTCAGGAACCCTTTGGTGATACGGTCCATGCCGTCGCCAAGCTCGAACTTCAATACCTTGGGCGCAATCTTTATCGCCTTATCCAATGCCCTCATGTCGACTTCGGTCATCAATCTCATATCTCACCATCCCACGAGTAAATGCCACGCACCTTCGTCTTTATGCAATACCTCGATTATGCGCGCCTCTCGGATTGTTCCCTCGACATCGTTCAAGGTTATGCGGTCGTCTTTTTTATCCACGGATGTAACACCTTCCGTCGCATCGTTGGCAATATAAATCTCCACTTGGTTCTGCAAACCTCTGCCTTGATCTTCGCTTCCCGGCTCAAGCCTGCCGCGCACTACAATCGCATTAATTTCTTTTCCTGCTTCTCCCTCAGGCGTATATGTAATCACCTCCGCGAATTCAGCGGTGTTTAAAAAGCAATTGATGACGTCGAGAGGAAACTGGTCTTTAAGACTCATGAGTTATTCCTTTAAAAAAGCAAAGAGGCCCCTTGCTTTAAGGAGCCTCCTCGCTATTGTTCCTTGCTTTTACGACTTCAACCTTGACCCGGCCGAACCGGATAGACTCATCCACGTCATTGGCGGCCAAGTTCTCCGAGCTTACTCCTTCCAAGAGGACATACCCGGGATTCCTGATTATCCCGCCAATGTCTCTTTGCTCAGCCAAGACTATACGGATAGACTCCTTTCCCATAACCGCTCCTTGTGTAAAAGACCGGTTATGCGTCTACCTTCAAAAGATGAGCAAAGTACTTGTCGATGACTTTCTCATCGACGTTCTGGCGCACGCGGAAGATATCACTGCGATGCTTCTCGTCCCGATACGACTCGACTGTCGCATTGTCGGGTGAGTCGGATACCCACAAGAAGGTCCTTCCCACGCTGGGTTGAATCAGGTTCTGGCCGTCTTCGGCAACTACCCCGACCATAGCATAATCGTCGTTCCAGATATCGGCGCTTATGAAAGTCTGTCCTTCCTTGGCGCTGTTGTAAATTGCCTTCCCCACGACTATCTTCTTCAATCCCAGGATATCCGCTAATGCATTGAGGATTTCCGCCTCCGTCAAACGGGCAACGTACTTAATCGAATCCTTAATGCCGGTATTATCCAGCAACCGGTCGATGTTTGCCTTGTTGCAGATAAGCGCGTTGGGGTCAATTCCGCAGTTCGACCTGACCTTTTCTCTTGCCGCACGCACCTGGCCGATAACATCGGATGCGATGTCGTCCCAGGGATTGGCAGAGTGATCGGTGTAAAGATCCGCTCCCGTCCATGTCGAGATATTGAAAAGAAGCTCCGCAACCCTTCTTTCCTGCGCCTGCATTAACCGGCGAGCCGTAATCTGCGATGTAATAAGCTCTGCGTCGAAATCGGACGCGTACATCTCTCTTTCGCCGTCATCCAATGCCCCTTCAAGACCGTGCTCTTCGCACTTGTAGGAAAGATCCTTTGCCTCGAACCCGTCACGGTTGTATGCACTGCGCGGCGCACGCTTGGTATCCGCGTCCCGTGTTATGCTTTCCCTGGTGATAGCCGAGAAAGATGACTCTTTCTTTTTGGTCTTAAAAATCGGCAGGCAAATCGACCCGATAAACTCTTTTGCCTGCTCCACATACTCCATAACCGCCACGCCTAATTCAAGGCGCGGTTTTGCATGAGTTCCTGAATATTCAACGCCCATTTTTGTCCCTCCTTTTTTTGGAAACTCTTATTTTCAAATTGCTCCTATGAGCCCATGATCGCTTCAATAATATCTCCGTCCGCTGTCGTAGCCTCAAGCGCGGTGCCCCTGATTGTCCCTGCGCCCGGATCCGTATCCTGAACCTTGCCGTCGGCCCCGGCGTAAATGGAAGCTCCGGCCGCCATTGCCTCATTGGCGGTAACCTTGAAGGTCCTGCCGGTAGTAATCAAGGCAACGGTTACCATGTCTCCGACAGCCTCGGCTTTTATCTGAGTAATGCCGATACAGGCCTCATCCGCGTCGGCATACTCAACCTGGCTGCCGCTTCCGGCGCTCAGCTTTACCCGGCGGTAAGCTTCCAATACTTCTCCGGCCGTAAAAGTCTTTAAACCGTTTTCTATTTGCTGTGACATTTTTATCCCTCCTTCGTTTTGAAAGTGACTTTATGGTTCGACAAGCTCACCACAAGTTATTTCTTTGTTGTTTTCTCTGCCGTCGCTTTTAAGGCATCGGTCATGCTTCCGCCGTGCTCTGCCTGATAAGCCTTTGCCCGGTCAAGATGGCTCTTTGCGCCTTTTTCGGGATCACCGGCATCAGGCCCAAGATTGGACGGCGCGTTCTTCTCCAGCTCCGCAAGCCTCTTGTCCTTGAACTTGACCAGGGCAACTTCGACGCTGTCGCCTTTTTCTATGGCCTCGCTGGCAAGATCTTCCATGCCTTCGAACCCCTTGGCCTCTTTCAAGATAGCAAGGACTCTTTCACGCTCCTGCTTCACTCCCGCGTCCAGGTTTTCTTTTACTCCGGACTCCTTGCCTTCCTTCAAAAGGGCATCAGCCAAATCAGACCTTTCGGCCTTTAACGTTTCCAGTGTTAATTCAGTAAGCTCCATGTTATCCACCTCCTTCGTTTTGTTTTCTATAATCTCGACATCCAAATCTATGTTATCGCCCTTATCCTTAAGAGCGCTTGCTGAGGTATTCTCATCAGCTCCCAAAGCACAAAAAGAGACCTCTCTCAAGACGGACTTCCTGAATATCGTCCCGGGCCCCTTAAGCTTCCTGCCGTTTACTTCGGCTGTTTCTCCTTCCTTGACCCTCTCGATTACGAGGGGCGGAATGTAAATAGAAGCTTGCCAAGGGAAGCCTTCGTCGGCGAGTTCCAAAGCCTGTATGCCGTCCTCGGTTCTTCCTGAGAAGATACCCTCAGCAACGATACCTCTTTCTTCATCTATGTTAATGCCTTCGGTCCAGCCGACGATGCGGTTGGAATTGTGTTCCCGCAACGCTGGCTTTTTCTTCCGGCCGATTGAAACTCCGGATAAATCTATGGCAAGATTTCCCCAGAGCCAGTGGTTAAGCATGACTTTGCCGCTATGGGCGATCATGCTGAATTTGCGCTTCTTTGTTTTTTCTCCTTCCTGCGATGCCAGAATTTCAACAGGCACATCTTCTTCCCTGAACTTCAAAGCCGCCTTTGGTATCTTTTCGGTTTTATATGGCATATTTGTTCCTCCTTTTAATCGACTAATTTCCCTTCGACGTATCCTTTATCGATAAGGAATTTTGCTATAATTTCCGTTATGTCGTCTGCCAATGTCTTCGCTGTGGTCTTGCTATTCCTCATCTCGTCATATTCCCTGCCTTCAATCCTGAACTCCTGACCGGGCCAGTTGGGAACCTCGACATAAACCCCGTCTTGCTTAAAGCATTTGGCCGTATAGACGATAAAATAACCCGGCTTCTCCCGATGCTGGCCAAAGCGGTAAATTTCTTCCTCGTATTTGCAGATCCTCAAGTGAGTAGCCTGATCCTGCCTGTAAATACCGACCGGTAAACTTTCTGGATTTTTAAGCTCTATTACTTTCATGTCATCGATAAATAAATATCTCTGGTTTTCCCGGCGATTTCTTTCCAGGAATATCGCCTTGCCGTTTCTTTTGCATTCTCTAATTTTTTTGTATCTGCCTTATGGCTTCTGATGGTGTTGACCAAATTCTCTGTAGTGGATTCAATCAATGTCGAGTTATCGCCATTACAAAATTCTTTCAAGCCTCCGGTGTTACTTACTATCAAAGGCACTCCCATGCCCATCCATTCCAGGGCCGTGATCCCAAATGGCTCATGCAAAGAAGGCATGATCCCGATGTCGGCAATCTTCATCAGTTTCCATTTATCTTCCTGCGGACAGAAATTAAGCCATTCGAAGTTCGAGCATGAATCTTTCATCTTTTTGATTTCATCGGCAAGCGGATTGCACGGCTCCAGTGTCGGCGAAAGCGCGGAGATCAAAACAAAATGATGATCCGGCATTCGTTTGACCGCTTCCAAAATCTGCCAGACGCCTTTGGTCGGGACCATGCGGCCCACGAAAACCACGAGGGGCTTTTCGTATTTCTTTTTTAGCTCCTCGTCGTATGGGATAGTCTGCAGGAATTCGTAATCCACTCCGTTGGGAACTACTTCGATTTTATCTTCCAGCCAGTACTCATCCTGCAAGGCCTGTTTGTAATACTCTGATACGGTCAATATCTTATTAGCGGCATACAAGGCCGAACCTTCCTGCTGGATGTCGTAAACATAAAACGGATCCTCCGGAAACCTGTCGTGTGATAAAAACAAATTGAGATGGCAGGATAAAAGAACCGGGCACCGATACAAAGCCCTTAAGTGCTTGGCAACAGCCCAAAGGTTGGTATCGTGCAAATGGATAAGATCGAATTTCTCATGCCCGAGAAAAGCAAGGGCATTCTCGAGAAAGATATCATCCGTAATCATCTTCTGCAGAAACCCGATCCTGGTCAGAAGCTGGTTGGTGTTATAAACCTCAAGCAACCGGTAATTATCCGGCTCGTGTTTCCAATCCCCGGGCTTAACGCGCTTTTTTTCGTCTCCCATCAGATAAAGCCCGCCCTCCTGCGTGTAATAATCGGCCGAGAGAAGCGTCAACTCTATATCCCCGAACCTCCTCAACTCATCGCATAGATAGCGCGTATGCACACCTAAGCCGCCGTTGTTATCAAACGGACTGCCGTTAATTAGCATGAGGATTTTATTTGTAGACATGGTAGTTTCCTTTTATGGTTACGGTCGCGTCCTGCGTGGTATGGGCGTTTTGGAGAACTAACTCAATCGTATTTCCCACGATCTGCACACTCTTGATCCTCACCAACTGCCAACCCGTATTGTTATAAAAATTCCCCGAGAGAAAACCGTCGTCCTCGTAAGCATATGCCTTCACCCACCAGTCGTAAAAAACGCAAAGGCTGATCATGTTATAGTTTCTGCCCGTACTCTGGGCTTTGGCATTGTTTATGTCGGTGGTAAACATGATATAAGAATGCGCCCTTCTCCAGGACGAGACCGCCGCCTGGGGAACGTACAAAAGCAGATGCCCCATCTTGTAATCCGATCGGCTTAAAGGGATGACAAGCGTATAAGTTTCACCTGCCGGAACCGGCTGGTTCGTACAACCGAAAGTTCCTTCTTCCCGGCCGTCTTTTTTGACCACGTCCAGCTTGCCGGTTATGGGATTGAATTTCATAGGCATATCAAGCCCTCGTTATGGTTTCGATTTCATTGTCCGCGTTATAAGCCAAAGTCAGGGCCGCAACCGTGGCTCCCGAAACGCCGCCTTTTTTATAGGTCACGGTTTCGATTTCTCCCCGGCCGTCACCCGAAGATACATAAGTCAAAGCGATATAATCGTAAGCCGGAATCTCGAAACCGATTAATTTTCGCAACTCCGTTAAAACAGCGCTGTCGCTTCCGCCGCCGACATAAACATTTCCGGCCCGGTAAAATCTTTCGCCGTCTTCGGTTACCAGCCTGACCGGTATCGCCTCTTTAGGTTTTATGTTTTTAATAATGCCGTTAAAAATAGTTGTCTTGACCTGCTTGAAAAAACTCTCATTGGAATCTTTGGCGAGTTTGAATAATTTCTTAAAATCGAACTCTTTATACCAGACAGGTTTTTTGACACTTACTTCCTCGGGGTGTTTCTCGGGTTTTATTTCTTTTAAATTGGAAACCCTTATCTCTTTGGGATGTTCTTGTTTAAAATCTTCCAGGTTGGATACTTTTACCTCACTGACAGCAGGCGGAAAGTTGTTGACCGACACCTTAAGCTCTTTGCTAAACACCTCCTGATATTTATTCAGAGCATCTATCAGTCTGCCTATCTCGCTCTTGATGTCCTTGAACGTCCCGGAATCTTTTTGCCCTTCTTTTATCAGCTCGCAAACCCTGCCGATGATGTTGGCGATATCTTTCTGTCGTTCCAAAGACTGCAAAAGAAAAATATTTCTTTCTAAATTATCGTCTGCGGTTTCCGTACCCAATAACCGGCTGATTTTATTTCTTTCCAAAAGGGCTTGTTTTTTATCCATCGACTAAAACCTTCTCCAGCCTGGTCTTTATACCGGCCAGTTCATTCTTTAAGTTACTGTTATCGTTTCCCATCTTCACAAGTTCACTGCTTAACTGCTCGTTCTTCCTTACGACTTCTTCGGCGTCTTTCAGGATTTCCCTGATTTCTTCTTCTTGTTTCGCTCCCTCTTTCTTTTCTTCTTCCTCATCCGAAGAATTTTTTGAGTTAACGGCCGTTTCCGGAAGGCCGAGTTCCTTTCGTTTCTGTTCTTCGCGCGCCCTCTGTTCCAAAATCTCCTCCCAGTCCTTTCCCTGTCCGGCGGCTTCATCAGCCAGGCTCGATATGTTCCCCGTGATCGCCTCTTTGGATGCCTTAACTTCCTTAAGCGGATCTACCCATGACCAGCCGGGAGCTATCCACCTTGCCCTTACCCAGTCGAGCCGCTTATCATAAAAATTATTGGCTTTTAATTCTCCCCTCAGATAAGCTTCTTCCAAAAGCATCTCCCAAACCGGCTGGCAGAGTTTCTGGGCTAACCATTCCTGCCTGACTTTGAAATATCTCCTGGCCTCCAGTAAGGCGGCTCTTGCGCTCGAATAATTTGTTTTGGAAAAATCTTTTGCGACAAGCTCATAAGGAAGACCCAGCGCCGCAGAGATCGCCCGTAAGATCCTATCCACGAACGGCTCGAACGTCGCGCTCGGTCTCTGCGGATTAAATGATGTAATTGATTCGCCCGGCATTAAATGCTTGATCATGCCGGGTTCCAAAGATTCGATCATCTGCCCCGATTGGTTTTTTTCGTATGCGGAATTGACCGCAACATCCATCGATGATTCGGATGTTATGAAAAGTGAAAAGCATGCCGCAATACGCGCGGCAACGAGTTCTGCCTCGGCATACTCTGCCAGGTCTTTGAAATAAGTAAGCACCGGCGCAAAGAAAGGAACGCCCCTTGTCTGTCCGGAACGTAAAACATAATACAAATGAAAGATATTCCTTCTGCCGTATTCGCCTTTAGCCTTAATCTCCATGTATTGCCTTGCTTCTTCTCTCGTCCTGTAGCTGACATCGCCCGGATGTGTCTTTTGGATGAAATAAGAAACCGGTTCGCCTTTTTCGCCGATCCTCACTCCCGACCTGACCGACTTATCGCTTTTTTTATCGGACGGGGTATTGAGCCTGTCCGACTCTATCAACTGCAGGGCCAGTGAATAAGGCCTGCCTTTTTGTTTCAGCATCAGGGGAACGATTATCGCCTCGCCGTTCTCGAGTATCTGCCTGTCCACCAGCTGCTGTATTTCGTAAAAGTCCATGCGTTCTCCGGCATCGGCGTAAGGCGTCCACAATTTCCAAATTCTTTCGGCTTTTCTCTGAAAGTTATCTGCCGACTTCTCGCTTATACCCAGAGAATCCTTATCCACCCGGCACTGGGGCCGGATGCCGGTCCCGATTACATTCGTGGTCATCGTGGAAGTTATCCCTGAAGCATGCGCGTCGTTTCTATTTAAGTCACGGCTGCGTTCCCGGATATCGGATAACTCAGGCAACAAATCCTGGTCTGCCGAACCTCCACCGGGAAGCCAGGAAGAACGCAGACGATTCCTGCCTGCTCCCTTGTAAGCGCCGAACTTATGTGAAATATTTATTGCCTCCCGGTACATCCTGCGCTTGAACCCGGCCCTGGGGGAGAAAAACGAAATGACGTTGTCTATACCGGTGGTTATTCTTTCTGAAAGTTTTTGTTTGTCTTTCATGACGGATTATCGAATCCTGCGTATGTCGTGGTATCTTTCGATCCTGCTATTTCCCGCTTGAGTTGGTCGCGCCATTCTCTCAATTCTTTGATTTGCCGGTGAGTTACTGTCCTGCCGCCGATAGAATAAGACTGCGCGCCGCCTACCAAGGCATTGATAGCCGTCTCGACATTATCAAGCATTTCCTGTTTCGTAAGTGCCACTGGCAAATCCTCCTTTACCCAATAAAAAAGCCCGAATCTCGCTCGTGCACGAGAAACGGGCTTTTCTTTAGTATTGGGCGCGCTTACAGGACTGATCAGATCCTTCGCGCGATACTTATAACTTTATATTACTCAATAGAATTTTCATTTTCAAATAGTCGTTACTACAAAATGGAAAATGTCATTTCTCGTAATCTTTCTCGACGGACTTAAAATTATACCCGCAGTCCCTGCAGTAGTGATAACGGACCGGCGGATGAGAACCGTAACATTTTACGTTTTTGCTGTTGCACTTCGGACACCTCAAAGGAATAAATACGACTCCATAACCCCGGTCATTTTTTTCCGGATGTTGCGGCTGATCTTCCTGAAAGTTATCATTATTCCTTAACCAATTGCTTCTTTTCTCAAGCCATCGTCCCATTTAAAGCCAGCTTCCTTCGCGTTTCCTGATCCAGTTTCCTCGGCTGGTATCCTGGCTGACTATACGTTGATGCACCCTGGCCGATTCGTCTTTCCTAATGTTCAGGGCCCGGATAATATCCGCCGCGGCGACCGCGTAGACTTCCGCGTCAAGATAGTGGTTAGCCACCGCCGTTTTTTTCTTCTGCCAGACTTCCTTGGCGCGTCCGGTATTTCTGTTGCGCACCAAAACTTTATGCTCCGAGGTAAACTGGCTTAAGTATTCGTCGGTCGGATTCCTGAAGATATGCCATTTGTGGGGATCCCGGGTAGTTACCAGACGGTTGATTTTATCTTTATACTGGCTGACATTTAAATTCCATAAAACCAAACCGCTTTTGATAACACTGCCGGTTCTTGAGTTGATATCTATCTTGGAAGCTCTATAGAAGCGGCCGCCCGCAAGTTCTTCCTGACCCTTGATAGCTTTTGTCCTATCCGACCATTCCCGGCAAAACCGGTATACCTCATCGGTGCGGTATCCCGAATCGATACAGCTCATGTATACCGGCAAGGTCTCGTTAGAAGATAACTTTTTATATTCGGTCTTGAAAAGTACATCTACGATATCTTCCCAATACTCGACACGGTCGGCCCTAACCAGCCAAGACTCCTCATAATAACCCCAGCCGCGAATCACATAATAAAAGTGGTCTTTCTGGACGTCTACACCGGCGGTCAATACGATCACATCATCCGGCACCATGCCCTGGTCGTACTCGCGTGAGAGAATTCTTATTTTATCGACAGTAGTTTCTTCTATCTTTTCTTCCCAGACCTCGGCAAGCCAGGAATTGACGAAGTTCATCAGAAGCTCGATATAATCTTTCGACTTCATAAACTCGCTGGCGATATCACTCCACCTAAGCCAGGGAGAATAAAGAGAGTTTATCCAAAATCCTCTATGCTTGCTTCTGATAATATTTCCCGAGATGCTTCCGTCATCATCAAGCTCGGCGTCTTCCGGTACCCATTTGCCCTGTAACAATATTTTATTTTTGTGATAATCTTTTATGTGCTTGTTACAGTGACAGCATTCATACCAAGCGAGGCGTTCGTTTTTGACGCGCTCGGCCGATTTCTCGCTCTTAGGCCATTTGATCTGGCCGAATACCAAAACCTGATATTTGCCGCAATGAGGACAAGGGACATAAAAACGGCTCCTGTCCGATTTCCCGTATTCCCTGAAGATATAACCGTCCCTTGTGGTCGGCGTGGATACTTTGATTGTCTTTCTGTTCCAAAATGTCTTCTGGCGTTCGGTGGCAAGCTTTATCGGATCCGCTTCCCGGCCGGAAAACTTCGGGTACTTATCAATCTCATCCAGGAAAAGATAACGGATAGGCCTTGAAGCTAAATCAGCGGGCGAATTGGAACCGGCGAAATACAAAATCATCCTGTCCAGATGATATTCCAGCCTCGTTATATCATCCGAGAGTTTGGGAAGATGCTGGCGCAAAGCAAAAGAACTTTGGATCATAGGCAGGACACGGTTGCAGGAAACGCTCTTTGCGTCGTTCTCTCGCGGCAGGACCACAAGCGCGGGCCCCGGATCCTGGTCGATAATAAATCCGAGCATGTTAAACATGGCTTCGGTCTTACCGACCTGGGAAGCGGCCATAACGGTTATCTCCTCGACAAAAGGATCGGTGAAAGCATCCATAATACCTCCCAGATAAGGCGTCCTCTGGGTCTTCCATCGGCCCGGCTCGGCTGAAGTAACCGGATTAAGATAACGAAAAGAATCAGCCCATTGGCTGACCGTTATCTTCTCCGGCGGTTTCCACTCCTGCTTCTCCAGGGGCGTCCAGATTTTCCTGTCCTGATCTGTCACTATCGTCATCTCTGGCAAACTCCTCTATGATTTCTATTATTGCCTCGTATAACTCTGCTTCGATTTCTCTCGGTTCTTTCATTGCCAAAACCGGCGCCATCCTCGTCGGCAGGGCAAGAAATGATCTCTTGACGGCAATGATCCTTACGATGCGGCCTCTTTCCACTTCCTCCCGGGGCATCAATTCAAAAGTCGCTTTCTTGACCTCCATCTCAAGTAAAGTTGCCTTATGCTTCAGTATCTTCGTGTTCCAATAAGCCCGGTCTTCAGCCTGGTCTACTTTGCGCTGTTCATACCAGGCTTTTATTTCGTCAAGATCGTAAAAACCTTCCTTGGTGGTAGGCATGCCGTCTTTTTTCCAGCGCTGGACAGTCCTGTAGACAACGTCCATGACCTTGGCAACTTCTTCCATTGTCTTGACTACCGCGGGCCCCAACGGTTCTGCTTCGAACTGCTCAAGCTCGGCAATCTCCTGACTAGTCAAAGGCTTCCTGCTCTGCATCTTCTCGATCAGATAAAGGTGCCTTTTCTTGCGGGCTATTTCCGCTAAGTTCTGTTTCTTGTCCGTCACTGAGCTCCCTCCAGGATTGCTTTCTTGCCTGTAAACTCTTCCCAGCGCCTGACCGTAACATCGCAGAATATAGGCTCTATTTCCATGGCAAAGACGCGCCGGTTAAGACGTTCCCCGGCAATAATCTGTGAGCCCGATCCGCAAAACGGCTCATAGCAGATATCGCCCGGCGCGGTATGCACCCTCATGGGAATCGCGAATACCTCCGTAGGTTTGACCGTAGGATGTTTTATTCCGGTGTTTCTTCTTTTGCCTTCCCAGTCCAGCTCCCAGATATCGGAATAATATTCCGGATTGGTCGGATCCCCTGACCTTAATAAATCCACTGTCCAGACGCTTCCGATAGATTTGTCTTTCGGACGGTAAGGCGGTTTCTGGCCTTTCACCCACATCAATAAACACGGCTCATGCCGCCAGGAGTAAAAAGAATAGGTGAGTATGGCGCAGGGCTTCACCCAGATAATCTGCTGATGAAGCAACAGCTTCAATTCATCGCAGACTTCTTCGATCATCGCCTTACGCTTGGAAGCATGCCACAGATATAGGGCGGTATTTTCTTTCACATGGCTCAATCCCACTTTATAAAACAATTTTATGAATTCCTTCGCGTCGGGAATATCTACCTCGTGGTAGACATCAGACCAGTCCTTGCCGCCGGTCGGCCTGTCGGCTCCGGTGTAGTCGACGCAATAAGGCGGATCAGTCGCAAACAAGCTTGCTTTATTACCGGCCATAAGCCTTGCGACATCCTCCTCCCGGGTAGAGTCACCGCACAAAAGCCGGTGCTCTCCTAAAATCCATAAGTTGCCTTTTTTGGTAATTGTCTCTTCCGGCGGTTCAGGGATATCATCGGGCAGTGTTTTACCGGCTCCCATGTTTTCGGTTTCGAACTCCGAAACCTCATCCCGTAATTCTTTCATGCGAAGCGCAAGGTAATCATCCGAAGCTTCAGTGCGCAGTTTCTCCAAAAGCGGAATGATTGCCTGGGTCCAGGACCCGACAATCTCCTGGGAGTTCAAAGTCACGTTCATGGCCATCTCGGAAACCTCATCCAGGTCCACCATGATTGCGGTCACGTTCTCCACGCCTTCCTGCTGTAAGATTTTATAGCGCTGGTGCCCTGAGATGATCCGCATGTTACGCTTGTTTACCACCAGAAGATCCACCAACCCGAACTTCTCCAGCGAATGCCGCAGGCCGGTAAGGGCCTCATTCGAAATCTCCCGCGGGTTGTAAGGTGCCGGTTTTAATTCGGACATTTTTACTTCCAAAATGTCCGGTTTCACGTTGATTTTTGCCATTTCCGCCTCCTTTTGAACATAAATTCAAATATCCATAACCCCTTTATTTACAGCGTATTTCAAGCGGGTTGCCCCCTTGTTGCCACTTTCCCGTCCTTTGAACCATACGACCACGACACGCTTTTTGAAACCCGCAATCACTGACAGAATGCGCCTCACCCGACCCTCGGCCCAAGCCCCCCTGGGAAGGACCCATGCCTCAATACGTCACGCATGCGGTCAATGTTGCCGCCGCTACCCAGTAGATCATGTGCCTGATGTCTCCACCGCAGGCATAGACAACAGCCGCGCATACATCAAGTGCAATCAATATGGTCGGGAATATCTTTTCCATTATTCATCTGCCTGTTCTTGGATCTGTCTCAATATATCCGCCATCTTGCCGATGCCTTCCTTCTTGAACTTCTTACCCTGCTCGACATTAGCCCGGGCAAAGTAAGCCGAACTCTCCATCTTAAGCACTTTGATGAACCAGGGATAAGGCTCCCGAATCATGTCCTTATCCTTCCGGTACTGCTCGCATATCTTGATCAAGACTTCATCCGGAATGTTCTCGTCCTTACGCCACTTCGCGTCCTTCTTGAACTTATTGATAAGCTGATAGATATTAAAACCCTGACTATATACAGACTCCAGGATTTCTTTAGCTTCTAAAGAAACAGCGCAAGCTGGCTCTGCCTGTTTATTAACTATCTCTTCCCCATTCCCTTTTCCATCCCCATCCCCATCCCCATTCCCAACTGAGATATTCGTGGCACAACCGTTGTCTAACGGTTGCTTAACGGTTAAAAGCTCTTTAGGGGGCGGTGGGATATCGCTGTTGCGTTCGGTCTTGTGGGGTTTCTGATGTTTCTGCCAGTTGATTATCTGGTAATATTTCTCTCCGTCGATTTCATAACGGACTATAAACGGTCTTTTACCATTCTTCTTATGATGAGCCAGAAGCCGCATTATTTCCTCGGCATCGACCTCATCATAAGGCATGATTTCTATCTTGAGCCTCTCCGGACGGTCTTCACCCCGGCCCTCCCGGTCGGCCTGCACCCACAGGCCCTGATAGAACAGCCTTGCTTCAAAGGGAAGCTCTTTTATATCTTCGTCTTTAAAAAAATCCGGTTTTAAATATCTGATCCTTGCCATATCGTTGAACCGTCATGTTTATGTGGTTACGAATTCATACCAGGCCATATTGCCTTTTAAGTTTCGCCGGACGCATTCGTCCTTATCCAGCTTCCTCACTATTCCGCGCCGGACAAAGTCCCTGATCGTCCTGTCGGCGCGCAGGTAATAGTTTCTGCTTTCGTAAGCTATGATGTCCGCCTTTGAAAAAATCCTTTTCTCTTTGCACCACGCCAATAGTTCCCTGTTTTTGCTGGTCATTTGTTATCACCTCCCGATAATCAAAGCGATGCCGATGATGAGCAAAACCGCCAGAAACCACATCAGCATCTTTATGAATTCCTTTGGGTCCTTGCCGAACGGCCGGTTGGCTTCGATGAACTTCTGCCGGTTATACCCGCTCAGTCTTTTGTAGAGGTCTTTCCATCCTTTATTTACTTTCATAGGTCTTCTTTCCTCCTTATCCTTTCCACGGTGAACTTGTCCTCGCCGAGCTTGCGGGTCATTAACCCGATAAATATCTGGGCGATGTATTCGCCGACATCGCTCGAGGCATCGATGACCGCCTTGTCGTTGGTGGCCAGATATCCGGCATGAAGCCTGACCTTGGCCTGGCCGAAGGTGTATTCGGCAGTCTCGATTGCCCGGGCAATCTCTTTCTCGATCGCTTTCTTGCCTACCTTTTCAAGGAATTTAAACTTGCATACATCGGTCATCCTGAATCCCCTCCACTGCGTATATACAGATTTCATCGCCAAAGTGTGACAGCCTTCTTCAAAAAAAATTACAGGTAATCCTTAAGCCCTTCCTTCTCGAAGACTTCCCTGATCCTGGCTATCTCACGGTATAAGTGCCTGCGGTGTTTTTTCATCTCTTTGCTGGCTTCAGTCATGCTCAGGCCGTCTTCGCCCAGCAGTTTGCACAGCTTCTTTTGTTGAGGTGTAAGTTTTTGGATGCCTTGGAAAGCCCTATCCTGAGTCCTATTTGGGTATGCGGCGGGTCGCTTTTGGGATCGGGGATTTTATCTTTAAGGGTGAATTCATCGTCGTCGTTGAGAGGTTTATCCAAAGAAACGCTTTCGTAAATCGTCTTGCGTTTTTCAGCGGTTGCCTTCTCGAGGATATTGCCGAGCTTATTTCTGATGACCTTTGCCATGAAGGTCTGCTTCGAGGCATCTTGTCCGGGATCGTATCCATCCCGGACATCCAGCCAATGCACGAGGCATTCCTGCAATAGATCATCAAACCCTTCCCTCTGCAGACAGCTCCATGCTTTTCTGTATTCATCAATCAGCCTCTTCGCGACAGCTATTTCCCAGCCCTCAAACAGCCCTCCGTAATTCAAAACACCTCCCCCTTGATTCCCCAAACGGAAATTGTCTTATCAGACAACGGGTGTTATGGGTTAGCCTCACGGAGGGCTATAGAGAGTTGAATTACTTGTGTTTTTTTATTTCTTTGGATATATCATCGATGCCCAGTAGCTCTCTCTGCGTCGGCTCTCTGCCTAAAATGCCGGATAAGACTTTTATTATTGCCTTGCAGAGTTCGCCGTTCCGGAATTGTTTTTCCGATGCGGACGACTTTTGCGCGTAAACTATACGGATCCGGCCTCCGAACCTCTTATTGAAATTTGTACTTATCCGCTGCCCCATATTTTCCACCTCTACCGCGTATATACAGATTTTGTTTCCGAAATGAGACAATTTTTTCCGCACACTTCAGCCTGAAAATCTGTATATACGGGTAGAACTCCTCTATTGTAGGTCACTTTTAAAGAGCCGCAAAAGCTCTTAATATGGCTTGACTTATGCTCTTTTGTGTTATAGGGGTGTTGGTAAAAAGAAGGCGCTAATGATAAAACCCAACAAAAAGACCGAGAAAAAACGATACGTGATTTATACCCGCTGCTCCACCGATGACCAGGCCCAGGGCGACTTTACGACCCTTGATGCCCAGGCCCATCACTGCAAAAACATGCTGGATGCTTTTGGGTATGAGCTTGCCGGGATTGGCAACAAAGGCATAGTGAATGATGACGGATATTCCGGCAAAGACCTCAACCGGCCCGGCATCCAGATGATTATCGACAACGTGCGCAAGAAAGCGCCGTTTGACGGAATAATCTTCTTCCGCCTCGACCGCTTGACCCGCAATACCCGGGACCTTTACTGGCTTATTGATCTATTCAGGGAAAAAGAAATCGATTTTGTCTCGGTAAGAGAAAACTTAGACAGCTCAACCGCTATAGGCAGGGTAGTAATCGGCATACTGGGAATTTTGTCAGCCTTTGAGCGGGAACTCACCGGCGAGCGCGTGAAAGCTTCTGCTGTCGCGCGTGTGCGGCAGGGATTACGTGTCGGCGGGAAAGTGCCGATTGGATACAAACTCATAAAAGACGGCGATCCTTTACCGAACGGGAAACAGCCTAATAAAATCGTCATCAATGAAAAAGTCGCGCCACACATCAGAATCATATGGGAGATGGCGGCCGACAATAAATCACTCACCGAAATAGCCCATGAACTTATTAATCGAAACATAACGACATCCAACGGAAAAATATGGCGGCGCCAGGGATTATCCCATATCGTGAAAAATCCGTTTTATAAAGGCTACCTGCAATACGATGGTGAAATCCATAAAGGACAGCATGCACCGCTTGTGGATGAAATTTTATGGGATAAGGCCAATCGTATCCTGAGCGCGCGTCTTCCCGGGCATAACTTAACTAAGGTACACAGAGAATACGACGCTCTTCTGGCGGGACTTATTAAATGCGGAGACTGCGGAAGTCATATGGTAAGCGTTCATTCCGCTGGCCGGAGTAAACGTAAGTTTTTCTATTATGAATGCGGGAGAGCAAGACAGTCTCTCGGCTGTTCTAAAAAACGCGTATCATCAACCGCGTTTGATCAGGCCATAATCGATTATTTCAAGCGGGCCTCAAGGGATCAGAAAATTATCATAAAAGCCATCGGCAATGCCATCTTAGATTCCCAAATAAAGTTCGAGAACGCGGAAAAGAAACTCCTCGAGAAAGAAGCAAAGCTGAACGTGTTACGTCGTGAAGCCAAAGAACTGCTGGAATTAGCATTAAACGGAACGATTGCCCAGGGAACGACGTATAAAACCAAAATGACCGATATCGAGAACGAAATAGCTGTTTTGGAAGGAGAAGCCGAAAAGATTGAAATACAGAAAAAACTGGCAAAAATGAACGCTCACTCCGGAGAATTCCTACAGCGAAATATCTGTTTTGCCATGCAGTATATAGACAAAGCCCCGCCAGAAGCTCAACGAAGCCTCTTGCGGGCGCTGATAAAAGATATCTTTATCCATGAAGATAAAATAGCTATTAATATGTTTATTAACCAGCCAATCGAAGATGCCCTGCCCGGCACAATCCCCGCTAAAAACGGAAAAAGCCTCATCCCGATATCAAATCGAAATGAGGCTTCTGTCCCGAACAAATCCGAAGGCGTGGCCTCTGAGGCCAGCGTTTCGAATCCGTGTCCAATTTGGGGTGGCTGACGGGGCTTGAACCCGCGACAACTTGAGCCACAGTCAAGCGCTCTACCAACTGAGCTACAGCCACCACAATTGGTTAATAGCTAATCGCAAAAAGCTATTATCAATATGTTTTTTCTTATTATCAAGATCTTCCGCTGCACATGAAATCCTTCTATTTGTCGGATTTCATTGCTTGCTAAGGGCCAAACTTTGCGAAGCAAAGTTTGGCGTGCCCGGTAGGACTCAAACCTACGACCCTCTGCTTAGAAGGCAGATGCTCTATTCAACTGAGCTACGGGCACTTATTGGCAAAGAGCATATTGCAAATAGCAAATAGTTTAAATCAATCTTTTTTTGAACGATCTTATTTTTTTTATTAAAACTTCTGCCTTATTATATAAATCAACTCTTACTGTTTCAGATATGTAATTTCTAGTTTTTGCAAAGTATAATAAATTGACTGTCTCTAAGGCAGATCCTACGCTTATATCCAAAAATGAACTAAAATTCTTATTGGTCCTGGTACCAGAGCCTTCTGCAATATTACTGGATATTGAAAGTGCTGCTTTCCTAACTTGTATAATTAAGTTATATTTCTCGCAATCAGGGAACTTATTACTAATATTATATATTTCATTAGCATAATCAATAGCAAGTTTCCATATATCCAGCTCTTCAAACCTGAACATTATAGATACTCTCTTATTAACAATTTGCCATTAGCTATTTGCTAAACTGGTCGGGGCGCTGGGATTTGAACCCAGGGCCTCCTGCTCCCAAAGCAGGCGCGCTAAGCCAAACTGCGCTACGCCCCGTTACAAATTTTCCAAATTATTCCTTATTATTTTCTTCAAAACCATGAGGCATATACGGCTATTTATTATACTTGCGATATCGGGTATAGTCAATCATAAAACACCCTATAATAAGCAGGCAGGATAATATAAAAATATCGCCGTATTTAGTGTAAAAAGTGAGCCCCGGACACGGACTTAGGCCTATTTCATCAGTTATAAACCCCTCCACAAATATGGCTTGACCGTTTACATCTACCTGGCGGTATATCCTGCCGGAGCTTTTGATAAAACACGTAAGCCCTGTATTGGCGCAACGGGCAAACGGCCTCCTGTTTTCCACAGCCCTGAACACGGAATTCGCGGCATGTTGATAAGCGGCTGAAGTCCTGCCAAACCACGCGTCATTAGTGATATTTACCATAAAATCAGCGCCGCTAAAAGCAGAACGCCTGGCAAGGTCGGGAAAGATATCCTCAAAGCATATCAGGCAGGCAAACACGGGCCTGCCGGTATCTCTGGGATTAAACAATGTGTGTTCACTACCGCTTATAAAATTTCCAGTTACAGGCAGGATCGCCCTTAAACCGCCTAAATATTTTTCAAAAGGGATAAATTCCCCAAACATCACAAGGCGCAGTTTATCATACCTTTGCAGTATCTGCCCATACTCGGAATAGAGCACGGCACTGTTAAGCTCAACAAGACCTTTTTTATCGTCAATACCTGCCATCGGCGCGCCTAAAAGCAGGCGCGCGTTTGAACGCCTCGCGACCTCCCCGGCATACAACATAAGCCGCGCTTCTTTATTAAGATACCCGGGTATGGCCGTCTCGGGCCATATGATCATATCAGGGCTTGTCTCTTTCGCCTCCATTGTAAGGCTTTCATAACGTCTAAGGATATGCTCTTTATATTTAATATCCCATTTTTGAGTCTGATTGATATTGGCCTGTATAAGTGATATCCTGATAAGCTCTTTGCCTGTATCGTCAGCCTCAAAGCTAATCAATCGCGGATAACCGTAAAAGAATATTACGGCAATCATGGATAATATAACAAGACACAGTGAAGCCCCGGCAGTCTTTATCTCCATAGTCCTAAATGAAAAAAAAGGGCCTTTGCCGGTATCCCTGTGTAATAAAATTATTCGCGATACCGAGAATACGCAGAAATTCGCAAGCACTATTAGGAATGACACACCGTAGGCACCGGTGATATCCGCTATCTGTATCAGGGGTAACTGCCTATACTGGGAATATGCCAAAAGATTCCAGCCTATGCCGCCAAAGAGCCCGGCCCGCACGTATTCAAGCAGTACCCACATGGCTGAAGCAGCCAAAAAAGCCGCGCAGGAAGCCGCAGCTTTCCTCTTTGCCTTCAATATCAGGCGGCAGAATATACCAAAAAAACCGAAATATATCCCTTGGTATAAAGACAAAGATATCCAGCCTACTACTGTTACGCGGGCAAGCCAATACATGGACATCATAAAAAATAACAGGCCGGAAAGATACGAAAACACGAACGCCTTCTTAAAGGATACACCTTCAATGGCAAAAAATAGCGGTACCAGACCTACCCATACCAAATACGGAAAATTAAAGGATGAAAAGCCGAGAGCCAATAGCGCGCTTGACAGGGATAAAAAAAAGACAGGCTTGGCCTGTGAGATAGGCGGCATATACTGTCTATGGACTAAGGCAAGGGGCCTGGGGCGTGACACGTGGTCCTGCCGGCCTAACCGGCAATGACAGGCACGGGCCTTAAAAAACATTACTTTCCGCAGCATTTTTTATATTTTTTACCACTCCCGCAAGGACAGGGGTCATTTCTGCCGATCTTGGGCTCATCCCTTTTAATCGGCCTAACAGGGCCTTCCTGGGAACCGCTATAATCCGGACGAGGCGGCAGGCCCATATCAATATTACCGGATGAAGGAACCGCGGCGGGCCTTATATCCCTTATCGATACAGGCGAATCATGCACAAGCTTGTGCGGCATAGAGCCGAAAACACCTGCCGCATTCTGGGTCTCTATGGCCTGTATCCTGAATATGTATTCAAGCGAATCATCCCTTATGGAATCTATCATGGACATAAACATATCATAGGCCTCTCTCTGGTATTCCACAAGGGGGTCTCTTTGACCGTATCCTCTTAGATGTATGCCTTCTCTTAAATGGTCTATACCCAATAAATGGTCTTTCCATTTTGCGTCAATAGCCTGAAGCATGACAAATTTGGCTATCTCCCGCATCTTATCAGCGGATATAAGTTTCTCCTTCTGCTCATAAACCGCTTTGATTTCCAAGGCAAGGTGATCTGCCAGCTCCTGCCGGTCTAAAGCCATTATCTTTTCCTTTTCAAGCTTAACAAGGAATTTACCCTTTGCCCAATTGATAAGGTTATCATAATCCCATTCTTCATTGTGAAGGTTTTCCGCGGCGTATAAAGACATAGCCGAATCAACGACATGATCAATCATATTGAATATATATTCCTTCGGGCCCGCGCTTTCTAATACGGTCTTTCTCTCCGAATAAATGACTTCCCTTTGTTTGTTCATCACATTATCGTATTCAAGAACATGTTTTCTTATCTCAAAATTGTGGGACTCTACCCTTCTCTGGGCAGTCTCAATGGAACGGGCCACTATCCTGTGCTCCGCGATAGGGACACCATCTTCAAGGCCGAAGAAATTGACAAGGCGCATTACCCTGTCCGAGGCGAATATCCTCATCAGATCGTCTTCGAGTGAGATAAAAAACCTGCTTGAACCGGGGTCTCCCTGTCTGCCTGAACGGCCTCTTAGCTGATTATCTATCCGGCGCGCTTCATGCCGTTCCGAACCAATAACATGGAGCCCGCCTAAACCGGCTACTTCATCATGCTCTTTTTTGGCCGCCTGCCGATATTCATCAAGCATACGCTTCTTTTCATCCTCCGAGACATCCTTTCCCGAAGCAAGCATCTTGCTAACGGTATCATCTCTTTTGAATTCCGGGTTACCTCCTAATAATATATCAGTGCCTCTTCCGGCCATATTAGTAGCTATGGTAACGGCGCCTTTGCCCCCGGCCTGGGCAATGATATGGGCCTCAAACTCATGGTATTTGGCGTTTAAAACATTATGCGGTATACCCTTCCTTTCAAGCAACTGGCCGATCTGCTCTGATTTATCAATAGAAACAGTGCCTACCAATATAGGACGGCCCTGCTTGTGAAGGACCTCTATCTCATCAACTATGGCGTTGAATTTCTCCCTTACGGTGCGGTAAACAACATCTGGGAAATTCGTCCTGGATAGGGATTTATTGGTCGGTATAGACACCACGTCAAGGTTATATATCTTTAGAAACTCCTCGGACTCCGTCAGCGCCGTGCCGGTCATGCCCGCAAGTTTTTCATACATACGAAAATAATTCTGAAAGGTGATAGTAGCCAGGGTCTGGTTTTCCCTTTCGATCTTGACACCCTCTTTCGCCTCTATCGCCTGATGGAGCCCGTCGCTCCAACGCCTTCCGGGCATAAGGCGGCCCGTGAATTCGTCAACGATTATCACCTGCCCGTTCTTGACTATATAATCAACGTCGTGTTTAAAATTGCAATGCGCTCTTAACGCCTGGTTAACGTGGTGCTTGTATTCCATAGAGGCGATAGTATGCATGTCCTTTATACCCAAAAGCTCGGCAGCCTTTATCTCGCCTGCCTCGGTCAGATATGCCGTGCGAGCCTTCTCGTCAATGATGTAATCGCCTGTTTCCTCTTTTGTCTTTTCATCCCGGGCGCCTTTGCTAAGCCGCGGTATTACCTTATCAATCTTGTAATATTTATCCGTGGATGCCTCGGCGGGCCCTGATATTATCAAAGGCGTCCTTGCCTCGTCTATTAATATGCTGTCAACCTCGTCAATGATAGCAAAGAAAGGTTCGCGCTGGACCATCTCCTGCTTGGATATCACCATATTATCGCGCAGGTAATCAAAACCGTATTCATTGTTCGTTCCGTATGTTATATCGGCGGCATAAGCAGCCTTCCTGGCTTCGGCTGACATATCATGCTGTATCACTCCTATAGACAAGCCTAAAAATTCATAGACAGGGCCCATCCATTCGCGATCGCGCCGCGAAAGATAATCATTTACCGTAACAACGTGTACCCCTTTGCCCAATAAGGCGTTAAGATAGACGGGAAGGGTCGCCACAAGCGTCTTGCCCTCACCCGTAGCCATCTCGGATATCCTTCCCTGATGCAGGACATACCCGCCAATTATCTGACAGTCGAAATGGCGCATATTGATCACCCTCTTTGCCGCCTCTCTTACAACGGCAAATACCTCAGGCAGGATCTCATCAAACATACTGTTATAAAGCCTCTTAAGACATGCCTTCTCTTTATCTCTTGCCGCCTGCGCTGTCGATTCGTCAACACGCCTTTTAAGTTTCGCGATCTCATCCGAGAGGGCCTGCTGCCTTCCGGCTAAATGAGCTCGAAATTCATCCGTCTTTGCGCGCAGTTGTTTATCCGAAAGTGCCGCCACGGACTGTTCGAGGGCATTGACCAAAGACAATATATTCTCTATCTTCTTTAACTCTCTTTCGTTCTGCGAACCAAATATCATTTTCTTCATCCACTTTATCATGTCTTTGCCTTCTTGAGCCTTAAGAATGCCTGTATAAATCTGTCTATATCGCCATCCATAACAGCCTGCGTATTGGAAGTCTCTTCCTTTGTTCTATGGTCTTTTACCATATTATAAGGGTGAAATACGTATGAACGTATCTGACTGCCCCATTCTATTTTTTGCTTGGCAGCATGGGTCTTTTCCATCTGCTCCCTTATCTCCTGTTGTTTCTTCTCATAAAGCCGCGCCTTTAGTATCTTCATCGCGATGGCCCTGTTCTTTATCTGGGAACGCTCATTCTGGCACTGCACGACAATTCCTGTAGGCATATGCGTTATCCTGACGGCGGAGTCGGTCGTATTAACACTTTGGCCACCACAACCGCTTGAGCGATAGACATCTATCTTAATGTCCTTTTCCGCTATCTCTATCTCGATATCATCGGTGATCTCCGTTATAACATCCACCGAGGCAAAAGATGTGTGCCTTCTCTTGTTCGCGTCAAAAGGGGATATCCGCACAAGTCTGTGGACACCCCTTTCCCCTTTAAGATAACCGTACGCCCACTCACCCTTTATGATAATAGTGGCATTTTTTATCCCGGCCTCTTCACCAGATAAGAGGTCAATGTTCTCAACATCATAGCCCATGATATTGGCCCAGCGGCAATACATCCTTAGAAGCATGTTCGCCCAATCGCAAGACTCTGTCCCGCCGGCGCCCGAATTGATATTCACTATGGCATTGTTAATATCATGCCTTCCATTTAAAAGGCTTTTAAACTCAAGGTTATCCACAGAGGCCTGGAGACGGCCTAACTCAACAGCTGCCTCTTTTATAGACGGCTCGTCGTTATTGTCTATGATAGAAAACAATTCCTCTATATCTTGGCAATCTTTCAAGCAGGAATTAAAAGGCTCTGTCGTGGCTTTAAGAAATTTCAACCTCACGATTATGTCGTTGGCCTTCTGCTGATTGGCCCAAAAACCCTGGGCGGACATGGTTGATTCTATGTGAGAGATTTCAACAAGCTTATTGGGTATGTCAAAGATACCCCCTTAGGCAGTCAAGCTTGCCCTTTATTACGTCTATTTGTGATCTCATCGCTTCTAACATGGTATTTTAGAGGATATCATAGCGTATGATTTTTTACAAGCTGAAATTGATGTAAACCGAAACTATAAACTTCTTCTTTACCTTAAACCGCGACGCGGGGACCCATCCCTGCCGAGGTTAAGGGCCTCCAGGCGCAAAAGACGGCGCTTGGCCCGGACCCCATTTACAAAACCGCCTATTGAGCCGTCTGACCTGATAACTCTATGACACGGGATAAGGCCTATGCTCGGATTCTTGTTCAAGGCATTGCCAACCGCCCTCCAGGCGCGTGGACAACCTATCTCCGTGGCGATATCTTTATATGTCCTGGTCTCCGCTTCAGGTATGCGGGAAACAGCGTCATATACCCTTTGCCTAAACTCTGAAATGGTCGTAGACCGCCTTTGCCTCTTTTTCATTGATAAAAGGCGCCTCTTTTAGCCGGTCCATATCTGCCGTCTTAACCTTGTCAAGCGAACCGAAATATTTAATAAGCTCAGCCTTTCTCCTGGGACCTATACCTTTTATGCGGTCAAGTTCTGAACACCTTGTCCCTTTACTGCGCAAATTTCTGTGATATGTTATGGCAAACCTGTGAGCCTCGTCCCTTATCCTCTGGCACAGCAATAGAGCCTTGGGAAAATTGCCCAAAAGAACAGGGTCCTTTTTTTCATGTATATAAAGCTTGTCCGGATTCTTGGCAATACCCGCCGCGGGGACATCCATTATCCTTAAAGAACGCAATTGGGCCTTGGCAGCCGAGAGATGGCCTCTTCCGCCGTCGATCAAGACAAGATCAGGCATGGGCGCTTTCTCGGCCAATAGCCTTTTATACCGCCTAAACACTATCTCGCGCATCATGCTATAATCATCTATCACATCAACTGTTTTTATCTTAAAATGCATATAAGAGTTTTTATAAGGCATAGCCTGCTTGAAACAAACCATAGAACCCACAGCCTCTTTACCGCTCGTATTTGAGACATCAAAGGCCTCTATCACCAAAGGCTGGCGCGAGAGCCCAAGCAAAGACTTTAATTCCTCAAGGCCCTGAAGGTTTGCTGAATTTCCGTCGGAAGAGGCCTGATCCTTAGAAACACCGGGGGCATAACCTTTTGCTAAAAACAACGCCGAAAGAGCGCCTATGCGATCCCTGATCCTCGCGGCCTTTTCGTAGTCTTTATTGTCCGAGGCGTCCTTCATCTTTCGTGACAATATCGCCAAAAGATCCTGCTGTTTACCCTCTAAGAATAATCTCAATTCCTCTACATAGGCAAGATATTCAGCTCCTATGTCGTCGTGAAGACATGGCGCCAGGCACTGGCCAATATGCATGTCAAGGCACCCTTTTTTGGCCTTTCCTAAAGGCATATTGCGGCAGGTCCTTAAAGGAAACATCCTTCTTAGTAATTTGACCGCTTCCGATAAGAGACGCGCGTTGGTAAACGGCCCGAAATACGCAGCCCCATCGGGTTTTAATTTCCTGACTACCGCAAGCCGCGGGTATCTTTCGTTTATCGACAGCTTGATCCTCGGATACGCCTTATCGTCTTTAAGCAGGGTATTGAATCTCGGGTTATATCTCTTGACAAGCGCTGATTCAAGCAACAGCGCGGTTGATTCGGTGGATGTGCGTATGCACTCAATGTCCGATATGCTCTCAAGCAGGGCGCTTTTTTTGCCATCACGCGGCGGCGAAAAATAAGACCTTACCCTCTTTTTTAAAGATGAGGATTTGCCGATATATATAATGGAAGACTCTTTGTCCTTAAAGATATACACCCCCGGCGAATCGGGAATATGGCCTATCTTTTCCTTGATATCCAAGACCTTAACTCCTCAAACTCTTTAACGCGCAGTAAAAAACACGCTATCGCGTAAAAAACTACCGCCGAGCAAATAGTCAGGGCCAGGGCCGCCATTGAAAAAGCCGGCCGCGCGGGCAGGATCCTTGCTAAAAATAAATATGTCTGATAAGCACCCGCGCCCGTTATAACAGACGCCGTTACGATTTTCAGCAAAGACACAAAAAGCATCTTTTCATAAAAAGTGCCTGCCCTCTTTTTTAAAGCAGAAAAGAGCATTATCGCGTTAAGCGCTCCCGCCAGAGAACCGGCCAGGGCCAGGCCGCCGACCTTGAGCTTGAACATAAATGCCGCGCTGAACATTATATTGGCCATAAGGGATATGGCCGCCAGCTTCACGGGTGTCCTTGTATCCTGCATGGCATAAAATCCGTTTACAAGTATCTTTATAACCCCATACGATAAAAGCCCAAATGAGCAGTAAAAAAGCGCGCTTGCGGTTATACTCGTGGAATAGCTTCCAAACGCGCCCCGCTGAAGCAATATCTTTGTAATCGGCCCTGATAATACCGCGAGACCGGCCGTAGCAGGCAAGAGCAGGAAGAAAATAACCCTTAAGAGAAAATTTATAGACCTCGAAAACTCCCGCCCTTGTTTATTTACTATATAACCAGAGAGTTCGGGCAAAGACGCCTGGGCAAGGGCTACAGCGAATACGGCAAGAGGCAATTGCATTATCCTGTTTGAAAAATAAAGCGCGGCCACCGCGCCCTCTCCTACTATCCTGCCTATCGAGGCAAGAGCGGTAGCGACAAAAACATTTATCTGATATATGCCGCTTCCGAAAACTCTGGGCAGTAACAAGCGAAGTATCTTTTTTACCCGCGGATGGGAAAAACCGCTTTGGGTAAATGTCATGCCGCTTTTTAGAAGCACGGGAATCTGAATAAGCGCCTGTAATATGCCCCCAGCCAACACGCCTATGGCAAGGCCTGTTATATCCTGCCTCCATATAAACATGCAGGCAATAAGCGAGACGTTTAAAAGACCCGGGCCGAAAGCGGGAGCGGCAAAATGCCTGATAGAATTTAAGACCCCCATACCATAGGCCGAAAGGCCGATGAAGATAAGATATGGGAACATCACCTTTGTAAGGACTACGGTAATATCAAGCTTCAGGCTGTCTTCCAAAAAACCAGGGGCCATGGCAAACACTATAGGCCTTGAAAACAAAAACCCGGCTACCGTCAACGCGCACAAGATGACAAGGATAAGGTTCAGTATAATATTGGCTAATTTCCAAAACGCCTCTTTACCCTCAAGGTTTAATTCCTCGACCAGGACAGGTACAACGGCCGAATTCGTAGCACCCTCACCTATCAGATCACGCATGAGATTGGGTATCCTAAATGCCACGACAAAGGCCTGCGCGCTTATGCCGGTACCAAAAATGGCCGCGAACATTATGTCCCTGACAAAACCTAAAACACGGCTTAAGAGGGTGGCAATGCCTATAATCCCTGCTGACCTAACTATGGATTTATTAGTTGACATATCTTACCTTGTTATGCTATATTATCACCTTACATTACTGGAGGACAATATGGCTAACCTAAAATCGGCAAAAAAATCAATAAGACAAGACAAAAAGAGAAGGCCCCATAATACTGCGATGCTTTCTGAACTAAAAACCCTTACCAAAAAATTAAACGCCCTTATAACCGGAGGCAAGGGTGAAGAGGCGTCAAGGTCTTTTTCCGTTCTTATGTCCAAGCTGGATAAGGCCGCGAAAAAAAATCTTATAAAACAACGTAATGCCGACCGCAAAAAATCACGCCTATCATCAAAAATAGCGAAGCTTAAAAAGATGCCACCTGCTGGAGATAAAAAATAAACGGTTTAGCCGGCAAGTTTTACGATAAGCGCCTCCAGCAGATAGTTGTCATTTATATTGCTTGATTTTATCCAGATATCGGTTTCGGATAACGCCATGAGATCTTTTTTCAGCCTTACCGTCGAAAAGCCTTTTGCCTGTGTTATAAGCTTATTCAACCTATAGGAACCTGTTTTAAGCCCTGCCATCATATCCTGCGTTGACACGCCCGATGAAAGCATCCTTTTAACCCTTAAAAGCCTGATAATATG
The DNA here is from genome assembly GCA_041650595.1 of Candidatus Margulisiibacteriota bacterium. Taxonomy (GTDB): domain Bacteria; phylum Margulisbacteria; class WOR-1; order JAKLHX01; family JAKLHX01; genus CALFCX01. Next base: position 52,005 of record JBAZKW010000014.1, read on the forward strand.
CCACGTTAGCAGACCTATCGCCTGTATCGCAGACAGATTTGTCCTTAGCAGATCATTTAAAACTATCAGCGCCTTATCGGGCGTCTTGGCGTTTATAGCGTCCAGCAGGGCAAATGTTGAACTCTCGACAGGGGCGTCTAAAAAAAGTGCTATATCATCACCCCTAATATCCTGCCTGATGCCTGCATAAGCGCTGACCTGTTCAATACAAGACAATGCCCTTCCCATATCCTGTTTCGCGGCTTCGGATATGAGAGCCGTCGTCTCGCGGCCTATCCTCTTACCATTCTTGCCGAACTCCTTAATAACCCAATCTGATATATCACCCTCATCATCGATAGTCGTATCTATCCTCTCAACAGAGACGGGTAATGACCTTGAGAAATTCTGCAGTTTTACGGAAGGCCTGCCGCCCAGCATCACAAGGAATACGCCTCCAAGGCGGGGGTTTTTTATATATGCCGCAATGTGCCGCCTGTTCTCTTCTGAAAAGGCCTCCGGCTCCACAAGGACAGCCATCCTGCATGGCCCGGTAATTGAGAATGTCTGTAAAAAATCTATGATAACGGCCGCGGATATGTCCCTGGCATAATAAAGGTTATAGTTAAAGGCATCGGCGTTTTCACCTATCAATCTTTTCTTAAGCTTATCCAGACAGAACCTTTTCCTGAATTCATCTTCACCGGTTAGCAAATAGGTTATGGCGTGTTTTTGGGGTGGGGGATTGCCGGTATGCCGCATTTTTACCAGACCTCTATGGTCCTTTCGACTACCCTTCTCGCCAGGTCATTAAGGGCATCGGCTACGGCCTCATCCTCGCTCTTAGCCTGCCGGCCTGACGTAAAATAGTATTCACTGCCCGCAAAGTTTTCTTCCGACCAAACAACCTTTCCTGTAGCGGACTCGACAAGCCTAAGATCAACAAATATCGCTATCCTGTATTGATCTATGGTATCATTATAGCCGTATTTTGTGGGCTCTCTCTTGAAATCGGTAAGACCGCCCTCCATTACAAGGTCCGCGTCTTTTTTCTGTGCCACGCGAAGATGCCCGTCAAATATAAACCTGTCTATTATCGCCCTGGTCACATCAACCTCAAGCAAGGGCCTATAGGTCTTATACCTGCGCCGGTCGGAGACTTCATCGGTTATGGGTATCTTGTTGGAAAAATTTTCAACACAAATCGTCTTCAGGTGCTGGGGCAAAAGAGAGCCTGTGGTATATCCGCAGCCGGAAATAAAAAAAGCTCCGAAGGCCGGCAAACAACAAAGGCATAATGATACTACAAAAATATATTTCTTCATCATATCCAAACCCCGCGAAAACACCTACTTGCCGGCGGTTTTACCTTTAATGCGCTTCTGCGCGGCCTCGAATCTCTCAAGCGCCTTCGGCGCGGACGAGGAATTGGGGAATTCATCGAGGATTTTGTTATAATAGACCGCCGCGGAATTATATTTGCCTAAACGTTCATAAAATCTGGCATTCTCCATATAGTGAGCGGCTTGTTTTTCAATTATTTCCCGCTTCTCCTTTTCGGCTGTCTTAACCAATTCGCTGTCAGGATGGGCCCTCTTGAATTCCTCAAACTCCTCCAGGGCTTGTTCCGCGAGAGACTGGTCATAACTGCTCCCTGACGAAGCAACGGAGGCTGTCAACGCAAGCTGAAATTTGGCATCCCTTGCTACGCCGCTGTCAGGATAATCATCAACTATTTTCTGGAATGCCTCTCTTGCCTCCTGGTAAAAACCTATCTTTTTATACAGTTCTCCGACGCGAAACTGGGCAATGGGCGCATTTGGGCTGTATGGCGCGTTTGACACAACCTTTTTATAGACATCTATTATTTGTTCCGGCAACGCCTTGAATTTAACCCCGAAAAATTTTGTCTTTTCCCCTTCGTAAAGCCTGTTGCCTATGTCAAATTGGCGTTTTACAATATCCTCGGTCCTTTGCGTAAAAGGGTAATCATCAATAACCTTTTGAAACGCCTCAAATGCCTGATAAGGATAATCCATATTTTCATAACAAAGGCCCATATAATATTGAGCCTCTGATGCCGCCTCGGACCGCCTGTAATGCCTTATTATCTTTCCGAATTCCGAAAGGGCCTTTTTGTAATCCTTTGCCTCAAAAAAATCCATGGCATAAAGAAGCTGTTCCTTAGGGGTGTCTTTGGGGGCGTATTTTGGATTTATCCATTTCCTCGTTTCAGGGGTCCAAACCCAATAACAATAACCTGTTCCGATATGCGCGAACAGGATACATATAATAATATATATTAGTCTTAAGCGGATTCTCATAACGTAAAAAAGGTATTATGTGTTAGTTTAATATATCACCGCGCGTTGTTTTTGTCAATAGACGATTAATCACAAAACGGAAGGTAAACAACAAGCCCTAAGGTATTACCGAGGCAGGGGCGGGGGATTTTGCTAAAAAACCTGACAGGTGTTTTTTGTCCTCCTCTGTCATATCCATAAATTGCAGGCCCACATTATATTGGGGGCTTCTCGGGACCTTTTGTATCCAGGCAACCTTTGAGATTGCCTTTATAGGCTTGGAAAAGGTCGGCACAGAGACCTCCAAGATAAGCCTTGTAAAGATAGAAAGAAATTCACTCGATACAAAACGAACGCCTCCAGCGCCTACATCCTTCGTAAGAGAACCTGTATAAGTTTCTATAGGCCTCTGTATATCCTTAAACTGGAACGGAAGCCTGGCCTCTACCCGAGCACATGACCTCTTCTCCTTTACATAAGGCTGCATTCTTCTTCCCCCAATAATATTGAAATATCTATGCGTGATTATAACATTATATGTATAACATTGTCAAGCGCCATTTAAAACTATTTTAAAAATGAATTAAAAGTTACTCCATCATGGGCCACATCATATTGCGGTCAGGCAGGGACTCTACCACAATAAGGAGTATGATATAATAAGCCCCAATAAACCATAATGGCATAGCCCCTGCATCAAAAGAGGCGCACGGCAGGCTTGAAAACAACCTAACGATATTCAAAAGCAGATAAAACAATATATGACTCGCGCAAGAAAAGATACGCACCAGCGGCACAAAAACGGCCGGGATACAGACAAGAATTATACCTGATGACAATATGACCGCCAAAAGCGGGACAACAAATAAATTGGCAGCTATCGTGACAGGCGATATTATCCCAAAGTGATAAGCGACAATAGGCCAAACACCTATAAATACGGCAAGCGATGAAAAAAACGTTTTGGATAAATATACCATAGACCTGGACGCTTTTTTACGCAAAGAATCCGAAACCCCCATAAATCTGACCGGGGAAAAGACCGATTCAAGTTTCGGGCAAAGATACGCGATGAAAAACACGCAGGAAAAAGAAAGTTGAAAACCCGCGCTAAATACCTGCATAGGATTGATGAGTAATATGAGAAACCCTGCGAAGAAAAGAGAGGCGTAAATATCAAAATCCCTCTCAAGGGCGGTTGACAGTAAATACACGGAGACCATAACAGAGGCACGGACTATAGGAGCTCTGGCCCCCGCGATAAAAACATATACCCACAAAAAAACTATAACAGCTGCGATAATATATTTCTGCGGCAAGCAGAGAAACCTTAAACAAAAAAATAACATCGCCGACAAAAGACCGACATGGAGCCCGCTCACCGACAAAATATGTATAGTGCCTGTTTTGATGAAAAGAGCCGATATGTCCTTTGGCATGGATTCGCGTCTGCCAAGCAGTATAGCGTTAAGCAGTCCGGAATCCGGATAGGACAGGTATCTCTTTATACGCCTCTCTATCCCGCGCCTTAGTTGATGCAGGTATTTTTCAGAAAATATACGTCGCGGCCTTGCGGCTGACACGATATCGTCGTCACTTTCAACGTTTAAAGACGCGCGAATACCCTGGAGACGGAGATATTTGGCGTAATATCCGCGGCTGTTTTTATTATCCAAATCGCTTAGTATGTTTACCGCGCCGCGTATGATCATATTATCGCCCGGCTCATATTCCGTATTATTATCACGGATAGTAACCCAGATAAGGCCGCTTGCTTTTTTGCAAAAAACACCGGTATCACAATGCAGGGTATTGAACAAAAAACTGCAACGCCTGTTGCCCCATCTCTGCCACGCGTATGAAGGCAGCGATTTCACGATACCGTTTAAGTGACAGACGCGGCCGTTTATTCCACGGATATTACAGATATCATTCTTCGAGAGGGTATTAAAATTGGCATGCAGTAAAACACCCAAGATAAATATTAAAGCGCAAAATAATACGGAAAAAAGCGGTTGGACCCTTACGCCTGAAATTATAATAAGACAGGCCGGCAGAATGGCCAGCAGTAAGGCGATACGAAAATCCATACCGGTATAACGCGAAAAAATAATTCCCAAAACTAAAAAAATAAAACAACAGGCCAATGGTCTGCGCAGGATACTTGTTATAAGCCATTTTGACGGTTTGCGGAATTTTTTTAGGCGCATCTCGCGAATAACAGTTTTTTAATATCATACCAATGGTATACGCGGCAAGAGGATCAATCGCCGACAACGATCCGGCCGGCCATGGCCTCATATTTTTTCCTGCCAATTCCTTTTACCTTTAATATATCCTCTGTACTGGAAAAAGGCCCATGCAACAGCCTATATTCAATGACTCTCTCGGCAAGCCCATATCCGATACCGGGTAATTTGACAAGCGTATGCCTGTCGGCGGTGTTCAGGTTTACAATCCTTTTTTGGGACATATCCGAGACAGCACAACGGATACGGCCCATCTCCGGAAACGAGGCTGAACAGGCGGGGATACGCGTCTTGAAATAATACGACATGCCTACCGATATGATAATGCCGCAGGCAATAAAAAAGGCTATTGTTCTTTCCAGTCTTTGCATATGCTCTCAAGAGGCGCTATCTCAAAACCCTTATCTTCCAGTATATCTATTATCATACCGAGAGCCTTTACGGTATTATGGCGTGGCGGGTTTTCCCGGGTGTTTCTGCCGTCATGCAAAAGTATTGTAGAGCCGTCATCCACCTTCTGCGTAGAAAGATCTGCGATCCTGCGCGCGGAATGGCCCATCCAATCCATAGAATAGCATTCCATATCCCAAAGCACCAGTCTATAACCCTTTGCAGTGATAAAACGCTCTATCGCGGGATTATATTCACCATAAGGCGGCCGAAAAAAACGCGGCTTTATATCAAGCAGTTCCTTAAAGACCATTTCGGCCCGTTCAATATCGGATACGGTTTCTTCAATAGACAAACGGTTAAGATGGGGATGGCTATAGGAGTGATTGGCTATCTCATGGCCGTCCTGTTTGGCCCTTAAGGCTATCTCGGGTTCGCGTTCAACATTTTTACCCAGGAAAAAAAACGCGGCCTTGATACCGTTGCGCGCTTTAAGAATATCGAGGATTTGCAGGCTATATTCACCATTCGGGCCGTCATCAAAGGTAAGTGCCACGCGGCGCCTGATAGGATGATTCATGATATTGATTTTAATCCATAGTAACCGTTTAATACGGGATAGATACATTGAATACCATGGATAAGAACCTGAGCTTAAAAAACAAGCCCTTATATCCACAGATAAATATTATGCCGATATCAGCGCGGACAAGGCCTGCTTGTGCAAATGTTCATAATATGCAGGGTCTATGGCAATAAGGGCCGGCAGGTCCAGCACGAACCTTGATGTCTGTAAAAACACATCCAATACGTCCTGGGGCAATGTTGACTTTGTAATATAATTATACATCTGCCCTATCGCGGAACCCAACGACACGGCTGTCTCAGGATTATAAGCTAAAAGACCCTTTGCCAGGATTATTATCTGCTCCAAAGGCAGATATCCGTCCGGCGCGACCGATCTTATGTCGATATTTTTTGTTATGCCATCAACGCTCTGGCTTGATATCGCTATCATGTTATCGTTACTATCAGTTGCGGGGGCATACTGCGATAACAGCCTAATGGTACAACCAAGCTTGACCTCTAATGCCTGCAAATATGGGCTTGCCTTATCAAACATAGCAGTCAATACAGCCTGCTGGTTTTGCGGTATCTCATCTTCATTTATCACTATAGTGCCTTTGACATCCCGGATATCCGTGTTCTGCGCCGCCGCTGACGCGTCATAAACCTTGCCCATGGTTTCAAGCGATACGGCGACATTCTCGATGTCTTTATGGAGCTCAACCATAGCTTCAGGCGATTTAGAAGCGGCCTCATCCAATAATTTTTGGAAATCACCAAGTTTTCGCATATACTCTTTAATCGTGCTATCTTCCATAACATTCGCGAGGCTTAACATCATATCAAACAGACCCTGATCCGCGGTTATAATATCTTCGCGGAGCCGTTTAACCTGTTCAACAATACCGGCGGAAGAAGACTTTGACTGGCCTGCATCACGCCTACCATCGGTTCCAATTTCATTCTTAATGCTTTCGGCCGCGGAGGTAATAGCCTTCAGCGGAGGTATGGCTACAAACATGTTAAATCGTTCTGATAATTCCTTCTGCTCGGTGAACACGTCACTTATCCCGGAAGGCTGGTCTTTGGTAAAAGACAAGGCAAGCATGAT
>JBAZKW010000015.1:0-50245 GCA_041650595.1 Candidatus Margulisiibacteriota bacterium
TACAACTTTTGACCTTGGATATCTTATCGCTATCGGTCCATTATGGGCCAAAGCAGTATATAGCATCTGTCTAAGTTCGTTTTCGTCCTTTGGAGCCATAAGTACCATGTTGGGAAGATGTCTCAGGTACGCCATATCAAAAACGCCGTTGTGCGTAGGGCCGTCGTCCCCCACCACTCCTGCCCTGTCCAGACAAAAAACAACCGGAAGATTTTGTAAACATACATCGTGGAATATCTGGTCATAGCTTCGCTGTAAAAAGGTCGAATAGATCGCGACTACCGGTTTCATGCCTCCTTTGGCAAGCCCGCCGGCAAAGACAACAGCGTGTTCTTCAGCAATACCCACGTCAAAGAACCTTGAAGGGAATTTTTTTGCAAATTCGTCAAGACCGGTCCCGTCAAGCATAGCGGCAGTGACGGCAACAATCTTTTTGTCGGCTTCCGCGAGCTCGACCAGCGTCCCGCCGAAAACATCCGAATTGCTCTTTTGGGAAACCGATCTAAACTCTCCGCTCTCAATGAAAAAAGGAGCGGCCCCGTGATATTTTGTCGGATCTTTTTCGGCCGGTGCGTATCCTTTTCCTTTTTTTGTGATCACATGCAGTAGTATCGGTTTTTTCGCTTCTTTTGCAAAAGAAAGCGCGCTCATAAGAAGCGTGGTATTGTGTCCGTCAATGGGCCCAAGATACTGGAACCCCAGCTCCTCCACGATCACTTCTGTCTGGAAATCAATAATAAAGTTCTTTAAACGGTTTTTCATCTTCACAGCAATATGAAAAAGAGGCACCCCTATCCTGGGGATCCTTTTCACCATCTCTTCTACTCTCTCTTTTGTGCCTGTATATAGAGGATTCATCCTAATCCCCGTAAAATACTCCGAAAGGCTCCCGACATTTTTAGAGATCGACATTTCGTTGTCGTTAAGGACAACTACGAGATTGCTATTAAGGCTCATAGCGTTGTTCACGGCTTCCAGCGAAACGCCGCCGGACAGCGAGCCGTCTCCTATAACCGCTACGATCTTATGGTTTTGCCCGTTCAAGTCCCTGGCCTTGGCAAGTCCGAGTGCCGAAGATATGGATGTCCCCGCGTGACCGGTCATAAAAACATCGTGAGGGCTTTCTTCCGGATTGGGATAGCCGCTTACTCCCTCGTATTGCCTCAGGGAATCAAAGTTTTTGCCGCGGCCGGTAAGTATCTTGTGCGCGTAAGCCTGGTGTCCGACATCCCAGATAATTTTGTCGGAAGGGGAATCATATACGGTAAGTAAAGCCATGGCCAGCTCAACGGAGCCCAGATTGGAGGAGAGATGCCCGCCGTTCTTTGAAACAACGTTTATTATCTTTTCCCTGATCTCGCCTGCAAGCTTTTCCAGCTCTTCACAGGAAAGTTTTTTGAGCGAAGAAGGAAGATTGAGTTGTTCAAGCAACAAAGATATACACCCCGAAATATAAAGTCAAAGCTATCACCGCTCCGAGAATAAGGCCCGCTGTAACTTCAAGCGGAGTATGCCCCATGAATTCGTGCAGTTTGTCCGTGGAAATTCTTCCGGACTTATACAGGTCTTCAATTATCCTGTTAAGTATGGCTGACTGGTATCCGGTAGCCCTTCTTACGCCGACGGCATCATAGACCACGATGCAGGCAAAAGCAAAAGAAATCGCCAGAAGAGCGGAGCCCCAGCCGTAAGATATCCCGATAGCCACGACCAGCGCGGAAACCATCGCCGAATGGGCGGAAGGCATTCCGCCGGACTCGAAAAAGTGCATGAAATCAAGTTTTTTATCAACTATGTAGTAATAGATTATCTTTGAGGCCTGTCCGATAAGCATAGAGATCAATGAAGCGATCAGAGGAAAATTGTTCAAAAGTTCAAAAAGTATTTTCATATCCGCCTTTCCTTTAGCGAGTTCTGCTCACTATATGATCCGCCAAAGAACTCAAAACTTCCGCTTTTTCACCGAACTCCTCCAGGGCCGAAACTGCCAAGGTTCTCTCGTTCTCGAGCATAACCGCAGCTTTTTCTTTTCCCACTATGGACGGAAAAGTGGCTTTGTCTCTTTTTTCGTCAGAGCCGGGATTCTTACCCAATTCCCGGCTGGTCCCGATCAAATCAAGTATATCATCTTTTATCTGGAAGGCTAAACCGACATGGGAAGCGTATTGTTCGAGCTTTTCTATCTGTTTTATGCCGGCTCCGGCAAGCCTGGCGCCGCAATAAATACAGGCTGAGATCAGGGCACCGGTTTTTTTTGAATGTATGTTCTTTAGATCATCCAGAGTTATATTTTTCCCTTCGCTAAGCATATCATTGCACTGGCCAAGGCACATACCTCCCGGTCCAATCGCTAGACTTATCCTTTCTATAGAATCCAGCACAGCACCGTTATTGTCGATCTTTTCTCTTGTGTCTTTGCACGACATGATCTCATAAGCCAGTGCAAAAAGACCGTCAGCGGCCAGGATAGCAGTTGCCTCTCCGAACTTTTTATGGCATGTGGGGAGCCCCCGACGCAGGTCATCGTTGTCCATTGAAGGAAGGTCATCGTGTATGAGAGAAAACGTATGAAGCAGCTCGACTGCACAGGCAAAAGGAATGACTTTTTTTTCATAACCTCCGCAAATACGGAAAGACTCTAGAACCAATATTCCCCTGATACGTTTGCCGGGAGCCAAGGCACTGTACCTCATTGCCTCGCACAAAACACTTCCGTCGGAAGGCAGAACACCGTCAAGCTCCGAATCCACAAGGTTTTTCATGTCGGCCAGATAGGAAGATAGATCCATATATTTATCACAATCCTTTTCTGACTGAAATACCTCTATCGGAAAGATAATCTTTGATCTGAGCTATTCTCAGCTCACCAAAATGAAGCAAAGAAGCTAAAAGCGCCGCATCCGCTTTGGCCAGATAAAGCGCATCATATATATGTTCCAACGTTCCTGCCCCGCCTGAAGCTATAACCGGTATGCCTACGGCTTGAGATATTGCTTTTGTAAGATCCGTATCATAGCCTATTTTTGTCCCATCTCTGTCCATGCTGGTCAACAGTATCTCGCCGGCTCCCAGCTCTTCAACTTTTCTTGCCCATTCCACGGCATCCAGTCCCGTCGGAGTCCTGCCACCATGAGTATATATCTCCCAAGCGGTTCCGCCTGCGGAACCGCTACCATTGTTTTTTTTCTTGGCATCTATCGCAATTACAATGCATTGGCTGCCGAACTGCGCAGCAGCATTTTTTATGAACGAAGGGTCTTTTACCGCTGCAGTATTTATCGAAACTTTATCGGCACCGGATGAAAGGATCTGTCTTATTGTCTCAATATCGTATATTCCTCCGCCCACGGTAAAAGGAATGAACACCTCTTCAGCGACTCTTTTTACGACATCTATCATTATGTCCCTTTTTTCATGAGAGGCGGTTATGTCCAAAAACACCAGTTCGTCCGCGCCTTCCCTGTCATAAACTTTGGCAAGTTCAACGGGATCGCCGGCATCGGAAAGATTTACAAAATTCACTCCTTTGACGACACGCCCGTCTTTCACATCCAGACACGGTATTATTCTTTTTGAAAGCATTTTTTTTCTCTTTCTTACAATTCTATCACGGAAGAATCTTCGGCTTCCGCGGACGGCACTTCCGGCGCTACCCTGTTTTGATAGTACCAAGTCAGTACCTTGTTGGCGATCCTTGCTGTAACCTGATCCCCGTGCAATCCATGCTCGACAAATGAGGCAACAACTATTTTTGGATCATCATACGGAGCATAGCAAACGAACCACGCATGAGCAGGCTTATTGGGATTTTCTGCGGTACCGGTCTTGCCGGCCGCCTCAAAAGAAGGTATTTTTGCGGCACGGCCGGTCGCTCTCAAGACAACATCATGCAAAGCGTTCTTTATGATCTTTAAATTGCTGCTTGAAACGGGTATTTGTCCGATTATTTTAGGTTTAGAAGAAAACAGCACCATACCGTCACGGTCTTTTATGTTCAAAGCGATGTGAGGCTCAAACCTGTCTCTGCCGTTGGCTATCAATCCGTAAAGGTTAGCGATCTGAAGAGGTGTTACCATCAAAAATCCCTGCCCTATCGCGTAGTTGATGGAATCTCCCGGATACCAGCTCTCTTTATACATCTTTTTTTTCCATTCACTTGAAGGGACAATTCCGGAAGCTTCCGAAGGCAGATCTATTCCTGTAAGCCCGCCGAGCCCGTATTTTTTCGCAAAATCGGCAATAACGTCGGGTCCTGCTTTAAGTCCTACAGTATAAAAAACCACATCACAGGACTGAACAAGTCCTTCGGCGAGGCTTATATGCCCGTGTCCGCCGGCCTTCCAGCAACGAGCTATCCTTCTGCCAAGCTGAAAATAACCCTTACAAAAAAACATGTCTTCCGCATGATAGATCCCTTTTTCCAAAACAGCGGACAATGTAACAACTTTAAATGTCGACCCAGGAGGATACACGCTAAGAGCTCTGTTGAGAAATGGATGGTTGAGCCTGTAGACCTTCCCCCAGATATTTGAAGATATCGGCTGAGAAAAAATATTGGGATCATAGCTTGGATGCGAAGCCATTGCAAGTACCTCTCCGCTTACGGTATCCAGCACGACAACAGCTCCGGCATTGCTGCCAAGAGCATCTTCTACCGCTTTTTGCAGATCCAGATCTATCGAAAGCGTTACGTTCTTTCCGGGAACGGGATCCTGCACACCTCTTTCTTCTACCGCGCGTCCATATGTACTTATGGACACTCTTTCTCCGCCGTTCGTACCTCTTAGATATGCGTCATATATCTTCTCTATACCGCTCTTGCCTATCAGGTCTCCCTGCCTGATATTGAGTACTGCATATCTGCCTAAATCATCGGAAGTTACTTCTCCTATATAACCAAGAACATGCGCGGCAATACTATTATTCGGATAGACCCTGACCGGCCTAATATTAACGACCACTCCCGGTAAAAGATGTTTTTGTTCGCTGATCTTGCCTACCATCTCCTTTGATATGTTTTGCTTTATCAAAATGGGATCAAAAGGCCTAGCTCGCTTTTCTTTAAGTTTGTTGATTATTTCCGCTTCGCTCATAGAAAGAAGTCTTGACAGATTGCGGACGATCTTTGCCTTATCGATCATTTGTGTCTGAAGTACATAGACCGAAAAGACCGCTCTGTTGGCGACCATGACTTTCCCGTACCTGTCGTATATTATTCCGCGCGGCGCGACCAGAGGCATGGACTGGGCGGCGTTTATTTTTGATACCCTTAAATAAGACCGGTGGTATATTATCTGGACCATCCAAAGGCGCACGATGAGCACAAACAATATCAGTGCCAGCGCGGCAAGCAGAATAAAAGCGTTCCTGCTATATTTTGATCCGTCGTCCATCGTCGGTATTTACCACCTTTGATATAAGAACTTTAAGATACTGGGTGAACAAGGTATTGAACAAAGAAACAAAGAACATCAGAGCCCATGCTTCGGAAAGCGCCTTACCGTAAAGCCCTGTCAACATCCACGATCCGCATAAATATGAGAAAAATGTTCCGGCAAAAACAAAAACAAACATAACGATCTCTTCTTCGTTAAAAAACCTGTCCTTAAGCATACCCAATATAAAACAGGTCAAAGATACGGCAACAACAAAAACGAATTTCTCCGGAGAAATAACGTCCGCAAAAAATCCTGCCAGCGCTCCGAACCAGAATCCCTCCCTTGGCCCGTAAATATAAGCCAAAAGAGCCGCAAAGGCGACAGGCAGGTCTGCAGAAACACCAAATAATTTGAGGCGCGACAATACGACTGTCTGCAGCACAATGAGAAATACCATAATAAGGGCCAGTTTAAAAATACGCATGTCACCTGACAATAAAAACCGACTGCAAGGCGGAAAAATCAACCTCGGTTTTTATGTTTACATTATGAAAAAGATCGAAATCATTCTTTCCGGCTTTGTCGACTTTTCCTACCGGTATTCCTTTTGGAAAATAATCAGATATGCCCGAAGTAACTGCGGTATCCCCGTCACGTATATCTGAAGTTGAGCTTACATATTTGAGCAGAGGGTCATTTGCCCCCCTGCCTGTCATCACTCCTATATCGGAAAGTCTCGGTACAGACACCGAAACGGAACTGCTCTCATCTATGATAAGGAGCACATTGCAGGAGTGCGGATACACTTCCACAACCCTGCCCACAAGCCCCGCAGATGTGACCACTGCCTTGCCTGCTTTTACCCCGTCGGCAGATCCTCTGTCCACCACAATACAGTTAAACCACGAAGACTGGCTTCTTGAGATCACCTCTCCGGGTATAAGCTGAAAGTTATATCTACTTTTACTTCTAAACCCTGCCAGATCCCTGAGGCGGAGGTTATCACGGACAAGATCGATAAAAACATTGGTTATGCTTTTTTGCGTTTCCAGCTCTTCCTTGAGTCTGTAGTTTTCGATCTGCGCACTTCTCAAAGAGGTTAGAGACCTGCCAACATAGGCAACAGAAGATACCGTCTTAAAAAAAATATATTGGACCGGATAAATGACACGGAAAAATATACCGCGCGCCGCGGATACCGGAGGAAGTTCTCTGACCGGAGTAAAAACAGATATCGCGGCTATGGCCGCGATGATGATGGCTATTCTTATTAACGGAACGTTATTATTTTCACGCATATTTTGAGGGGACTATTGCCAGGATTTTTTATTGGTGATCAGTACCTTTTTGAGCGTATCTATTTCTTCGAGCACCTTGCCTGTTCCATAGGCCACGCAGGAAAGGGGATCATCGACCACATAAACCGACATTTCCGTCTCCTGGCTCAGATGTTTGTCAAGCCCGCGGAGAAGTGAGCCTCCGCCTGCCATGACTATACCGCGGTCCATGATATCGGCAGCGAGCTCCGGCGGGGTCTTTTCCAGCGTCATTCTGACGCCGTCCACTACTATGGCTACAGGTTCCGCAAGCGCATCCCGTATCTCCGCGGATGTTAATGTTATAGTTTTGGGAAGACCGGAAACAAGGTCCCTTCCCCTAACTTCAACAGTCCTTTCTTCGCCCAGAGGATACGCCGAGCCTATATCTATTTTGATCTGTTCGGCAGTGCGTTCGCCGATAAGAAGATTGTAATTTTTTCTGCAGTGTGAAACGATAGCTTCGTCCATCTCGTCTCCGGCGACCCTGATTGATTTGGAGACAACTATTCCGCCCAGAGCAAGCACTGCTACTTCGGTGGTCCCTCCGCCGATATCAACTATCATGCTGCCTATAGGTTCTGATACGGGAAGCGATGCCCCGATCGCCGCAGCCATCGGTTCTTCTATCAGATAAGCTTCTCTGGCTCCCGCATGCATCGCTGCATCGATAACCGCGCGCCGTTCGACTCCGGTTATGCCGGATGGAACACCTATCACGATCCTTGGCCGCACAAATGCGGATCTGTTATGACTTTTGGTTATAAAATGCCTCATCATCATCTCAGTTACTTCAAAATCTGCAATGACCCCGTCACGCAAAGGCCTTACAGCAACTATGTTCGCGGGAGTGCGACCGAGCATCCCTTTTGCTTCGTTGCCTATGGCAAGGACCTTGCCGGTATCCTTGTTTATCGCGACAACTGAGGGTTCACATAGTATTATTCCCTCGCCTTTTGCAAAGACCAATGTTGTAGCAGTACCCAGATCTATACCCAAATCCCTCGAAAAATGTCCAAACACATAATCATAAATACCCATCGTATCCCCCTTTTTATTCTGTTATTTCGCCCTCAAAACCTTTATCCTTCAGCTGTTGAACAAGCCTTTCGGCATTAGAGCGGCTTTTGAATACTCCTACCTGAACACTGAACCTGCCGGAGCTCTCGTCTCTCGCAAACCCTTCAAATCCGGCGTCCCCGAGCCTGCTGACAAGCTCGGCGGCTTTTTCCCTGCTGTCAAAAACGGAACTGCGTACCCTAAAAACAACTGCTGGAACAACCGCCTTTTTTCGCGGTGCCAGAACTTTTTCGGCCGGTTTAGTTTCGGCCTTTTTCTGAGGCGTAAAAGGATTCTGTCTCTTAGGTTCTTTCTTCTCGGACCCAAGAGAAACTTTTTCTTCCGGCGTCAAAACCGTTGAAGGGCTGTACACTGCGTGACTTTCTTCCGTAACGGTCTGTTGAGCTTCCGATGAAAACCTTTCGTCAAGCTTTTGAAAATCTATATCCGGAAGCTTTTTTGCCGGAGACAACAGTATCTTGCCTATAAAAAAACTGATCCAAAAGCTTGATACTATGAGGACAACCACAAAAGCTGCAATACCAATAGACCTTATATTCAAAGGCCTCTTCCTTTTCAACCCGCGGACTACACCGATCTCATCGTCCGGGATATCCAAGCCTGTCTGGTTGTTATGTTGAGTCATTCTGCCCCTTTTTTCTGGACAGTATATATTTTACACTATATCGGCAAATCGCGTCAAATGTGACATTTCAATATATCAGCACAGGTAAAGAGAGAACCGCATACACAAATAG
This sequence comes from Candidatus Margulisiibacteriota bacterium, assembly GCA_041650595.1. Lineage (GTDB taxonomy): Bacteria > Margulisbacteria > WOR-1 > JAKLHX01 > JAKLHX01 > CALFCX01. The sequence continues at coordinate 8,512 of JBAZKW010000015.1, forward strand.
CATCCAAAGCAGATGCGAGCTTCAAAGATCTTTTGAGTCCGTCTTTTGGAGAAGCTGCGACAACTGCGGCAACCCCGTGTTTTCGCGCTTCGCCAGCTATTACCACTGCAGGACAAGCCCGCGGATTATCCGGCATGACCGCTATGACAAGATCTGCGGAACCGGAGATTGTTTTAATCATATTACTGAAATCTTTGTCTTTTAAGATGCCAACCACAGCAATAAGTTTTCTCTTTTTCAATCCGGAAAGCTCTTTGAAAAGTGCTTTTACCCCTGACGGATTATGTGCTCCGTCGAGCACTACAAACGGATTTGTTTTAATAACCTGAAATCTCGCCGGCCAACGGACGCTGGCAAATCCTTTGCGAAAGGCTTTTTCGCTTATATGGAACTTTTTGCGCTGAAGTGTTGCCGCGCCCGCAACGCTTCGCTTGCGAGGCGGGCGGGAAGCGCTGAAGTTCCGAAGTTCTAAAAGCAGAGCTAATGCAACCGCAGCATTTAATGTCTGATGAGAACCGAAGAACGGCAGATATAACTCGCGAATGTTGAAGTCTTTAGAAGATATATTGATCAATTGTCCCTTCTCCGAATTCCATAAGCGTTCAACAGTTGTATCGGCACCTTTACCGGCACATGTTATAAGCATGGAACGCTGCTTTTTGCATTTCGTACGTATCACTTTTAATGCTGACGGTTTGTCGCATGCGGTAACAACAGGGACCCCTCTTTTTATGATGCCGGCCTTTTCTTTTGCTATGCTGCTCAAGGTTTTTCCTAATACCGAACAGTGGTCGAAGTTCACATTGGTTATTGCGCAAGCAAGAGGCTCTATTACATTGGTCGAATCAAGGCGGCCGCCAAGTCCTGTCTCTATCACGGCAATATCGACTTCCTCTTCGGCAAAAGACAGAAAAGCCGCCGCTGTCAACAGTTCAAACTCCGTCGGAAGTTCTTTTAATGTGTATTGCTTTTCAATTACCTCTCTTACTTTTGTGATCAGGCGTGCAAATTTTTCGCGTGAGATATCTTTGCCGTTTATCTTTATCCGCTCGGTATAATCCTTCAAATGAGGCGAAGTATAAAGTCCCGTCCTATACCCGGCCTTTTTGAGGACCGAAGCAGTCAAAACGCAGACGGAGCCCTTCCCGTTTGTGCCTGCCACATGCACGGACTTGAATTTTTTGTGCGGGTTGTCTAATAGATCGAGTAAATGTTCTATCCTGGCCAGCCCAAGCTTGATTCCGAACTTCCAGAATGATTCAAGATAGATTATAGAATCCTTGTATCTCATATAGGCCGTTTCAGATAAGAATGGCTGCAAAATAGCTTATCAAATAAATGAGAGCGGAAGAGAAACCCGGGAACAATATCAGAAATATCAATATAAAAAAACCGTAGGGCTCCATCCTGTCAACAAAGATCTGCCCCTCGCAAGGAAGCAGCGCACGTAAAAGCCGAGAGCCGTCGAGCGGAGGTACAGGGATAAGATTGAATAAACCCAACGCGATATTTATCCATACAGCATACTCAAAGATGCTGGAAAGAAAAATACCGAGTGCGGATCCGGGCAAAGGAATTACTCTGAAAAGTAAAGCAGCCAGGACTGCCAAAGAAAAATTGGCAAACGGGCCGGCCAGTGCAACGAGAGCCATGTCCTTTTCCGGATCCTTGAAATAATTTAGATTTATGGGGATCGGTTTTGCCCACCCGAACCTGACGATGACCAGCATAAGAAAGCCAATCGGATCTATGTGTGCCAACGGGTTCAAGGTAAGCCGGCCGGACATCTTAGGTGTGGGATCGCCGAATAATTCGGCAACTTTCCCGTGTGCATACTCATGCACTGTTATAGCAAACAATATAACAGCGATCATCACCACAAAGAACAGCATATTAAACATTGTGCTTCACCCTGTTTTCATTATAGCCAATTTTGCTTGTGTAAGGTGTCATTGCGAGGCCCGATTTGATCGGGACGAAGCAATCTCCTTTCGTTTACGGGATTGCTTCGTCCCCCCTCGACTACGCTCGGGATCCTCGCAATGACGACTATCTTATGCCCTCGGGTGTGAATCTTTATACACTTTTTTCAATCGGTCCCTGCTGACATTGGTATATATCTGCGTAGTTGCAATATTGGCATGGCCGAGCATCTCTTGAACAGCCCTTAGATCCGCCCCTTTTTCAAGCAAATGGGTCGCAAAGCTGTGCCTGAATGTATGCGGAGAAGAAGAACTTTTCACGCCTGTCTTTTTGACATATTTTTTTATAATGAACCACAGTCCCTGCCTGGTGAGAGGATCGCCTTTTCTGTCAAGAAAGACCGCCTGCGATTGTTTCTTTTTCAAAAGCCTCCTGCGGCTCAGGTTCAAATAGAGCCGCAGAGAATCAAGCGCCGGCTTGCCTGCCGGAACGATCCTTTCTTTGGAGCCCTTGCCCATGCACCTGATAAAGCCGGCGTCAAGATTAATATCGTCAAGTTTTAGTCCGATAAGTTCACTTGCGCGGATACCTGTGCCGTATAAGACCTCCATTATGGCCCTGTCTCTTAAAGACTGTTTGTCCTTTCGTGCGGGAGATTCAACAAGAAGATTAACATCGCCCATTGTAAGCGCTTTCGGCAGCTTTTTTGAAGCTTTTGGAAAAGAGATCTCTCCCGAAGGATCGTTGTCTATGATCTCTTCGCTCACCAGAAAATGACAGAAGGATTTTAGGCTGGCCAGATGCCGAGAGACCGTGGAAGAAGCCATCCCCATTTTGCTAAGGTGCCTTACAAATGAGCTGATATCCTCCGAAGTAAGATCAAACTCCGCAAATTTGTTAAGATCGCGACGGTAGGAAGCCAGAGTATTGGGCGAATAACCTTTTTCTATATTTAGCCATGAGATAAAATCATCGATGTGTTTTTTGTTCATTATCCTTCATCCGTCATGCTTCATACTTTATTCAGTTCTTCTATTATCGCCAGGATCAACTGTGTGCCGCTAACAATGTCTTTTATCTCAACATATTCTTTGGAGGTATGTACATTGTGCCCTCCCACTCCTAGGATCAGGCACGGGACGCCCATTTTGTTGAAAATATTTGCATCACTGCCGCCGCCGGTCATTTTTAGTTCCGGTTTGAGTCCTATCTTTTTGACGGCCGAAAGAGCCGCTTTTACTATAGGAGAGCTCTCTTTGATAAAAAAAGAGTCGTAGACCGGTTCTACTTTTAGCCGCAAAGATGCGCGGCTTTTGCCGCAGGCCTTGGCCAGAGCTTTGGTCATGGAGTTGATCTGTTTTTTCAGCTTGCGGCGGCTGTGACTGCGCGCCTCGCCTTTTATCACAACCTCTTCCGGAACAATATTGGTAGCGGTCCCGCCGTTAATTATACCGATATTTGCGGTTGTTTCCTTGTCAATGCGGCCTATCTTCATCTTTACAATGGCCTGGCTTGCTACCTTGATCGCGTTAATTCCTTTTTCGGGATGGACCCCGGCATGCGCGGCTTTCCCTGTTATTTTTGCTTCCAGAGAAAGCTGGGAAGGCGCCCTGTTGAATATCTGTTCAACACAGCCCCCGTCTATTACCAGACCAAAATCGGCTTTAATATCTTTTGCCACAACTTCTTTTGCGCCTTCAAGACCTATCTCTTCTGCCACTGTAAAACAGATCTTTATCCCGCCGTGCGGAAGTCTTTTTTCTCTGATAATCTTTACGGCCTCCAAAATAGCCGCAACCCCTGCCTTGCAATCGGCGCCGAGTATGGTCGTACCGTCGCTGTAAATCGTCCCGGACCTGACAACAGGACGGACGTTTCCCTTATGGATAACCGTATCGATATGCGCATTCAAAAATATCGAAGGAAGCGTCTTGTCAGTCGCTTTGACTTTTGCATAGAGATTTCCGCAATTGCCGCCTATATATTGTCCTGCTTTGTCAAAAAAAGACCTGATCCCTATTTTTGAGAGCATTTTGCGTACGACATCAGCAACCGCTTTTTCCTGCTTCGGAACACTTTTAACCTTGACCAGGGACAGAAAGACGGAAACCAACCTTTTTTGTTTTATCATCTGAGATGATCAAATCCTTTTGTATCGATATTAATTCCTTTAGAGCGGAAAACGGTCTTACCTATTATCGAGATCCTTGTGCCGCAGGCTGAACATACCTTTTCTGCTATTATATCAGCAAACTTAGGATGGCACGTAAAGACAAGCTCAAAATCTTCTCCCGCATAAAGAGCGTTTTCTATCGAAGCCCCCGAAGATCTTGGAATAAGAGACTTAATGATCTGCGCCCCGATACCGCTCTGCCTGCATATCTCGCCTATCGTAAAGCCTAGCCCGTCGCTGGAGTCCATCATGGCAGTGGCATGGCCGGTCTCGGCGATAACACGCCCTTCGTTGATGCGGGGGGTAACCCTCACCACGGCCAAACTCACCCCCTTTCCCCCTCTCTTAAGAAGAGAGGGGGTGATCTTCCGAGTCGAAGCTATCACCGCCCCTCTCCCAGAGGGAGAGGGGAAGGGGATGAGGGCTGCCCCTCCGAATGCACCAGTCACCATTATGAGATCTCCGACTTTAGCCCCTTTTCTGTAAAGGACTTTATTCTTTTCACCCTCACCTATCAAAGAGACAGTAACAGCCAGTTTTTCCGGAGAAAGGACAGTATCCCCGCCTATAATATCCACCGAATATTGTTTTGCAAGCTTTTTCATGCCTTCATATATTTCCAAAACGTTTTTTGAAGTCGTTTTTTTTGTGAGACCGAGCGAAACCAGTGCATATTTTGGCGTACCGCCCATGGAAGCTATATCGGAAAGATTTACTGCGAGAGCTTTCCATCCGACGTCAAAGAACGAATAATATTTGAGATCAAAGTGAACTGATTCAACGATCGTATCGGTCGCGGCAAGGAGATATTTTTTTCCGCCCGTGTCGATCACGGCTGCGTCATCGCCGATGCCTTTTATCACGTTTTTGGAAGTTTTCCCTGTGATTTTTGAAATATTCCTGATCAATTCAAATTCGCCTGAGGAAGAAGCGTTCATGGAAAGATTATAGCACTAACTTAAGAGTTGCTCCCCTCTCCCTCTGGGAGAGGGGTTTGGGGGTGAGGGTTACACCGACTTGTATACTTCCAGCGTCTGCCTTGCGCATTTGTCCCATCCAAACTGCTTTGCCCTTTCAACGCCTTTTTGCGACAGGCACTTTTTGAGCTGATCATCCTGCAGGACTTTGACTATAGTGAGCGCAAGCACCCCCGTGTCGTGAGGATCGATCAATATGGCCGCATCCCCGGCAACTTCCGGCAAAGAAGATACATTTGAGGTTATTACGGGAGTCCCGCAAGCCATTGCTTCAAGCACCGGAAGTCCAAAACCCTCGTAAACGGACGGATAGACAAACAAATCGGCAAGATTATAAATCCCCGGAAGTTCTTCCTGGCGCGCGTCAAAGATAAATTTAATTTTTCCGGCCAGACCTTCCCGCTGGACTTTTTTAAAAATGCCTTCATATAGCCATCCTTTTCTGCCGACCACAACAAGATCATGGTCTATCTTATGTTCCCGGACAGCAAGGATGTACGCATCGATAAGCCCTTCTATGTTCTTTCTTTTTTCCAGCGTGCCCACAAACAGCAAGAAAGGCTTCTCAAGGCCGCGTTCCTTTTTTAGGCGCAAAAGGATACCGGCATCAATTATTTTTCTAAACTCCACGCCTGCACCGATATGCACAACGCTGATCTTATCCGCTGGAATGGCAAAGATATCGATTATATCTTTTTTGGTGGATGCGGAATCAGCTATTATCCTGTCCGCACGGCGCAAAGACCCGGGAGTGACAAGTTTTTTGTAGCTCCTTTTCATCAGCGGGAATGTCTCGGGATGCTTGTAAAAACAAAGGTCGTGAACTGTAACGATCTTTTTCGCTTTGATCGGCAAAAACGGGAGTATATGGTCCGGGCTGTGAAAGACATCGAACGACCCTTTGTTTATCAAAAAAGGCTGGACAAACTGTTCCCACATTATCCTTGCAGAGGCTCTCGGAAGATCACAACAAGGATTGCTGATCTTAAAATTTTGGGATCCGCCCAGCAGCAAGACTCTTGAGCCCGAAAATATCTCATAGTTGTTTTGAGCATCGATACGTGCAAGGTGTTCTATAAGATTATAGATGTAAGTCCAGATGCCGAACCTGGGGGACATAAGAAGCATTGCATTTATGGCAATTTTCATTTTATGGCAATCTCAGCTTATCCGCTTATACCATTCGATAGTATTCTTCAAACCTTCTTCAAAAGAGGTTTGCGCTTTGAAACCAAATTCTTTTTTCGCACGGGAGACATCGAGCATCCTTCGCGGCTGGCCATCGGGCTTTGTAGTATCCCAAATCACTTTGCCTTTAAAATCAGTAAGTTTTGCGATCAGATCTACCAGGTCTTTTATCTTTATCTCAAATCCCGCGCCCAGATTTACCGGATCAGACTTGTTGTATTTTTCGGCGGCAAGAAGGATCCCTTCCGCGGCATCTTCCACATAAAGGAACTCCCTGCTGGCATTGCCCGTGCCCCACGCGGTGATGCTATTATCGCCTCTTTTTTTTGCCTCAATAAACTTTCTGATAAGGGCCGGTATGACATGAGAGGTTTTAAGGTCAAAGTTGTCCCCCGGGCCGTAAAGGTTGACGGGAAGAAGGAATATGCTGTTAAAACCGTACTGCTGGCGGTATGACTGCGATTGTACAAGCATCATTTTTTTCGCCAATCCGTAAGGCGCATTGGTCTCCTCGGGATATCCTATCCAAAGGTCCTCTTCTTTAAAAGGCACCGGGGTGAATTTGGGGTACGCGCAGATAGTTCCTATTGCCACAAATTTTTCTATTCCCGCAAGCCTGCCCTGCTCTATAAGCTGAGCCCCCATCATAAGATTTTCATAAAAGTAACGGCCGGGATTGGCCATATTGGCTCCGATCCCCCCTACTATCGCCGCAAGATGTATGACCACATCCGGCTTTGAATCCTTATACATCTTTATTATTGAATCTTTTTCTACCAGGTTGTAATCCTTAATAAGCGGTACAAAAATGTTCTTACAGCCTCTTTGTCTCAGTTTTTCGGTCAAATGGGACCCCAAAAATCCCGCGCCTCCGGTAACAGTTACTTTTTTGTTCTTCCAAAAATCATCAGGCATGGATCTACCCTCCTCCAAATAGTTTTAAGTCCTCTTTGACCATCATCTTTACCAGTTCGTCAAACTCGACCGACGGCTTCCATCCCAGCTTTTTTATCGCGTATGACGGATCTCCCAACAGATATTCAACTTCCGATGGCCTGAAATAGCCGGGATCTATCTCAAGCAAGACTTTTCCGCTTTTTTTATCAATACCCTTTTCATCCAAGCCTTTGCCTTTCCATATAAGCTGGGTACCGGCTTCTTGAAATGCTTTTTCGCAAAATTCCCGCACGCTGTGTGATTGTCCGGTGGCGATCACATAATCGTCAGGGTCTTTTGCCTGAAGCATCAGGTACATTGCTTTGACATAATCAGGCGCGTATCCCCAATCCCTTTTTGCATCAAGATTGCCGAGCTTTATTTTGTCCAAAAGCCCCAGCTTTATTTTTGCCGCCCCTATGGATATTTTTCTGGTCACAAAGGTCTTGCCCCTCCGGGGAGACTCGTGATTGAACAGAATGCCGCTGCATGCAAAAATATTGTATGCCTCTCTGTAATTCACCGTGATCCAGTGAGCATATAATTTCGCCGCTCCGTACGGGCTCCTCGGATGGAACAGTGTTTTTTCGTTCTGCGGAACGGTATCAGGAAAGCCGCCGAACATCTCGCTGGTGGACGCCTGATAGAACTTTGTCTTTATCTTTGTCTCCCTGATCGCGTCCAAAAGGCGCAATGTTCCGATAGCATCGGTCTCGGCCGTATATTCCGGGACTTCAAAAGACACCTTTACATGCGATTGCGCGCCAAGATTGTATATTTCGTCCGGCTGAATGTTTTCTATAAGGCGGTTCAAATTGGAAGAATCGGTAAGATCGCTATGGTATGTCTTGATCCTGTCAAATATATGGTTTATCCTTTCGGTATTAAAGACCGAAGATCTCCTGAGCGCTCCGTGGACCTCATATCCTTTTTCCAATAGAAGCTCAGCAAGATACGACCCGTCCTGCCCTGTTATTCCCGTTATCAGCGCTTTTTTCATGAACGTTTCCTTTCTATCCTGTCGGTCCAATAATCAAAAATATCTTTGAGCGTCTTTTCAAGCGGAATCTCTATCTTCCAGCCGGTCTTTGCGGCAAATTTGGTATAGTCACCTCTTGTAACGGGAATATCGGAAGGTCTGATCCTCTTTGGATCGATCTCCACTGTTATCTTTTTGGAACCAAAAGACAGGATGATCTCGAGAATGTTCTTAATACTGACAGCTTTGCCGGAACAGATATTGTAAACCTCTCCCGGATCTCCCTTGGCAAGCGCCATACGGTATGCCTTTGCTATGTCCCTTACATCGGAATAATCCCTTTTCGCGTCAAGATTGCCCACTTTTATGACCGGTTCCTGCCGGCCTTTTTCTATAAGGGCTGCCTGTTTGGCAAAACCCGAGGTGACAAATATATCGGCGTGCCTGGGACCTGTATGGTTAAAAGCCCTAGTTCGGACAATACTGAGCCCGTAGCTTTTGAAATACTGGTATCCCAAAAGGTCCTGCGCGACTTTGCTGACGGAATAAGGCGAAAGAGGACGAAGCTGGGAAGACTCGGTAAGCGGAAGTTCTTTTTCCTCTACAAAGCCGTATTCCTCACTGCTCCCGGGTATAAGAATACGCACATCGAGCTTAAGCAAGCGGACCGCTTCCAATATATTGATCTGGCCGACAACATTGGTATTTATCGTTTCTGCGGGACTGTTCCAAGAAGCGGCCACAGAACTTTGCCCCGCCAGATGATAAATTTGATCGGGCTTAATATCCTGAAGCATCTGTTTTACGGAAAATGCGTCATTTATATCACATTCAAAAAGCTTTATTTTGTCTTTCAAATGCGCGATATTATCTCTGTTGCTGCGCCATCTCGCTGCACCCAGAACTTCCATGCCTTCCGACAAAAGATGTTCAGCCAGGTGGCTGCCGACAAAACCGGTGATGCCGGTGATAAGAGTTTTCATGGATTTAATTATAGCACCAGTAAAAAGGGTTCAGTAGGCTGAGAACAAAAGGGTCAGCAGATACAGGCTCAAAATAGCAAGCTCCGTATTACTACATCTTTTTAAAAATCCTCCAAATGGTTGCCCTTGAAACATTTATAAGCAGCAAAGCGATGACCGAGGAATAGAGAATGACTTCTTTTGAATAAAAAGCTTCCCTGTACATCGAAAAGACCATTGCATATGTAAAGAACACCGATGAAAAGACCGCAGTAGAGACAAGGAAAGGGTTATCGATCCGGACTGTTTTGTCGGATTGCATTTTGTACATGCCCGCAAGATTGAATATTACAAGCCATGTCAATGTGATAAAGATAATCACCTTTGAATATATCACCATAGGCACTGATGCCGGACTTGAAAGGCCGAACCTGATCATATAACCTGAAAGAAAAGACAGGTTCACGACCGCGATATCGGATATTACCTTGATCACAACAAATGTCCAGTTTTTATACATTTCGTTTTCCCATTATATTATCACCTCTTCGTAGGTCGGGATCATCGATTTCAACTGCCGTTTTATTTCCTCTTTTTTACCCTGGCACGCAAGTTCAGCCAGTCTTGATATGTCCGCCTGCAGTTTTTCGCTGTTAATGATCCCGGCAGCAGCGACAAATATCTTTTCATTCTTGGTAGCATTCTTGCCTTCCTTTTCGGTCAAGAGCTCCTCAAACAATTTCTCGCCGGATTTAAGCCCGATGAATTTTATATCTATGTCTATCCCGAGTTCAAGTCCGGATAATTTTATAAGGTCCTTTGCAAGGTCGACTATCTTTACAGGTTCGCCCATATCAAGTATATAAGTTTCCCCGCCGGTGCCCATCGCACCTGCCTGTATGACCAGTTGTACGGCTTCCGGTATCGTCATAAAATACCTTTTCGCTTCGGGATGTGTAACCGTCACAGGCCCTCGGGCCGCGATCTGCTTTTTGAAGAGCGGGACAACGCTGCCGCGGCTGCCAAGGACATTCCCGAACCTTACGGAAACGAACTTCGTCTTGCTGCCGCATGCAGCCTTGGACTGCACGATCATCTCCGCCACCCTTTTGGTAGCACCCATAATATTGCTGGGGTTCACCGCTTTATCGGTTGATATCATTACAAATTTTTTAACTCCATATCGTTCGGAAGCATCGGCCAGGTTTTTCGTTCCCAGAACATTATTAAGGATCGCTTCGTCCGCATTTTTTTCCATGAGAGAAACATGTTTATGCGCCGCAGCATGAAAGATCACTTCAGGGGAAGTTTCTTTAAATATATTACTTATCCTGTCCATATCGCGTATGTCGGCAATATACGATACCAGGTCAAGGAAAGGATATTTGCTTCTTAATTCCATTTCTATATCAAAGATACTGTTCTCCCCTTTGCCCAGGATGATTATCTGGGAGGGGTTGTACATCGCAACCTGACGGCAAAGCTCAGAACCTATGGAACCGCCGGCCCCGGTTATCAGGATCCTTGAATCCGAAATATAAGAGGAAATGCTCTTTAAGTCCTGTTTTATGGGCTCTCTGCCGAGAAGGTCCTCTATCTCGACATTCCTTATCTGGCTTACATGCACGGTACCATCTATCAGCTCAAATATTCCCGGAACTATCTTGAACTTTGCCCCGCTCATTTCACAAAGGTCCACTACTCTCCTGATTTGTTTGTGATTAGCGGATGGCAGTGCGATGATGATCTCATCTACTGTTTTATCTTTCACTATCTCCGGTATCTCCTCGCATGTTCCAAGCACGGGAAGATGGTGGATAAAGGTCCCTTTTTTGGAAAGATTGTCATCAACAAACCCTATGGGTTTATATCTCAGTTGAGATAGCTTTAGCATCTCTCGCAGGATCATCTCGCCGGCGTCACCCGCACCTACGATCAAGGTCGTCCTTTTTACCGCACCGGTCAAAGGTTCGGACAACTTCTCTTTCCATATTCTTATAAGCAGTCTCACACCGCCCAGCAATGTGAAACAAAGAAGGGCCTCGATCGCGAGCGATGAAAAAGGGAAATCTTTCTTTCCGAGAGCTATTATGCTTACCGTGACCAGTATGGAACTGAGAAGTATGGACTTTATAAGAGAAAGCACCTCCCGCACGCTCATGTACTGCCACGCCCAGTGATATAGCCCGAAGTTCCGGAACACTCCGATCCGAAACGCCAGCAAAAGAGGAAATATCCACCAGAAGCGCTCAAAGAACTGATAGACTTCGCTTAGTTCGTTACCGGACAGCAAAAACACAGCCAGGGACATAGAAATGACCATAAGGACAATATCGGACATAATGAAAAGCTGCAGCTTGTATCTTCTGATATATAATTCTATTTTGCTTACATCCCTTGACATTGCTATGCTTTTTCCTCCCGAAGACCGTAGACCCTCATTGTAAAGCCCGCTAACACAAGGGCAACGAGAAGGGCTACGAGCCATCTTCTTTCATCCGTAAAATGTATGAACAATAAAGCGGAAATCCCGGAAAGTACCGCAAGCATATAATAGAAAGAGCTGACGATCCGGTGCGAGAAACCAAGAATGATGAGCTGCTGATAAAGATGCTGCCTATGAGGGGCCGTGAACTTTTCTTTCCGGATGACCCTTTTAAAAAACGTAAACATTGAATCATATATTATCGGGGCAAAAATCAAACACGGGGCCCAGAACAGATCGGCCGCATAACTTTGCTCGACCAGCAACATAGAAAATACCGAGAATGAAAAACCAAGGAACATGCTGCCTACATCTCCGAGAAAGATCGAGGCAGGATGAAAATTAAAAATGGTGAACCCAGCACATGTGATCATCAACACAGATGACAAAAGCAGGATAGCATTGTTTCCGTAAAGGTAGGCAAGACATCCGAGAAAGAACGAATAAACGATCGAGGAACCGCCTATCAACCCGTCAATGCCGTCCATAAAATTAAAAGCGTTCATCATGCCGAAAATCCAAATGAAAGACAAGATATATTGTGCTGCGGGCATGCCAAAAAGTATATCGGGGTTCGAGAACCTTATCCCGAACAGCAGCGGCACCAAGGTTATCAGTATCGTTGCAATAAGCTTGGTTTTACTGCTGAGTTGTGACAGATCATCTATGATGCCGAGCACTGTTACAAGGACAGCGCCCATCAGATAACCTGTTATCCGTATATCCCTGAAACCGACAAAAAATACGACGGCAAACAAAGAGATAATCGCTATAGGGATCCCGCCGCATCTTGGAATGGATCCGGAATGCAGGCTTCTTTCGTTGGGTTCATCAATAAAGAGCCCGTATTTCTTTGAGACCAAGAAACAACCCTTTGTCAATATCACCGAAAGCAATAAGATCGAGATTACGGCAAGAACCATATATGCTGTTGGCATAATTTATACTATCATCCCCTGCACTATTATACATCTTGGCAAGGAAGTGCTCAATAATGGAATGCGTTTCAGGCGGATAGTCGTATTTTACCGAAGTGATCATACTTAAGGATTGCGGGATCTGCTTCTGACAAAAAACTGGCCAGCCTTTGGAATTAATCTTACGAATGGATAAAAAACACCTACCTTAAATCCGTTCTTTTTAAAGGCTTTTATACAGTTAATGTTTGCTTGAAAAATATTTCTTAAAGACTTGTTGCTTTCGCCCCCCAACCTCATTTTTGCCAATACTTTTGGCAGATAGCTAGTTTTGATCTTGTATTTTTCAATAAAGCGGAGCATCAGCTCAAAATCAGCTGAAATGTCCAAAGAACAATCAAACATGCCGTATTTTTTGTATATTTCTTTTTTGACGAAAAACGTAGGATGCGGCGGATGCCATCCCTTCAGAAATTCTCCCGGTTTATACTGATTGGACTTCCAATACCTGACGACCTTATTGGTGTCGTTCTTATCAACGTATACAAGATCGCCATATACCGCATCCGCATTGTTGCTTTCAAAAGCACTAACCACATCACTTAAAACCTGTCTGTCATAGTAAATATCGTCAGAATTTAAAATGCCGACAATATCTCCCGTTGCCAGATCAATGCCTTTGTTCATGGCGTCATAGATGCCTTTGTCATGCCCGGAAATAAACTTATCTATCTTTTTCCCGTAGCCTTGTATTATTTCGACAGTTCCGTCAGTAGAGCCGCCGTCAACAATAATATGCTCTATATTGGAATAAGTTTGGCCCAAAACCGAATCGATGGCCGATGATATCGTTCCTTTATTGTTAAAAACGACAGTTATTACCGAAATCACAGGATTTTTCATAATTTTGCGGAAACAAAGCCCTGAATTATTATATATGCTTTCGAGATGCCTATCAAGACTCTCTTTTAACGGAAATAAGCTTATAAAGCAGGCATATCAAAATAATGAATGGGAAAACCGATCTTGCAACAAGAAAAAATTCGGTAGACACGCTGTTCACGAAATAAGTAAAACACGCAAGAAAGAACACATAAAAAAGCCTCATATTGCCGTTTGTTTTGGCTGTTTTAAAGGCATTAACGATAAACAAAACGAGAATGATGGCAAACAACACAAGCCCTCCGAATCCCGAGTCTATCAACAACCTCACCACTGAATTATCTACCCAAAGAAAAGGAGTAGAAGACACTCCCGTACCGAACATGACAGAATGATCCAGCACTGTTCCCGTTCCTAATTCGATCTTTTCCATCCTGCCCATCACGCTGCCGTCACTGCCGCTCGCAATGTCTGAAAAACTCACAGACCTGTCAATAACATCCATCGTTTTTTCATAGATCGCAAACCTTCCGGCAAATACCGTCAGTATAATAAAGGCAATGGAGCTTATGATCAGCATCAATAAAAACATTTTCTTCAGGGATGCGGCCATATTTTTGCCAAAAGAACATACAAACAGCAGAATTACATACCCGAAAAGCATTGCGATCATCGGAGCTCTTGAGCCCGTCAAAAGTATTGCTCCAAAAGTTAAAAACAACAATGGGATCCAAAAAAAGCTTTTTTTACTGATAAATATCCAATATGAAGAACAAGCCATTACACCTGTAGACAAATAAGCACCATACAAGTGCCCCCCGCTAGAGAGCCCCGCGGTAGAAGAAAAGGGGAAATCCGGCCTGGGAAATATCCTTGCTCCGGAAAATACGCGATACTGATAAAAATAGACATATAAGACCAAAAAATAGAAGCTAAAAAGCAACGCTTTCAGTAAAAGCTCGATCTGCTCCTTTTTCAGGTCCGCGGACAAAATGAACCAAGCCAAGAGAAACATCAGCAAGTATTTATAAAAGAACGCTATATAGTTGACGCTGAAATCAAAAAAAAGACTTCCGAAAAATGAGGTTACCAATACAAAGATCAAAAAAAGAAAGACTAAAGGATCAACTTTGCTTTTTTTCAGCCCCCCCCAAAAAAAAATGACGGCAAGCACAAAAACAAAAACAACATCCGGAGGGCTAAAAAACCTGAGCAATCGTATATTGACTGGATATGCCAATATAAGGAACAATATCGAATAAAACCAGAAAGAACTTTTTTTAACGCCTAACCACATTTTTTATCCTCAGTGCCGTCGCTGCCGCCGGATTAAATTTTCGCAGCAGCAGCAGCTTCATTATTTTACCGGCACCCAGCCCGGAAAACGCTATTTTACTAAAAGAAAGCCCACCATCAGCCAGAAGATCGTAAAACTTTATTATATTAGCCAGCTTTTCTTTCGGCTCACCAAACCGCCTTTCGCTGTCGGAACCGATAACTTCAAGTAATTTTAACATCCTATTTGCCCTGAAGATCACGATATCCTTTGAAAAATTCAGGTAGCCCCCGAAAGTCTGGCTGCCGTGCTGGCGGTATTTGTACAAAGATCTTTTGATATATCCGATTTTTGACGCGTGTTTTTTTATCACCAGAGAGAACCAAACATCCTCAAACGGCAGTTCTTCCGGCATCGGAAATATTTTGTCCGCAACGGACCTTTTGAACGACCATAAGCACCTCGGCACCGACTTCATCTCTTTAAAACATTCTTCAAAGCCTGCTTCTGCCATGCTGCCCCCCATCCTTGCCGAAGAGATCTTTACAAGATCTTTATTGTCCACCTCAAAATCATGGTAGGCCGCATCATAAGCAAGAAATCTGTCGATCTCTGTCCCAAAGTCCTGCATAAGCACATCGTCGCCGTCGATACACTTGATATAATCCCCTTTTGAAAGAGAGTATCCGTAATTCAAACCCTGCACTTTGCCTTTATGTGGGTTCTTAACCGTCTTGATCCTCGGATCTTTTCTTGAATGAGCTTCCAAAATAGAATATGTATTATCTGTGGAGCTGTCATCTACAATGATCAGTTCCCAATTATCAAGCGGCTGCGATAAAATGCCAGAGATTGCATCCTCGACAAAAGCTCCAACGTTTTTTACGGGCATGATAAAGCTGATCTTCATATAATTAATCCGCTCCGCTTTTCTCAAGCATATCAAATATTTTCTGTATCTGGAGGACGTTTTTCCTTACATCGGAAATCTTTTTAACCAAATCAAGATTAAATTCGGCATAACGACGGCGTTTTTCGTCATCTTCAAGAAGATTGATCGCAGCTTTTGCAAGGGACTTGTGGTCTTTTTGAGGAACTATCTCGGCATTTACGTCTTGAGTAAAAAGCTCTTTTATAGACGGCAAATCACTGACTATCGGCGGCACTGCGCATGCCATTGCCTCATGCAGAAAGGACGGAGAGCTGTCGGATGACGGCACAGATATTACTATGTTCGACATACAATAATAAGCGGCCATTTCCGCATGGCGCACACCTCCGACAAAAATGACCTTATCTGCTATTCCCAGATCAGATACCATTTTTCCCATGCGCTCTGTATAATCTGTATCTGGCCCCTGCCCTGTCATAAGAATAAATTTCACGTCGGCTACCCTGGCTACCGTTTCCGGTATAGATCTTACTATCATATCGATATTATACAAAGACCTGAAATTCCTCGCGCTCAGCACGATTTTATCCGTGCTTTTAATAGAATATTTGTCTTTCAATGCTTTTGTATCAACGCCAGGATGAAAAACATCAAGATCTATGCCCAGTTGTACCAGACGGATCACCTTTTCCGATGCTCCGAGTTTTTTGCAGCCCTCTGCAAGGTATTTTGAATTAGCGGTTATTACATCCGCTCTTTTTACTGCTTTCTTTACCATATGGTTCAAGACAATGCTCTTATACGGGTCAATCAGTATGTCCGAACCCCAAGGGCACAGCACATATTTCACTTTTGTTATAAAAGCAGACAAATAAGCCGCGATGCTTACGTAATGCACATAGAATATATTTATTCCTTCTTTTCTGGAGATAATAAGCAGTCTTATCACGAACAGCACATAATCAAAAATATTGAATTTCCGCAGAGGGAGAAATACCGGTTTAAACTTCGGGTTTTTCAAATTTTCAGTCAGGAACTCTTCCCTGAATCTTTCAAATTTCGGGTTTTTCTTGTAATAGACAAGAGTGATCTCGTTCCCGGCAAGAAAATAGCCGATCCATCTTCTTGAATGATACTGGTCCAGATCCGCGATAACGCATATCTTTGCCAAAGGCAAGTTCCTCTTTCAGGTCCGCTTTTTTAACAGCTTTGCCGGAATCCCACCGATGATCGAATAGGGTTCAAAGCTTTTTGTTACAACCGCACCGGCTCCGATAATAGAGCCTTTCCCAATGTTCACACCCGGAAGTATTATTACCCTGGCGCCTATCCAAACATCATCTCCTATCACCACGGGCTGTTCTTTTTCATGACCCTGTAGGCACATAGGTTTGTTTAAGTCATCAAAACGATGGTTCATTGTCATAATGATCGCGTCAGGGCCCATCATCACATATTTGCCGATACTGACAGTCCCGTATATTCTCGCATTTATCCCTATTCCGGAATGGTCGCCGATCTCAAGCTTATCGCCTCTGCCAAAGAAACATCCGTTCTCTATATTTACATTCTTTCCGCATTTTGATATCAGGCGCCTTCCGAGACTATACCGGATCTTTTTGTAAAGCCCGCCCATAGGCATTGTGGATGACGGGAGCCGGGTCGCCGCCAGATAAAAAAGAAGCAGGCAGATACGGTCGATGATCTTGTTAAAAATATTCATATTCCTCTATAAATTACCGCTGTGTCAGAGTTTAATGACTTTTTTGCTGTTCTTTTTGCTTTTGACCGCATTTCTTGTGTCAAGTACAAGCCTTGCGTTATCAACTATCTTTTCATAGTCAAAAGCAGAATGGTCCGTAAGGACTATCACCGCATCCGCGGAAGAAACGTTCTTTTGATTAAGCACGACAGACTTCATCTTTCGGCTTCCTATGCGGGCTTCGGGAACATGGGGATCAGAATATGATACTGCCGCACCTTTTACAAAAAGCTGTTCTATTACTTTTACCGCGGGAGACTCTCTCATATCATTGATATCTTTTTTGTATGATAACCCCAGGACAAGCACCTTCGCATCTTTTAGACTGATGTTCCTCTCGTTCAGGATATCCTGCAGCAGGCGAACCGTATATTCCGGCATTTTATCGTTAATTTCTCCCGCAAGCTCAATAAATCTCGTTCTTATGCCGTATTCTTTCGCTTTCCACGAAAGATAAAAGGGATCAAGCGGAATACAGTGTCCGCCAATTCCCGGACCGGGATAAAAAGCCATGTATCCGTAAGGTTTTGTCTTGGCAGCAGCTATTACCTCCCAGACATCTATGTCCATCCTGCGGCAAAGTATAGCGAGTTCGTTCACCAGAGCGATGTTCACATTCCTGAAAATATTCTCGAGCAATTTTTCTGTTTCTGCCACTTTTGGCGAAGATACAATATGTATCTTTTCGAACACTCTGCTATAGACCTCGGCGGCCCTGGCAGAACATTTTTCCGTAATCCCGCCGATGACCTTTGGCACATCATTGAGCTTGAATTTCTTATTCCCCGGATCGACCCTTTCCGGCGAGAATACCAGATTAAAGTCCCTGCCGACCCTCAGTCCCTTTGCTTCAAAAGCCGGAAGCATTATCTCTTCCGTGGTACCCGGATAGGTAGTGCTTTCAAGGATAATGAGCTGCCCCTTTTTCAGTGTCTTGGCGATCTTTTCGGTAGCATGTTCTATGTAAGAAATATCAGGTTGTTTGTTCTTGTCAAGAGGTGTAGGAACGCATACACAGATCACATTCGTCCTGCTCAAACATGAAAAATCGTCCGACACACAAAACCGGCCAGATCTTACAGCGTTTTTGAGATCGGCAGAGTCAATGTCGTCAATATAGCTTTTGCCGGACCTTATCATCTTGAGTTTTCTTGTATCCGTATCGATTCCCAAGACCTCAAATCCGGCCTGTACAAACTTGACCGCCAGCGGCAGCCCGACATATCCAAGTCCGATGATACCGACAGATTGTTTTTTCATATCAAAAAGGCCTTTCCGCCGCAAATCTCCTAATCCATTATACAATAAAGCTCTTCCACGCTCGAAGCCATATTACGCACAGACATTTCTTTGGACAGTTCTTTGGCGTACCCGCCCATTTTTGCCGCTTTTTCCGGGTCCGCAAAAAGATCCGTAACAGCATCCGCTATCGCTTTAGGGTCATTCGCGGACACAAGCAATCCTGAAACGCCGTTTTTGATGATCTCAGGAACACCCCCGACATCAGTTGATACTACAGGTTTTTTCATTGCCATGTATTCAAGAATAGCATACGGCATGCTTTCGTGACGGGACGGCATAACGCAGACATCCATAATATTTATATATCCGAACACATCCCTTACTTCACCCGCAAAGATTACGTTTTTGTTTATGCCAAGAGATGCTGACAGCTCTTTCATATTATCGCTGAGATCTCCGTCTCCCACTATCAGAAAGGTTGTGCCAGGACATTGGACAAGGACTTTTTTTGATGCCGAGAGAAAATCATCAATACCCTTGTCTTTAACGATCCTTGATACGACACCAACGATCCTGCCGTCTCCATTTATTCCAAGCAGTCTTTTCAGACTTGCTCCGTCAAATTCTTGTGAATCGCTCACATCTATCCCGTTGTAGACAACAGATATCTTGCCTTTATCAATACCGTAGTTTGCTGCAAGCACTTCTTTGCTGTTATTTGAAACACAAATAAATTTATCGATTTTCGGAAGCAATATATTTGAAAGGAAATGTTTAGCAAGCTTCAGAAACAAAGATCTTGAAGTAGGATGCACGACCGAATGAACGGTAGCAAACAAATTGCGCACCTTGGTTAGTTTGGAAGCAAATATCGCAAAAAAGCAGGAGAAGGGAACATGCATGTTGAGGTGAACAATATCGGGTTTCTCCTTTTTTATTATGCCTGTCAGGCCAAACCATATTTGGATCCTTGAAAGATCATATATCTTTGTATTGTCCAACTTTTCTCTGAACCTGGAACTGTTTTTGCTTTTCGGAATGACGCATATCGGCCGGTACCCGGCCGGATCCAAATTACTGATCAGATCGGCCAGATATTTTTCAGCTCCGCCGTATTGAGAGGAATCACAGTAATATAATATTTTTTTCATTTGCGCACGCGTACGGAGCGAACCAGCTCTATTCACGAGCCCCTTTTTTTATCGCATTAATTATCGGCAAAACAACGCCTTCCTGGAAACAAACCCGGCAAGCTGCGACATAATGAAAGCCATCTTCCGCGTGGTATTCATTCCGGTTACTTTCCATAACCTGGTGAACCATATCTTATACAATATCCAGAAACCAAGTCTAGAAGCTCTCCTACATGCCATGAGCCATTTTGTCATAACAACACCGGAAAATACTTTATCTGCGAGCAAATTGTTGTTTTTGTTATATGCCAGAAGTTTCATCAGCCACAACTCCATTTCTTCAATTCTCTTTTTATCCGGATAAAATCCGAGTGTTACCAAATCAAGATGCACATCCAGTTCCTCCTTAGAAAATTCTATTCCCAGACCTGAAAGCGCGGCCGTTGCAACTTTCCTGTTAGCGACCTCATATTCTTCAGGCATACGGAAACAGGTGCTTGCCTGATGGATCCTATATCTCAACAGACTTTCAGGAAAGTTTGCCAAACGCGTCAATCTGCCCGCTCTCAACCATAGCTCATAATCTTCTGCCACTTTGTATTCGGCCGAATATCTTATCTTGAATTTATCCAGAACACTTTTACGGAAAATCACAGAAGAATGCGCTATTACATTATGGAACAGCAAATGACACATTATCTCTTCATGTCCTGTCGGCAGTTTATAAATCATGCTCGGGCCCTGACCGAAAACTTCCATCCAGCTGCCGCAGATGCCGACATCTGGATTTTCTCTCATGAACCGGACCTGTTTTTCAAGCCTCGTCGGACAACTGATATCATCACAATCCGTACGTACGATATATTCGCCCGCAGCTAGATCAAACCCTAGGTTCGGTGTTTCTGTACGGCCCAAGTTTCTTCCGTTATTCACAAAACGGATCCTCTTGTCATCGTAAGACTTGATAATCTCTTCACTCTTATCGGTCGAACCATCATTTATAATAAGAAACTCAAAATCTGAATAGGTTTGATTCAGTATGCTCTCTATGGTTTCCCTCAAATACCTCTCCCCGTTGTGAACGGGCATAAGGACTGTGACTTTGGAGCTATTCTTGTTCATATTTTCAACCATTTTTCAGGAATAATATCTTTTGTGTTTAGCTTATCGGTGTTAAACCACTTTTTTGGCGCGATAACAATTTTTTCAGGGTTCCTAGATAACCACGCTCCCCACCAGCTAAAACTGCTGTTGGCAATAACATGATGTTTACATAGACTCATAAGCTGCATGTCGCGATACGACTCGCGATCGCGATTATGGTCAATGAACCTGGCATTATTTCCGCAATTCAAGTTTTCCTTTGCCCATACAATATCATCTGAAAATATAAAAAAAACAGGATTTTTTAATGACTTGTTCATTAATTCCATTGCGTGTAAATAATATTCTTTTGAGCATATACCATGAACTTGGTGTGTATGTGGATTGTTCACATAATCACCCCTGCGAACATGGAGTCCGACCGAAATACACGTCCCGATCTGTTCTGCAATTTGTTGATTAATACTATCAAGAGGATATTTAAACGCAAATTCCTGACGTATGATTTGCTCGATAGGCAAGAAATATTTCTCGCTTTGCCAATAGCCCTCCAAATAACTTGTTCCTAAACGGCAGAGTCGGACTGGAAAAAAGCCCTCGTTTTTCTCTTTAATTCTGTTAGATAGTCCGACCTTGTTCAGGACAATAGATAAAATATTTCTGTTGTAGTATTTTGAGACTTCATTTAATTGGGCCTTGCGTGCAGAAATAGTAAAGATCCCCAATTCGTAGACGCGCGAAGCATGAATCTTGAAATTCTTTTGTATCTCTAATTCGAAGGTGTCCAGCAACAGAGGCATGTCATACTCGAAAGCTAAAGCACGCCCGCAAGCATATTGAAACATCTGATTTCCAATGCCGCCCATCAGCTTGATAATAATCATTCTATGTCCTTTTCACACTCTTTGAATTAAATATGCTTGTAAACATTTTATAAGGTCTTTTGAGCACTTTCTTAATAAAGGAACTCTTCTTATAAAAAGGAGGCAAGCTCCTTATTTCTTCATAACAGACTTCATCTATGTTCCACACTCTTTTAATGGCAAATGGCGCACTCCATTCAAAGCCTTCAAACAATTCTGTTTTTAATTTATCGACAAGCTGAGAATAGCCTGCGCCCAAAGACAAATAAAAGAATTCCGTTACCCTGTCGAAATCTGACAAATTGGTGTCGCATTTTTTCAGATAACACAATGTATTGTCTTTAAATTTCAAAAAATTGATATGTTCCGTAATATTGTAAACATAATCATAATAGATGAGCGGATATTCAACATATCCTTTCCTTGCGACACGAAACAATTCTTTGACAAATTCTTCGATATCAGCAACGTGTTCCAGCACGTGAGAACAAATAACATAATCAAATTCTTTATCTTTGAAGGGGAAAGCGCCTCCTGAATAATATATCGTTTTACCTTTGAGCGCAATTTTTGGGGTGTGTCCACGTTGAGCCTTAGCAACATTCTCGTCATCGAATATCTTCTCCAAAAATACATTTGATCTATGATGTGGCGTTCCACCGGGGCCAATTTCTAAAACATAATCGCCCTGTTTGATGCCTTTTATATTTTCAGGGAAGAACATGTATTAAGCCCTCACTTTTAGCTTGCCAATTAGGTTTTTTGCCCATTTTTTAATGGTTTTTGGAATAAAGGAAATTGCAATTTTCTTCATATCATGCATGTCGAATTGCAACAAATACTTCAATCTGTCAAATCCATCTGGCAGAACATTTCCGAATCCGTCCCTGTAACGATGTCTATTTCGGCCAATTACAACACTACGCTTAAACATATTAAGCTTGCCGATATAACTTTGAAAAAATCTGTCCATTTCCTGATTATTGGATTGTTTTTTACTCAAAGCATCAGCATGACATCTTGCGTAAGCCGCCACTGTCGGAATAAAATGAGGTAGATAACCCAACGCATTAAAGAAGTAAAAAAACTCCATAAATCCGCTCTGCCGTCCAATCATATTTTGATTGAATGACGGGAAACACTCATCCATAACTGTTTTTCTTACGCACATATTTCTTTCGTGAAATAATGTTTCGTGTTTTAGCCAATAATAAATAAACTCCTTGCCGCTTGGTGGGGGATTGTCAAACCAAGCATTATAAATTATTTTATCCAAAGAGCCGTCTTCTAGCATGTTTTGATCGAGTCCCCACACCAGAGATATTTCCGGATTGTTGTCTAAAATATCGGCACACATCTTTAACCAGCTCTTATTTATGAAGCCGTCCGAAACGCAACAAAGCATCACATACTCTCCCTTAGCCATCGCTAATCCCTTTCTAAAAGCCTCATCGGGACTATTATCTTTTTCTGAAATCCATCGAATATGAGGATATTCTCTAAGAATAGCTATTGTTTCATCGGTTGAACAGGAATCCACAACAATATGCTCCCAATTTGTGAAAGTTTGTTTCAAAATTGAATCTACAGTTTCCTTTAGATACTTACCTGTATTTCTAGAAGGGGTGATTATCGAGATCTTTGGGTTTTCTCCCATTTAATATTTGCCTTTCTTAATGCCCAATAATTTGTAAATAAGCTTCATGATGCCTATTCTTATTATATGGACACGGAGCCTGAATGTCTTCCATCCGTTATCAATAATCACCGACATCCTTCGCTTATCCTCACGACGATCAAATTTGCCATCGCCTACAAGATATCTGACTGCATAGTCGTACGAAATTGCGGGAAAAGGAGTGTACAAGCTGTTTATTGAACAATTCAACACATCGATATTTTTAAGACCATAATTTTTGCGGGTATTGTTCATAGCCCTTGCCCCGATATTGTTACAGCAATAATGCGTTTCGTTGAGTATGCTCTCATGGATATTCTCCAGTTCCGGGTTTGAATATTCGGCATGCCGGTAATAAAATCTGGCTTTGTCCGGTGCATGCCCGCCATCCGCGCCGAACATGACGATCTTTGATGCTCCCCCTATCATCGCCATCTGCACCAGCACCAGCAAAGAATTACTGTGGATAAAATGCAGCGGCTTTTCTTTATTGGGTACATTTCTTTTGTCACTCAAACCGAAGAACATAAGCTTTCTATCGTACCTTCTGATAAAGTCCCCAAGATCAAAGTCTTTGCCCATTAAGCCGAAGGCATCCCGATAGTAGCTGGAAATGAACATGTTGTTTTCGTCTCTGTTCAGAAAATCGATTATGCCAGGCATGGCCTCCGGCACACCTTCCCTCCCGCTGCACATCGTGACCTCCATGCGCTTGCCTATCTTTGTCAGGATGTTCTTTTCCTGCACAAAAAAATTGTTGAAACCAAAATAACATATATCTTGGTCCCTTAATTCGCTGATCCTTTGCTCTAGCTCTGCTATCGAAGGTCCTGCGGCAAGGATGACAACAGGCCTGGCCCTGACAATTTTTTTAAGTCTTTCAATTCTTTTTCCGGAATCAGGCAGATAATCTTTTAATGAAAAATCCATGCTATTTATTCTCCGACAGAAAACCGTCAATGACCTTAAGAAAGTATTTCATATGCCGGACGTTCAGCCCCTGGTGCAACCCGATATGCAGTCCGTTATCCCCGATATACTCCGAAACCGGAAATTGCCCCGGTTCATATCCGAGAAATGAAAATCCGGGACACTGAGTGGGCATGGATAGGAACATATTTCTCGGATCCACCCCGTTTTTGCTTAAATAAGCGGACAGCTGGTCCCTTGTGAATTTTGCATTTTTCCCGACGATCACAGGGAACGCATGAGGACCGATGAATTCATCCCTATCTTCTTTTATGGAAAAAAGATCCGGAGAATATTTTTCGAAGTGTTTCAGCAGATACGCAAGGTTCTCTCTCCTTGTTGCCAGATATCGGGGCCATGCTTCAATATTGCCAAGACCAACAGCCGCCTCGAGTTCGTTCATTTTTGACGAATATCCGACCCTCTCAAAAATAAAACGGATATCCTTGCCGTCCTTGAATCTCTTTGCGCAGGATGTCTCTCCTTTGTTCATTACGCAGGAACGGCAGTTGCAGGACCTCCCGTGAGACCTTAAAGACCTGAGTATCTCGGCAAAGTCGGAATTGTTTGTTGTGATGATACCTCCTTCAACGGTAGAGATCATATGTGCCACGTACAAGCTATATGCCGCCATATCCCCTATTGAGCCGACGTTCCTGCCTTTATATTTGCTGCCGTGCGCTTCCGCCGCGTCTTCGATCACATACAATTTGTGTTTTTTTGCTATATCCATAATCTTATCCATATCCGCGGGCTTGCCCATAAGATGCACGGGCATTATCGCTTTTGTCCTGTCAGTGATCACTTCTTCAATTTTATCCGGATTGATATTGAGGGTTTCAAGCTCTACGTCCACAAAAACCGGTTTAAAGCCCGCGTGAAGAACGGCATTCCCCGTGGCTACAAAAGACAAGGCAGGGACAATTATCTCGTCACCTCTTTTGGCCCCGTAATCATAAAGGACCGCAAGCGCCAACATATCCGCATCCGTTCCGGTACTTACGGCAACCGCTTCTTTTGTCCCGATCAACTGCGCATATTTCTCTTCAAATTCCCTGACATATTTTCCGGAAGACAGCATGCCTGATTCCATGGCCTGCGCGACAAGTTTTTTTGCTTTTTCTGTTACCGACATCGTTCCGAACGGGACCGTCATTTTCTTGTCCAATTCACAGTTCCTCCCTTTTACTATCTCATTCCCTCGTCCTGGCAGAATATTATCTGGCTTCCGGCGTTTTCAAAACCGAATTTGACCTCCAAAAGACCTCTGAGAGCTTTTCTTACATTTCGCTGCTTGCCGGGTTTTACAAAAAAGAGCATAAAACCGCCGCCGCCCGCCCCGAGAAGCTTGCCGCCCGTTGCACCAGCTCCTAGCGCATCAGAATATATACTATCAAGATCATTATTTGATATTTTGTCGGTAAGCGACTTTTTCAACTGCCATGACCTGTTGAGCAACTCTCCAAACCCATTTATATCGGAATTGCTTGTCAATATATCTTTTGCCTCGTCAACCATCTCATACATCGCCGAAAGCTCTCTTACTTTGGTCGGAGTGGCTATGATCTGTTTTTTTGCGATTTTTGAAGCTGTTCTTGAAAATCCGGTGAAAAACAGCATCAAATGGTCCTGGAACAGTTTCTTTTTTGAGTGATTGACAATAACAGGCTCAACACTGAACCTGTTATTTCTGCCAAAGCTGATCTTATTTAGGCCCCCGTAAGCAGCTGCCACCTGGTCTTGAGAACCCACATTTTCCCTGAGGACTCCTCTTTCTATCACTATTGCTTCTTTGGCTAAGTCGTATTTAGTCGCCATTTTTCCTCGCAGGGCATATATCGCATTTATCAATCCAACAGTAAAGGATGAACTTGAGCCAAGCCCCGATCTTGCTGGCAGATCTCCGTCATGGTGTATTTCAATACCGTCTTTTATCCTCATCTTTGTGAGTATCGCTCTCACTGCCGGATGCTTTATCTCGGATATTTTTTTTACGTTTTCAACCTTAGAATAAACGATCCTGTGCTTGTGCTCAAAGAACTGGGGAAGATACCTGCAGGTGATATAACAATATTTATCTATAGTTGTGGAAAGTACCGCGCCGCCGTTTTCTTCAAACCAAACCGGGTAATCGGTGCCTCCTCCGAAAAAAGATATCCGAAACGGTGTTCTGCTGATTATCATTTTTTGGCTCCTTTTTTACCGGAAAGAAGATTTCTTTTGATCTTTTTAGACAACATCCCCTTGATATGAGTTTCGATCTTTAACCCGAAAGTGTTCCTCATCATGGAGAGATAGTCTTCGCTTGCGTGAAAATCGACGAATGCCTGATCTCTGAATTTCAAGACATCCGCGGCTGATATATGTTTTGTGGACAAAGGCAAACATTCCGCGCTGTACTGTGAGTAGCCGATCCAGCTCTCAGGAAGTTTTACATTGTTTTTTATCGCCTCATCATGTAATTGCGTACCGGGATAAGCCATGGTCACGTAAAAATTCGTGTATTCGCAATTAAGCTCCTTTGCCATATCAAGGGTCTCTTTCATTGACTCGAGGTCATCATCCGGAAGGCCGAACATGAAATTGCCTACCACATATATTCCAGCGTCTTTGGTAAGTTTTATCACCCTTTTTATGTCTTCCTGGGTAAACCTGCCTTTTGAAACGCCGTCCCTGACCTTTTTGCTCCCCGCCTCTATTCCGTACGCTATCCAGCGGACGCCAGCTTTTCTTAACTTCTTAAGAATATTCTCATCAACCGTGTCTATGCGGGCATACGCCCACATATTAAGATCATATCCGCGGCTGATTATCATATCGCAGACTTTTTCAACATAATCTTTCCTGAGAACAAAACATTCGTCCAATATCTTGATGTTCCTGATACCGTATTTATTTACCAGAACATCAAGGTCTTCCATGAATTTTTCCGGGCTCCTGAACCTGACCCCCGGCTTGCCATCGAACAGCCTTTTTAACGCGCAGAAAGAGCAGTTGAAAGGACATCCCAAGCTGGCGTAGATCACGCCGTACGGCTGTCTTTTATCGACATCGTCAAAACAGTGCCAATTATGAGCGCGGTACCTTTCCATCGGAACAAGGTCCCAGGCAGGAGTCGGCAATTCATCTAGATCTTTCAGCACTTGCGATCTTCCGTTTGAAACAGGTTTTCCGTCTTTTAGATACCATATACCCCTGACGGCAAACTCTTTTGCATGATGATCATTCTTTAATATGTTAAGTAGCTCCGGAAATGAGTCAAACCCTTCTCCCTCGCAGACAAAATCGACCTTCTCCTCCAAAAGTGTCCTTTCCGGAACAGATGACGGATGGAGTCCCCAGATCAATGTCTTTACATGTCCCGAACGTATTTTATTAAAGGCCTCTATATGTTCCCTGGCCGGCAGCATATTCCAGACGGAGGAGGATAGATTATTTCCTGTAACAATATATGCAACCAAAAGCGGGACCGTTTTTGCGATCCTTTCAGCAGATTCTTCCGGCGAAAGGTTTTCTGCTTCGCAGTCAAGGATCGCAACAGAATATCCTTTGTCCCTTAGAAATGCCGCAAACAGCGCCGCCCATATCGGAGGTTCTATCGCGGCAAGATCCACACCCAGGTCGCCAAAAACCTTTTTCTGGTTCCCGGGTCTTACAAACAAAATATCGATCTTAGTTTTGTCCATTGAATTATAAATTCGCGTACTGATTTCTTTTTATGATCGCAAAGCTTTTTATCAGCTCTCTTATACCGTCTTGTATCAAGACATCTGGTTTGTATCCGGTCTTCTCAAGCTTTTCGTTGCTGACGATATAATCCCTCTTGTCGGGATCTTCCCCGACTTCCGCCTCAACAAAATAAAAATCCGGTATCTGTTTTTTTATTTCCTGGCACAGCTGCAGCTTTGTCAGATTGGCATCGCTCAAACCCAGGTTGTATATCTGGCCTTTCATCCTGCCAAAATTGTTCAGTGCATGGATGAACGCTTTTGCGACATCCCTTACATGGATATAGTTCCTGTTAAAATTCGCTTCGAACAAAACAACGAATCTGTCAAAAAATGCCCTGTAAGTAAAATCGTTCACCAATAGGTCCAGCCGCATCCTTGGGCTAACGCCAAAAGCCGTGGCCAGCCTGAAAGCGACTGCGTTGCCTTCGGCAATTATGGCGTCTTCGGCCTCGCATTTTAATTTGCCGTAAGATGATATCGGCCTAAGAAGGCTCTCTTCCGTACAAGATTTGCCTTTATCCCCTATGCCGTATCCGCTGTTCGTATTCGGAAAAATAACGATCTGGTCCTTGCTCTTCATTTTCATCATCATCTTTATGGCATCGACAATTATCGTCTGCGCGCCCGCCGGGTCCTTCTTACACAGAGGCGCTCCTGTGAGGCACGCCAGAGGGATAATAGCATCGGCATCCTTCATCAGCTTTGCCATAAGGTCTTTTTCTCTCACGTCCCCTCTGACAACATCAAACTTTTTATTATTGCAACATTCTAAAAGGGATGCCTGGTTATACATAAAATTGTCGATAACTGTCACCTCATGCCCTTCTTCAAGCAGCTTTGGCACCATTATCGAACCTATATAACCCGCGCCGCCCGTAACAAGTATCTTCATCATTTGCCTCCCTTGTTTTTTAAATACTTTTTCACATCAGCTGCTATTGTCTCCGCATCAAGCCCGTTCTTTTTGTGAAGCGACTCTCGGCTCCCGACATCAAACACATATCCCTTCTTAAAACCTTTTTTTCCCACGATCATGTCTCCCAATCCTTCGATATCCGAAAGTAAATGTCCCATGCCGCCCCCTGTCACAAAACCTTCCTCAAGTGTAATGATCTGCTCATACTTTTTAGCAACTTCCAAAAGCTCTGCACGAACCGGTTTTATCCTTGATATATCTATCACCCCAATGCTAAGTCCGTCCTTTTTTAATATTTCCGCAACATTTAGAGCCGTATGTGTCATATAACCTGTTGCCATGGCACAAATGCCTTTTCCGGAAACTATTTCCTCAAAACCTTTTTCGATAGAAACATCTTTTTCTGATCCATATATCTGCTTAAGAGGTTTGCCGTCGAACCTGAAATACTTCGGACGGGGATTGATCAGCGAATATTGCGCCATTTTTTCCGCGCTGACCCAGTCTGACGGAGACAGGATCTCTATATTAGGCAATGAACCCAGTATTGATATATCTTCCAGACAATGGTGAGACGGTCCGGACACGTCATAGCTCAATCCTGCGCCTACCCCCACAAAGTTAATATTCAGTTTTTTGTTCTTTGAAAGCAGCGCCGCGTTGTTCCTTATCTGCTCAAATGCCCTCATTGTAAGGAATACCGCGATCGCGTAACAATAAACGGTATAGCCTTCCAGGGCAAAACCCGCTCCGACATTGATAAGGTTCTGTTCAGCAATGCCCACGTTAAGAAATCTGCCTGGAAATTCTTTCCGCAACGCGTCCAGTTTCGGCGATCCGAGGTCAGCTGCGATGAATATTATTCGCTCATCCTCTCGCATATTCTCATGGATCTTTTCAATAAACACGTCTCTCATGGTCTTGCTCTGCCCGCTCATTTCATGGTCTCCAGTATTTTTTGTATTTCTTCCTTTTTAACGGTCCTTATGTGGCTTAACGGATCGGTCTCAAGAGAAGGGATCCCTTTGCCTTTTACGGTATCGGCGATTATTATTTTTGGCTTTCCGCTTGAGGAAGACGCGGCTTTATCCAAGACCTTAGAAAGACCTTCCACGTCATGGCCGTCAACTTTATGCGTTTCCCATCCAAAAACAGAGAATTTTTCTTCAAGCGGGTCCAGATCAATAATGTTCCTGCAAAAATCCAGCATGCAAGCTTTATTTGCATCGATAATCATGATCAGATTATCAATCTTATGTTGTCCCGCAAACATCACCGCTTCCCAAACCGAACCTTCGTAAAGCTCCCCGTCACCCAACAGCACAAAGACCTTGGATGCCGACTTTTTTTGTTTAAGCGCCATCGCCATACCGCAGGCGACTCCCGCTCCATGGCCGAGAGAACCGTTTATCGTCTCATATCCGGGGATCAGCATATCTGGGATCCCCGGAAGAACAGCCCCGTCAAAGCACACTTTTTTAAGTTCGCTTTTGTCGATAAATCCGAGATCAGCCAGTATAGGATAAAAAGATACGGAACCATGGGCTTTGCTTATCAAAAACCTGTCCCTGCCATCCCAATCAGGCCTCTTCGGATCGAACTTAATATATCCTCCGTAAAACAGCACTGTAAGTATTTCGACACAAGACAGCGATGATGCGATCCTTGTTTCCGGCGCGATCGCATGGATCTTCATCGTTTCTTTTCTCACCCAAAGAGCTTTATCTTTGAGCGCTTCATATTTATTGCTGCTCATGCTTGCGCCCCTTTAAAAGCGTTATAGGCCGACCTTATTCCTTCTTTTAGCATTGTTTTTGGCGCCCAGCCCAGATCGCGGAATCGCGAGCTGTCAAGAAGTTTTCTGGGAGATCCGTCAGGACGGGACGTGTCCCAGATGATCTCTCCTTCATAACCGATCTCACCGGCGATCATAGATGCCAGCTCTTTTATTGTATTATCAGACCCTGAACCGACGTTGTAATGTTTGTTCTCAAGTTTGTCAGCATTCATTACAGCAAAAACAGAAGCTTCCGCGGCATCATCACAAAAAAGGAATTCCCTGCGCGGAGTCCCTGTTCCCCAAAGTTCTACGGACTTGGCATTTTCTG
Organism: Candidatus Margulisiibacteriota bacterium; assembly: GCA_041650595.1. Classification (GTDB taxonomy): domain Bacteria; phylum Margulisbacteria; class WOR-1; order JAKLHX01; family JAKLHX01; genus CALFCX01. Next base: position 39,608 of record JBAZKW010000015.1, read on the forward strand.
TTTTTGCTTTATGGAATTTTGTTATAAAAGATGAGATGACATGGGAATTTTTGGGATCGTAGTTATCGTTAATACCGTAAAGCGAATTAGGGACAAGTGCAATAAAAATATTGCTTTTGGCCTGCCTGTTGTAAGCTCTGCAGGCATAAATTCCGGCGATCTTTGCCGCGGCATAAGCCTCGCTTGTTTCTTCCACATGCCCCGTCAGCAACATCTCCTCTTTTATCTGCGAAGGACAGATCTTGGGATACATACATGATGAGCCGTAAAAAACAAGGTTTTTGACCCCGTATTTCTTCGCGGCCTCAAAAACATTATCCTGTATCGCGATGTTTTTATGAAAAAAGTCCGCAGGATATGTCGAGTTGGCCAGTATCCCCCCTGTTATCCCCGCCGCCAGAAAAACATATTCCGGGGTTTCTTTTGCAAAGAAGTCTTTTACCTGTTTACTATCGGTAAGGTCTAATTCCGAATGGGCCACAACTCTTATGTTGTCAAATCCATCCTTGTTCAGTTTTCTGACAACGGCAGACCCTAAGAGCCCCGCATGTCCGGCCACATATATTTTTGAACCCTTTTTCATTTATATCCTCACCAGCATGTTCTTCCCCCATCAATAACCAGGCTGCTGCCCGTCATATAGGAAGAAGCGTCCGATACCAAAAATAGGACCGCCCCTTTGTATTCATCTGACCTCGCCATACGTCCCATGGGTATCAAATTGGTCAGTTTTTTAACGAACTCTTGGGTCTGATCGTTCTCCACTCCTCCCGGGACCAAAGCGTTAACCCTGATATTTTTGTCAGCCCAGTATGTTGCCAGATATTTTGTCAGACCTATTAGAGCGGATTTAATAACCGAATATGTTACCGGTTTAACCGGCTGCTTATCGTCGGCAACGCCTTCAGTCTTATAAATCCTTTGATCCGGAGCGATAAGCGCAAGATCAGAAACTATATTTAATATAACGCCTTCCCTTTTTTCCGCCATGACAGCGCCAAACACCTGCGAACAGATAAAGGCTCCGGTCAATCCCACCGCGATATCATTGTTCCAAATATCCAAAGAAAAGTTCTCAAATCTTGACCAGGCCTTGTTGCCGTCTTCGACTTTTGGGTTGTTTGCAGCATTGTTGATCAAAATATCTATTCTTCCAAAGCTATCAATGATCTTGTGAGCCGCTTTTTCGACATCTGTTTTTGAAGTGATATCGACCTTAAGACCCAAAGCTTTGCACACGTATTTTTTTTCTATTCGCGCGGCTTCTTTTACGGTTTTTGCCTCATTGATATCAATAATCACAGGGATCCCGCCGGCCTGCGCAATAGCTTCAGCATGTTTTACACCCAAAAGTCCCGCCCCGCCGGTAATCACCGCCACTTTGCCGTCCAAAGAAAAGATGTCCGGTAATTTGTTCATGTTCAAATCCTCCTGGTTTGTCCGCCGTCTACGACCAGACATGTGCCTGTAATAAAAGAGGCTCTCTCGGATGCAAGAAAAAGCACAGCGTCCGCGATCTCTTCGGGATTGCCAAATCTTTTCATAGAAACTTCTTTTTCAATAAGGTCTTTCATAACGGCCGGCTTTTCCGCTAATATTTCTTCCCATCGGCCGCCCGGAAATTTTATATTTCCCGGAGCCACGGCATTTACTCTTATATTGTATTCAGCCAGATCTGACGATAAGGATTTTACATATGATAACAACGCCGCTTTAGCGGCGGCATACGGCGCCGGAGCGCCGATATTTTCTATCCCCGCGATCGATGCGGTAAAAACAATGCTACTTTTTTTGTTCTTCTGCATTATAGGAACAATTTGGCGTGCTGCTTCAACCGCACATAAAAGATTGATATCCAGCATCTTTTGCCATTCTTTCCTATCGGCCGCAAGGACCGGTTTTGATCTGCCGTTGCCTATGTTCCCGATAAAGACATCGATCGTCTTCCATTTACCGGTTACCGTTTCCAAGCATTTATGTATCTCAACGCTGTCGGTAAGATCCCCGGAATACTGCATTGTTTTCCCGGGAAAGTCTTTTAAGAACTCCTCTGCCGTCCGGTCAAAATCAGCGTCTTTAAGGCCTGTAATTACCACTTTTGCACCTTCTGTTGCAAAGCCTTTAGCTATAGCCTTCCCGATGCCGCAGCTTGAACCGGATACCAATACAACTTTATCGTTAAGATTTAGGTCCATTTTATTTGCTCCTGTTTTAGGTGTTTTTCTATAAAGGCCATATTGTTCTTTACCGTTTCTATTTCATCGCTGCCTCTGGCTGTTTGAAAAATATAACTTCCTTTATATCCTACCTTGCGGGTCATGTCGAAAAACTTGTCAAAGTGTGCGGATCCCGTCCCCAGGGGAACGGTTCCGCCCTTAAGCAAGCGGTCCTTTATATGTATATTATTGATCAAAGTCCCGTATTGGTTAAATTCCTCCTCGACATCATAGCCTGATGAAGCGCTGTTGCCGACATCATAATTGGCTTTTATAAGAGGATGGGAAAAAGCCTGTAACAACTCTTTAAAGTCTTTGGGGGAAAGATCAGTCTCCAGTCCGATCTGGATATTGAACCGTTCGGCAAAATCCAAACACTTGCTCAATTCTCCGATCAACAGGTCCCTGTCCGGACCGGTCTTTATTGACGAATTATCCACCAAAGGGATCTCTATGCCCTTGGCATTGATCTTGCTTGCCTGATAGATAAGATGATTAAGCATCTTAACATTGGAGAGGTTTGCCGGTCTTGAATTATGAAAAAACGGCTTTTCCATAAAATAATCCGCGCAGATAAAGTTGACTTTAACCCCGGTATCGTCGATCAGCCTTTTTATTTTATCGACACCGCTGCTGCCGAATATCGGGTTCAACGGATAATCCTCATGATCAAAAATGAATTCTATCTCACTCAGGCCGAGCGATGCGGCAATAGCAAATTCATTTTCCCATGTCTTCCACGGAAAAAACTGGATCTTCCCGTTCAAAGAAGGCGACAAGCGCCCCTGCATTATTCCTACGGGGTTCTTACTGCCGTTTTTATTCATCCGTTTTCTTTTCCATGTTTTTTTCGACTATTTCACAAATGATATGTCCTATCAATATATGCGCTTCCTGGATCCTGGGTGTTTGATCGGACGGTACACGGATACAATGATCGCAGGTCTTTGCGATCAAGCTTTCTTTATTGTTTCCCGTCAGACCTATGGTCAATATCCCCATTCGCTTGGCCGTCACTACCGCTTTATGGACATTTTTTGCCATTCCGCTGGTTGAGATGGCCAACAAGACGTCGCCTTCTTTTCCTTTGGCCTCGATCTGCCTTGAAAAAACCCGGTCGTAATCATAATCATTGCCGATCGCCGTAAGCGTAGAGGTGTTTACCGTTATTGCCTCCGCATATAGCGCTTTTCTTTCGATCAAAAACTTGCTGACCAGCTCTGTTTCCAGATGCTGCGCATCGGCCGCGCTCCCGCCATTGCCGCATAAAAGCAATTTGTTTCCGGTTTTTAGGGATTTAATTATTAAGCTTGCGGCTCCGCCTATCTCTCGGATCAGATCCGTATCTTCCATCAGAGCATTTATTACCCCGTCATGTTGTTTGAATTTTTCCAAAATAAAACGATCATTGTCAGACATCTTTTTTCTCCTTTTTTCCGACAAAAGCCAGATTTGACGACAGACCTAGGTCTGATATAAGTTCCTTGTATTCTTTGTCAATCCTGTTTAAAAAACCATTCAGAGCACTCTTTTCTCTGCCTTTTACGGACTTCCTTAGAGGAAAATTCGGAGCAGACAACCCCGGAAAGCAGCTTTCCTGTGGTCTGTCGTTTATGACCCAGTTAAAATGATTGATGATATTGTAGTCCTGAGTAAAATGATAACTTCCTGAAAAACCCGCTTTTCGCATGAGTTTTTGGAGGCTCTTCTTTGTAAAATAAAGAGCGTGCGCCGCGTGAAAATAAAAACCGTGATGGAACGGCAGATCATAGGTCGACACAAGTATGTCCCTAAGGTTCGGGACTTCCACAAAAAGCACGCCGTCATCTTTAAGATACTCTTTTACCTCAAGGAGAAATTTCAGCGGCTCTTTAACATGCTCCAGCACCTGAAATGCACAGATGACATCAAAATATTTTTTCTTTAAAGGGGTGTCTTCAAGTTTTTTTGTATACACCTTACAACCGCATTTTTTTTGGGCAAAAGCCGCAGAGCTCACGTCAAAATCCATCCCAACGGCTTCTTTCACCTTATTCTTGACATTGTAGAGGAACATCCCCGCAGAACAGCCGATCTCGAGCAGCTTTTTATTCTTCCCGAGAAAAGGAGCTATCAGTCTCAATCTTTCATGCTGGAAGGGAGCATAATTATCAAACAGGTCCTTCGCATCGGAAGAAGCTTTTATTTTTGGCTTATATTCCCTGCGGTACTGCTTTGCGTAGTATTCCTTTATTTCATCTTCTGTCCTGGTATCGTTTAGGAAGCCCAGGCCGCAGTCCCCGCAGTAAAAAACATCGATATCCTCGCCTTTTCTCAGTTTATTTGTCAGGATGTTTTCCGTGTTCTTTTTACATAAAGGACACTTCATTTTTTTTCTCCGGAATCCGCAAGCCACTGGACCAGTTCAAGCATGGTGCCGTCCGGATCCTTTAAGAACACCACCTTTGCTTTTTTATCGCTCGACAGCTGCGGCTCACAAATAAATTGTACGCCCTCTTTTTTGAGCCTTGTATAATCCTTTTCGATATCACCGGTGGAAAAAGCGGCATGAGTGCAGCCTATCCGGTTGAAAACATTCCCGTCGTCCTTAACGGCAGCAGGTGATTTGAAATGCAAAAGTTCAATAAGGTTCCCGTCATCGGCCGACAACTTGACGGTGGTCACGTCTATTCCGTTCATTCCTGTGATCTTCTCAATAAAGTCCCCGGATTCATCCATAATCCTGCTCTCTTTAAAACCCAAAAGATCTCGGTAAAAATGAAGTGCCCTTTCCAGATCGCTTACTACTATGCCTATGTGGCGTATCCCCTTCACAGTATCTGTGCCTCCGCTATTGCCTCGTCAAAACATTCCTCAAGGACATCCAGCCCTTCTTTAAGAGCCGCATCCGGTATTGTAAGAGGAGGGCCTATTTTTATCGATTCTCTGCCGGTATGGACCAGGAGCAATCCTTTTTGCATGGCTTTTTCGCAGATCTTGTTGCCCAGCATGGCATCAGGATTTCCCGTTTTGGGGTCTTTTAGAAGTACCGCCGCTACAAGCCCTTCCCCGAATACATAGGATATTCTGTCCCCATATTTCTTTTGGAGCCCCAATAACCGCCCCTTCAATATCTTTCCTTTTCTCTTTGCTTCTTTGACAAGTTTTTTGGAAGTTATTGACTCTATATTCGCAAGGGCCGCCGCGCAGCAGAGAGGATTGGCCGAATGAGTGCTGCTCATTGAACCGATATCCGGAAGGTCCATTATCTTTTTGCTCCCCAGGACTGCCGAAAGAGGCAGGGAGCCGCTTATTCCTTTGCCAAGGCATATCATATCCGGTTCAACTCCGTAGTGCTGGTAGACGAAAAGCTTCCCTGTCCTGCCCGCTCCGCCCTGTATTTCGTCAAATGCCACAATAGCGTTGTGCTTTTTTGCAAAAGAAACCAAAGCCTTTATATATTCTTTCGGATAAAATATTGCGCCCCACCCCAGATACGATTCAATGATAAAACCGGCAATATTTTTAAAATCCAGGCCTTTTCTTGCCAAAGCATCAATATCCTGTTTAAAATGCCTCGCCCAATCATACTTTTTACCAGGTTTGCCTCCTCTTTTTGTCCAGATATAGGGGAACGGCAGCTGCAAAATATTAGGGTCCTTGCGGCCAATCCAGGCGGAAGTTTTTGGGTTGCCTTTTAAAAGTTCGGCTGCCATGGTCCTTCCATGCATGCTTCCCTGAAAAGAAATAACAGTCATTTTATTGGAACTGACAGTTTGGCCATGCATCCTGATCAATTTCAGGCAGCATTCGGTGGCCTCGGTGCCCGCAGACAGCAAAAAAGCTTTTTCAAACTGGCGCGGAGTAAACTCGATAAGTTTTTTCAGAAATTGAGCGCGTATCCTGCTTGCGAACGTATATGTATGAAGCAATCCCTGATCAAGCATGTTTTTTATCGCTTTTACAATGGACGGATTAGAATGTCCGCTGTTCGCCACAAAGATCGTCGAAGTAAAATCGATCCAACAATTGCCGTACGGATCAAATACTTGAAAATCAAGCGCTCTGTCCCAGACCACCGGTATCTGTCCGTGCATTGATCTTGATTCGTATTTTTCGAGTTCGGCAAAAACATGAAGGCTCCCCGGAGCCGGCAATTTCGTCATGATTTTCCTGTACCTGGTGCGCACCTTTGGAATATCGGCCGGTTTCATATTAAATTCCCATCCTGACATTTATCCCCTCCTATAGTTCTTAGCAAGATATTCGATCAACGGACCTGCCGTTTTTCTCGCTTCAAATTCAAGATATTCGAAATCTTCGGGAGTATCTACTTCCTTGCATACAGGAGAAACAAACCCGATCATCTTACTGCCGTGCATCGTTCCGGTTTTGACGACAAATTCCGATTTTAAAACATCGACATATCCGTCAGGGATGTACACATCCGGAAATGACTGTCTTGGTTTATTCAAATCATCGTTTGAATCCTGAGGCCGTATCCCCGTAAAATACCCGTCTTTATTTTTCAGGAACCATTTAAACGGCGACTCAGAAGCCGCATGTCCAGAGCGAAGCGATGTGGCTTCCTTATTTTGTTTTATCTGCCGTATTGCCTGGTCAATTATGTCCGGATCTCTGAACGGAGTCGTAGGCCTTAAATGGACCAGATAATCAGGGATGTTTTTTTCGTTTTTCTTAAACCAATCTATCGCATGCGTGACAAATTCAATGTCCCGGGACTTGTCCCCAGCAAAAAGAGAAGGCCGCAGGAACGGAACTTCGGCACCGTAAAGCCTGCTTATTTCCGCGATCTCTTCTGAATCCGTTGAAACAACAACTCTGCCGATCTCTTTTGATAATTTTGCCACAGTTATTGAATAAGCTATTAGAGGATAGCCTGCCAGAAGACGTATATTCTTTTTCGGCACTCCTTTTGAGCCGCCTCTTGCAGGGATTATCGCAATCGTTTGTGCCGGGCCGGTTTTATTTTCTTTTCCGGACATATTCATTTAACCCTTCAACAAATCATTTACTGTCCTCAGTTTTTTCTTTATCTGTTCTTCTGACGCGGTAACGATCTTCTCTTTTTTTCCTAAAGCCTTCTCAACAGTGCGGACATAACCGACCAGCCTGTAAAAGCCCATTACTTCCACGGATGCCGCCTGGTCCGATCCGTACATTGCTCTGTCCAAAGTTATATGCCTTTCAAGAGATGATATTCCAAGCGACACTGCCCCGACCGATGTCGCAAGCCCCACTTCATGCCCGCTGTATCCGACATTGCATTTATATCTTTCTTTAAGCAGCGGGATTGTCAAAAGATTGGCATCTTCATCCTTCATCGGATATGTGCTGTTTGTATGCATCAATTCATAGCTGCACTTTTTACTCTTAAATATTGCCGCGATCGCATCCACTTCTTCAAGAGTGCTCATGCCTGTAGAAATCAGAGTGTGCTTGCCTTCGTCGGCAACCATTTCAACCAGTTTTTTATTAGTCAGCATAGCTGACGCTATCTTGTTTATCTTGAGGTTGTATTTTTTCAGGAACTTTTGGCTCTCAATATCCCACGCGGAAGCGAACCATGTAATTCCCCGCTCCTTGCAATAACTGTCTATCTCGTCATATTCTTTTTCGCCAAATTCAAGCCCTTCCTTTTGCTGCCTCGTGGTCTTTCCCCAGGGGCTCTCCCTTAATGTGTCCAGCACATCTTTTGTGTAAACAAGATCGATCGTCCTCTTTTGGAACTTTACCGCATCGCACCCGGCAAAAACGGCTCCGTCAATCAGCTTTTTGGCGATATTAATATCGCCGTTATGATTGATCCCAATTTCCGCGATTATGAATATTGACATGCCCTAAATTCCTCCGTATTTGTTATATTAGCCCTAGAACATCCGCCATTTCCCTCAAAACACCACCTCCCCCTTTTGTTTTCATTATGATATCAGAGATCTTTTTTATCTTGTGGTGCGCATCCGAAGGGCATATCTTATAGCCAACATTTTTCATGACCTCCAGATCATTGACATCATTCCCCACATAAAGTACTTTTTTTGGGTCGATATCGTTTTTGCTGCAATATTCCAGCAGGCTCGCTTTTTTATCATGACAATCGTTGATCACCGGCAATCCCAGTTTTTTTGCGCGCTGCCTAACCACCGGATTTGATTCGGTCGATAATATTATCTGCGGCACACCGTGTTTTTTTATAGCAGCAACAGCCAAACCGTCCGCCCTGTTTACGATAACAGCTTCATTCCCGTTTTGGTCTACAATAACTCTGTTGTCGGTCATCACACCGTCAAAATCGTAAACCATGAGTTTTATATCGGTCAATTTGATCTTAATTGTTTTGTCTCCCATTTCACCGGCAATGCGATTTTTCCGCCAAGCGGGCGTATCATATAAACCATATTGCTTTTTCCGTCGGATTGAACGTCCAGAAGAACACTTATGGGTTTATAAAAATTCCTGTCGCCGAAGACCCCGAAATACATTACAAGCTCATAAGCCGCCGGAAGCAATAAATTAGCGGGTATCACCGCCGTTGATGTATAAGTGCCTTTATAGACCGTAGGATCCGTTTCGCTACCGTTATGAAAACTTTCCATAAGCACCTTTCCGTCCATATCTTTCAGTTCAAAACTGACAAAGAGTTTTTTTCTTGTTTCAAGTACGTCATAATTGAACTTTATTTCAACCTCCCTGCTGGCCAGGGGCTGCAACGTGCTTTTGCCGGACTGTCTTATGTCGATATCCTTTAACCTGAAGGCCGGATCTGCAGGCAGTTGATCGATCTTGTTTTTCAGCGTATCAACTCCCCTGTCCTTGGAATTCAGCGTCAAATAGCTGTCAATGACGCAGTCAGCGCCGCCGTCCATGATGATCCTGCCGTTTTCCAGCAATACCACTCTGCGGCAAAGCCTGCGTATGGCGTCCATATTATGGCTGATGAATATTACCGTCCTGGCATCCTGCTTTGAGACATCTTCCATTTTGCCCAGGCATTTCCTCTGGAATTGGACATCCCCGACCGCCAAAACTTCGTCAACCAGCAATATTTCCGGCTCCAAATGCGCCGCTACCGCAAAAGCTAGCCTGACATACATTCCGCTTGAATAACGTTTAACGGGCGTGTCAAGGAATTTTTCTATCTCCGCGAAAGCGGCGATATCATCGAACTTTTTCTTGATCTCGGCCCTGGTCATCCCCAGTATTGCGCCGTTCATGAAGATGTTTTCCCTGCCGGTAAGCTCAGGATGAAAACCCGTGCCGACCTCAAGCAGGCTTGCGACCCTTCCCCTTATGCGTATTTCGCCCTCCGTCGGCTCGGTTATCTGGCTTATCAACTTGAGCAGAGTGCTCTTGCCCGCCCCGTTGCCGCCGATAACTCCGAGCGCCTGTCCCGGCTCGACATCAAAAGACACATCCCGCAGGGCCCAGAATTCCTGGTTCTTCTTTTTCTCCCGTCTTTTGAATATCCCGGAAACGCTGTTTGCCAGCACATCGCGAAAAGCCCTGTACTTTTCGCCGCCGCCCACTCCGAGCAGATATTTTTTTCCCAAACCGCGTATTGAAATGGCTTTTTCTTCCATGATTTTTAAATTATATCCGCGAAAGTCCTTTCCATCTTCCTGAAATAGAACAGCCCGCTGACAAACAAAAAGAACACAGAAACGCTGCTTATAGCGATAGAAGTCCAATTAGGCGCGACCGAACCCAGTAAACACCACCGGAAACCGTCTATTACTCCCGCCATTGGATTGAGCGAATAAAGCAATTTCCACTTTCCAGGGACAATAGACGACGAATATGCCACGGGAGAAAGATACTGCCCCGCCTGGACCAGGAACGGAATAGTATAAATAACGTCGCGGAATTCAACGTTCAATGCGGAAAGCCAAAAGCCGATGGCCAACGCCGTAGAAAAAGCCAAAAGCAAAAATAAAGGCAGGAACACGACATTGCCGGTCGGAACCACATGAAACCAGATCATCATCCCGATAAGCACCAGGAAGGAAATGCAAAAGTCGATGACCCCGGAAATAACCGCGCTTGTGGGAATAATTAGCCTCGGGAAATATATTTTTGTAAGCAGGGCCGAATTGCCTACCACTGACTGGCTTGAAGCGGTCATTGAGTTCGCAAAAAAGTGCCATGGGAGCAGTGCAACATATATCATTATGGGATAAGGCACCCCGTCAGACGGCAATTTTGCCAAACTTCCGAAAATAACGGAAAAGATGATCATTGTCAGGATCGGTTGGATTATCGCCCAGATGATCCCTATTACAGCCTGCTTATACTTTACCAGAATGTCTCTTAAAGCCAGGAACCAGAACAATTCGCGGTACTGCCACAATTCCTTGAAATTAATATTAACCAGGCCTCTTTTCGGTCTAATGATCTTAATATAGTCGGAGTTCAATTGTCACCC
>JBAZKW010000016.1:0-39190 GCA_041650595.1 Candidatus Margulisiibacteriota bacterium
GGAATCAAATAACGACGGAAATCATAAAGAAGTACATAGAAAATCACAGAGAAATTGACCGAGCACCTTCCCAGCTCGAACTCGAGCTGGGATAGAAGCCCCGCGCTTTGCGCGGGGTAATTCACTTGATTTTGTAAATTGATAGGAAAGTATGGGGACATGGTGACCCCCTCCGGCGTATCACTAAGATTAAATATCTCAGTGAAAAGAGCCTAAAATTGTTATTGAGAGTAACAAATAAAGGAGATCACCATGGATAGGATACCATATAGGCTTGTTTTAAAGGATGCCAAAGATCCCTTCAATAACCGCTGTGATATGGTCAGATATGCTATGGACCAAGGGATCAAACCTGCGGCAAGGCATTATTCCTGCTCAAGGAATACCATTAGAAAATGGCTTAGAAGATATACAGCCGAACAAAGTTTAACCGCATTGAAGAACAGGTCAAGAAAACCAAACTATTCCCCTAATCTGACTCCGGAGCATGAAGCCAAAGAAATACGGGAATTGAGGGAATCCCTTAAGAAAATCGGTGCCAGAAGGATGCAATATGAGTTCGGAGTTAAAAGGTCTGTGTCCGCCATCCAAAGAATAATCAAATCCAGCAACAACCCTCCAAAAAGAAGAAGAAAACACATTACCAAAAATGACCTTAGAGAAGAGAAGCAAAAGCTCAAGATCTTTGAGAAGATACAAATAGACATCAAACACCTATCCGATATACCTAACTATTGGAAACAAATGAGAGCCAATAAACTGCCGGGATATCAATTCACAGCCAGGGATGTTAAATCCGGCGCCTTATTCATCGCCTATGGACGCAACAAAGACTGTATTAACGCTTCTACTTTCTGCGCCTATCTTCTGCAGCACCTGAAAAGGTTCAACATCAAGGTGAGGGAGATAAACATTCAAACCGATAACGATGGGGCTTTCGTGGGCAATTCAAGCCCCAAATCGTCCGCACCTTTTAAATACATCATCGAAGAGATCTACAAGGCTACTCATCTGCGCATACCGCCCAGCGCGCCCACCCATAATAGTGATGTTGAAACATCTCATATCAGGATAGAAGAAGAATTTTATGATATCGAGGATTTTGGGTCGCTCCGGAATTTCTTAAACAAAGCCTTAACTTATCAAGTCTACTTTAACTTAATCAGGCCTAATATCTACAAGAACTTGAAATCTCCGTTAAAGATCGTCGAAGAAGAGATGGGTACGGTTGATCCGTATTTGCTAATATGCCCCCCTGTGATCTTAGATGACATGTTTGAGCTGTATGAAAGCACCGTCACGGGGGGTCATGATGTCCCCAGAATTCTCAGATTTTGTAAATTGAAGATAACGGGATAGTGTTAGAATTAACTCATGCCAAAGATCCGACTTCAAAAATACCTCTCACAATGCGGGGTCGCGTCCCGCCGTGCCGCGGAAAAAATGATAGACGAAGGTCTTGTGTGCATAAACCGCCGGCTTGCGACAATAGGGGAGAGCATTGATCCCGAAAAAGACCTTGTGACGGTAAAAGGGAAAGCCGTAAAGCCGCAGTCTTTTCACATATATATAGCGCTCAACAAGCCGCGCGGCTATATCTCTTCTTGTTCCAGCAGCCAGGGCGCATGTCTTACTGATATCGTCAAAATAGAACGGAAGTTTTTCCCGGTCGGCCGGCTCGACAAAGAAAGCGAAGGTCTTATTCTTTTGACGGATGACGGGGAGCTTGCCAACCGCATAACGCACCCCAGGTACGGATGCGAAAAAGAGTACGAAGTGACTTGCGCTGAAGAGCTGAAGGCTGAAGAGCTGAAGGAATTCCGTCACGGTATCATGCTGGAGGATGGAAAGACAAAACCGTGCAAGATACGGCCCGCCGGTGAAAATAAATATTCCATCATCATAAGTGAAGGCAAAAAACGCCAGATCAGGCGTATGTTCCAGCATTTCGGCAAAAAAGTCATACGGCTCAAAAGGACAAGGATAAAAGGATTTAGACTGGGAAGCCTTGGAACGGGGCAGTGGAGAACTCTGTCAGGCAGTGAGATCCTTGAATTGAGATCGTAATGCGCATACTGATACTTGCCATTCTTTTTATTCAAGTGTGCTGTCAAACAGTATATTCATCAAATTTCGGCAATGTTCCGTTTCTTTGCCAGGCGCCTGAAGGCCGATGGATAGAGCCGTATGAAGACGGTTGTGAAGAGGCCGCGATCATCATGGCAGTTCATTGGGCAAAACACACTTCTTTTGATAAATTGTCCGAAAAAAAAGAGATGCTTTCTTTGGTCGCATACCAAAAGGAACACTACGGCGGGCATTATGATCTTGATACAGCAAAAATGCTTGCTTTGATGAAGGATTATTACGGTTTTTCATCGGCCGCAGTGAAAGAGATAAGTTCTCCACAGGATATTGAGGACGAACTCTATAAAGGGCATATTTTGATTGTTCCCGCGGCAGGAAGACTTCTCAAAAATCCCTATTTTACTCTGCCTGGGCCTGTGTACCATTGTCTTGTAATAACGGGTTTTGATAAATCAAGACAGGTCTTTATTGTGAATGATCCCGGCACCAGAAGAGGCAAAAATTATAAATATCCGTATTCAGTCTTGTTCAACGCAATACATGACTGGACCGGCGCTAAGAATTCTCTGCTTCAAGGCCATAAAAAGGTTATTGTGGTTTCGGGATCAAAATAAACTGCTAACCTTTCCAAAGTTCCCTGTTTTCGATAATGCATTGGTAACTGCGCCTTGCGATATCAACAACGCTTTCTTCGGGGATACCGTCCCCGATAAAATCAAAGAACTCAACTGAAAGCCACTTGCCGCTGCCGCTTGAATAATATCCACTGTCACCGATAGCCTTGAAAATTGTCGGCATGTGCAATGTTCCGCAACCCGGACCGCTTTTGTTGGTCCAGTCGTTCAGGTGAAAATGACCGGCCAGAAAAGCAAAATTCCTGATAAGGGCTGCAGCTTCTTTCTCATTGGCCGCTTGAGGGTTAAGAGCTTTTACGTCAAGATGCCCCGTAAAACGCGGATTGCCAACCCATGATATAAAATTCGCTAGTTCGGGGAGCGTAGTGATAAAATCGGTTTCTTCATGAGAGAGCTGTTCAAAACATACCTTTATGCCGGTATCTTCGGTCTCATCCATAACATCGGTGTAAATACCGACGGCATAATCAAGAGCTGCTTTTGGGGTGACATTGGGCAGCAGCGAGCGCTGATTAGGTGAGCCGTGAACAACAAGTCTTCCGCCCAGATCTTTGGTCAGCCTCAAAAGATCTGCAATAGTTTCACATGTATTTTCTCTGGTAAAAGGATCCGGGCTGGTGAGGTGCACATCGTTTATTCCCGCGAGCAGCCAGTGGAGTCCGACGATCTCGACCCCTGCTTGTTCTGCCGCTTTTGTAAATTGCGAGATCTGAGATACCGTTAGTTTTGTTGGCTCGTCGGCAAGAGTGGTAGCAACAATTTCTATCCCGCGATAACCAAGTTGAGCGGCAGTGGCGGCAGCTCTTTGAAATATTTCAAGGTTTGGCCGGACAGCCGCCATTTTGTTAAACCTGGGATGAAATCCCTCGGTACAAAGCGCTACTCTCGGTTTTGCTGCGATCACGGTGCTAAGCATAATTAAACGCCTGTCGATATAAGAGTTTCATCCTGCACTGGAACGGGATGCTGTTTTTCAGAATTCAACATCCAAAAAACATTTCCCCAAAGATTTGTTTCATCGGAAGGAAACTCTCCCACAGCAAACTTTGAGTCCTGTCCCCATACAGGGACCTGGCCGAGCTTTCTCAGGTTTGCGGTATATTCAGTCATCATGTTTACGAGAGCATGTCCGATATTGCTTCGACCGACTCCGCCTATAAGTGCGAATGTAACTGGCCCTAAGTTGTCAAGCCCTCTCTGAAGTACGGCAAGCCTATACGCAAGCAAAGCTGCTTCCCGTTCCAGTATCATCCTGCACAACGGTTCTTGAAAATTTGTTTGGTTCAGTACTGACGCGACATCAACGTTAGTCACAAGCTGCGCTGCTTTCCGCAGAGCAATTTCGGGGTCAGATTCCAACAGGGAGGATTCGCCATGGTTTTCCAGTATGCCTCTGATAAGATCATTTCTGCTGATTTCGGAAGGAAGCAAACTTATTCTCGGGAAGCCGTATGTGGGACCTCCACCGATGATTTTTATCGATGCCAGGAAACGCCTGAATATTTCTTCAAGTGCAGGACCTTTTGTGACCGCTTCCATACATACAGCGGTTCCTTGTTCCTGATCCCCGACTATTCCGCAACCGCATTCAATCCTTTTATCTAATAGTCCTAGCAATCCCAGATTAAATAACATATTTCTCGGTATCAGAAAATGCCCGACCTCAAAACCTCCCGGAACTTCTTCAAGACCGCTTGAAGTTTTGCGATTCACCCTTCCACCTATTCCGTTGCCGATTATGAGCGCAACTCCCGGATCACCCGTTCTTAAGTCTTTTAATGCGCCGAGTTCGCTGAATTCCGCTCATGCTCCGGCTTCTCCGTCATTTATTACTTTGACCGCGACTTTTGATCCGAGACGTGAACCAACCTCTGCGCAAAAAGGGATATCTTTTTCCTCTACTCCGGTATGATTTGTCAGCTTGAGTATCCTGCCACCGTCTGTATCTACGGGGCCGGCTATTGAGACCGGAACTATCGCCTGACCTTCACGCAGATTTTCCTTTATTATTGCCGTGCTTCTTTCTATCAGTTCATGTGCACTGCCTAGCTTCAGCCTTGTAACGCTTCCTACACCGAGTCTGCTGACTCTTGAGCCCTCGATATTAAACTGCATATCTCGAATTGTTCCGCCGCCTATATCAAGCGTTGTCACAGTCCTCATCATCGAATTTCCCATAATGTATTTCCTCCTTTATTTACCTACGTTTCTATATCGAACGCATTTATTGGGAATTTCACTCTTTTACCACAATTTTGAAACCCTCTGCTGTGACATCGTCGCCTTGGCAATAGTAACGCATGTCAAGCGGTTTTGCGGCAAAACCCGCTACCAGCTCTCTTCCGGCCTCTGCGAGAGCGCGCTGAGCATAATAAGCCGCCGGGAAATCCCATTTAAATTCCCTTGAGGGATTAAAATAATTGAAAGCATTTGTCTCGACCCCTCCGTTGTACCAAGGAGAAACATATCCTGCCGTCAAAACCCCGGACCCTCTTTCGCGAGCTATTCTTCTGGCGATCTCCATTCCCATTATATGTGTGGCGATATGTGCGGGATGCTGATCTCCCTGCATAGGCATTGCCAAAAGTGAAAGATGCCCTTCCGTCAAGGCTTCGAGCATTGCCTTTGTTGCAACGATCTCAGATTCTTTTACGTCAAGACTGCCGTCCTTAAGCTTTCTGGCCCAGAACCCGAGGCCAGGCATCCTGCATGTCGTGCCCAGAATAGCATCAGCTCTTCCTGTTTCTCCCATTCTTATCGCTTCCTTTAAAAGAGACATTGGGCAAGCTTCGACTATATGCGGATAATTTTGTTTGACAAATTCATCCGTAACTCCTCTTGGGCTGGTTGTTAGCACGAGATCAAGTACAGACCATCCTAATCTTGTCAGATAGCTTCCAAAACCGCCAACAGCTATAGGATAATCATCCGGATGAGGAGAAAGGCAAACAGCTGTGCCTTTCCACGGAGAGGGTTTAGTCTCCCATATCGGAGCAAGATCAATCGACCCGTCCGGCATTACCACTGCCAATTTGAAATTCTCGGCGTATTGATAGCCACTATCCATTTCCACTCCGGAGTACAGAGCATTTGCCCTTGCCGCATCTCTTTGCACTTCGTCAAACCTTGTCCTGTCCACCTGGGAGCGGCATTCCTGCACAGCCGCCATCTTTACAGCCATTTCGGATTCGGTCATGCGATGTACATGATTAAATATTCCATCTAACAATCTGCTTGACAGCGACTCTATAAATACCGTACCCTTTGGTGCTTTGTCCCATGCTTGACGATATGTTTCAGCAGAAATAGATGTGTCGCCGTCTTTTGGTTTTGTGGTAAGAACAACGTCCGCTCGTGATACTGTATCCGGGGTGCTTTCAATGATCTTACAATCTCTTGCTTCAAACCAGTCTCTGATCCCTGCAATACGCTCGGGTTCGGATAGCATTGTCGTTACTGAATGAACGACGGGTCTTGATCCATTAAGATGAAGAACGTTGAAAGCTGACTGAGACCTGTTTGCGCTATTCTGGAATACAGCTTTTTTACCAGCTATACCAGCTTCAGGGACCAATGTTGCAAGATTCATTCAAAGCACCTCCATATAGAATTTAGTACAAAATGTTATCGAACGCATTTTCAGGAAATTTCACACATTTTTGATAAAAACAAAAACCACGGTGTTAAACCGTGGTTTTGATCTGATACATCTGCCGGACTGATTTATTCGGTATCGTACCTGTAAACCTTATATGAAAGCGGATCCTCCATGCCAGTGCCGGTAGTGTTCTGAATAGAATAGATGTTGCCGTCATCTCCGAAAATAAGCTTTACCCATGTTTCCCTGTTTCCTGACGTACTCATCTTTCGTTCAAACAGCACATTACCCCTGATGGCCTGCTCTATATGGTCCTGTGTACCCAGATAGGTGGCTTGGCTCTTATAGCCGAAAGAATTCGACTTGTCATCAATGACGGCTACTTTCAGATCATTATCTGCGCCATAACCGCCTCTAAAAGAAAGCTGGACTTTCCCGACGGGAGCGCTGCCTGTATATTTATAACCATAATTTAGCAGGTCATGTTCAGAGGTCCATGCCGGATTTTGAACAAGGGTTCCCTTAAGGACTTTCTTGTTGCCGTTAAAATTAATATAGGTCCTTCCATCCTTGCCCACGAACACTGTTTTTCTTCCCTTAAGAGTGTCGTGGTCAAAGGCGATATAACCTTCAACTTTCTTGCCGTTTATCTTAAAGCTTGAGGACTGCCGAATATCTTCAACGCCTTCAACAAAAGAATTTGACATTAAAAACAATTCTCCGCTATTTCCGATGACAAGCCTATTAACATTGTTGGTTCTACCCCCTGTATCCTGGTAAAACACATCCCCATTGATTTTCCAGTCCAGATCCTCTAAAGGGCCGACTCTGTATAATTTTGCGAGCATATTCTGTCCGGCCGGGAATTGAGAGTTTTTTAACCCGAATTCCAAATACTGGCAGTCCCAATAATTTACGTAATAGTTATTCCCGCGCTTGTCAGCTGTTCTAAAAAGCTCTGTTCCTCCTTTTGCCGTCCCAACTGTTACGGGATAAGGACCATAAAATTGCTGCTGCAGCTGATTTACTATTCCGTTGTAGCTGATATACAAAAAACCGTCTTTGCCGGCAAAAAATGTTTTCGTGCCAGAAGATGTTTGCATAGGTTTGCCGACAGTATAGCCTTCTACGATCCTGCCGTTAAAGCTTATACGTGACACACGCGGAATGCCGCACATTTGTGTGACCAGGCTTTCAATGAGAGGCGCTATAGACTGGCCCTTGCTCGACTCAACCGGCCTTTTTTCTGTATCGGCCACTGTAGTTGTTTGTCTTTGCGCTGTCACACTTCCTTTTATTGTTTTTGCATCTGTCGGTGCCGAAACCGGATTTACGCTTACCATAAATTTCCCCCTCCTGATATTTTTTTATGAGATCGAACATCTTTCTTGCATCAGTCAGTCTCTTATCTATCTCACCCCCCTGTACTATATTATCGATTAAATATTTGCGTGATTTCACTCTGGAACCTCTGCCTGCCGCAGGTTCAGCGCTGCTTTTCTATCGAACGCATTTTTTGAAAATTTCACGCAATTTTGATAACAAGAAAAAAAGTGAAATTTCTCAAAAATAGTATCGATACGGAATTGACCGAAAATACATGCGGAGGTAAATGATTATGGCAAGGACAGCAGCGTTAGGACAGAATTTAACATTGGATTATGGTCGACATGCGAATTTTAGAGGGAGCGGAGCTTTTCGGATAACAAGAGCAAATACAGGCGGAGTACCGCAAAGCAGAATATCGGTTAATAGGATAGGAGGGTCGATGTCGGAATTTTCTGTAACGGCAAGTAATGGAGAACGTGTGAACCTTTTTTGGGAACCGGTATGGAAAGGCATGGACCCAAATGAAGTGCTCGCTCATGCCGGCGAGCCGGGATATGAACAATTTGGAAATGACGGAGCAACAGGCCTTTTGCCGGGAATTGCCGGTTCCAGCCGGTGCTTACCGAGATTCGGTGGTTCCGATATATCTGCAGGAGGTTGCCACGGAGATATTAACAGGGGAAGATTCAAGCTTGCTGACCATGATGCAGAAGGACATATGGTCTTAACAACAAATCTTCCGCAAACAATGTGGGGCATAACCAGTTCAATGTTCTTTTCCGGAGATCATGCCGCTGTACTTGTTGAGGATGAAAGCGTAAATCAATCAGAGCAGGACCAAAAAGTTACATATTCGCAGCATGTCACTATGGGCGGAATATTCTTAGATGATGTTGTAATGCATATGCCAAAGAACACAAGAGGAAAAGCCTATGACGGCAGGTTTTTTACTCCCAAAAACGGGCTGGTAGGAGGGTCGGAAGATTATCAATTGTTGCCGTTGGGTGCCGAATTCATGTATCCAGATGCGCGCATGGCTTCCGGAACGCCAATCGATCTTTCAAGGTTTCCCAAACGCAGACAAAGTGACTGTACCACACAGGTGATAGACCCGTCTGAGCTGTACGGCTGGTTTGCCGGTGAGAATAGGACTTTGGGCATCTTATTTGCATGCGTGTGGCCAAGAGCGCAATTTCCGTATTTAGCAAGATGGGTGGAAAATCTGGCAAGATGGGGAGCCCCATGGAATACAGGCGGGCAGAATGGCGGACCCAACACTAGGGCATTAGGATATGAAATCGCAAACACTCCTTTTCCTGAAGAATTTGCGGACCAGCTGGCCAGAGATCCTTTTATGGGACTGCCTACTTCTACGTTAGTGAGACCAGGCGAGATACTAACGACCAGATACCTGATGTTTGCATTGCCGATAACACCCGGTAATTCTTTTGACGCGATTTCAGTAACGGATAAGGTAAACGTTTCTTTTAGGAATGAACAGGGCAATCCTGTGGAAGTCTTTTTGCCTGGTATGGGATTGATCAGATAATAATTGGTTTGTAAGACTAAAGAAAAAGCCGGGAGCATTTGATATGCTTCCGGCTGTATTATTTGGTTTTGAGCTGGTCCTATCTTGCTTCCCAATCCATTAAGTAGTAATAGCATCCCAAAAGGCTGCTATGTATGGGATTTGTCACGGGCAAAAATAACGGATTATTGACGCCATACGTTTCTCTCAGCAGCATCGCGGCTTTCAAAAAACCGTTCTTATCGCGGAATGCGTGCTCGCCTGTAATGACCAAGGCGTAATTGTTGGGATCTCTTTCAAACATTAAGATCTTTGAAAGAATATTTGCGATCTGCTCTGCATGCGTTTCGGGAGTTTTTCCCAGATCTTCAAATTTGCCTGCGTCCAGAGTAACCGCTTCATTGTGGACTCTCCCGTTGGACTTTACGAAACAGCTATATCTGATGATGTCCGCTATATTTATGACCGCAAATCTTGTGTGAGGGGTCCCGCTCAGACATCCGCTTGGACTTGCGGCAAACCAGGCCTGGGCTTTGTTGTCATCGATGATCCTGATCTCTTTTTTTTCAAAAACCTGGTCTGCTTTTTCTTCTAACTCTGCTGCCAGATCAACCATTTCTGATGTTGATCCATTTGGAAATTCGATCATCCTTATTATTCTTGTGTGAGGCATAACTTCCCATGGGGTCGACACCACTACTCTTGACTGATCTTTTGGGGTTGACAGGAAGCCGTTAGTATACTGAAAGGCCAGTTGTCTAATATTTGTACAAGCGATGGGGAGAAATGTGGGGCCACCAATAATAGCAGCAGATCCATTCCTGTTGCCTTGACATAAGGCGATGCGCATGTCCGATAGCGCTATCCTTGCGCAGAGCCGTATACTATTTGTTGCCCTTGATACTTTCATGTTAAAAGCTTTCTTAATCTTTATCGTGCGATTTGTTCTGAGATTTCAATAAAATCTTCAAGGGCCTCGCTTACACTTATAATATCTCCATGCCCTTTGAGGGCATACCTTATGCGCGCGTCTGTTCGACGAGCAGATGCCGGAACGGAGTGAAGGCAGATTGCGAGGAGTTACGCCGCGCAGGGGGAGCTGGGGGTTTACCCCCGCGAGTTTCTTTTGCTACTTTTCTTGCCGATGCAAGAAAAGTAGAGAACTAGCCCTAACGGGGATCGAACCCGTACTTCGACCTTGAGAGGGTCGTGTCCTAACCATTAGACCATAGGGCCGCGTGCATATTCATTATATCAAAACCAATCATCCCCCTTGAATATCTCACCCCAATGTTGTTAAATTGACTTAAAGATGAAAAAAATATTTCTATTGTTGTTTGTGTCAGTCCTGTTCTTATCCGGTTGTGGCGGCAAGCAGGAAAAGATCCGGGTCGCAATGAACCTGAGCGAGGCCGAGTGGACAGTGATGCGCGAAAAAGTGGTCCCGGCTTTTGAAAAAAAGACAAAGATCGCTGTGGAAGCCGTGCAGGTAGATCCGTCCGATCTGTCCCAGCTGCTCGAAGCCATGAAAAAAGCCGGCAATATGCAAATAGACCTGTTTGCGCAGAACGATATGCAGCTTTTCCTTCTTACCGATAAAAAACTTGTCGAGGACTTGAGCACCTATGAAAGAATGATCCCGCGCCAGGTCCCGAAGGCATTGGTATCGGGACTTAGGTCCGGTGACAGGCTCTATTTTTTTCCATATCATCCGGATGTCAAGATAGTCTATTACAACAAGAAAAAGTTCGACAAATATGGTCTTAAGCTCCCGCGGACATGGAATGAACTGCTTGCGGCAGCAAAAAAGTTTAAGAAAAAGGAAAAGACCGGCAGAGTGCTTTTTCAGGCAGGCGGAGGCACGGACACAGCGGCGGAGCTTTATGAGTGGATCGTAAGCGCGGGAGGCGATCCTTTTAAGTTCAACGACAGAGGCTGTGTGCGCACTTTTACTTTTTTGCAAAAGCTGTGGCCGTATCTGTCGCCTGATTCAAAACAGGCAAAATTTGATAACACTAACGGATATCTTGCAGGAAAATCATCCTACCTGGCGAAGAACTGGTCTTTTGGGGGCAATATGCATGTAAAAGACAGCAGCAAGAATGAAATCAAGACTTATTCGGGTTTCAGCGGTCCAAGAAGAAAGGTTTTTGTCATAGGAGGAGAAGTTTTGGGGATACCCAAAGGCAGCCGAAATAAAACACAGGCACTGGCTTTTATAAAACATCTCCAGTCAAAAGAAATCCAGGAGCTGCTTGTCAGGGAACTTGGCTGGCCGCCGGTCAGAACGGATGCTTATGCCAGGATCGATCCTCGGATGAAGATTCAATATAACTCGGCGATGAAGGCTATGGAGAAGGGTATTTATATAAAAAATGTCAGGTATTGGAATGATTTTGAAAGGCTGATCAACGAGGCATTTGTAAAGATCGTCATAAAAAGGGAGCCTGTCAAAAAGACCCTCAAACTTTATAAACGCTTCCCCGTGTTATAATAATTCCATGAAAAAACTATTTATTTCCGTGATCGGTGAAAGCAAGGCCTCAAAAAAGAATTACAAAACGGCGGAAAAAGTCGGACATCTGCTTGGCAAGCACGGGGCTATAGTGTTTTGCGGCGGGATGTTTGGCGTAATGGAAGCCGTATGCAAGGGAGTAAAATCCGGGGGCGGCACTACAGTCGGGATACTGCCTTCTAGCAAACGCAGCACTGCCAATAAATATGTGGATATTCCGATCCCGACAGGCGTCGGGTACGCGAGAAATAAGTATGTCGTGAAAAGCGGACAGGCAATAATCGCTATCGGCGGAAGCTACGGGACACTTTGTGAGATCGGCTTTGCTTTGGGCTACAAGATCCCGGTAATCGGCCTCAACACCTGGACATTCGAGAAAAAAGGCCACGTTAAAGCTCCGATAAAATATGTGAAGACCCCGGAAAAAGCCGTTGAATTAGCGGTCAAACTGGCTAGAAAGTGCAAAGACTGAGACCTCTCAGATTTTCATGAAAAAAGAAATACCCTTTATCGCAAGGCAAGAAAAAGAATCTGCCGGATATATAAGCCGCTCTATTTCTGACGGTACTATAGTTATTTTTAGTAATCCTCTCCATAAAAATGTCATGCCATGTGCAGTGGGTAAAGGTCTCAGGACCAAAGTAAACGCAAATATCGGCACGTCCCAAGACTATCCTTTGCTTTCCAATGAATTAAAAAAACTTGATATCTGTATCGAGGCAAAAGCCGATACGGTGATGGACCTTAGCACCGGCGGGAATATCGACAAGATCAGGAAAGAAATAATAAAGAACAGTCCTCTGCCGCTCGGCACCGTTCCGATATATCAGGCTGTGGCGGAGGCAAAGGGACTGCACAATCTTACGCCTGACATTCTTTTTGACACGATAGAAAAGCAGGCGCGTGACGGCGTTGATTTTATGACGATACACAGCGGGGTCACGCTTGCCGTGACCGAAAAAATTAAAAAGAAAAAACGCCTCATGGGGATTGTGAGCAGGGGAGGCGCGATGCTTTACGCATGGATGCAAAAGAACAAAAGAGAAAATCCCCTGTATGAAGAATATGACAGGTTGTTGGACATCCTGAAAAAATACAATGTTGCGTTGAGCCTTGGCGACGGATTGCGTCCGGGATCCATATTTGATTCCGGCGATGCCGGACAGATAGGGGAGCTGAAGGTCCTTGGAAAACTGGCAAAAAAGGCAAGGCAAAAAGGCGTTCAGGTGATAATAGAAGGTCCCGGGCATGTCCCGATAAATGAGATCGTAGATCAGATGAAACTTGAGAAAAAGCTTTGCCACGGAGCGCCCTTTTATGTTCTGGGACCCCTGCCTACCGATATAGGGGCGGGTTATGACCATATAACCTGCGCGATAGGAGGAGCCCTTGCGGCGTCAGCCGGCGCGGACTATCTTTGTTATGTTACGCCCGCCGAACATTTGGGACTTCCTTCGGCCGATGATGTAAGGGAGGGAATAATCGCTTCGCGCATCGCCGCGCATATAGGAGATATTGCCAAAGGAGTTCCTGGAGCAAAAGAAAGAGACCTTGAAATGTCAAAAGCCAGAAAAGCCCTTAACTGGGGCAAGCAGATAATGCTGGCGATCGATCCCGTAAAAGCAAAACAATACCACGATAAATTATCCTCTAAACGTAAAGATGTTTGCACCATGTGCGGAGACTATTGCGCCATGAAAGTATTCGACAGTTAAAAGGGCCTGCGGCCCTTTTAATCCCGTATTGCCACTTTTCTTTTCCGTAAGAAAAGTGGCTGAAAAGAACGGCTTAGGGGCAAGCCCCTAAGAACCCCTTCCGCGCGTAACTCGGCTGGACACCGCTGCGTTTCACTTCGCGCTGCCAGCCTCGAACAGACGCGCGGATAAGGAGCTATATGCAATACAGTCCTAAACATTTCGCTTACAAGGCAAGCATCGCTCTTGCGACGACACAAAATAAGTAACGAGCGATTCCTAATTCTACAGATAGATGTTTTGCCGACGCCGCGGAGGCGAAAAGGACTAGTCGGAGCTTGCGATGCTTGCAGGGGAGCTGGGGGCGAAAGCCCCCGCGAGCTTTCTTTTGCGGGTTAAGGGCCGCAGGCCCTTACTAAAAAAAAATATTGTAAAAGAATATTTCTGCAGGGTATAATAGATTCAAATGAAAGTAGCCATCACCCACGATTGGCTTGTCTCTTACGGCGGCGCGGAAAAAGTGCTGGAAGCGCTTCTTGAAGTTTTTCCGGGCGCCGATGTGTTTACCTCCGTTCTGGACAAAAGCAAATTGCCAGCGGCATTTGACAAAGCAAAGATTATCCCTTCTTTCATACAGCAGCTTCCATATGCTAAGACCAGGTACCGTTCCTATTTGGGTCTTATGCCCGCAGCCTTTAAAAGTTTTGATCTGCAGGGTTATGATCTTATTATTTCTAATTCTCATGCCTGCGCCAAAAATATCCGTGTTCCAAAATCCGCGCGGCATATCTGCTATTGTCTGACGCCTATGAGATATATATGGGACATGTACGGCCAGTACATGGATATCGAAAGGCCAAGTATCCTTATCAGGGCCATGGCTCCTTTGGCCGCGCAATATCTAAGGCATATAGATGTTTCATCATCTAAGACCGTTGAAGAGTTTGCGGCTATCTCCAAATTTGTTGCGCAAAGAATAAAAAAATATTACGGACGGGAAAGTAAAGTGATCTATCCTCCGGTAGGTGAGGAAAAGTTTAAAATATCGGAAAAAATAGAAGATTATTATCTTGTTGTTTCGCGTCTGGTCCCTCAAAAAAGGACAAATATAATTATTTCCGCTTTCAATGAACTTGGGCTTCCGCTTAAGATAATCGGCACCGGCAGGGATGAGGACTCCTTAAGAAAGATGGCCAAAAATAATATTGAATTTCTGGGATTCCAAAGCGAAGGAAAGATCGCGGAAGTGATGAGCAGATGCAAAGCCCTGGTCTTTGCCAGCCTGGAAGATTTTGGCATAGTCCCGGTCGAGGCAATGGCCTGCGGACGTCCTGTGATCGCATACGGCCGGGGCGGGGTGCTGGATACGGTCACTGCCGGCAAGACCGGCATATTTTTTGACGAACAAACATCTTCTTCAGTTGCCCGGGCCGTGCTAAAATCTGAAGAGACGGCATATGATCCTGCTCTCATAAAAAAGTCGGTCGAGAAATTTGATAAGAAAGTATTCAAAGAAGAAATAAAGCAGTTTGTCGAAAGGGTTCTTGGACAGTGATGGCAAAAAAAACATTCACTTTTAATCTGCTGCTGATGGCCTTTGATATCCTGGCGATAAATATATCCTTTATCCTGGGCGATTGTTTAAAACGCGGCTATTTTGATCCTCCTTTGCTGGTCGCCGCACAAAACTCCAGGCTGCTCATCTTCGCGACGGCGACCCTGCTTGCGATATTCAGTTTTTTTAAATTGTATGATCAGCAAGCCAAAAGGTCCGAAGTGGACGAGGCCGGTGCCGCCGCGGGTGCTTTGACTTTTGGCATGGTGCTTTTTGAGTTTATGACGCTTTTTTACAGGGATATGATCTTTAGAAGACTTACTATCTTTTACGCATGGCTGTTTGCATTGGTCCTTATTATAACTTTTAGGATCTTTCTGATACTTTTGCGGAAATGGCTTTACAAGAGAGGCGTTGGTGTTTCGAACATCCTAATAATAGGTACCGGTGAAGATGGCCGGCTTCTCATGCAAAAAATAAAGAACCATCCCGAGATGGGGCTTCGGATCGCCGGGTTTTTGCGCGTTGAAAATGAGCCCGGGGCTTTTACCTCCGAAGGAATGAATGTTCTTGGCGGGACAAATGATCTGGAAAACCTGATCGTAAAACTCGGCATCAACAGTGTCATTTTTGCCGTTTCGGATGCGCCCAACAACCTGATAATGGAACTCGTAGAAAAATGCGAGCTGAACAAAGCGGAGTTTCGGTTTGTTCCGCGAGTTTTGGACATCATAGAATCGCGGGTAAGCTCCGATGAGGTAGTAGGCGTCCCTCTCATCACGGTGAAAGAGATAAAATTGTACGGCCTGAACGCTTTGCTGAAAAGGACTTCTGATATTGTCTATTCTTTTGTCCTGCTGGTTTTTGTACTGCCGGTTATAGGTATTATTGCGCTTGCCATCAAGCTGGATTCTGCCGGCAGTATGTTTTTTGTCCAAAGAAGAGTAGGAGCTCAGGGAAAAGAATTTAATATGTACAAATTCAGATCGATGCGGGCGGATGCGGAAGCGGATTTTGGCAAAGTGGCCGGTATGAACGAAGCAGACGGCCTTATATTTAAGATGAAGAACGATCCAAGGGTTACCAGGGTCGGCAGATTTTTGCGCAAGTGGAGTTTGGACGAACTTCCCCAGATATTCAATGTCATAAAGGGCGATATGAGTTTTGTGGGGCCCCGGCCGCCGCTTCCCAGCGAGGTCAGGAACTACAATTCCTGGCATAAAAAAAGGTTAAGGATAGCCCCCGGAATAACCGGCCTTTGGCAGGTGAGCGGCCGGAGCGATGTTTCTTTTGATGAGATGGTCAAATTGGACATCTATTACATAGAATCCTGGTCGCTCTGGCAGGACGTAAAGATTTTGATGAAGACCGTTCCTGTCGTTTTGCTCGCAAAGGGAGCATATTAGCAGTATGGAAATAAAACATATCCTTGAGGCACTCTTGCGCCGCAAAGCGCTGTTCCTTTATATCCTGCTTTCTTTTCTTTTGGTGGGTACGCTTTTTTCTTTTCTTTTGAGGGACAGCTATACGGCCTCCTCAAAAGTACTTATTGCAAAAAGTTATTCCGGCGAAGACGTGCTGTTTTCCGTATCCGGAGCCGCTTCTGTGGACAAAAAGGCCGATATGGAGCGTCAGATCGAGCTTGTAAAAAGCGGGGCCGTCATGAACGAAGTGGTCAAAGAACTGGACCTTCGCAACAGCAAGGGAAGATTATTAAGTATAGAGGACATCACAGGTCACATAAAGATCACACCGGTCTGGGAAGCCGATATCATAGAGATCACGGCTTTTTCCGATAAACAAGGCGAAGCGGCCGCGCTTGCCAATTCCATGGCCAGGCAATACATGAAATTAGTGCAGAGAGTAAAAAAGGAAGAGTCGGAAAATACGGTAAAATATCTTTCGGGTGAGATGGGAAAGATCAAGGTACGTCAGCAGGCTTTGGAGAAGGGGCTTTCCGCATTCAAAAAAGCCCATTCAAAGGCCGAAATTTCTGAAGACCTAAGAAAAAATGCCGATAAGGATGTCGAGACACTGGTAGAAAAAGCCAAGATCGAGTCTGAGATCAAAAGGATAACGATGGGCGGCTTATTCGGGAGCGATGAGGAAAAAGTGGCACAGCTTAACGGCCGGCTCATTGTCCTTAACCGGGCCGTTTCAAAGCATGAAGAATATTTATCGCGGCTGGGTGTAATAGAAAGAAAACTGTACGGATATGCGAGGGACCGCCGCGTGTTTAACACGATGTATCCGATGTTTTTCCACAAGCTCAACGAAATACGGGTCTCCGACGCTTTAAACACTTCTCCCGTACAGATAGTCTCATACGCGGGTTCGGAACGCAGGCCTGTGAGGTCAAAAGGCCCCGCGAATTTTTTGGCCGTGATCATGATATCCGTTTTTGCCGGTTTTATAGCGGTATTCATCGCAGATTACATCGATCAGTCCATAAAAAACCCTGAAGATGTGCGGTCTGAGCTGGGAATGAAACTCCTGGGGCAGACGCCTCCTGTCAATTTGGCTGATTTTTCAAGAAGAAATGAGATAGTGATCGGAAAAACTAATGAATACGAGCCGGTCTTCGTTCTTTTGAAAGAACTTTCTGCGGATATCAAAGGCAGTTTTGACGCTGAAGAACGGATCACAGTAGCTTTTGCCAGCCCGGGCTCGGACGACGGCAAATCTTTTGTAGCGGCGGCTTTTGCCTCTTATCTTGCATCTGCTGGGAAAAAAGTGCTGCTGATCGATGCGGATATAAAAGGGCATCTTCAGAACAGGATATATTCACATCCTATCGTAGAAGGATTTGCCGAAAGCTTGGCGGGAGAAAAAAGCGCTCTGAATTTTGTCCGTAAGACTTCGGATCCGTTCATAGAAGTCCTTTTTGCGGGAGATCCCGCCTTATATGAGAACTCGATAGTATCTTTTGATCCGGCCAGAATAAAGGGGATTTTTGCCGAACTTTCTCCGATCTATTCTGCACTGATAGTTGATCTCCCGTCCGTGGACGGAAGGTCCGGTGCCGTTGAGATCGCTTCTTCGTGCGACTGCACGGTTATGGTGATCCCCGCAGGGCAGCTGGATAAAAAGTCTGTTATGGACACGGTATCCCTTTTAAAAACCGGCGGAACAAAGTTTCTGGGAAGCATCTTATCAAATATTAGAACGGGGGATTAAGTGCTAAGAACAGCTGTGATCGGAGCAGGATTTATGGGGCAGCTTCATTGCAAGGCGTATTCTTGCCTTGAAGAAATAGAATTTGCCGGCATATATGACGTGGACAAAAGCCGCGCGAAAGAAATATCAAGAAAATACGGGATAAAATATTTTTCTTCGTGCGGAGAGCTTCTTGAAGCGTCCGATGCCATAAGTATTTCAGTCCCGACTGTTTTACATTACAGCTTCTGTTTGGACTGTCTTTCAAAAGACAAACATATCCTGATAGAAAAACCCATTGCCGCGACACTGCAGCAGGCGCGCGAAATAGCGGCAAAAGCGCAGCAAAGACCTGTTATAGCGGCGGTTGGCTATATAGAACGGTTCAATCCTGTAGTGCTTGAATTTCTTCGTTTGCTCCAAAGCCGCAGGGTCAAACATTTGGAAGCTGTGAGAGCTGCTCCCCGGGCGGATAGGGCCAATGACGTAAGCGCGGTATTTGATCTCATGATACATGATATCGATATAGCTCTCGCCGCAATACAGGGCGGGCCGAGGAGCGTATCGGCCGTGGGGGAAAAAATAGATTCAAGCGTCTTCAATAAAGCATCGGCAGAAATAGTCTTTTCTGGAGGTGCCAAGGCAGTTCTTTTTACGGACAAAACGGCTCCGGAAAAAATAAGGAAGATTAAAGCGGTCTGCGACGGCCTTGCCGTCGAAGCTGATCTGCTCAAAAAAACCGTAAAACACAATCTTGACGGGACTTTTCGTGTTTATCCTGTTGACGGGCCCGAGCCTATCATAGAAGAGATCAAAAATTTTGTTGACTGTATTCAAAGTCATAAGACACCCAGAGTGTCAGCCAAAGACAGTTTAAGGTCCTTTGAACTGGCTTGGGAAATTGAAGAAAAAATTATAAATTACAAATCGTAAATTGCAAAGAGAAAAAATCCGGACAACTTCTACTTCAGAACTACTATTTTTCCAGAACAGGCCGAAATATTCCCCACGGGGTCTTTTGCATAAAGCCTGACAATGTACACGCCGTTTGAAAGCAGTCTGCCGTCCAAACTTTTTCCGTCCCAGGTTAGATTATTGTTGAATCCGGTTTTAGCCGCGGCATTACCCTTCCAAACAATAGATCCTCTTGTGTCAAAGATATATGCGCTTACATCGCTGTCCTTTGAAACATTGTAGGTTATGGATGCGGTTTGTGAAACAGGATTAAAGGGATTGGGGCAGGGGATAGCGGAATTGATCTTCATGGCGTCCTGCACGGAAAAAGACAGCGAATATGTCTTAGTTCCGGCCATCAGGCTTATGGCAAAAGTCCCCGCGGCAAAAGGGCCCGCGGAAACCATCCCCGTGGTCGTGTTGTACGGGACCTCAGCTCCGTCTATTTTTACTATCCCTCCCGATATCCCGGAGCCGGTATCATCGGTTATTTTGACTGAAGCTGTCGAACTTACAAAATCCCCGTCAGAGATCGTCTTATCGTCAAACTTGAAAAAGGCAGTGTCCGGTGGTGCCAGGAAATATACTTTGGACGTGGCGGTGCTGCTGTTGCCTGCAAGATCGACCGCCGTGACAGTGAGATTATTTTCACCTCTGTCAAGCTCTATGCCGGCCGAAAAATGTCCTTTCGACAGACGAATAGCCTTGGCAGGGGAAGAATTGTTTTTGACGGAAATACTTGCCAGGTTTATTTTGTCTATAGTCCCGCTTATCGAGATCGATCCCGCTGTTGTTTCAAAGGTCACCGGATCCAGTGATATCTTTGGCACTGTTTGGTCTATTGCTACGGCAAAGACTATTTTTTCTCCTCTATTGCCGGCCAGATCACGCGCAGTGATCTCTGCGCTGTAGTTGTCTTTTTGCAGACCGGCCGCGGGAATAAATATTAGGGAACCGGACAGCACGTCAAAGGTCTGCGTGCCTTCAACAGTTACGCCCTGATAGAATAATTTTATTGAAGAGTTGTGCAGGTCGGGCCCTGCGCCGTCGTCCTTAAGGTGGACCTGGACCTTGTCTCTATTGTTTGAATATGCAGTGTTGTTCTTGAGAGTGATCCCTAGTACCGGCGGTTTGGAATCGACCGCTATACCGGCTTCCATACTGCCGCAGTTACCCCAGACATCTTTGATCTTCACTCTCAAAGTGTTAGTCCCGTCGGGCGCATTTTCCGGTATCGATGCTATGCCTGTTATACTTGAGGATCCTTTATCATAGACGAGAGAAGCTTCCAGTGTCGAGCCGTTCAGATAAGCGGCAGCTTCGGCCTCGTCTTTTATATCGTCTTGAGGATCTGTGCAGGAAAACTCGAAAGCGGCAATGGCGCCGTTGCGGATCCAGTCGGAGCCGGAAGGCTTTATCATTTTAATTTCCGGTGCGATATTGTCAGCCGTAAAATGAAGGATCTTTGTATCCGAATATGTCTTTTTAAGACCGTTCCAGGCGGCAATGCGGCAGTAATATGTGCCGTATATAAAATCCGTCGGCAGCGAAAATTTTATCGTTTCGCCTTCTATTGTCGAAGATATCGGGCTGAGAAACTCTTTGTCGGGTGACACTTCAAGAAAATAAGCGACCGCGTTTTTTTCCGTTCCCGGCGAAGGGGCAAAAGCTTGAACTATATCCCTTGAAAAAGTAAAAATATCTCCCCCGATCAAAAAACCTGGCGCCGCAGGAGAGGGAATTATAACCGGCTCGATCGAACCCAAGTCAGTAACTACCGATATCCCTCCTGCATCCGGGCTGCACTCAAGGGATTTTGCAGGATGTTCCATTGAAAACGTTTTTGCTCTGCTCCAGTTTTTTCCTCCGTCCACGGAGTTTGTTACATACAGTAAATGTTCTCCCGAAAAAATAATAAAAGGGGACGAAGGGGTAATGCTTACCATATCTATTGCGTCAATCTTGGGCAGAGAGATGATCTCGGAAACGGGATGTCCTATGGATGCCTTCGTAAAAAAGATTTTGGACAGACCGCCTGAGCTTTCTATCCAGACAATTGACGGCAGGCCTTCCGCCGTTGACACGCTGTACGCTTTTACTAAAGAGCCGTTCTTTGATACCGCGATCGGTTTTGACCAGATATTTCCGTTGTCAGTCGAAAAGGAGACTGTGAACTCTCCTGTTTTGGGATCGACTTCCGTTGTAGCGACGTGTCCCGCATTCAAAGCGAAAATTTGTCCCGCGAGCACAATGCTTATAGCCGCTGCGGACAGCAATGAGAAAGATCTCTTAGATAACAACATTCCCATAATAATAAAGCAATTCTACCATTGCATATGCTTTGCCGCAAGGTTTTTGTTATAATAATATCCTGATATGCGTATTGGCAAGAACAGCAAAATAGCAGGGTTGGTCAAGCGCCTCAAGGAAAAGAAATACAGGGACAAAGAAGGCTTTTTTCTAATAGAAGGCCCTCACCTTGTGGAAGAAGCCTTAAAAAGCGCTTTTGGCTTTGAACTGGCGCTTTTTTCCGAAAAAGCGCCGAAAGAGATCGTGGCGGCGGTCGAAGAAAAAGAGATCCCTTCATATTTTGTTGACAACAAGACAATGTCGGCGCTCTCGGACACGGAAAGTGACCAGGGAATGATCGGAGTCGTTCCAAAGTTTTCATTTTCCGCAAAGGATATAAAAAAAGAGAACAAACAGATAGTTGTTGTCTGTGACGGCGTACAAGATCCGGGAAATCTGGGCACGATCATAAGGACTGCTTCCGCCGCAGGATGCGGCGCCGTGATAGCTTCTCCGGACAGTGCGGACGTGTATAATCCCAAAACAATACGCTCTACCGGCGGCGCGATCTTTCATATTCCGGTGATCGCGGGAGAAAGCATAGAAAATACAATTAACTTTCTCGCCGCATCAGGGTTCAAGATCTTTTGCGCGGAGCCTTCCGGCGGCAAAAGCCTCTACACTACGGACCTGTCAAAAAGTTTTGTGATCGTTGTCGGCAACGAGGGCAGGGGAGTAAAATCTTCCGTAAGACGGCTTTGCGACGGTGCTATTACCATTCCGATAAACAAGGCCACCGAATCCCTCAACGCCGCAGTGGCGGCAGCGGTCATACTATTTGAAGCGTTAAGACAGAGACACTAAATCTCATCCTCAGGTGGAATTATCGTTTCGATGTATGATGCAAGCAAAGCTTTAACTGCGCGTCTGACCGGTGCTATCATACAAGTCTCCCTCATCGCAATTTCATGTAAGTGCTTCAATGCATCGACAATGTCCTGATGTATATCTCCAAAGCTTGAATACAAATAATTTTCGGCTCCCATTCTGTACATGGCTCGTCTGACATTTTCAAAAGTATAAGGTTCGCCTTTTCTTAATTTAAGTCCTCCAGCCTCCAAGCTAACCCTTTGTTCCTCCAAAGCTTCTTCCAGTCCAACCATACTTATTGTTCCCTTTTTAATATCAATTGTTCCAATGTCTATAAGGCTTTGAAAAGTCCCTGTGCCTAAAAGATGTCGGTATAAAGTATTCTTATGCGTAGAAAAAGGAACGTTTGCAAAATCAATAATACCTTCTGTCTTGAACGTCGGGAACCTTACAGCATGACCTTCCCTAGCTGTTGCTTCTTGAAAAAGCCTGACGCTGCGTCCGTCAAATGTTGTTCTTATAGGAAGGATGCCTGGCCGGCTCGGTCCATATAATCTCGCAAATCCAATAGATGGTCTCCTATTTCTTAATATAGGGATCAGAACTCTGTCAATAGCTGCCATGTTACTCTCCTTACATTTAATTTTTGGAACTTTTTTTCCACATGTATCTATCGTCATATATTTTGGGAAATTTCAGGTATTTGTTAGTCAAAGAAAATTTCGTCTTCTTTCGATAAAAATGAAATTCCAGTTCTTTTAGTTCGATAACAAACTAAGGAACACCAAAAATGAATTTGATCATGAAGATTTCAAGTTTGAGAGTCCGGAAGGCTGACGCAGAGCCGTCTAAGCAGCAGCAAATAATAATAATTAAGGACCGGCTGACGGGTACCCATTGCACGGACAATATAAGGAACAGCGATTCTTTTGCCGATTCAACTAGACATCTAGGAATGAGAATGTTGTCTGCTTCTCCTGATAGCGGCATTAAAACGGACCTGGCTATAAAAATTTCAGGCTTGAGAGTCAGGGCGACGGACGGGGATTTGTCCGAAGGAGATCAGACGGAGATAGTCAGAAGCCGGCTAAAAGGAACTATGTCCGGTGACAACAGGAGACAAAATGATTCTTTATCTCATTTGGGTAGAAATTTGGGGGATAGAGAGCTGACCGCGCCTCAGATCGAGCTGACGAAATGGCTTTCGATGGAAGATATTTTGGTCCCGGAAGTGATATCTGTTCCGGGAATGCCCTTGGCAGTAATGCGCGGATTAGTTACTGCCGGACAATTTCTCCAATTTACGGAAGATGCCGATTATGTGATCGAGGGTGATGAAGCGGAGGTCCTTAAAGCGGTCCTTGCAAATACATCTAATTCCGATAAATATTTGGGGTATCTGGGATTGTTTGACGCCAGAGAGTATGCAAAATGGTTAAGCGCCAGGACCGGCAGAACATTCAGGGTCCCGTTTGATGACGAATGGTGCTTTGCCAGGGAAACGGTTGGAAAACAGCTTTTAGGAGTTCGTTTCGGTGAGCTAATAGAACAGTCCCTTGCTGAGGCGCAAAAAAATTGTTCCCACCGCCGCAGTCTACCATCCGGACATAGGGTTGAGTTTAACGAAAAACACCGCGGAGGTGCTCTTCGCCTGGTTGAAACTAAAGGCCGGACAGATCAAGCCGACAGGGCTTTTGAGGATTTTCTTGCGCAACTCGGTCCGTCCCGGCAAATTGAACGAACACTGCCCAAATAGCCGATACTGATAGTTTTTGCTATAATGTATCCATAAAATCATGGAGAAGATATCCAATATAGAAAATAAAGCTCTGACCGAATTGTCGTCCGTACCGGACGCAAAGTCGGCGGAAGCTTTAAAATTCAAATATCTGGGCCGGAAAGGCGAGATCGCATCTCTTTTTGCGGATATCGGGAACCTTCCTCCCGAAGAAAAAAAAGAGTTCGGTGCCGCTCTTAATAAGCTCAAGGTAAAGATCGAGGCTGCTTTGGCGGAAAAACTTTCGCAGATGGGCCGCGGTCCTGGCAAGAAAAGCGCCGGGCAGCTTGATGTCACCATCCCCGGCAAAGGCATAAAACGGGGGCGCGAGAACATAATCACCCAGGTCATGAACGAAATGACCGAAATATTCCTTTCGCTCGGATATCTTATGGAAGAAGGCCCCGAGGTAGAGACCGACTACTACAATTTTGAAGCTTTGAACATACCCGCAAACCATCCATCAAAGGACATGTGGAGCACTTTTTATCTTTCAAAAGACCATCTGCTCCGTACCCACACATCCCCGGTACAGATACGGTTCATGGAAAAGAACAAGCCGCCTTTTGCCGCGATATTCCCGGGAAAAGTATTCAGGCGCGATGCCGCGGACGTGACGCATCTTCCTGTCTTTCATCAGATCGAAGGTCTTGTGGTCGGTGAAGGTATCACTATGTCGGACCTAAAAGGCACTCTCTCGTCTTTTTTAAAGCGCATGTTCGGCAAGGATAGAAAAGTCAGGTTTAGGCCGAGCTATTTTCCGTTTACCGAGCCTTCCGCGGAGGTGGATGTAGAGTGTTTTATTTGCGAAGGTACCGGCTGCCGTATCTGTAAAAATACGGGATGGCTGGAGATCCTGGGGTCCGGAATGGTACATCCGAATGTCTTTAAGTCGGTAAAATATGATCCTGAAAAAATAAGCGGATTTGCGTTCGGCGCGGGTATAGAACGCATTGCAATGTTGAAGTACGAGATCGAGGATATTAGGTTGTTTTTTGAAAATGATATAAGATTTTTGAGGGAATTTTAATGAAAATCCCATATGAATGGCTGAAAGAGTTTGTAGATCTTGACGGAGACATATACAGAGCGGCTGAAGAACTCTCTATGTCGGGTACCGAAGTGTCTTCTGTGGAAAATGGCGTACTAGAGATCGATATATTGCCCAACAGAGGGGATTGTCTCTCTGTCATCGGTGTCGCCCGGGAACTGGGTGCAATACGCAACAAGCAATTGAAAGTTCCCGTAGTGACCGTAAAAGAAACCGCCGAAGATATAAAAGATATCGCTTCCGTTGAGATAAAGGCCCCGGATATGTGCCCGCGGTACAGCGCCCGGGTCATAAAAGGGATAACGATCAAACCGTCACCCGAATGGATGCAAAAAAGGCTTGCCGCGGCGGGGATGAGGCCGATAAACAACATCGTCGATGTGACCAATTATGTAATGCTCGAAACCGGCCAGCCTCTTCATGCGTTTGATCTGGAGCATCTTAAAAATAAAAAAATAATCGTCAGAAGCGCCGCCGCAAAAGAAAAAATAACCACGATCGATGCCGTTGAAAGGGTGTTTGATTCCGACAACCTGGTTATTGCGGACGCGGAAAGACCTGTCGCTATTGCAGGTGTCATGGGCGGCAGCAACAGCGAAGTTTCCGATTCTACAAAGGATATTCTGCTTGAGAGCGCATATTTCGACCCTTTTTCGATAAACAGAACATCAAAAAAGTTCAAGCTGCGCAGCGAAGCTTCTGTCAGGTTTGAAAGGGGTATTGATTTTGGAGGGGTGGACAAAGCTCTTGATCGAGCTATCAGCCTGATGGCAGAGCTTTCGGACGGCTCGGTCGCAAAAGGATCTATAGACATAATACCCGTCGCCAGAAAGCCCAAGAAAATAACCCTCAAGGTCGAAAAGATCAAAAAAGTGCTCGGGATCGATATTCCGAAAGAGAAAGCGGTTTCTATACTTAAGAGCCTGGGTTTTGCTGTATCCGAGTTGAAAAGCTCTCTATCCGTGACTGTACCGATGTTTCGAGCGTTTGATATAAATTTTGAGCCGGACCTTATAGAAGAGATCGCAAGAATTTACGGTTATGACAAGCTTCTCGAAACATTTCCGCAGATCAAATTGGACTATACAAGGTCGGACAATATTCTGCGTGTCCTTACAAAAGAAGAGCAGCTGCGCGAGATACTTGTTTCCAGCGGGTTCCATGAGGCAAAAACATACAGCATGGAAGGCGAAAAACTTATCAACAAGGCCGGGCAATCGGTTGACAGCTCGGTGCCGGTCTCAAATCCTCTTGTCGAAGAGATGACGCATCTGCGCACAAGTGTTATCACGGGATTGCTTGAAGCCGCGCAGTACAATCAGAACCGCCAGATACATGATATCGCTCTTTTTGAGATAGGCAAAGTATTTTCTCCTTCTGAAAAAGGCGTAAATGAAAAAAATGTTGTCGGAGCGCTTTTGTCCGGTTCGGTATTTACGGGAGTGATAGAAAAAGACAAGGTCAACGAAGATTTCTACTTTATGAAAGGCATAGTCGAGAACATATTTGATATGTACGGGGCATGCTGCATGGAATTTGTCCTTTCCGCCGACACAAAACTTCCCGCGGAAACGGGCGCGGAGATCTTTTCTCAGGGCGAAAAGGTGGGATTTGTAGGGCTGATAAGTTCCGCCATTCAAGAAAACTTCGGGATAAAGAAGCCTATATATGTATTCCAGCTCAACCTGGACCTTCTTAACCGGTTTGAACCTATCAGGAACAAACATGTCCCGCTTCCCAAATATCCGTCGGTCAGGCGCGATATTGCGATGTACGTTTCGCCGGATATCAGGCATGAAGATATAGTAGAGCGGATACTTTCGGAAGGCGGCAAGTTTGTTGAGGATGTAATATTGTTCGACAGGTACCGCGGAAAAGACAAGTTAAGCTTGGCTTACAGCGTCATCTACAGGGACAAGACAAAAACCCTTACGGATGACGAAGTCAATTTTGTGCACGGATCAGTACTGCAATCACTCCAGAACAATCTAAAAATCGAACTTAGAGAGTAAAAAGGGGCTTTATGTAATGTCTGATCTCACCCCTATGATGAAGCAATACAGGGAGCTTAAAGACCAAGTCCCTGATGCATTGCTGTTTTTCCGGCTCGGCGATTTTTATGAGATGTTCGGCGACGACGCACTGGTCGCGTCCAAGGAGCTTGAAATAACCCTGACCGGAAGGGGACAGGGCGAAAAGAGGGCTCCGATGTGCGGCGTCCCGTACCACAGCGTTCAACCCTATATTTCAAAACTTATTTCCCGCGGCTTTAAGGTGGCGATCTGCGAGCAGACCGAAGATCCCGCGCTCGCCAAGGGACTTGTGAACAGGGGCGTGATAAAAATAATAACTCCCGGCACCATACTTGAAGAGGCGATGCTCAACGAAAAAGCCAATAATTATCTTATGGCAGTATCATTTTCCGGTGACAGGGCGGCGCTGGCTTTCATAGATATTTCCACCGGAGAGTTTAAAGCGCTTGATATAGAAGGTGATGATAAGGCAAGACTTTTATCGGACGAGATCGAGCGGGTCTCGCCTGCCGAAATATTGATATCTCCCGAAATAATCTCTAAGAACGAAAAGCTCCGCTCTTTCCTTGAAGCAAAAGGGGTCCCGTATACCGCATACAACCTTAAAGATATCTTTGACGTCCAGCTGGCCAAAGAAAAACTATTGCGGCATTTTTCGCTCTCATCGCTGGAGGCATTTGGTTTTGACGGAAATGAACTTTCGCTGTGCGCGGCATCTGCTGTCATCGATTATTTGAAAGAAACGCAAAAAGTCCGCCTGTTCCATATAAACGGCATAAAAAAATACAGGATTGACAATTACATGTATATAGACCCCGCGACCCGCAGAAATCTGGAGCTTGTGCAGACCATAAGGGACCGCACTTTTCAGGGAAGCCTGCTCTGGATACTGGACAGGGCCAAGACACCGATGGGAGCAAGGCTTTTGCGCTCCTGGGTGCTTTTCCCGTTGCGCGAAAAAAATGCCATTAACGAGCGGCTTGACGCGGTGGAAGAGCTTTTCAAAAACCAGCTTTTGCGGAGCGATATTGCGGACACGCTTGAGGATATCCGGGATATTGAGAGGCTTACGGGAAAAATATCCTCTTCTTCGGCTAATGCGCGCGATCTTGTGTCTCTCAAAGAATCTTTGACAAAACTTCCCGTGATCAAGTCGATGCTGTCAAAATGTACTTCTTTGACGATGAAAAAACTTGGTGGTTTTAAGGATATGGCAGAAGTGTTTTTGCTCATAGACAGCGCTATAGCAGATGATCCGCCTTTTGTTCTAAAAGACGGCGGGTTGATAAAACAGGGATATAGTGCGGAACTTGACGAACTGAAAGATGCTTCTCTTAAGGGAAAAGAGTGGATCTCAAATCTTGAAGAAGAAGAGCGCCGCCGCACGGGGATAAAATCGCTCAAGGTCGGGTTCACGAAAGTGTTCGGATATTACATAGAGGTCTCTTCTTCCAACCAAAAATTTGTTCCACCGGATTATATAAGAAAACAGACGCTTGTGAACTGCGAAAGATATATAACTCCCGACCTCAAGGACAAAGAGTCAATGATCCTGAACGCGCAGGACCGCAGTGTAGAGATGGAATATACGACTTTTTGCGGTGTCCGGGACCGCGTTGCGGAATTTTCGAAAGATCTTCAGCATGTGGCTGCCTGCATAGCGGAAATTGACGTTCTTATATCTCTGGCTAACGTGGCGGTGAGCGAAAATTATACGAGGCCGATCCTCACCGGCCCTCACCCCCAACCCCTCTCCCAGAGGGAGAGGGGCGATGACGCCCTTATCATTAAAGATGGACGTCATCCCGTTGCCGAAAAAACCCTTGGGCAGCATCTGTTTGTGCCAAACGACACTCTGATGGACAAAAACGGCAGGTTCCTTTTGATAACGGGTCCGAACATGGCCGGCAAATCGACTTATATGAGACAGGTAGCATTGATAACGTTGCTTGCGCAGATAGGGAGTTTTGTTCCTGCTTCTTCTGCAAAGGTGCCTGTTCTTGACAGGATCTTTACACGCGTCGGCGCGTTTGATGACCTTTATGCGGGACAATCCACTTTTATGGTGGAGATGCTGGAGACGGCCAATATTTTAAATAATGCCACAAAAGACAGTCTCATAGTGATAGACGAGATAGGGCGGGGCACCGCGACATTTGACGGCATGAGCATAGCAAAAGCTGTGGCCGAGCACATCCATTCAAAGATCGGGTCCAAAACTCTTTTTGCGACGCACTATCACGAGCTTACCAATCTTCCCGAAAAATTCAAAGGCATAAAGAACGTGAACGTCTCGGTAAAAGAAGAGGGAGACCGCATAATATTCCTCCACAAGATCGTCGACGGCCCGGCGGACAAAAGTTACGGGATACATGTGGCCAAACTGGCGGGCCTTCCGGGCAGCGTGGTTACACGCGCTAAAGAAGTTTATGATACGTTGGAGATGGTTGAGAACAAGCTGGATTAAAAACCCCCCACTATTTTGTTATAATGATTGTGTCCCTTTTTACTTCTGACTTTTTAATTTTTAATTACGCGAAGCGTATGGGCTCATAGCTCAGTTGGCTAGAGCACGCGACTGATAATCGCGAGGTCGGTGGTTCGAGCCCACCTGGGCCCATTTCTTTTCCATATCGAACCATTGTTGATGTTAGGCGGCTTGACGGCGCGCAGTGCCGGAAAGCCGCCTGATCTTTATTAACGTCGCTAATTTCCGCCGAAGGGTCGTCCCGATGGCGGGACGGGCCGGAGGCGGCGTCTCCGCTCTCGGAATACAATACTTTGACTTCTATTGTCTCTTTCGAATAAATGACCTTTCCGATGTGCCTTTTCACAATTACACGTTTCTCAATTTTCCCTTTTATCTTTGATGCGTCGACGATATTTTGCAGTATTTCCCGGACTCTTTCGGTGTTTATTGGAATTTCATCTGAAGATGACCCCTTTAGTTCGAGCCCACTTGGGATAGGTTTAGGCGAATTATTGAGAGTGAAAATCAAACTGTCGAGATATTGTTTGTTTTTGGCTATATTATCCAAATTATCGATGATAAATTCATCAAGACGGTCGGAGCTGACTTGTCTTGTGCTGCAAAAGGATCTGTCTCGCTTGCAAGCGCCAACGCATTTGTAATAGAAGTAGCGGACACGTTTTCCTGAGCTGATCTTATTGGAAAATACGGGAGACATTGCTGATCCGCATTCTTTACATGTTATCAATCCGGGGAACAGTGAATAATTATAACTCGTCATTTTTCTCGGCAAGTCTTTCTTTAATCCTTGGGCCTCTTCAAACAATTCAGGTGAGATTATAGGATCATGAATAGCATCGTATATCTTGCCTCTGAAAAGAAGTTTTCCTGTGTAGAGGACTTTTTGCAATGTGCAATCGATCGTTGATTTGCTGAAGACTTTGTTGTGTCTGTCTAACACTCCTTGATCCATAAGTTTGTGATAAACAGCGCATTTCGATCCGGTCTGAACGAATGTCTCAAACACTGTTCTGACTATTTTTGCTTCTGTAGGATCGATGACAAGCTTTTTATTCTCCCGTTTATAGCCGTAAGGAGTATGACCGCTGTTCCACATTCCTTTCTTTGCTTTCTCAAGCATTTTGTCCTTGATCCTTTCGCTGATGAGTTCCCGTTCAAATTGAGCAAAAGTCAGCATTATATTCCTTAGTAAACGGCCTGATGGGGTAGAAGTATCAAATCTTTCAGTAACGGAAAAGAAACTGACGCCGTATTTGTCGAATACTTCTATGAGATGATAAAAATCTTTCGGTGATCTGGTCAATCTGTCGATCTTATACGATATGACAGTGTTGATCAGTCCTTGTTGAATGTCATATAACATTTTCTGAAGTTCGGGCCGCTCAAGATTGGCTCCCGTATATCCTTGATCCGAATAGGTCCTGTGGGCTTCAAGGTTGTCCTGGCTTTTTATGAACGACATGATCTTGGCTTCCTGTGCTTCGCACGAATTAAACTCAACCTCTGCCTGATTGTCCGTAGAAACTCTTGTATAAATTGCTGCTTTCATGTTATTTGTTTCCTTTCTTTATTGTTATTAGGTCTTTCAACTCTTTGATCAAAATACTGTGAGACTTGAATTTGTTTAATCTCTCAATGTAAGAGAGAAATCTATTGCATGAAACTTTTTCGGAATTACTGCATTGTTTATCAGGATCACCGACAGGACAATAACAGCACGGATATATTGGATAAATGGGCATATCAAATCACCTCCCTGCCTGCCGGCAGGCAGGCTTATTAAAAACATAACAATGACGAGCCAGATCAGGCGGAAGTGAAGCGCTGCCACAGATAAAAACAATGACGGGAACGCCACGGGAAACAGCCTGGCGGATGGTGTAAAGAGAACCGCGGGAAGGCCCATGAAGGAACGCAACAACAACCGAAGACGCAGCAACCAAATGCCTATTGCGGCCAAGAAGAGCAGAAACAGCAACAGGACGGGGAGAGCCAACTGAAGCGGAGCCCCAAACAACCTGACCGCCAGCCGCAATGAGCCGCTCAATATCAGGCCGCGCGGAAGCCGGAAAACCGGAAACAGAAGACCAAGCCGAATAAACAACGCTGCGAGAACAAGCACCCTGACGAAGAACAGCAGACAAAGCAAACGAATCAGCGCCCACGGCGCCGCCCGAAGCCACAGAATAACCACGGGCAAGGAACAAAGACACAACCTGATCAACGAGCGGAGCAAAACGGGCCGGAAGGGAACGGGAACCGATAACACCAACAATATGACACATATGCGATACCTCCTTGAGGTTCAAGGTGCATTTCCCCGCCGCTGTCACCCGCAGCGCAGGCGAAAGCGAGGAGCATTACCTTAGTTGTCTGATATGGCGACGAGCTTGAGGCAAGCGTAGGGGCGGAAGGAGGCTGAGCAGCGACTCTGCCGACTGGAGCAGGGAGCGGAGCGAACGAGTCCGAGCTGCTACGAAGGCGCGTCGAGGACGAGAGAGTGAAGCGACCTTGACAGCGAATAAGCGGGGAAATGCTACAATGGAAAACCTGGAGAAGCTTTTAAAGTAGAAAGAGTGAAAAGGCACATCGGAAAGTGGCATTTATTCGACAGAGGCAATAGAAGTCAATAATTTATTCCGAGAGCGGAGACGCCGCCTCCGGCCCGTCCCGCCATCGGGACGACCCTTCGGCGGAAATTAGAGACGTTAATAAAGATCAGGCGGCTTTCCGGCACTGCGCGCCGTCAAGCCGCCTAACATCAACAATGGTTCGATATGGAAAAGAAATGGTGCGAGCGAATCATCCCGCTACCATTACTCTGATTATACTTAACGCATTCACGGCTGCCCAAAGTATGGCGGGCGCTACCTTTGCCCCCACTTGAATGATCGCGCCCGCCAAGAGAAGCAGAAAACAAAGAAATAATTTGACAATAAGTTAAAAAAACCAGTATAATTCTATTAACCATAAGGAATGGGGTCTCCTATAATTTCCCTTAAAAGGGATGATGACTCCTGAATAAGTGGCTTCATGCCGCGAAGGAGGGCCCTATTATGGAACATCTTTTTACAGTCGCATTCCTCTGGCTGGGATTAGCCGTAATTTCCGCAATAATCGCCTATCATCTGCGCATTTCTATAGCCTTGGTGGAAATTTGCAAG
Source organism: Candidatus Margulisiibacteriota bacterium (assembly GCA_041650595.1). GTDB lineage: Bacteria > Margulisbacteria > WOR-1 > JAKLHX01 > JAKLHX01 > CALFCX01. Next base: position 32,728 of record JBAZKW010000016.1, read on the forward strand.
GTGCTTCATAAATGAAAAAAATCATAAAACATACACTTTTCTATAAACTTGAAGAAGCTCTGCATCTTGAGGAATGCCCTGTCTGTTATATGACGGCGAGAAATGTCGTAAGACATATCGATTATCTTTTTTATGAAAACGTGAATGATCCCGGAGTAAACAAGGAAATAATCGCATCTCAGGGATTTTGTAAAAGGCACTCGGAAATGATATTGCAGACCAGACAATCGTCCGGGATAGCGATCATTTATAAGCGGATAATAGATGGCCTGATAAAAACAAATTATGGCGACAGCCAAGGCGGTTGTCCGATCTGTGAGAATGAAAAAAGAGCCTATGATAGATACTGCGAGACCTTTGTTAATCATTGGCATGAGGGGATCAGCAAAGCATATGATGGACCGTCTGTATTATGCATGACGCATTTCCGCCAAATTACGAAACTGATGAAAAGCAAAGAATGCAGAGAAATGCTGCAAAATATGCAGACAAAAAAGCTTGAAGAGCTGTCAGCGGAGCTGGAGGAATACAGCCGCAAGTTTGATTACCGGTTTGCCAGCGAACAAGAGGGGCATGAAAAAGGCTCCTGGTCGAGAGCCGTTAAGTTGAATGAAATTATTTAAAATTCCGTTCGATACAGAAATAGGTTTGGCTGATTATAAAATAAAAGCAGAAGGAGAAATCACATGAGTCTTGGCAGAGTTTACAACGCTGATCCGCTGGTTGGCATGAAAGGTCTTGTTTCAGGGCAGGCGAGTATCCGCAACGGCGCGAGGCTGGTATGCAGCCAATACACTGGAACAAAGGTGCTTCCGTTCCGGACGTTCGGCGTGACAGCAAGACTCGAAAAAGATGGAATGGTCTATATGGGTACTGGAGTAGCTCCCATGGCGACTTCGGGCGGCGTCAGAGAACCGGAAGCGGTCAAGGATTTTGGTCTCGCAAAATCACACCTTGCCAGGCTTGAAGAAAGATTGAACAGAGGGGACAAAAATCTATTAAATCCTTTTGATGTCGAGGACGCTGTCATGGAAGTGGACGCAGTTCTTGCTAAAGAAAGAGGATTGAAAGCGGCCCGTCCGACAAGCGGTATCGGTTCTGAAGTAGCGATAGCTTCAACAATAGCTCTCTTGGACGCGCAAGCGGCTTATTACGGGATACCGACCGCTCTTGCAATGCGGGCTGTTTTATTGAATTTGCAGGGGAAGAAAATGGATACGGATGGTTTGATAGCTCCTCTCCCGAAATTCAATATCCTGAATTTTGGAGTGCATTCGGGAACAAAAAGACCGGACGGCTTACCGTATATCTGGATACAGGAGACGAAAGTCGCGCCGATAGGGGCAAAAAACTTTGAAGAAGCTGTTTATATGGGAACGCAAGTTCTCGAAAAATTGATCAAAATTGTCGGGGTGGACAATATAGGTTTTGAGGCGGGAATTTCCCCGGCATTTACTTCACCCGAACAGGTATATGAATTTACTGCAAAAGCGATTGACCAGGCAGGCTTATCCGGCAAGGTCGTGATAGCGGCAGACGGAGCAGTTTCGGAATTTTCCGATCCGGTCCAGCCGGGATCGGATAAATTTGAGTACAGATTGTATCCCGGTGAAAAGGCGCTTGATGCCGAAGGCATGATCAAGTTCTGGGAACAAATGGTGCAAAGATATCCTATCATTTCGATAGAAGACGGAATGAATTCGGAAGATACTGTCGGATGGAAGATGCTGATGAAGTCGCTGGGAGGGAAAAGAGAGATACAGGGAGATGACATATTCGTAACCGATCCGGACGAAATAAGGCGGCTTGCCGGATGCGCGAACTCTGTTTTGATAAAGCCGAACCAGGCGGGAACTATTGTAAGGACTTTAAAAGCAATAGCTGTCGCCCGGGAACTCGGATATACGATCTCTCCTTCACATCGTTCAGGAAAGGTCCCGGGCGGATACGGCATGATCCCCGAACTCTGTATCGGTACGCAGGCGGAATGGCTCAAGCCGGGCGCTCCGAGAAGAGAAAGAGCCGGATTTGACAATAATGTGATGACTATTATTGATGAGTTGAAAATGCTGGGAATAAATATCGGATATGCCGGCAAACAAGTAGCGGAAAGATTCCATATATAAGATTAAGACGCTTTGAAGAAAGGCTTAATATTGAAAAAAAATAACATTCCAAAAAATGTTGTCTGGCTGGGTCTTGTCAGCTTCTTTAACGATGTTGCATCCGAGATGATCTATCCTCTAGTCCCGATCTTTCTTACAAGCGTTTTGGGCGCACCGGTGGCCGTTGTCGGCTTGATCGAAGGCATAGCCGAATCGACTGCCAGCGTGTTAAAAATTGTTTCCGGCTGGCTTTCGGATAAATTGGCTGTAAGAAAACCATTTACCGTTGCAGGCTATTCACTTTCGGGCATTTCTAAGATATTTCTAAGCATAGCTTATAGCTGGCCGTTTGTTTTGTTCGCCCGATTCCTTGATCGTTTCGGAAAAGGAGTGCGAACCAGTGCCCGGGACGCGCTAATTGCCGAAAGCTCGGATATTTCTATCAGGGGGAGATCATTCGGCTTTCACCGGGCACTTGATACTGCAGGGGCGGTGGCCGGACCGCTTCTGGCTCTTATAGCAATTCAGTTCCTGAATAATAACTTGCGGCTAATATTTTTTCTTTCCTTTATTCCCGCTTTTATCGGTATTCTTCTGCTCATTCTTTTTGTAAAGGAAAAAAATAAAGATATGAATTCTTCAGCTGTCTTTCATTTTAAGTGGCGCGATATCGATCCTTCTTTCAAAATATTCCTGTTTATCAGCTTTGTTTTTGCTCTCGGCAATAGTTCGGACGTTTTTTTGATCTTGAGGGCAAAGAGTTTGGGCTTGTCATTAACTTTGGTAATATTGGCATATGTCCTTTTCAACCTTACATACGCCATATTTTCAACGCCTGCCGGCATCATTTCCGACAAAATCGGGTGCAGAAAAGTTCTTTTAAGCGGATTCGTTCTTTTTGCCGGTGTTTATCTTTTCTTTGGCCTCGCGACTTCTTCATTATTCCTCTGGTTCCTTTTTCCGTTTTACGGGATATACATGGCACTTACCGAAGGAATTGGCAAGGCATACATTTCTAATCTAGTCCCAAATGAAAAGACGGGCACGGCTTTTGGTATTTATCAGACATCTATCGGCCTGTGCACTTTTTTTGCCTCTCTTATCGCGGGACTTCTTTGGACTTATGTCGGAATCAGCGCCCCGTTTATTTTCGGAAGTCTGACCGCGGCGACATCTGCCGTTTTGTTTGTGGCATTTGGGAATACCGTAAAGTCTGCTGAATAGTGAGATAATATCTATATGAGGTATCTTAGTTTCGCTCAAAAAGCGTTTTGGTTGTTTGCAGGAGGCGGGATCGGGACATTATTGCGTTATTTTGTTTCTTCATCATCCAACAGATATTTTAATTCGGGATTTCCCGTCGGTACAACTATCATAAACCTCAGCGGTTCTCTTTTGATAGGCTTTTTATGGTCTTCAATGGAGCTTGTTAATATGTCCCCGAACTTAAGAGCGTTCGTTTTTATCGGTTTTCTCGGCGGCTACACCACTTTCTCGACTTTTATGCTGGAAAATCTTAACCTGATGAGAAATGACGAAATAAAAGGCATGCTTGCCAATATTTTGATAAGCAATATATTCGGTGTCATAATGGTCATATCCGGTTTTGTTCTTGGCCGGTATTGTATAAATCTGATAAGGGGGTAAAAACAATGAAACTTCCGCAGGATTGTGTTTTGCTCAGGATTTTTTTCGGGGAAAGCGATTCTATTCACGGCAAGCCTTTATATGAACAGATCGTGTTCAAGGCAAGAGAGCTTCACCTCGCGGGAGCCACAGTCATACGGGGCATTATGGGCTTTGGCGCGGACAGCAGAATGCATTCCGTAAAACTTTTAGAATTATCCGAAGACCTTCCGGTGATCGTTGAAATAGTAGATATCGAAGAAAATATAAATAAACTGCTGCCTTTTATAGATGAGTCAATAAAAGAAGGGCTCGTTACCATGGAAAAGGTAAAGGTCTTGAAGTATATTCACAGTTGAAGATTTTTTGAGGATATGTTTTTATATAAACCTGCTAATGATAAATCCAATCATCACTGACATGGCCGCAAATAAGATAAATGTAAATAACGCATCTTGAAGTGCCAGCATTAAGGGCTTTTTCCATCCTGTGAAATGATGCTCGTATTCCTTATAAGCTATTATAAAAGCCGCAAGCGCAGCGATTGGGCTGAAAAACAGGCCAATAAACAAAATGAGAATAAATATATTCACAATTCCCCCTATGTTGGCACTATATTTTACCATTGATTAGCGAATTACTTCTTCGCCGGGAGGTGTGAGGGATGTCCCGCTGCGCGGGGTAAACTTCGAGGGCTGGCAGGCGGTTTTCGCGGAGGGGTGTGGGGAGGAGCGAAAACCGCCCTCATAATATAGGAAGATTTACAGCCTTCCGAGATCTTTCTTCTTGCAGCCGTGAATAGTGTTAGGTATAATCAGAGTAATGGTAGCGGGATGATTCGCTCGCACCACCAGTTTTTCGCAAGGCGAAAAACTGGAATTACAAACAAAAAAATTTCAAATGACAAATTCGGGCGGCCCTTCGACTCTCTTGCTGCGCTCGCTCAGGGCAAGTTGGCCCTCGTCCTTTCCGGCGGTTTTGTCAATGGGACTCGCAGACCGCAGTGGGTGTCACTATCTTTATTTTCAGAAGTGGAAAATCCAGTTATTTTTCTGGCTAACGAGTGGAGGATTTATTATTTGGTGGGTCGTTGACCTTTTCCGGATACCGGGTTTGATTAAGGATTATAATAAGGATGTTGCTGTTGATGTCCTTAGAAATCTAAAGGCAGTAAGTAGTTAAGGGTATTATCATGGGCTGACGTTCCTCCAATAAACCATGCCACTTGACTCAAAAGCTTCACCACTTCCTCGTTGTGCTAATTACCCCCTACGACCACAGCAGTCGCTGTTAAGACCTTATACCAATTGTCTTTCCACCAGTCAAGAGACTTGCCGATATGGCGGCGGTGATATAATTATTTCGCGACTAATTAAGGAATCATTTATATGATGGAGAAAATAATGCATCTGCCGGATTTTACGCTTGGAAAGATAAGATTTGCGACGGCCAAGTCGACGTTTGAAAAAGCCGCGGAAATTTACAAAAAGGGGAAAGTCACGCAGGTTGAAGAAGGAATACGAAGTTACTGCGCAGTTGTTCTCGGCACAAAATCATATGACGTGTTTGTCGAAGCGCGCAATTTTACTTTCGCCGGCTGTACATGCTACCTCGGGCAAAAAGACGTGCTGTGCAAGCACGCGGTAGCGCTTGCGATATGCGCCGCGCTCGGAGGCGGGCCGCTGCCGGAAGAAGAAATGAAGCACATAAACGCCCCGTCATGCAGCGGAACACAGCTTTGTCCTTCTTCCGAAGAACTTGCCGGTTTCAAGAAAAACATCACCGATGCGATGCGTTATATTAAACCCTACAGAGGGCCGAGCCGGACATGGTTCGCGTATCAGGGTTCTCTTAGGGAAGGATGCAACAGGCTGTCTACAATAATTGCTGGCTTGCCGGTCCATCAGAAGACGGCGGAACTGCTGGCGAACATTATCACGCGGTTGCATAGAAAGCTTACGGTCGGCGGGGTCGACGATTCCGACGGCAGAGTCGGCGAATTTATCGGAAAAACGACGGATGTTCTTGCGGAATATGCGAGGCAAAATCCTTCCTGCGGAAAGGCGCTGGAAAAAGTTGAAAAATTGCAGTTTTAATGTTTTGGCGGGAAAATTGCTGTAAATAGAGATGAAACGCTGAACCTGCTTGTTGGCAGGCAGGGAACTGAAGGAGAAGACGATAGAAGTGCCGAGAAATACTACAGGTATTATAACCGTATTGGATTCGAACACGATAAAACAGATTTTTGTCGCATATCCAGATTGCCTTGACTTAAGAGAGCGTCAGATCATTAAAATGCGGCATATAAATGACGGTCCCAGAAAGACGCTGCAATATATCGGCGCTGTGTTCGGGGTTTGCAGGGAGAGAGTAAGGCAGATAGAGAGGAAAGCGATGAGGAAGTTGAGGTGCAGGTTGAGATAGAAGAATACTGGCAGAAAGTTGTAACATGCAAAAGCGCAAAATATTCATAAGCAGTGTCCAAAAAGAATTCAAAGAAGAACGAGCCGCTTTGAGGGATTTTATTACAAGCGAGCCTCTTTTCTGGGCGCACTATATCGAACGCGCGGGAACGGGAACGCTCGATATGATCTCTTTATGCCGTAAAGCGGGTATCCCGGAGCCGAAATTTGAACAGCGCGACGGACAATTTGTTTTAATCATTAGGCGGCCCAAAATGGCAGGACGGCCTGTGTACAGTACTAGTACAGTACAAGTCGATGGAAAACCGG
>JBAZKW010000017.1:0-37979 GCA_041650595.1 Candidatus Margulisiibacteriota bacterium
CAGCGCGCCCACACTTCCGGCGGCTTTTTTTTGCCCCCACCCAAAAAAAAGCCGCCGACCACTACCCGATAGTAAGCGGCGAAAATTTTTTCATGAAACAACAGTTCGAAGCGACTTAAAAATGGAGACGGGGGGACTTGAACCCCCGACCTCCTGCTTGCAAAGCAGGCGTTCTACCAACTAAACTACGTCCCCGCAACTCGCTTCGCGAGTAATTATCAATTATAAATTATAAATGGCAAAATAGGAAGAGGCTTTGCCTTTTGAAATTTGTAATTATCTAATTTTTAATTCCAATTTTCCGCTTTGCGGAAAATTGGTGGACCTACTGAGAGTCGAACTCAGGTCTCGGCGTTGCGAACGCCGCGTTCTACCACTGAACCATAGGCCCGGACCGCCATGCGGTAATTACAAATTAAAAATTACAAATGGGAAAGTGCTATTTCCAAGATCTTTTCTTAACTTTGACTTCTTTTGTTTCGGTCGGATAGATGTCTTCGTTGATCTCGTCCGGCTCAAACCAGAGCTTGATCTCAACTTCCGCTTCTTCGGGAGTGGCTGAACAGTGCAATACGTTCTCAAAAATACCTTTTGAAGTTATCCTGCCATATTGTCCTCTTATGCTGGAAGCATCGGCTTCTTCGGGATTTGTGGCGCCGGCCAGCTTGCGGACCTTGCCGACGGCATCTTCTCCCGTATAAACAAGCGCCAAAACTCTCCTGTAAGGCTCGTCATAGACTTCGCCGGAAATATATTTTACAACATCTTCAAAAAAAGGTTTGCCTTTGAGATGAGCGTAATGTTTTTCGGCCAGCTCTCTTGTAACATGCAACACTTTGGCCCCTATTATCCTTAACCTTGTCTCCGACAATCTGGTTAGAATATTTCCGGTCAACGATTTCTTTATCCCGTCCGGCTTTATTACTACAAGGGTCTTTGTGTTGGCCATTTTTTTCTCCTATTATTTGTCCTGAAGTATCGCGATGCCTGGCAAAGATTTACCTTCCAGGAATTCCAGCGAAGCCCCTCCGCCGGTTGATATGTGCGTTATCTTGTCCGCTACCCCTGCCTTTTCCGCGGCAGCTGCCGAGTCTCCGCCGCCGATTATCGTCACGGCTTTGGATTGCGCGAGAGCTTTTGCCACTTCCATAGTACCCTTTGCAAATTTTGGATTTTCAAAGATGCCCAAGGGACCATTCCAAACGACCGTTCCCGCATCTTTTACGGCATCTTTTATAAGCTTTATGGTCTCGGGACCTATATCTACCCCCATCATGTCGGAAGGTATCTGCGATGACGGAACTGTTTTTACCGGGGCATCCGGATTGCTTATGTCGGTCGTTACCACATCATCGACCGGGACTATAAGTTTAAGATCGGGCATGGCTTTGAGTTCCGCCCAGATAAGTTTTGCCTGGTCAAGGAATTTTACTTCTACCAGCGATTTTCCGATCTCATATCCTTGAGATTTTAAGAATGTATAGATCATTCCTCCGCCGATCACAAGGACATCTACTTTTTGCGCGAGATTTTTTATTACAGATATCTTTGAAGAAACTTTCGCGCCGCCGATGATCGCGACAAAAGGTTTTTTCGGGTCCGCGAGCGCTTTGCCCATTATATCGAGCTCTTTTTGAATAAGAAAACCGCATACGCCTGGCAATATATGCGCGACCCCTTCTGTTGAAGCATGCGCCCTGTGGGCCGTTCCAAAAGCGTCATTCACGTAAACGTCTGCAAGTGCCGCGAGCTTTTTTGAAAAATTCTCGTCATTTCCCTCTTCTTCCTGGTAAAATCTTACGTTTTCAAGAAGAGTGACATCCCCGTCCCCCATTTTTGCTATTGCGTTCTCAACCTCTTCACCTATGCAATCATCCAGTTTTAATACACTTTTTCCGAGAAGCGCGCTCAAACGCTCGCCTATTTTTGTCAGGCGGAGGTCTTCTGTAACGCCGGCAGGCCTGCCCAAGTGCGACACCAAAATTACTTTCGAGCCTTTGTCGATAAGATATTTTATTGTAGGAAGCGCTTCCTTTATCCTGCGGTCATCGGTTATCTCTCCGGTCTTTTTGTCCCTTGGAACATTGAAGTCCACCCTGACAAGGACGCGCTTACCTTTTAGTTCTTCCGTACTTAGATCCGAAATGGATTTCTTCATAACCTCGCCTCCTCCTTCTTATTCTGAATCATCTTCGTCTCGGACTTATATCCCCCCTCTCCCTCTGGGAGAGGGGTTGGGGGTGAGGGCCAAAGACAAAAAAGCCCCCGGTAAAACGGGGGCTTTTTGAATTGATCTGTCTACTTGGCCATCTTTGTGAGCAGGTCGACGACCCTGTTCGAATAACCCCATTCATTGTCATACCAGGACACAATTTTAAAGAAGCGTTTTTCGCCCTTAAGATTGTTCTGGAGAGTTGCCAGCGAATCGTATATGGAAGAGCGGTTGTCATGTACAAAATCGGTCGAGACAACTTCTTCCGTTGCCGCGCCCAGTATCCCTTTGAGATATGTAGAAGCTGCTTTTTTAAGAAGAGCGTCTATCTCTTCTATGGAGGTGTCTTTTACCGAACGGAAAGTAAGGTCAACAACAGAAACATCGGCAACCGGTATCCTAAACGACATGCCGGTCAGTTTGCCCTTTGTGGCGGGAAGCACTTCGCCTACTGCTTTGGCGGCACCTGTCGTGGACGGGATAATGTTGATAGCGGCCGCTCTGCCTCCGCGCCAGTCTTTTTTGGAAGGGCCGTCGACGGTCTTTTGTGTCGCCGTATAAGCATGGATCGTCGTCATCAGACCTGTTTCGATGCCGATCCCTTCTTTAAGTAGCACGTGCACCACAGGGGCCAGGCAATTTGTGGTGCAGGAAGCGTTTGAAACTATGTGATGCTTTGACGGGTCGTATTCATTGTCGTTAACGCCCATCACTAAGGTCTTTACGTCACCTTTTCCGGGAGCGGTTATAAGCACTTTTTTGGCACCTGCGTCAAGATGCCCCTTGGCCTTGTCGGAAGAAGTAAAAAGGCCTGTAGCTTCGATGACGATCTCCACTCCAAGCTCTTTCCAGGGAAGCATCGACGGTTCTTTTGTGGCCATGACGCATTTTATTTTTTTGCCGTTGACCACCAGGACATCGTCTTCGGCGGCTGAAGGACTGCTTTTTTCCGTGGATATGTCGGCTTTGAACCTGCCGTGTACAGAATCATATTTAAGCTGATAGGCAAAATATTTTGCGTCCGTGCTGATATCGACGACCCCGGCAACTTCTATATCTTTGCCGATCACCCCTTTTTCCACCATCGCCATGAACACAAGCCTTCCTATCCTTCCGAAACCATTGATACCCACTTTTACAGCCATTCCTTAAGTCCCCCTTCTTTTTTTAAAGCTTTTTGAACCGCCATCGGCAAGAGACAGCTGCACAATCTAAATCTTTTGAAATTAAAAAGGCGTAGCGGACAGCTATGTCTGCGGTTTGCTTTCAGCTCTTTTAAAGTAATTATATCATTGCCGGGAAAATAGTGTCAAACGGGAAGCTCTCAAGTGTTATAATCGCTATCAGCAATGGACAAAAAACAAAAGATACTGACAGTCGGGGCATCTCTCGCCGTGGTGATCGGGCTGGCATATCTATATATATTCGCACCCGATGTGCAGCTTCTAAAAAAACAGGGAGAGAGAAGGACCATCGAAGCATCATTAATAACAGTAAAAGGCCGGGAAAAAGGCAAGCCGTCTTACGAGATCTTCGCGGAAAAAGCGTCCTCCGACAGAGACCAGTCGGTCATAGATATAGAAAATATAGAAAGCGGCACTGTGTATGGCGAACACGGCATTTTTCTAAAATATCTCAAAGCCGGTTTTTCCACTATTTATCTCTACACAAACCTCATCGAAGCGCGCGGAGGGGACAAAACACCCCTGACAGCGCTTATAGATATAAGCGGGGCTTCGGGAAAGAAAAAAGGCAGAAAAGAGTTTTCGCTTTTGAAAGCTGAGAGCCTGCAGTATCACACCAATACAAAAAAGGGCACGGTCAAGAACGGCAGCCTTTCAAACAAAAGATTTAAGATCCGCGCAAACGGCATCGAGATAAACACTGCGGATGAGACCGCGCTGTTTTATCCGTTTCCCGCGGCAGAAACACCTTCTCAGCATATAAAAGCAACTACCCTGGAAAGCTTTTACGGACAGGAGCTCTTAAAAGGTTACGGAGAGACCGAAGTGAAATTGGACAAAGGCAAAACAACCGTAAAAGCCGACTTTCTTGAATTTTCCACCGAGAATTACGGCGGACATATGGAAAAAAATATCAGGTTCAGTCAAAAAGGCAAATTTTCTACCGCCGATCAGCTCGACTATATCGACAGAAGCAAGACCGCTATCCTGACAGGCAATGTAAAAACGATCATCAAAAAAGGCTCCGCAGTGCTCAAGGAATCGAGTATAAATAAGATCAGGAACGCCGAGACAAGAAAAATGCTCAGGGACGGCATGCTGATGAACTGCGAAAAACTTTCTGTTTCCACGAAAAACGGCAATGCCACGGCCGAAGGCAAGGTTGTGCTCCTGCAGAAAAAAAACCGCGCCAAGTCCGACAGGGCTTTTTTTGATGAGAAAAAAGAAACCGTGACTATGACAGGAAACGTTTATATAGAAAAAGAAGGCCAGTGGCTAAAGACTCAAAAAGTGATCGCCTCTCTGTCAAAAGAAGAATTCGAAGCGGTCGGCGGCGTCGAGACCCTGATAAAAGTAAAAAAGAGGAGAAAATAAACTTATTTTCCCAATACTTCCATTAACTTTGCAGGATCAATATTCCCTTTAACGACTTGGCGGGACACTTCTCTAATAGCTGAATAAGAATTTGTCCCGAATGCGCCCTCAACAGCAGCTATGAACGGAGAGACCTCTTCACCAAAATACGCGGACAAGACCACGGCATCGCCAACTCGTTTAATGATCTCTCCGACTGCCATCGCTATGGGATAATATCTGTTCCTGACGACCGCGCCGCCCAAACTCATCCTTATGTGTTCCGTAAGCCCTTCGTTAAGATATTTATCCAGACTGTCTATTTTTCCGTCGAAGCCACAGAGCGCTATTCCGCATTTGTAGCCTGCGTCAACGATCCTCCTGCTTCCCGCATGCAGTATTTCATGGGAAATACCTTCTTTCTCCCATCCTTCAAGCATGACCAAGTTTAAAAGGCTTGCCGGAAATTTTATCATGTCATCAGAGATCCCGTATAATGCCGAAGGGATGCCTGCAGTACGCGCTTCCTGAGGCTTAAAAGCATCACTTTCGGGTGTAACCCAACTCCTGAATACTCTATCCGGCACAACGCATGTATTGATAGTCCGCTCCGAAAACAATCTCGGCAATCTCATTTGATAAAGTGCAACGTTAGAAGCAAGTTTTTCCGCGTGTGCTTCTAAGTGCGATGCCCTGACACCGGCATAATCATAAATAACAACATTTCCGGAACGAATTGGTGACATTATCATTATCATTGCTCCTTTGGCAATAGGATCATCTATTTATATATCGGCTTTTTTGAAGGCGGATTTCACAAAAACGAGATTGGGATAAAATTATAAGTTCTTTTGATACTCGCTCTCATTCCAGCAGGTCAGAAAAAAGTCGCATTCTTTGCAAAGTTTCAGCTCTTTTATTGACCTAAGATATGCCTTGCCGCATGTGTCCTTGATGTCATTTTGTCTCATCAAAACTATACACGGAGGCATTTTTGACTTGCAGCCGTGGCGGTTATCGCAGTTTATGCAAAATCCCATATTTTTCTTTACCTGTAGTATCCGGCAACGGCGGAAGAAACCCGGTTTATGACAAGTCTTGCGTCCCTGTCGCGCTTAAATCCCTTGGTAAAGACGACCAGCACGTATGTCCCGCGTTTTGAATATACTATCGCGCTGTCGTGAAGGACATTTGTGAGGTTGCCCGTCTTATTCGCACAGAAAAAACCGTTCGGCAATACTCTTGGTATGCCGAATATGTATTTCTGATTTCTCATGAACCCGATCATGTCCTTCCTTGCAGACTTCGAAAAGCTTGCAGGTCCTCTTTGTATCCTGAGCAGGAGATTAGCTATATCGTTGGGAGTAGTCCGGTTATATGTCGGGCGGGGCATTTCTACAAGAGCGGTCTCATCAAGGATACGGGTGTTTTTTAGACCTATCTTTTTACAATAGGAGTTTATATTCGCTTTTCCGGCCCTTCTGACCAACAGCCTTGTGGCGGTATTGTCCGATACGGATATCATCAGCCTGCAAAGGCTCCACATAGTGTACTTGTTGGGCCTCAGCCATTGAAGCACTCCCGCTCCCGGAAGCTTGTCGGCTTCTAAAAACCGTATGCGGCTTCCGAGATTTAAAAGCTTGTGGTCCGAAGCGTAAAAAAGATATGCCATGACGGGTATCTTTATTATTGAAGCGGCGGGAAATACCTTGCTGCCCCTGACGGAAACCCTATAGTTTGTTTTCAGATCTATAAAAGAAACCCCTATCGCATAGCCGGGAAGTACTTTTCTGCCGTAATTGTCATAAACAATAGAATTAAACTTTCTGGTTAATCCATAAAACCTGTTGGCGGAAAAAGAAGGCTGGGCAAATAAAACGAGAGCGAAAAACAGAAAAAATATTCTTCTCTTCATGGATTCATTATAACAAATCAAACTCACCCCCGAGCTTCGTTTCACTCAGCTCTTCCCCCTCTCTTATCAAGAGAGGGGGGAAGGGGGTGAGTAAAATATCTCTTTGTATATCCGCGGATAAGCATCCTTGCCGCCGATGAACATCATTGTCAAAGGCATGACTTTTTTGGCCTCGGATGACATCGCGGTAGAAATATTTTGTATGTCCCATTGTGCGTGTTCATCCTCGCGCAAACGGCTCACATGATATAGCTCTCGCGCATTGCATTTAAAGATCACCCTGCGCCTGTGGGCGTTTGTCAAAACATAAGCCGCCGCATCCTTGTCTTTTTTGGCAATTTTTTCATAAAGAGAGTCGGTCGCTGCTATAACCTTGTCAAAATCAGATTTCATCCCAATCTCCCCTATTGCCGGCGGCATGGTAACGCCAAGCGACGGATCATACGGCTGAGCAATAATGGTAGCCATGCGGTGCCTTTTTAACTGGGCAAAGCAAGAAGACGAGAGTACCACATCAAATGTCAGATCGATATTTTCATACTCGCGGAGAACACTGTCATAAAGCTTCAAGTTCGCGCAAGAAGCTTTGACAATATCCTTTTTCTCCTCTGCGCTCATTTTCTTAGTTGAGGCAAGACAATTTTCAAATGCCATATCCGACACGGCAAACATCAGCGATGTCACAAGCACATCATCGGCATCTGGAGTATATCCGACCAGAGAAACGTCGCTTTGGATATCTGGCTTCTTCTTCAGCACTTCAGGCTTCAGCACTTCAGCTCTTATCCCCTCGTACGTTTTCGCGTCAAAATCATTCGCTTCCGTAAAAAGTATTATCGACGGGGCTATCTTTTGCACAAGAGCAAACATTTTTTTAGAAAATTCTTTTACTTCATTATTTTTCTGAGAGGCGAAACGCCTGAACATGAGTTCAAGGTTCCTCGCGTTCACCGTAAGCCCCAGCTGCGCCTGTGTGGCAAGGCTGGTTACATACCTGGCATCTTCCTTGGCCCAACCTTCGAGCAGGCTTTTATTTTTGGGATCAGCCGCAAGGCCTTTATGTTTTTCAAAAACATGGACGGAAAGCTTTTCATTAAGTTTGTGATAAAGCTCGTTCTGCGTCTTCACCAGAGAGGTGAATTCCTTTTCAAAACCGGCATCTTTTATCTCTTTTGGAATAACAAAGTCATTCTCAAGGGTTATATAGCGCTGGGATTTTTCGGTAAACGAGCAAAGCCTGAAATGCTCTATGCTTTCAACGGCAAGCCTGGAAATCCCGATGATATCAAAATTAAACACCGCATGTTCGGCAACGGAATGGTGTCCCATTTTAAATATTATGCTGCTGTTTGACTTGCGGGATTTTTCAACCTCCTGCCGTGAAGCTTTGCGGAGCTCGTCTATCGGGCGCGGGTCCCGGCTGATCCGGGCATATGCCGCCGAAAGCGTTTCCGGGGTAATATCTTGTCTTTCGGGAGAGCTTATCTTGAGCTCTTCGATAACATCCGTGTCGATGTTATAGCCGGCCAAAATTATTTTCTGTTCCATAAAAAGTAGTATACCACAACCCTTTTGCCCCTTTTCTTGATCGCAAGAAAAGGGGCCCAAAAGAAGCTCGCGGGGGCGTCCGCCCCCAGCTCCCCCACCGCGCCGAACTCCTCGGTCTCGCCATAGGCGAGCCCTCGTCGAATAAGCGGCGCGGACAAGGAGCTATATTGAATACAGGTCTATGAGTTTCTGTTTCAGACACTTATCCTTCTGGCATTCCTCATAAAGATGAATATATCAATGAGGACCATTGAAGCGTTCAGGAAATAGAAAACGGTGACGATATCCCTGCTGTAAAGCAATTTGTGAATAATACCGGCGACATAGCCAATGAAAACTATTATCAGGAACCGCAGGCTCTTGCCCGCATTCTGTCCTGTAATAAGAGATTTTCTTATGGAAAACGGCCATGCCGCGCCAAAACACAGGAGCATTACGACTTCAAATATGCTCATTCTTTTCGCAGCGTTATTTCTTTACTTCCATTACAAAAAATATCTTGCCAGCCTGCATATCATAGAGTTCGTAAGTACCGGTTATTTTATAACCTTTCGCCTGCGCATATTCCATCAGCGCGGGATAAGCTTTCATCGGGCCTACTGCATAAGAGAGCGAATTCCTTATAGGAAATACAACGACCAGGTTTTTGGCTGCTTTTATCTTTTTAGATTTGTACTTTTTCGATATCTTGGCGAATTTGGCCGCATCTTTATTTTCAATTACAACCCCGCACTGGCTTCTCAACTTGTCAGCAGGTACTTTGGAAGGATTATCAAAATATATGCCAAGGCCCTTCTCTGTTTCAATTCCATCTGTTTTGACGGATTTATAGACCTTATCAAAAATCTTGCCGGAATTCATATACGGGCCCACATATTCCTCATAAACGAACAGGTAAGGCCCCATCTTTGTTTCCGATACGGAAGGCTTTGAAAGCACTCCCATATATGCAAGAAAAACAAGGACGAGTCCTGCAAGTACCAGCAACACTATCAGCAGTCGTTTAAAGAACTTTTTCATTTTTTGCTCCTTTCAAATTATGATCTTACCACAAAAATCTTAAGATCCCCTGTGTCAGCATAGTCACTATGACCCCGGCTATCATTACGCCGACAAACAAAAGAAAAAAAGCCTTTTTTACGGGAATTCCGAAAATATATGCCGCGACAGCACCGGTCCAGGCTCCGGTGGCGGGAAGCGGGACCGCCACAAATATTATGAGCGCCAGGCTCCCCCATTTTTCATATGAACCCGTGAATTTATGCCGCGTTCTGGCAAAAAGCCACGAAAAAAATCTTCTTGCCAAGGCACTTTTTTTCATCAAATATTCCGAAACTTTCTCAAGACCTATAAGCAAAAATATTATAGGGAACATATTCCCTGCTACCGATATAACATAACTTTTAAGGACGCTCATGTGATATACGGTCAAAGCGAGAGGGATCCCTGCCCTCAGCTCCCCTATCGGGATCATTGAGATCAGGAAGGTCCCAAGTTCGGGCGGCATATTCGCAAAGAACGAGTAGTCCATCTCTGTCTTTACATAGATATTATCAAAAGTCGCTGACTTATGCAATAATCGCGTAACTATTCAGCCCTCGCCCCCATCCCCTCTCCCAGAGGGAGAGGGGCGCATAAAACAAGAACACAAAAATTGATAAAGAAACTAAGTATGCTAACAGTAACAATTCTGCATGGGTTCCCCTCTCCCAGCTCCGAGCTTGTTGAGGAGCGTGGGAGAGGGGTTAGGGGTGAGGGCCATTATAATGGAACTTTTTGCCAGCGCGAACTGTCTAATTAGAAAAGAGCTTAAATAATAGGATTTTTTGAGGTAGAATGGTACGGATGAAGAATAAACACATTATATCGCTCGCGGCGGCTCTCTCGGTGTTCTTTATATGCGCCGCATCACATGCTGAAACATGGTCCGAAGTTGTTGCGTTGGCAAAAAAGAACAACAATGAGCTGAAAAGCGCCGAAAAGAATCTTGAAGCCTATGAATGGTCCTACAAAAAAAGTCTGACCTCATTTCTGCCGCAGCTATCGGCATCTGCGGCTATAGGGGGAACGGACACTGCCTCTTTTAGTGCAAAAAGCTCTTCTTACGGCCTGTCTGCGACACAATCTCTTTTCAGCGGATTTGGCAATATAAACGCGGCCCGCAGCGCCTATGCGCAGATGGAATCCGCCCGCGCAAATCTGACGCAAAAAACGTCCGGCATATTGTATGATGTCAGGGCTGCGTTTTTAGACCTACTAATAGCCGAAAAGGACCTTGCCCTCCAGGAACAGATTTTGGTGCGCCGCACTCAAAACTCAAAGCTCATAACCCTTCTTTACGAAAGCGGCAAAGAAGACAGGGGAAATCTCATGCTGACACTTGCCGATGTGGAAAGTTCAAATACCGCTGTTTCACAGGCAAAAAGGAACCTGGAACTTGCCAGATTAAAATTATCGCAATTGACCGGAACACAGATAACAAAAACTGATGGTACGAGCCTGGAAACAAATACACCCGGCAACGTTGATATTAATATGCTTTCCACAACAAGCCCTTCTTATGCGATCGCAAAATATACCTTCGATATCGCTTCCATATCGGCGGACCAGGTTTTAGCGGAACTGTTGCCCAGCGTTTCCCTTTCAGGCAATATCAGAAAGTCCGGGTCGGACTGGCCTCCTCAGACGGACAGCAGATCATGGGCCCTCAATCTCTCCTATTCATTTTTTCCGGGAGGCGGCAATATAGCCGACAAAGTGATAAAAGAGATCCAGAAGGAACAAGCCCGGCAGACGTTCGAACAAAGCAAAAAGGACGTTTTATACTCGATAAAATCCGCCTATGACAATTTTGCAAATAAGCTCGAAGGCTTGAACGTCAGCGGCTTCTATGTCAATGCTTCAACAGAAAGGGCAAAAATAGCTCGCACAAAATATGTGAACGGACTGATGTCTTACAACGACTGGAATACAATAGAAAACTCCTTTATCTCTGCTGAAAGGGCTTATTTATCGGCGCAGAAAGATACTTTTGTCGCGGAAGCCGCCTGGCATAATTCATACGGAGGTTGGATAAAATGAAAAAGTTTGGGTTTATTTTATTATTGGTCCTGTCTGTAATGGTTTTTTCGTGCGGAAAGAACAAAGATCAGGAACTCAAAAAAGCAACAGTCCAAAAAGGTTCCATAAAAACTGCAATAACAACCGTAGGGGAAGTCGTCCCCAGGAATCGTCTCGAGATAAAACCGCCCATCGGCGGACGCGTGGAACAAGTCCTGGTAAAAGAAGGGAATAATGTCGCAAAAGGACAAACAATAGCATGGATGAGCTCTTCGGACAGGGCAACCCTGATCGACGCGGCAAGAGCAAAAGGTGAAGAGGAACTGAAATACTGGGAAGATGCCTACAAACCGGCTCCGGTAATAGCCCCTCTTTCCGGATTTATAATCAAAAGAAGTGTAGAGCCGGGACAATCGGTAACAATAAGCGACGCAATAATAGTTATGGCCGACAAATTGATAGTCAAGGCCCAGGTGGATGAGACCGACATAGGCAAGATATCCGACGGACAAAAGGTCATACTGACGCTTGACGCTTACCCGAACAAGGAAATAAATGGCACTGTGGAGCATATTGCGTATGAGTCCGAGACTATCAACAACGTCAACATATACGTAGTGGACGTCATCCCTTCACAGGTCCCTTCATTCTTCAAATCCGGCATGAGCGCTTCGGCAAAGTTCATCCTGAGCGATAACGCTAATGCTCTTTTGCTGCCGTCTGAAGCTATAAAAAAATACAAAGGCTCATCCTATGTGCTATCAGAGAACAAAGATGAAAAAATAAGTGCGGTACAAGTGGAAACAGGTACCGATGACGGCACGAACACGGAAATACTGTCCGGATTATCAGAAGGTGATACAGTTATATTACCGGACGCCAAACTGTCAAAACAATATTTCTCTTCAGTCAGAGGAGGCCCCCCGAACTTGTTCGGAGGCAGCAAAAAATAACATGGCGCTAATACAGCTTTCAGGCATATCAAAAACATATGCCATCGGCAAAGATATAGCGGTAAAAGCGCTTAAAAGCATCGACCTCAAGATAGAACAGGGAGAGTTCGTGGCTTTGATGGGTCCCTCCGGGTCCGGGAAGTCCACTCTTTTAGCTATCCTGGGGATGCTTGACAGATCGGACGGAGGATCCTATAAACTCAACGGCAAAGAGATCTCGACCCTTCCGGATCATGAAGCCGCAATGCTGCGCAACAGGTTTTTCGGGTTCATATTCCAGAGTTTCAACCTCCTTCCTCGGTTGGATATTTTGACAAATGTACTGTTGCCTTTCATATATTCTCCGGAAGGCATAACGCAAAAAAGCAGGCAAAAAGTCGCTTCTCTTATGGAACGCGTCGGACTGGCGGACAGGCTGCGGCACTCCCCTACAGAGATATCCGGAGGCCAACAACAGAGGGTCGCCGTCGTGCGCGCCATAGCAAACGATCCTTTGGTGATATTAGCCGACGAACCTACAGGTAACCTTGATTCAAAATCCACGGAAGACATAATAAACATGCTTGTCGAGCTCAACAAGAACGGCAATACGATAGTAATGGTGACCCACAATCCGGATCTGGCAAAATACGCGACAAGGGTCCTTTTATTAAAAGACGGACAGATAGTCGATGACAAGATACAATCCGAGGTAAAACCCGGAAAATCCGTCTACAATACTGAGTTCGGCAAAAAAAAGAACGGACTGAACATTTCTCCCGACAGTATAAAAAACTATGTGAAAGAGGCTCTCCTTTCGCTTAAAGCGAACAAGCTCAGGTCGTTCCTTTCGATAATCGGGGTCATGATAGGAGTTGCCGCGGTCATAGCGATGCTCGCCATAGGTACGGGAGCAAAAGAACAGGTAGAAAAAAGCCTCTCCAACCTGGGAACAAATCTTCTTATGGTAAGCACCAGCCGCAGGAGCGGAGGGATATCTCTTGGATCAGATTCCGCTACAAGGTTCAATTTCGACGACCTTGCCGCGTTAAAAAATATCGAAGGGGTGAAGAACGCGATCCCTTATGTTAACGGCAACGCCCAGGCGGTATACGGCGGACGCAACTGGAGAACGAGCATCGTAGGCACCGAAACCGAATATCAGGTCATAAAAGACTCCTTCCCGACAAACGGAAGGTTCTTCACAAAAGCGGAAGTAACGACCAGGGCAAAAGTCGCGATAATAGGTTCCAATGTCGCCAAGGAACTATTTCTTGAAGAAAACCCTGTAGGGAAAAACATAAGAATAAACAGAATAAATTTCCAGGTCATAGGCGTGCTCCCTGAAAAAGGTTCTGCCGGTTTCCAGAACATGGACGACCAAATAATAGTTCCTGTGACCACTGCGATGTACAGACTTATAGGGACTGACTACATAAACCGGTTCGACGTACAGGCGGAAAACCCGGAAGTCATGAGCGCTGTTGAATCCGCGATTCCTCTAACGCTCGGCAAATTGCATAGGCTTCAGCAGGATCAATATGACCAAATAGATATCAGGAACATGGCTGACATTCAAAAAGCAATGAATGAGACGATCCAGACTCTTTCGTATCTGCTCGGCTCCATCGCCGCGGTCAGCCTTCTGGTCGGCGGCATTGGAATAATGAATATTATGCTCGTGATCGTGATGGAGAGGACGCGTGAAATAGGACTTAGAAAAGCTCTCGGGGCCCAGAACTCGGATATAATGACGCAATTTTTGGTCGAAGGCACCTTGATCTGTCTTATTGGAGGGATTATAGGAATACTGTTCGGAGCATCAATAGCCATGACCATGTCCACGATCTTCGGATGGAATACTCTTGTATCCGGAGGCTCTATAATTCTGGCATTCGGATTTTCGATATTCACGGGAATAGTCTTCAGCCTTTGGCCCGCCCGCCGCGCCGCCAGACTTCTGCCTATAGAAGCGCTGAGATACGAATGAAACAATAAATACGATAGCTTGCCGCCACAGCACCAGAATATTTCTGGATAAACCTGTCAATGACAGAGATCTTAACAAAATGCTGGAAGCCGCCAATCAGGCCCCTTCGGCACACAATCAGCAATCATGGAAATTCATTGTTATAAAAGGGCAGAAAAAATCTGAGCTGGCGGACCTGATATCAACAAGATCGCATTCTTTCCCCAGAGCTTCGGCCGCGTTACTTAGGATGGCTTCCCGAAGTATCTTAAGCGCACCTATAGTGATAGCCGTAGCCAATTCCGGAGAACTGATAGAGCACGGCAGCAGGCTTTTTCAGCTTGAAGATGCGTATGTAAAAGATTTTTTCAGAACAATGGAGATACAAAGCTCTTCCGCGGCGGTAGAAAATCTTTTGATAGCCGCCACATCGATGGGTATTTCCACAGTATGGCTCGGTATAATGTTCCTCATAAAGGACGAAGTGCTTGAATTCCTGGGAGAGCCCAAGGGAGAATTCATGGCGATCATCTGCGCGGGATATCCCGAGAAGGAATCTTTTTCACCTAAAAAACGGCCGTTCAATATGCTTGTCAAAAGACTGGATTAATCGGATGATAAATTAGAGTTATCAAATATTACTATTTGTACTTGAAACATCAGAAGCTTCCTCATTTTGTGTTGCCTCGGAGCCCTTTGAATGTTCCCCTTTTTGCATTTCTTTTTCTGTTTGTTTTTGAGTTTCCATCTCTTTTTCTTTTGCTTCATCTATGGATTTGATGGTTTTAAGGTGGTCATGAAATGGGGTTATATCTCTCGCCATCAAAAGACCAGGCAGAGTATCCCCAACCTGTTTATTGGGGATGTACGCCGAAACAATTCCTATTATCTCGGGAGAACCATCTTTTGTTTTATAAAAAACAGGCCCCCCGCTGACACCATTTATTGCCACTCCATCAATCAAATAACTATTGTCTTTCTCAATAAAATAACTTACCTTACCAGAAAAGAAACATAGATAATGAGGAGCAATACGAGGGAATCCAACCCATCCTATTTCTATCCCGATTCTCATATATTTTGTGGAGTCAAAAAGACTTAATGGTTTTTTGGGAAAATAGTCCTTAGTATTTACAAAGATTGTTGCAGCATCTTGACTGTCGTTAAGCCATATAGCCCTATCATTATTAGAAAGAAATTCTGTTTCGTTGCTTTCTGAATGAACCAGCTTAATAGGCTTTTCCCAGTCATTTGCTTCTTTAATCACATGAGCAGCGGTAGCAATTGCGGCAACGGTATGTGTTTTATTAAACCCCAAAAGGAAGCCAGTGCCATATCCAAGTTCCGATTCAATTCGAAATACATAAGGCTTGATTTCATCATATATTTTTGCCCACTCCATATATTACACCTCCACAGATATAATTTTTTTGCTTCGCAAAATTCGGAGAGGGAGACCTGCCTGCCGGCAGGCAGGGATTCGGCCTCCGCTCCCGCTTGGGCGGGAGGCTACGGACCATAACAGTCTTCTTTATTCCCTTCTTGCTACTTACTTCTTATTACTTACTCCTTCGAATTTTGCGAAGCAGTAAGATGAAGGAGTAAGAAGTAAGGGAATTTTGCTTCGCAAAATTCGGAGAGGGAGAGATTCGAACTCTCGTTACGCTTTCGCGTAAACACACTTTCCAGGCGTGCGCCTTCAGCCGCTCGGCCACCTCTCCAGTAATATTGTAATTTTAACAGATTTTGCCCGATAAGGAATGTCAGAGAGTACTAAATATCCAATACCTGTCCTGTTTCAAGTCCGATACTTTTCGCCGTCCCGCCTTTAAGTTCTATAACAAAAGATATTTTCGACGGGGATCGGTATATATCGTAGTCATCCCCGCTAACAACGGGTAAGTTCTCTAAAATACTAATTACTTTTTTTTCGTTGTCTATCCAAATAATATCAAGCGGCTCGGGAACGCCTTTCATCCAAAAAGCGGGGCGGCATGGATTTTCAAATACAAACAGCATGCCTTCATTTTGTTCCAATGTCCTGCCGGAAAGCCCGATTTCTCTTTCTTTTTGAGTATCCGCCACCTCGACTTTGAACACTCTGCCGCTTATATTTATACTTTTATATAGGACATCGCAGTTGCCGCAGCAACCAAGAAAAAAAGATGCAATAAGCAATGAAACAGCCATATGTTTTAGCATTTACCCCACCTGTGACGAGGATGGATCTTTTCGTAATCAGAAGCGGTCTGTTTTGTTATCTTATACCAGGGGACGCCGATCTTAGCTCCGACGATCGAAGCCAAAGCACAACGGCATAATGTCGGGTCCGCTTTTTTAAGCAGCTTATCGAATACCTTGAAGGGATCTTTTTTCAAAAATTGCTCCTTTGTGGTGATCCCTATCTTTTTTAGTTTTCCTTCAATGGCCGGCCCTATATTGATAAGGCCTCTAAGTGAGGAACATTTCTCGCTACTCTTTTTTTTCATAAAACTATAATACTCCGGAACGTCATTGCGAGGAGGAAAGTAGTGACGACGAAGCAATCTCCTTCGTCTATGGAATTGCTTCGCGGAGTTTATCCCGCTAACAAGCGGGGCTCGCAATGACATCATCCTTTGATTCCGCACGCCGAATCTATATATCCCGTTATTTCCTCCAGCTTGTCCACTATTATATCGGCACTCTTAAGATATTCCTTTGGAAGAGATGTTGTCACCGCAAAACAGAACATGCCTGCCGCTTTGGCTGATGCTATGCCGTTTGGAGCATTCTCGACAACAGCACATTTTTTTGGTATGACTTTAAGCGCTCTCGAGGCTTTTAGATATGGAGCGGGATGGGGCTTGCCCACTTTTAAGTGGTCGCCGGCAACGATCACATTGAATTTGTCGCGTATATTTTTCGGCAGGATCTTATTTATTTCTTTTTCAGGAGTCCCCGAAACCAATGCCAGCAAATAGCCCCGAGCTTTGATGCAGGACAAAAAACCTTCCACTCCGAAAAAAATATGCCTTCTAAAATATTTCTTAAAGATCTTAGATCTCTCGTTAAATATATTTTTGCCTATACGGGCACTGAACTTTAGCCCTTCCCTTGCAAAAAGCTCTTTCAGCGTTTTTTGCCACTTCTCCCCTTCCCTTATGTATGCATCGAATACAGTAGCCCTTATTCCGTACGGAAGCAGAGCCTCATACCATGCTATGTAGTGATACGGCATGGAATCAACGATCACTCCGTCCATGTCGAAAAGGATGGCTGAAAACTTATTTTTTAGCTTTTTCATCGCACACTATTATCCGGATATTCCTCGTTTCTATGGGAGGAATATCCTTTTCCCAGGGCCTTTGATAGGAAAACATTATCTGCGCAGCTCCTTTTTTTACGGCTTTGAACGTCCATATCTCCACACCCCCGGCTCCCGCAAGTCCCGTTGATGGAGCCGTATATTTTGAGCCGATCATCTGTATTATTCCCTTTGGTCTTATTGACGCGATCTTCCAGCCGTAACCGGTTGTGGGGTTTGACTTTAGTGTCACAGTAAAACTTTGTCCGGTTTTAGCCTTAAGAGTATTATCTGCCTGAGATGTTCCGCAGGATACAGCCAACAAAAGAATAAGGGGAAGAAAATATTTTGCCATACAAAAGATTATATCATCCGGACATAAATTGTGTAATGCAGACAAATTTGGTAGAATATCCATATGAAAAAACATGTTGACGGCAAAGATAAAGCAAAGATCATGCTGTATGCGCTTAGCACCTGCGTCTGGTGCAAAAAAACAAAGAACCTGCTCAATGATCTGGGGCTCGCTTATGATTTTGAGGATGTTGACCTCCTGGATGAAAAAGACCAGGGCCGGGCCGTGAAAGAAATAGAAAAATGGAACAGTTCCGGTGGTTTTCCTCTGATAGTCGTGAACAACGAAAGATGCATAAAAGGCTTTAATGAAGAAGAGATCAGGAAGACCCTAGGATGAACGGGCTTTTTGAAACTTTGGACAAAGCGGCACGATCTGCCGGATATTTTCTCAATCCTGACAAAGAATTTGTGCTCGAACTGTGCGACGGGCTCCTTAAGAACAAAGAAAGATACGGATATATTGCCTGTCCGTGCCGGCTCGCTTCGGGGGTCAAAAAAGAAGATTTAGATATAATATGTCCCTGCGACTACAGGGACAGCGACATAGAAGAATACGGCACCTGCTATTGCGGCCTATATGTATCAAAAGAGATAGCCGAAGGTAAAAAGAAAATCTCTTCTATCCCTGAACGCCGCCCGTTGAAAGAAAAACGGCAAAACACGTCAGATAATCGTAGGGGCCGTTTGCAAACGGCCCCTACGATGGACAATTTTCCCCTCCCCGTCTGGCGCTGTAAGGTATGCGGGTATCTTTGCGCAAGAAATGAGCCACCCGGAATATGTCCTATCTGTAAAGCAGAAAAAGACCGTTTTGAAAGATTTATATGGTAGTAGATATTCGCCATGGCGAATATCTACTATTTTTTGTATGCCGTCTGAAAATAATCTATAAGAAAAGCGAAAAGCACTCCGCCGAACAATCCCATAAGGGCGCCAATGACAAGATTTAGCTTTGTGTTGGGTATCGCTGGACTTGTCGGGACTTCGGACTTTTCTATATCGCTGAACGGAGATACTTCTTTTGCCTCCTGCACCTTGGTATTGGCATATTCGGTGCGCAGCATCTTGTAGATAGTTTCCTGTATCCCGAATTCGCGCTCGAGCCTCAAAATTTCTATGGTCTTTACTCCTTGGCCCCCCACAATTGTTCTGGATGAGCTGATCAGATAGGTAAGGTTCTTTAGCTTGTTTTCTGCGCTCCTAAGGTCCGCCTCGGATATCGGCAGCTGTTTTTCAAGGTATTCCCGTTTTTTTCTGGCTTCCGTCACATTGAGCCTGTTCCAATACTCGGAAACTGCCTCAACATATGCATCCGCTATTGCAGAAGCCAGCACAGGGTTTTCATGGCGTACCCTTATGTCCATGATGTTCCCGTCTATCTTTGATTTGAATTTTCCTATCCCTGTCTTTTTGATATCGCGACCAAGAAGTTTGTAAACCTGTCTTTCAACTGCAGGGGTCTTGATAAGTTCGTCAAGGTCCGCTATGTTCCCGCCGGCAGGATAAGGTCCTCCTAAATTTATGCCCATCATGGACGCAAGCCCTGACATCTGGCCTCCGCCGCCGCTGCCCGAGGTCCTTATCAAGAGCAGTGTTTTTGCTTCATACACCGGCTTTGTAATCAAAGATATTATTATCGAGGCGGCAACACACAGCGCAAAGAACCAAAAGACGGTCTTTCTTTGTCGCGCCAGAACATCGATCATATCTTTTAAGCTTATCTCATCTTCCATAAGCACTCCTCATCTGACATATCTGGTTACCGTCGCATAAAACGTGAGGGTCAGCATTATCAGACTTGCAAATGATGCAAAGTCAGAAAAGTAGAACCAGTTTTTGGGCACGGAAATCACGTCCCCCTCTTGAATGACCATATCATAGGTGTGGTTTGCTTTGAACAATATATCGCTGGCATTTATATTGTAGTTCCTGGAAGAGCCGTTCTCGTTCCTTGTAACGGTGACATAAGCGAGGTTTGCCGCGGAAGAAGGGCCTCCGGCAAGATTAATATAATCTGAAAGCCGTTTGTTTACAAAATAAGTGTAGCGGCCGGCCCTGGAAACCTCTCCGTAAACATATACGAATTTATTGAGATTGGCCAGGGACTGGATAAATTCATCCTGGCTCAGATAGACCCTTGTCAACCGGGGCTGTTTCAGTACTACGGTAAGAGTAAAACCTTCTAAAAATTTTTTACGGACTTCTTTTTTTATGTACTCCTGAGCTTCTTTGATCTTAAGACCCGAAAGTTTGATTTGTCCGATATTAGGAAAGAATATTGCCCCGTTGCTTGCGATCTCAAAAGTATAATCAAGCGCCAAGGAATTGTCTCCGACGAGCATATGTACGTCTATAATATCCCCCATGCCGAGAAAATAATCCGCGTAAGCCCGTTCGGATGTAAGAATTGAATCAACTGTATCATTTTGCATATAGTAAGAAGGCGACGGCCCAAGGGTCTGCGCACAAACACCAGCAGGCGAAAAAACCAATGCTGCGATGAGCGCGATACTGACGATTTTGATTAGTTTGCTGTTCATTGTTCTAACCTTATTATAGCAAAAAGCGGCGCGCTGCGAGGCTGCTAACCTCCCTTATACCAGCTCTTCTGGAATTCCTTATAATCGCTTTGTTTTTCTTTGATGTTCTTCCACCAGGAAATGTTGTCTTTGTACCAGAGTATCGTTTCCCTGATGCCGTCCTCAAAGCTTATCTTAGATTTCCAGCCCAGTGCCTTTTCTATTTTTGACGGATCTACCGCATGCCTTACCACATGGCCGGGACGGTCCTGTATGTGTTTGATCAGCGTTTTCGGTTTGCCCAAGGTCTTAAGTATCACATCAGCTATCTCAAGCACGCCATATTCTTCCCTTGAGCTTATATTAAAAGCCTCTCCGTGATGCTTTTCTTCGCAGTGGAGCAGCCGGTCGACCGCCTCGCAGTGGTCTTGCACATGTATCCAGGTTCGAGTGTTCTTTCCTGTACCGTAAACGGGAAGCGGCTTGTCCTCCATCGCATTCGTAGCAAAAAGAGGTATCAGCTTTTCGGGATATTGATACGGGCCGTAATTATTTGCGCACCTTGAGATGACCACGGGCATACCGTATGTTGTGAAATAAGAATATACCAGCCTGTCGGCACCGGCCTTGCTCGCGGCATACGGACTTTTCGGGTAGAGCGCATCTTCTTCATCCGACGGCCTGCCAGGAGCTTCTCCATATACCTCATCGGTGGAAATATGGACGAACTTCTTTACTGCGTATTTTTTTGCCGCTTCAAGCAGGATATATGTGCCGTAAACATCCGTGGTAATAAAAGAATCGGCATTCATTATTGAGCGGTCCACGTGTGTCTCTGCCGCAAAATGGACAACATTATCGCACCTGCTCATCAATGAATCGACAAACCCCTTGTCCCTTATATCTCCTTTTGCAAACTCAAAGTTTTTGTTCGCGCTCAGGTCAGCAATGTTTTCCGGATTGCCGGCGTAAGTAAGCGCGTCCAGCACGATCACTTTGTACTGCGGATGTTTTACAAGAAGATATCTCGCAAAATTACTTCCAATAAAACCTGCCCCTCCGGTCACCAAAATGGTCTTGTTCATTCCACCATCCTCCCGATTTTTTATACCAGAGAGATTTCGCTTCGATCTCCGACCACAAAGCCGTGAGACCCGCTCGCCCCTGTTATCTTTACGCCTTTACCCAGGATGCTCGCGCTTATCTTTTTTTTGACGCCGCTGACAGAACAATCCTCCATTATTATACTGTTCTCGATCCGGCAGTTTAGAACAGATCCGTTGTGTCCTATGGAAACAAATGGGCCTATTGTTGAACCGGATATTTTGCAATTATCTCCTATTGTCACAGGCCCTTTTATGGTGCTGCTTACAACTTCGGAACCTTTACCCAAAACAACTTTGCCGCTCATAGAGGACCGGCCGTCAACGACTCCTGCAATGCTGCTTTGTATCATCCCCAGCACAAGACGGTTCGCCTCTATCAGGTCTTCGGGCTTGCCGGTATCTTTCCACCAGCCTGAGACCATATGCGGCTCAACTTTGTAGCCGTTGTCCACAAGCCACTGTATCGCGTCGGTGATCTCCAATTCGCCTCTGCGGGAAGGCGTGATCGCATCCACTGCCTTAAAAATATTCCTGTCAAAAAGATATATACCTACCAGCGCCAGGTCGGTTTTTGGGTTTTTTGGTTTTTCAACCAGTTTTTTTACTTTGCCGGAAGCGTCAAGCTCTGCCACGCCGAACTGCTCCGGATTGGGAACTTTTGTAAGCAGTATAAGGGCGTTAGGCTTGTTCTTGTTAAATTTGGAAACAAACTCGGGGATCCCTTCCTTCAAAAGGTTATCACCAAGGAACATTATGAAGGAGTCGTCTTTTATAAAATCGCGTGAAATTTTTACCGCGTGAGCCAGGCCTAGCGGGGCTTCTTGTTTTATATAGGAAATATTTACGCCCCAACGGGAACCGTCGCCAACCTCTCTCATCACATCCTCCGCGGTATCTCCGACGATTATCGCAAAATCTTTGACACCTGCCGCCGCAATTGCCTCTATACCGTAAAAAATTATCGGCTTATTTGCTACGGGTAAAAGTTGCTTGGCGCTTGTGTGAGTGAGAGGACGAAGTCTCGTACCGGCCCCGCCGGACAAGATCAGGGCTTTCATAACAAAATTTCCTTTTGTGCTTTGATGATCTTTTGTATGCCCTTGCCGGCTTCGTCGAGCATTTTGTCGAACATGTCTTTTGGAAAAGCTTCTCCTTCGGCGGTCCCCTGTACTTCCACAAACTTGCCGGACTCGGTCATTACTATGTTCATGTCAACTTCGGCGGAAGAATCTTCTTCGTAGTTTAAGTCAAGCATTACCGCTCCGCCGACAATACCTACGCTTGCTGCGGCCAAAAACTCTCTTATCGGGTTCAATTTAATCTTTTGTTCTCCCATAAGGAACTTGACTGCGTCATAAAGCGCCGCAAAACAGCCGTTGATCGCGGCAATCCTTGTGCCGCCGTCGGCCGAAATAACATCCGCGTCAAGAAGGATCGTCCTCTCCCCCAAAAGGTCCATCGCGGTCACGCAGCGCAAGGCCCTGCCTATAAGGCGCTGTATCTCCTGAGTGCGGCCCTGAAGTTTTCCTTTTGCAGATTCTCTCTGCATACGGGTATTCGTAGACCTGGGAAGCATTCCGTACTCGGCTGTGACCCAGCCCAGGCCGCTTCCTTTTCTGTGAGGGGGAACAGTTTCTTCAACGGAGGCGGTACAGATCACCTTGGTATTTCCGGTCTCGATATACACCGAGCCTTCCGGATGCATAAGGTAGTTCCGTATTATCTTTATTCCCCTAAGTTGGCTGTTTTGTCTTCCGTCGTTTCTCATTGTTGAAAAAAACCGGCCGTTAATTATGCCCGGCAAGAACATTCTGTGCCGGTTCGCTTACTTCTTCGACAGTCTGTTTTGAAAGGCGCAGCCGTCCGTTCTTTACGGCGCGCAGGATCCTGGTGGTGGTAGCTTCAAGGTTGGAAAGCACCTCGTCGGCATAATTATCGGCTCCGCCTCTGATTTCTTTGGCAACCTGGTATGCCTGCTGTATCAGTTGAATGGCTTTGGCTTCCGAATCTTCATTCGAAGGCGGGGTCTGGGAAAGATCGATCTTTTCCGGGGTCCGGATTACCTGCTGGGATTCCTGTTCGCGCCTGAAGTTACGGGGCAAACTTTTATCATCGCTTTGGCCGACAAGCCTTATTTTATCAATTATCTGGAGTATCGCCGATTCGTTTATGATCGTTTTTCCCGTAAAAGGTATTTTAGTGCTGTCGCATATCATCGATTCAAGAGTATCGAGCAACCCTAGGATTCTTTCCATTTTCTTCCTCCCGCAAGTTTTTCTCTGACGATCTTTGGAACGAACCGCGACACATCCCCTCCAAGGGAAGAGATCTGGAGCACGAGGCTCGAACTTAAATAGGAATATTTGTGGCCGGTCATCAAAAAGACCGTCTCAATATCCCTGTTCATCTGCGCGTTGGTAAGGGCCATCTGGAACTCGTAGTCAAAATCCGAAACAGCGCGCAGTCCTCTTATTATAGCATGGGCCTTTTTCCGGGCCGCGTAGTCGACCAAAAGACCTTCAAAACTTTCGATCCTGATGTTTTTGCGGCTTCCGAGCGACTTTTTCAGCATCAGGATCCTGTCTTTAAGCGAAAAATGAGGTTCTTTATCGGTATTTTTCAGCACGGCCACATATACGACCTTAAATATCTTGGCCGCCCGCTCTATAATATCTATATGCCCGTTGGTTACTGGATCAAAGCTTCCCGGATATACCGCTATTTTCATCTGACCCGTCTCTCCTGTAAAAAGACAGTACGGTATCGCCGTACTTGACTTCGCGGACCTTTAAAAAACTGCCGTAAGCCTCCTGCAAAACAGACTTTTTCGTATGTTCGGCAATGATCAGCCCGCTGCCTTTAACTATATCACTTTTTGCCAATTTTTCCATAGCGGGCTCAAGCACCGGAACGGTATAGGGAGCGCCCAAAAATACTATATCAAAAGCTGCATTTTTTTTTGCAAAAGCGGCAACAGCCCGCAGCACATCAGAGACATATACTTCTGCACGGTCGGAGAGTCCTGTAGACGAAAGGTTGTCCCAGATCGCGGCAACAGCTTTCTTGTCGCAATCAACGAACATTGCAAGCACCGCTCCCCGGCTCAAGGCTTCTATTCCAACCTGGCCCGTACCCGCAAAAAGGTCCAGAAAGCGGCAATTCTGTATCTTATCTGCGAGAATATTAAAAAGTCCCTCTTTTGCAAAGTCGGAAAGAGGCCTAATTTTTACGGATCCTTTCGGATATTTGATGGTCCTGCCCTTGGCAGAGCCCGCAATAACTCTCATCAGTTAAACGCATCCTTTTCTATGAACGAAGCAAATCTTTTCTTAATCTCATTTTTCAAAGGGCCGTGTTCTGCTTTTTCAAGATTTGGATCCGACGCTACTATATCGAACGCTACTTTTCTTGCCTGCCTCAAAACATCTTCATCCCTTGTAAGATCGGCGATCTTAAATTCCGGGAGTCCCGCCTGCCGGACACCGAGCACTTCTCCGGGGCCTCTTAGACGCAGGTCTGCTTCTGCGATCTTGAAACCGTCGGTAGTCTCTATCATGGCTTTTACTCTTTCTTTGCTTTCATAGGTGGTCGGATTGCCGAGCATAAAACAATATGACTGCGCAGCGCCTCTTCCGATACGCCCCCTTAACTGGTGAAGTTGCGAAAGTCCGAACCTTTCCACATGCTCTATGAGCATTATAGCCGCATTAGGAATGTCTATCCCAACCTCGATCACTGTAGTTGAAACAAGCATATTGATCCTATTATGCTTAAAATCGTTCATTACCGCATCTTTTTCGGCAGGCTTCATCTTTCCGTGAAGCAGGCTCACCCGGAACTGCGGAAATAACTTGGCAAGCTCTACGATAGTCTCTTTTGCTGCGGCAAGATCACTCTTTTCCGATTCTTCGATAAGAGGACAAACCACATAGATCTGCCTCCCTTCGTTCATCTTTTGTCTTATGAATTCGTTCATGTTCTGCCTTTTCTTCCCCTCGACATATTTTGTGACGATCGGAGTCCTGCCGGGAGGAAGTTCATCTATCACGGATTTGTCCAGGTCACCGTAAAGCGTAAGAGAAAGGGTCCTGGGTATCGGGGTAGCGGTCATCACCAAAAGGTCCGGATTAAACCCTTTTTGTTTGAGAGCGGATCTCTGCGCCACTCCAAAACGGTGCTGCTCGTCCACTATCACTAGGCCAAGCTTGGAAAAGACCACGTCCCCGGAAAGAAGCGCGTGAGTGCCTATCAACAAACACGGTCCGTCCGAAACGATGGCCGATTTTACTTTCTTTTTGTCGGCGCTTTTTTCTCCGCCTGTAATAAGGCGCACCGTCACGCCAAGCGGCTCCAAAATTGCTTTGATCTTGCAGTAATGCTGCTTGGCCAATATCTCGGTGGGAGCCATCAGGGCGGCCTGGTAACCGCTGCGGATCGCGATAAGCGCGGCCTCAACTGCTACGATCGTTTTTCCGGAGCCGACATCTCCCTGAACAAGCCGGTTCATTGGTTTGGGACTTGCCATATCGTTTTTGATCTCAGAAAAAACCCTTTTTTGCGCGGCCGTAAATTCAAAGGGAAGCGTCTTTTCAAATTTCTCCAAGAAATCGTCGTCGGCTTTGAGCTCCGCGCCTTTGCTCTCAAGTCTGATCTTTTTCCTGCGCAGAGCCAGTGTAAGCTGCAGATAAAAAAAATCATCAAATACCAGCCTGCGCCTGTGTTTTTCCAGACCGGAAAGGTCCTTGGGAAAATGTACATTAAAAATGGACTCCGTCAAATCCGGAAGGCCCATCTCTGTGAGCAGGCCTTCCGGTATAGGATCGCGGATCAAACCTGCATAGTTTAAGATAAGATTTTTGGTGACGGCTCTGAGCCGTTTTTGATAAAGCCCGTCCGTTAAAGGATATATCGGCACGATCCCGGGAGCGGGATGCGCGGGATCCAGGAATTCATAATCTCTTACGGCAAGCTCCAGTGCTCCGGAATAAGAGTTTATCTCCGCCTTGCCGAAGACGATCAGTTCTTTTTCCCGGTTCTTCTCAAGGATATTTTTTACAAAAGACTGATTAAACCATGAAGCGATCACGGAACCGCTGGCGTCGCTGATCACTGCTTTTACTATGCAAAATCCCCTGCCGGTCCTTTGCTGCGAAACTTTTTTTACATGTCCCTTTATCAAAACATCTGTTCCCGGAGAAAGGGAAGATATCTTATTTATATTTCGCCTGTCTTCCCAGTCGCGCGGAAAATAATACATAAGGTCGCGGACCGTAAATATGCCGATTTTGGAAAAGAGCCGCGCCATATGCGGTCCGACGCCTTTGAGATATTGAATATTCGTATCAAGATCGGGGGGCATTTAGGGTAATTTTAACATGGAAAGCCGTCATTGCGAGGTCCGCCAAAGGCGGAACGAAGCAATCCCATCATCAACTATGGGATTGCTTCGTCGCTACGCTCCTCGCAATGACACCCCTACCTTGCAGACCAACCGTCAGTTATGCTATATTTATTATAGGAGTTAATTAATCAATGTCGCGAAGATGTTTTGTCTGCAAAAAAGGCTCGCTAACCGGAAACTGCGTTTCCCACTCGAACATAAAGACCAAACGGCGCTGGCTGCCTAATCTGCAAAAGATCAGCATTCTTTTTAAGGGCAAAACGCTAAAAGAATATGTCTGTACAAAATGTCTCAAAGGCGGCAAGGTACAAAAAGCGCTATAACTTCTAGATAACTCTTTCTTTGTCTTTGTCCCTGCTGAACTGCAAAGTAGCCACTTCGTCTAAGAATTTGATCTCGTATTGTTTCATGATCTCGTTATACTGTTCTTTCTTGTTGTCTTTGTCCTTTTCGATTATTTTTCTCTCTTTCATCGAATCAAGCAGTTTTTCGCGCTGTTTCTCAAGCTTTTGGCTCGATTCGATGACCTTTTCTATCTGGCTGTCAAGCGCCTCCTTTAGCACTATAAGGTGCTGCCGCCGGAAAAGCACATTTCCAAAATCTGCAATGGACCCTTTTGATACCAGTTTTTTGAATTCGTTGGCCTGTCCTTTTTTTTCTTCCTGGATGCGCTGCTCTTTCATCTTTTCTTCGTAATATTCCTTTTGCCGCAAGGCGAATTTTTCCTGTTCTTTTTTTTCGCGGATCTCCTTGACCTTGAGGACGCTTTCGAGGGAATATTTGAATTTTTTTCCGGGCTTGATCTCTCTAGCCATGATTTATAACCCCAATATTAACACGATCTTTTCCTGCTTATGCAAAACAGCGGTCTCGATACTGAGAAGCGAAAGCACCTGCTCCTGCCTCATCATGCCCGACATATCGATGATGCGCGGCCCCGCCAGTGCGTACACCTGAGGCAATTTGCTTCCGGCATCTCCATAAACCGTGTATTTTTCAAGCAGACCTTTTAATGTTTCACCCGCATTTTCCGCTTGCGTTTCGGATACCGCGGCATTGTCCTTTGAAAGTCGTATTATCCCTTCCCTGTCAACGACCCTGACGGGATACTTTGTACTGCACACAAGACCGAAGAACGAAGTTTTTTTACACTGCGCCCTCCATACACCAAAATGCGGACCATTGTAATACAACTCTACGGAGCCGGCTTCGACCCCCATTGAATCTGCCGCAATGCTGCGTTTTTCAGTTTCCGATGATTCTCTTACAAAAAGGTCCTTTTTTCTGAGCTCCGTAGCACCGCAGGCAATGGCGCGCAGAACATTTTTTTGCCGGTCTATCTCAACGGTCACTTCGACGGTCCCGGGAAAAGCCCCCATGCCGACCACCGAACTTTCAGCATCTTTCCTGATCTTTATAATATCTTTTTCTTTTGGATCTACACAGGATCTCTCTATCGTATCGGTCACCATCGCGAGAGCAGCCCCTATCGCGGAGATCACTGCGTGATTTTCCGCTATTTTAAAAGAAAGGCCCATCTCGGATGCCGTAAAGGGCACTATGGCCGCGGCCCCGCCGCCACCCCCGATAAGAACCGCCTGCTGTTTTTCGATCTTATAGTCTTTGATGAGGCTATTTATCGTTTTTATTATCTTTGACGAAGCGATCTTCAAGATTTCTTTGGATATTTTTTCGGGATCGCCTATAGTCCTTAAAGCGGCCTCCGCGGATATTTTATTGCCATAAGCCCAATCCTGCGGTCTCACCAATTCGAGAACATTTGCGGCGCAGGTTGTGGTGACCGCGATTTTACCGGGATCAGTACTACCATCCGCAAAACATGAGTATGTCAACCCCGCAATGTGTGCGCTACGCGGGCCGACATCGATTATCTTTGAACCGCTTATCCTGGGCATAGACCCTCCGGCAACTCCCACTGTCCTTGAATCAAGTGTCCTCAAAAAAAGCTTATGCCCTCCAATTTCTGCGGATTTGACGACCGCTTTGCCGTTCCTTATAACTGCAATATCGGTGCTGGTCCCTCCTACTTCCAGAAATATTCCGTCGGATATTTTTACATACAATAATGCAGAAGCGATACCGGCCGCGGGACCTGACAATATTGTAAGTATGGGACGTTTTTTCATCTGATCGATGCTCATCACGCCGCCGTCGCTGCGCATGATCATAAGAGGGGCTTTTATTCCGGTTTCTTTGACGCATTTTTCAGTGGCAAGAGCGGTGTTCATCATCTTGGGCAGTATGCTGGCATTTATTACGGCGGTCCTGGTCCTCATCCTAAGTCCGTATAATCCCGATATCTCATGGGTCCCGACCGCGGGAATGTCCTTTTTTAAAGCGAGATCTAATATTTTCTGCTCATTCGTGGGGTCGTCCACGGAAAAAGCTTCCGCAGCTACGATGACCTCCGAACCGTCGCGCAACAAGCTTTCCAAGGCTTCATTTATCTTTTCCGGGACAAGATCGAAAGAATCGAGATACCGGTAATTGACTTTTATTTTTTTGTTCTCGCCTAATTCGATATGGCCCAGGTCCGTTTCCTTTTTTGACCTTCTTCCTTCAAGACCGCTGCCTGTGCCAATAACCCCGACACACGCAACATCTCCTTCAAGAAGGGCATTTGTGGCTTGTGTTGTGCTGTGCGCGATAAAAGAAACGTCATCAGGGTTTATGGAGAGGTCGGAAATAAGTTTTCTGAGCGAATCGACTATGCCTTTGGCTACTCCTTCTGCGGCAGTGTGCGTGGTCGGGACTTTTGTCTGCCCGACCAATTCATAAGTATCGTTGTTTATAGCAACAGCGTGAGTAAAAGTCCCACCGACATCAATGCCGATACGGTATTTTGCCATGGAAACATATT
Source organism: Candidatus Margulisiibacteriota bacterium (assembly GCA_041650595.1). Taxonomy (GTDB): domain Bacteria; phylum Margulisbacteria; class WOR-1; order JAKLHX01; family JAKLHX01; genus CALFCX01. The sequence continues at coordinate 29,724 of JBAZKW010000017.1, forward strand.
AGCAGAAAAATCAAAAAGGATACACGATGACTTTTCTTAAGTCTGCGCTTCGCTTACGTCTTCTGTTCGGGCAGCAGCTTTTTGAGCCGCAGCTTGCTCTTCTGCCACTCGTCCTGGAAGCCATGCGGGTATACCATCGCCCACTTTTGCTGTAGATACTGTTGGCTGTTCTACTTCTTCTGTATCTGCTTCTACTGCCGGAGATTCGTATGCAGTGTCATCTTCAAAAGTCAGGGATTCGTCATCGTTTGCCGCCAGTAGCAGTACAGGACTTTCCTCTGCTTCCATATTCTTACCTTCCAATTCTAAAAGTCTCTGCTCTACTTGTAAAAGCTTTTCCGGTATTACAACATTAAGTTGCTCAGTTTTTGCTTGATTAATAAGCTCAACAATTCCTCTCAATCCGTCTAAATCGTCCATATCACAGGCTTCTGCTCTTTCAACTGCCCGGACGATCAAATTCTCAGCGGTTTCTCTTTTCCAGTCAGCGATTATTGCTCTGGTGCATCCCCATTCCTCCATCCTATCGCGGTACAGAGCCGTGATAAGTTCCATAGGATCGGTATTCATCGGACTCATTGTGTAAATAGCTCTTCCGAATTTTTCGCCTTCCACGGCAGGATCACTCTCAAAAATACGCGGCAGGACTGTTTGGTGCAATCTGTCCAATAATTGAGTGTTGCCCGCTTTTCCGCCGGTAATCACAAATATCCTTTCTGCCAAAGATGCAGCGACCTGTCTCGGGATCAAATCAAGATACAGGTCCCTTTCTAACCGCTCTAACATTGACAACTGGTCATTGAGACTTATCAATTCACTATCCAAGCCTTGGACCCTTTTATTCAGTCGGGCGACATTTTCATTTCTTTCCACGATTTCTCTGTCCAGCCCCTCGACAATTTTATCTTTCTTAAGGATTTCTCCGCTCTGTGTTGCAATCGTCTTTGCTTGTTTCGTATTTTCACTTGATAGCCGCATACCTTTGCGGATTGAGAGGGCTAAGGAAAGGACTGCAAGAGTAGTAACTCCTGCAACCGTTCCTCCTATTGTATGCGAGTTGTTCAAAAGAGTGTCCGGCAATTCTGCCGGCATATGACTATATAATCCTTCACAGACGGCCGCCCCAACCCCTGCCGATGCGGAAGTCACTGCTGCTATTGAGACTGTTTGCCGGAGCGAAATAAAGCCTCGTGACTCCATAACAGGACGCACCAAACGGGTCCTTATTGAAGCATATGGTCTTGTAAGAACCGACATTACTCTGCTTTGCATTTTATTTGCCTCCTAGTTTCTTAATTTCAGAGTCTATCCAAATCAGTTTATCCCGCTGCATAACATCAAAGTCCCTCCGGGTTTTCGGTTTGTGCGGAAGAAACTGAAGATTCTTATATTCACTGGCAAAAGAGCATTTTTCGACTTGTTGTCTTAAATTCATCCACTCTTCTAGTGTTTTTGGCCCCTCATCAACTTTTGGCTCTGTCTTTGGTTCTGCCTTTGGTTCTGTCTTTGGCTCTGCTTTTGGCTCTGCCTTTGGTTCTACCTTTGGCTCTGCTTTTGGCTCTGCCTTTGGTTCTACCTTTGGCTCTGCCTTAGGCTCTGCCTTAGGTTCTGTCTTTGGTTCTGCCTTAGGTTCTGTCTTTGGTTCTGTCTTTGGTTCTGTCTTTGGTTCTGTCTTTGGTTCTGTCTTTGGTTCTGTCTTTGGTTCTGCCTTTGGTTCTGCCTTTGGCTCTGCCTTTGCTCCCTTTTCATCTGCCTTTGTCATCGGTTCGCCTAATGCTGTTAAAGCTTCCGACTGTTTATCCCATGCCCTTGAGGCAATCCCTTGTTTGTTCCAAACTTCCACGGATATTTTCTCCCGCAAATTGTACAGATTTTCGACAACTCCCTCTCCGGGCTTGCCGCCAAGCCAATACCCTTTAAGGATCAAATATTTTGCTTTTGCTTCAACCGTCGTGATCTTGTCGGCAGATAGTTCTCCTTTTGCAGCAGCAAGCACGACAGGAGATTGATCCGCCCATGTTTTTTGTACGGCACCCAATCTGTTCCACTCTTCCGCCGTCATAAGATTGTTCGCGGCAAGCTGATGAACATTGTCAATAAATTCTTTCGGCTGCCTTTGGCCTATCCAATAGTTTTTCTGCCTAAGTCCTATTGCCTTGTTCTTTGTTTCTTCATCAAGAGTAAAACGGTCCGATGTTTTTGCGGGCGGAACATTATGAGCGACACTAGCTCCGGGTTTTGCTCCGGAACTTTCCGGAAGAGCGGGACCAACAGGTTTTGTTTCGTCTGCCATATTAAATACTCCTCTCAAATCTCTTAAATCCGCTACATGTATATATCGTCAGCTTTTCAAGGAAATTTCACTCAAAATGTTTGCTCGCGTTTTCTATATAATTCAGAAAATCAGGAAAACATGGCGATATTAAGGATGCAGCAAAACGATTATTTCGAAGCTTTGAGGGCGTTTATCTCTTTCAATATTTCCGCGTGGTTGATTATCCTATGTTCATCCTCAATACGCCTCATTCCGTAGGTTATTGAATGATATTCGGTATTGTGAAAATCAAGCTTGTTAAAAACGTGGTCGAATCTGCCGATAGTTTCTTTTCTGAAATCTTCAAGCCTATTATCGACATTATCGATTTTACCGTTCAATTCCTCAAACCCTATATTCATTCTCGTTTCGAGCCTTTTCACAACCTCCAGCACTTCATTCTTGGCCATAACATTTCTCCTTTAGGTAGTATAATCTTTTTCGACCTTTGGTTCAACTCAAGAACCGGCACCCTCCTTCAGGATAAAGTTACAGCAATATTCCCGCCAAACTCACCCCAACCCCTCTCTTGGCAAGAGAGGGGCTATTATTATAGGAATCCCATATATTTCCTCCCCTCTCCCAAAGGGAGAGGGGTCAGGGGTGAGGGTTTGGGAAAAACGGGTCACGCCTGATTGATGATCGCGATTATCACGGGCCTTCGTTCTGTCTTTTTGGCAATATATTTACCGAGTTCTTTTTGTATCTCCTGGCTTATCGCGGGCAGGCTTCTGTTCCTTTGTCTATAGTGACGGCCAAGGACGCTTCTCACTATTTCTTTGGATTTTTTCATCAGATCCTCATTGGTTCTCACAAAAACAAACCCTTTGGTCTCGATCTCCGCGTCCGAGAGGACTTTGAAATCGGACCGCGCAACTTTTGTGCTTACTATTATGAGCCCGCCTTCGGCAAGCTGATTTCTTTCCCGTAGTATGTCCGGACTTATATCCCCTACTCCCGTGCCGTCCACAAAAATATTCGCGATAGGTATCTTGGGACCTTTCACGGCTTTGTCTTTGGTGATGACCAGGCTGTCCCCGTTATCATCGATAAAAATATTTTCCGGCCTTATGCCGCACTGCTCCGCGACTTTGGCATGAGCCACCATATGTCTGAACTCGCCGTGAGCCGGAACAAAGTATTTCGGTTTTACAAGTTTCAAAAGCATCTTCATGTCTTCTATGGCCCCGTGGCCCGAAACATGCAGGCCATGGCGTTCTTCATAGATCACTTCAGCTCCCAGACGGCACAAATTATTGATCGTCTTATATATGGCTTTTTCATTTCCCGGAATGGGTGTGGCCGAAATTATTATCCTGTCGCCCTTTTGTATCTTTATCTGCTTGTGCTCGCCCGCGGCCATTCTTGAAAGCGCGGCCATCGGCTCTCCCTGGGACCCGGTCGTTATTATCAAAAGCTTGTTGTGCGGGACTCTCGAAATGTCGTTCAATTTTACAAGGATCTCGCTGTCATAATGCAGGTAGCCGAGCTCTTTGGCTTTTTCGGTAACGGCTTGCATGCTGAGTCCGGAGATCGCAACTTTTTTCCCGTATTTGGCCGCATAATCGAATACCTGCTGTATCCTGTGGATGTTGGACGCAAATGATGCAACTAAGATCCTGCCGTTCTTGTAGTCGAGGAACTTGTCAAAAAACTTGGCTACCGTGCTTTCCGATGGAGTGCTGCCTTCGGAATCGGCATTTGTAGAATCAGAAAGCATCAGAAGTACACCTTCCCTGCCAAGGTCACCGAACCGCGGAAGGTCGATCTGTTGTTTGTCTATCGGGCAATAGTCTATCTTTACATCTCCTGTATGCACAACAATGCCGAGCGGAGTTCTTACGGCAAAAGCTACGGCATCGGGAATGCTGTGGCAGACCCTTATCGGTTCTACTACAAAAGGCCCCAGTTTAATTTCATCTTTTGGCTTGATGATATGCAGCTGGGGTTTTTTCGGGAGCTTAAATTCTTTCAGTTTTCTTTCGACCAGCCCCAGAGTAAGTTTTGTCCCGTAGATCGGAACATTTATCTCTCTCAGAAGATACGGTATTGCTCCGATATGGTCTTCGTGCCCGTGGGTCAGGATAAGCCCTCTCACAAGGTCTTTGTGCTTTGAAACATATGACATGTCGGGAAGAAGTTTGTCGACACCGGGCATGTCGTCATCGGGAAATTTCATGCCGCAGTCTATTATGAGGATGTTGCCGCCGTATCGCAGGAGAGTCATGTTCTTTCCGATCTCTCCCTGCCCTCCCAGATGGATCAACTGAAGCTGCTGGCTGCCTTTTTTTCTAAAGAACCTGAAAGACGTTTTGCTCAAATTATTTTTAGCTCTTTCATGACTTTCGAAATAAGTTCTTTCTCACTCTCAGACGGCTCTACAAGCGGAAGACGCGTGCTTCCGCAGTCAAGACCTATAAGTTTTAGGGCGTATTTTAACGGCGACGGATTGCTGGTGATAAAAAGCACTTTAAAAATCGGCATAAGCCTTATGTGTATCTCCGCCGCTTTTTTCGTGTTGCCAGAAGCAAAAGCTTCTATCATCGCTTTTATCTCTTTGCCCGCTATATGCGAGACCACGGAAATGACGCCGTATCCGCCTACCGACATCATCGGCAGCGTCAAACTGTCATCGCCGCTCCAGATGATAAAATCATCCTCGCAAAGCAATTTTATTGACGAGGTCTGGTTGACATCCCCTGCCGCGTCTTTTACTCCGATAAAATTCTTTATCCGGGAAAGTTTTGCGATAGTCTCGGGGGTCATATTGATCCCCGTCCTGCCGGGGATATTGTAAATAATGAGCGGGATATCGGAGTTGTCCGCTACGGCTCTAAAATGCCTGTATAGACCCTCTTGCGAAGGTTTGTTGTAATAAGGAACTACCAAAAGAGCGGCATCACAGCCGATTTCCTGCGCCCTTTTTGTGGATTTGATAGTCGTATCCGTAGAATTTGAGCCGGTCCCGGCAATTACGCTTATCCTGCCGGCAGCTATCCTTTTTACTGTTTTGTAAAGCTCGTATTCTTCTTCGTGGGTCAGGGTCGGAGATTCTCCTGTAGTTCCGTGCACCACGACCCCGTCGGAACCGTTTTTTATTAGATGTTCCAAAAGTTCTTCGGCTTTTTTAAAATTTACCGCGCCTTTTTCATCAAAAGGGGTTGCCATTGCGGTTATCAGTCTTCCTAATTTTTCCATAGCTTTTTTAGCTCCTTTATCCGGTCTCTCATTTTGGCGGCCTCTTCAAATTCAAGCTCCAGCGCCGCCTGTTTCATTCTTTTCTCAAGTTCTACTATCATCAAAGGTATCTCTTCCGGATCCAGGACCGATTTCAGCTTTTTAAGGTCCTCTTTCTGAGCGCCTTTTAGCTGCTCTCCAATATCCCTGATTTCTTTGATGATAGTCCTCGGGACTATACCGTTTTCTTTATTATACCTTATCTGGACGGCACGTCTACGGTTCGTTTCTTTTACGGCCTTCTTCATGGAATTTGTCAAAGACTGGGCATAAAGTATGACTTTTCCGTTGATATTCCTTGCCGCCCGTCCTATCGTTTGTATGAGCGCGGTCTCGCCTCTTAAAAAACCTTCTTTGTCGGCATCGAGTATCGCGACAAGCGAGACTTCCGGAAGGTCGAGCCCTTCTCTTAAAAGATTTATTCCCACAAGGACATCAAATTCACCGAGCCTGAGGCCGCGGAGTATCTCTATTCGGTCAAAAGTGTCGATATCGGAATGCAGGTATCTTACCTTGATCTTTTCTTCGGAAAGGTATTCCGCCAGGTCTTCCGCCATCCTTTTTGTCAAAGTGGTCACAAGGATGCGTTCGTTTTTTCCTGTCCTTTTCTTTATTTCGGCTATCAGGTCCTTTATCTGGCCTTTTTTGGGCTTAATGACCACTTCCGGATCTATCAGGCCGGTCGGTCTGATCAGCTGTTCCACGACTTTTTTGGAATGTTCAAGTTCAAACTTGCCGGGCGTTGCCGAAATAAAGACACACTGATTAATCCTGGATAAAAACTCCTTAAAATTCAGCGGCCTGTTATCCGCCGCGGAAGGCAATCTGAAACCATAGTCTATAAGAGTTTTTTTTCTTGACTGGTCTCCGCCGTACATACCGCCTACCTGCGGGACCGTAACGTGGCTTTCGTCTATGAAGATCAGATAATCTTTCGGAAAATAGTCCATCAGTGTAGCCGGCGGCTCTCCGGGCCTTCTACCGTCCAAATGCCTGCTGTAGTTTTCAATGCCATGGCAATAACCCATTTCCCTTATCATTTCTATATCAAAATTGGTCCTTTGTTCAAGACGCTGCGCTTCGAGAAGCTTGTTGTTTTTACGAAATTCCTCAAGCCTTACGGAAAGCTCATCCTCGATGCTTTTTATGCCCGTCTCCAATCTGTCCTTGAAAGTTACATAATGTGTTGCAGGAAATATATGCAAGAGATCTCTTTTTTGCACTATCTCTCCTGTGACCGGATCTATCTCAAGTATTTTTGAAATATGATCACCGTCAAATTCTATCCTGAAGATATTGGTTTCATAAACAGGTATGAGTTCTACTGTTTCCCCTCTTGCCCTGAACTTTCCTCTTTCAAGCGCGACATCGTTGCGTTCATATTTGATCCCTATCAACTTATAGAGAAGCTGCTCCCTGTCCAACTCTTGTTTTAAGGTTATCTTAATAGACCCTTCAAGATAATTTGCGGGAGTCCCCAAGCCGTATATGCATGAAACCGAAGCGACCACTATGACATCGCGCCGCTCAAAAAGCGACATCGTCGCCTTGTGCCTCAAACGGTCGATCTCCTGATTTATTGCGGAATCTTTTTCTATATATGTATCCGTCGTCGGCATATATGCTTCGGGCTGATAATAATCGTAATAACTGACAAAGTATTCAACGGAATTTTCCGGAAAAAACCCCCTGAATTCCTGGCAAAGTTGCGCTGCAAGCGTCTTGTTCGGTGAGATCACAAGAGCGGGCCTTCCAAGCTGCGCTATCATATTTGCCATGGTAAAGGTTTTCCCTGACCCGGTAACGCCGAGCAATGTGGAATATTTTTCTCCCGCGCCGGCTCTTGAAACAAGTTCTTTTATGGCTTTTGGCTGGTCGCCGGTCGGAGAATAGTCGGATTTAAGTTTGAAGGAAGACATGGCATTATTATATCAAGAAAGGAGGCAGTCATTGCGAGGTCGCCTCGGCGACTGAAGCAATCCCATAGACGAAGGGGATTGCTTTGTCGCCGCACAGCTCCTCATCGCAATGACAATAATAATTGACATCCCAAAGGCCTGAATATATAATACATCCATCTTGATTAAAAAGTTCCTGATTTTGTCTTTTATTCTGCCGATTTTGGCGTCTTCCGTGGCGCTGGCTGATTTCAATTTTCCTTATTCTAATATCAGGCTCAATCTTCCGCTTTACGAGGATCCCATTCCCGGCATAGGCGTTTACTACGGCTCGCTGGCCAAAGGCATGAGCACCGCTTTCTGGAACCCTGCCGGGCTCACAAAGATCCCAACGGTGGAAGCAAACGCCATGATCCCTTTCGGGTCTCTGTCTTCTTCTTTCAGCCAGAACTTTAAGATAGAAGACAACGAATTCGACGCGGGAAGCGGTTTTACGAACGGAATATATTTTACCGACAATATGAGCGATCTTACAAAACAGGACCGCACCGCAACATCAACTTTGGGATACAACAATCCGGGCGCTACGCTCAATTTTGACCAGGCCATCAAGTTCAACGACTGGCTCGCGATCGGCGTAAAAACGTTGAACCCCCTTGAAGCGAGCTGGGATATAGCGGGCGGCATTCCGGTCACCTCAAAATACTCATCCGATCTCAACAATTTCAGCCAGGACAATCTTTCCATCACCGACGGAAAACTTACCTACAGCGTCGGAGGCACTGATTATACTACTTCTGACAAAGT
>JBAZKW010000018.1:0-35257 GCA_041650595.1 Candidatus Margulisiibacteriota bacterium
CGGGCAAGAAAATGACTGACAAAGCCTATTTTACCCATTCTATGTATCCGGGGGGTGCAAAATCCATCAATTTTGAGGATCAGCTTAAAAAAGATCCGACAAAGATCATTCTTCATGCGGTACGCGGGATGCTTCCGACGGGACGCTTGGGAGATAAGCTTATAACCAAGCTCAAGGTGTTTAGCGATGACAAATATCCGCATTCAGCGCAAAAGCCGGAAGTCCTAGACATATAACAAAAAGGAGATTATGGGATGACAGAAGCCGAAAAGCCGAAAAAAACAGTAAAAGCAAAAGTGCACAAGGAAGATGCCGGTCCCGCAGTGCCGAAAAAAACATCAAAAAAGCAACCCCTAGAAAAAGGCTTTTCAGCAGTGGGCAGAAGAAAAACAGCTGTTGCAAGAGTAACATTGTTCCCGGGAAGCGGCACGATAAATATTAACGGAAAAGATCATGTAATATACGTTTCAGGGCGCCATAAACTGCTTTCGGAAATAATGAAGTCTTTTTCTGCCGTCAACCTTAAGAACGTTTACGATGTCGAGGTCAAAGCTGCCGGCGGAGGGATCGCTTCCCAGGCAGAGGCTGTAAAGCTTGGCATCGCGAGAGCTCTGTTGCTTGTAGACCCTGCAATGAAACCTACTTTGAGCAAGGCAGGATGCCTTGTAAGGGATTCCAGGATGAAAGAAAGAAAGAAATACGGCCGCAAGCGCGCCAGAAAAAGGTTCCAGTTCTCAAAGAGATGATCTTTGGATCTTTATCGCATATATTCAGGCCTGCGAAAGCGGGCCTGTTTTTTGTCCTCACCCACACAACCACCGATTCAACAAGCTCTAAACCCCAAACTCTAAACCCTAAGGAAGCTCAAAATCTCAAATCCAAGTTATTAAACTTTTGAATTTGTATTTTTGAACTTGGGATTTCCTTTGAATTTAGGGTTTAGAGTTTCGAGCTTGGCCAGGGGGTGAGTTTGGCGGGATAATTGCATCTTATTCATTACAAAAAAAATCCCCCAACACAGTCTAAAATAAAGTGAAATTTCGCAAAAGAGTTGACGATAGATATATAGACGGGAATTAATCCTCCGAAGCTCCGCCAGAGGCGGAAGCGAAGGAGGAAAAAGGAGAAAAGAAAATGAACGTAGAAATTAATGGGATGAGAGTAGGTAATGTAGGAAGACAGGCCGTGACTTTAAGACCAATAGCGCAGGAAATGACAGTAAGAGTGCCTGATATGGTAAGAGTTGCGGGAGGAATGTTCTCAATGGGCAGCACAAGATTTACGGACGCGCGACCTATAAGGCAGGTCACATTAAGGGACTTTGCAATAGGAAAACATCCTGTGACAAACGGTGAATATCTTGATTTCCTTCAAGTGATGGGATATAAAGTTCCTGATATCGTTGCTAATCCGGAATTTGCATCGCATCCGGTAGTAAATATTTCTTGGAATGATGTGATGAATGATAAGACTGGATATTGTAGGTTCCTTAGAGATATAACAAAAACAGATGAAAGCCCATCCGGCAGGAAATTCAGCTTGCCTACAGAAGCGCAATGGGAATTTGCGGCAAGAGGGACCGAAGGAAGAACATATCCGTGGGGAAGTGAATCGTATGAAGGACGCGTTAATTTCAACAGCAAGGGAACAACTCCTGTCGATGCGCATCTTTTAGGCGCGACCCCTTCAGGGATATTTGGTATGTCGGGTAATGTATGGGAGTGGTGCGCGGATTGGTATGGAACGTATACAGGAAATAATTTGACAAATCCTAAAGGGCCGGAAAAAGGAACTTATAGGGTGTTGCGCGGCGGTTCCTGGTATAACGACCATTCTGGTAGGCTGATGGCCGCGTTCCGGAGCCTCAACTAGCCGGGGTATCGGATCAACGATATCGGGTTCCGTCTCGCCGAGGACTTGGGTTAACGCCTTGAGTCTTTATTCCCTTACGCCTTTTCCGGCGTAAAAAAATTGGGGTGTGCATAAATGATTGAATCAGCTAATTCGATCGCAAAAACATATGATTTGATCAGATGGTTGATGCCGACAGTTTCCAAGTTTCCAAAATGCAAAAGATATACTTTAGGGCAGAGAATAGAAAATAATATATTGGATATCCTCGCGCTCCTGTTAGAAGCCAACTATTCCAAAGAGAAGCTGAACATATTAAAGCAGGCCAATTTGAAGCTCGAAGTATTCCGGCATTTGATAAGGTTGTCATATGACCTGCGCTTCATAAATATACGCAGATATGAGTTGATAAGCAAAGAAACGAATGAGATCGGAAGATTGATCGGTGGCTGGATCAAGCAGCAGTCCGCGAGATGAAAAGACGCGGGAACATATTCGATGATGTGTGCTCGTTTGAAAATCTGCTGACAGCCGCAGGAAAAGCCCAAAAAGGCAAAAGATTCAAGGACTCAACAAGCCGCTTCAATCTTGATCTTGAAAACGAACTGGTAAAACTTCAACAAGAACTTCAGAACCAGACGTACAAAATGGGACCCTACCGCCGGTTCTATGTTTGCGATCCCAAGAAACGATTAATAAGCGCTGCCCCTTACCGGGATCGTGTTGTTCAGCACGCTTTAGGCAATATTATTGAGCCGATATTCGATGATATATTCATTTATGACTCTTATGCCTGCAGAAAAGACAAAGGCAGCCATAAGGCCGTCAACAGGTATACGCAGTTCAGCCGTTTGAACAAATATGTTTTGAAGTGCGATGTAAAAAGCTATTTCGCGTCGATAGATCACGATATCCTGTATAGTTTCATATTAAGGAAAATAAAAGATCGTCAAGTATTGTGGCTCGTCAAATCGATAATCGAGTCTGCGCCATCTCCGGGTATTCCCATAGGGAATTTAACCAGTCAGACATTCGCGAATCTATATCTTAACGAACTGGATCATTATTTAAAAGAAGTTCTTAAATGCAGGTATTATATACGCTATATGGACGACATGGTTATTTTTGGAAATGATAAAAATGAGTTAACAGGGCTGAAAGAGATCATCCGGTCATATCTGAAGAAACTGAAATTGGATTTGCATGAAAACAAAAGCCAGATATACCTTACAAGAAAGGGAGTCGGCTTTTTGGGTTACAAAGTGTATCCAACTCATCGCCTGATAAAAAAGCAGAATATTAAGCGGTTTAAAATAAGAATGAAAAAATATCTGGCATCTCTCCGGACCGGATTGATCGATAAGGTTAAAATAGTCCAATCCGTGCAGAGCTGGCTTGGATATGCTGTTCATGCGGATACATACAATTTGAGAAATCGAATTAAATTAGGGCTGAATGGTCAGGGGGTAAGCCTATAAGGGGCAGGCGAGTGCGGCGGTTCCTGGTATAACAACAATTCTGATAAACTGATGGCCGCGTACCGGAACAACAACAAACCGGAGAATCAGAACAACAATATCGGGTTCCGTCTCGCCGAGCACTTAATGGAGCCGGAATCCGCACCTTTAAGGATATGCGGAGCGCGCAAATTAAGTCCAGGGCTTATTCCCGTCCCCGAGCGACCCCGACTTGTCGGGGGAGAGTCGATGGGCAAATTAAAATAGCCTGGTTTTGGCAAGTAAACCGTGAGATTTGAAAGCTGAAGCCAGGCACCCCACACCATTCCACACTACATGCGAGTGTGAGTTTGGCGGGATAATTGCTGGGAAGAGATAGAATGAAGTATGACGGATGACGGATGATGGATGAAGAGGGACTGTCATTGCGAGGAGCTTCGCGACGAAGCAATCCCACTTGTCTATGGGATTGCTTCGCCCCGATAAATCGGGGCTCGCAATGACTCCAACTTTGTCGAAGTGCCGAAAAATCCTACAACACGGAGGGGTCGTTGACCGGGTTTTTGATTATAGGTTATAATGTTTATAATCTCCAAAAACATTAGAAAGGGAATTTAATATGGCGTTTAAAGAATATCTGATGATCCCCGGACCGACCCCCGTTCCCGCGAGAGTACTGACCGCGATGGGCAAACAAATGATCAATCACAGAGGCCCTTCTTTTTCCAGCATAATAAAAGAGATCGTTGAAGGTGTCCAGTGGGCTTATCAGACAAAGAACGACATTATTGTTTTAACGACTTCAGGGACCGGAGGAATGGAATCTGCCATTGTCAACTTTTTGTCTCCCGGGGATAAAGTACTTTCTTTGAATATTGGAGCATTTGGCAACAGATTTGCCAAGATCGCAAAAGCTTACGGAGCAGATGTTGATGAAGTGAAATTTGAAAGAGGCAAAGCTGTCGATCTTAAGACCGTCGAGCAAAAGCTTATAGCCGACAAAGACAAAAAGATCAAGGCTGTTCTTATACAGCAAAACGAAACTTCCACAGGTGTTCTTAACGACGTAAAGTCTGTTGCCGAGCTTGTTAACAAACACGGTGCTTTGATGATAGTGGACGCGGTTTCGGGCCTTCTTACGGCGCCTTTGAAAGTCGATGAATGGGGACTTGATGTGGTAGTTTCGGGTTCGCAAAAAGCATTTATGGTGCCTCCGGGCCTTGCTTTTGTATCCGTGAACAAAAAAGCATGGGCCGCCGCTGAAACAGCCAAGATGCCAAAGTTTTACTTTGATTTTAAGGCCGCTATGAAATTCGCAGAGATAGGCGAGACCCCGTGGACCCCGGCAGTATCCATAATCTACGGTATGCAGGAAGCCATAAGGATGCTGAAAGAAGAAGGTCTGGACAATATATTTGCGAGGCATGATAAGATGGCAAAAGCCGTGCGCGCGGGACTTCGGGCGCTTGGACTCACGCTGCTCGTAGAGGACGACAAAATAGCTTCAAGGGCCGTGACGCCTGTATTTCCTCCTGAAGGCGTGGAAGCAGACAAGCTCAGGAAAGCCGTAAGGGAAAAATACGGGGTCGTACTTGCCGGCGGGCAGGAAGACCTGAAAGGTAAGTTGTTCAGGATCGGACATCTGGGTTACATAGACCAGCTTGAGCTAATAGCCGCGCTTTCAGCTCTCGAAATAGAGCTTGGAGCAAAGGTTAAAAAGGGTTCTGCAGTCGCGGCAGCCGAAGAGGTGCTTGCATGAAGGTCTTAATAGCTGATAAGTCGGCAAAAGAGGGCATCGACGCTTTGAAAAATGCGGGGTTTGAAGTCGATGTTAAGACGGGACTAAATGAACAGCAGCTGATAGATATAATTGCCGACTATGATGCCATGATGGTGCGCAGCGAGACCAAGGTGACAGCAAAAATAATCGATGCAATGAAGAAGATGAAGATAATCGGAAGAGCAGGCGTCGGGGTAGATAATATTGACGTGAATGCCGCCACAAAAAAGGGTATTGTTGTGGTGAATTCTCCGGAAGGAAATACCATAGCGGCGGCGGAGCACACTTTTGCCATGCTGATGTCTCTTGCCAGAAATATTCCTCAGGCGGCGGCTTCCATGAAAGCTAAGAAGTGGGAAAAAAGCAAGTTCATAGGTACTGAGTTATACGGTAAGACTCTGGGGGTTGTAGGGGCCGGAAAGATCGGAAGCAGGGTGATATCTTATGCACAGGCACTTGGGATGAAAGTAATTGTGTTTGATCCTTTTGTCACCGAAGAATACGCTAAAAAGCTCGGAGTAGAGGTGAAGGCTCTTGATGATGTTGTAAGATCGGCCGATTTTATAACATTCCATATACCGAAGAACAAAGAGACAGCGCATCTTATAAACAAAGACAAGATATCAATGATGAAAGACGGCGTCAGATTAGTGAACGTTGCGCGCGGGGGCATAATAGACGAGAACGATCTCAAAGAAGCTTTGATATCAAAAAAAGTCGCCGCAGCGGCTTTGGACGTCTTTGAGGTGGAACCGGTTGCCGATAATATTTTTGCGGAGCTTGATAACGTGGTGACTACTCCTCATCTGGGAGCTTCAACACTGGAGGCACAGGTAAATGTAGCGGTTGATGTCGCGGAACAAATAGTTGAGGTGTTAAAGGGCGGATCGGCAAAAGCTGCCGTAAATATTCCCGCTATGAGGCCGGACCTTCTTGGGCCGGTAAAACCGTATCTTTCGCTCGCGGTAAAGCTTGGCAAATTCACTGCCCAATTGGTAAAAGGGCCAGTTGCAGAAGTGGAAATATCATATCTCGGGGATATAAGCGCTCACGAAGTCGCTCCTTTAACGGTAGCGGTGCTCAAAGGAGTGTTTGAGACTGCTTTAGGCGATTCCGTTAACATGGTCAATGCTACGCTTGTTGCCAAAGAGCGCGGTGTCAATGTTAAAGAAGTAAAAAGCGGCAGTGCCGAAAATTTCTCCAGCCTTATATCGGTAAAGTTAAGTTCTGACAAAGACTGCAAGACTGTTGCCGGTACGGTGTTTGAGTCATACGGTGAACGCATAGTAAAGATAGATAATTTCAGCACCGATGTTGCGCCAAACGGATTTATGCTGATAACCTCACATACCGACAGGCCCGGAATAATCGGCAAGGTCGGGACGCTGCTTGGAGACTCAAAGATAAATATCGCTTCCATGGATGTCGGCAGGGAAACCATCGGAGGCCGGGCTGTTATGGTCCTTAGCGTGGACAATCTTATATCCGAGGATATAATCAAAAAAGTCAACAAGATCGAAGGGATAACGGATACAAAGCTTGTCAAAGTGTAGCCTATGGCAAAAATCAAGCCTTTAATAGCGGTTGTCGACGATGAAGACGACATCCTAAGGACAATAAAGGCCGTTCTAAAGAACGACTATAATGTTGCGACATTTCAGGACCCTCAAAAAGCCTTTTCAACGATCCTTTCGCTTAATGCCGATATTCTCCTATTGGATATAAAAATGCCGTCCTTTAACGGCATAGATTTTTTACGGGCAATAAAAAAAGATATTCCCGATCTTGAGGTGATAGTGGTAACTGCTATGGGCGATTCAAAGAACGCGATTTCTGCGATGAAACTGGGCGCTTATGATTATATAAACAAACCTTTTGATGTTGAAGAACTTAAGGTCGCTATCGAAAAAGCTTTGGGGAAACGCTGTCTTGCCAAAGAGAACAGGGCTTACAGGGCAGCGTATGAAGGGTCCTTTTACGAGATCATCGGAGGTTCCGATGTGATGAAAAAGCTTTTTGAACTCGTGGCAAAAATAGCTCCGGCTGACAGCACCGTTCTTATCACAGGCGAGACGGGTTCGGGTAAAGAGCTGGTCGCAAGAGCGGTTCACAAAAGCAGCAAAAGGGCCGCAAAACCGTTTGTGGCGGTCAATTGCGCGGCTATTCCTGAAAATCTTTTCGAGACGGAGCTGTTTGGCCACGAAAAGGGATCTTTTACGGGGGCTTTTGAGCGAAAAACCGGGAGATTTGAGTACGCCGACGGGGGCACCATCTTCCTGGATGAGATAGGTTGTCTTTCAACCGCACTGCAGGCGAAACTGCTCCGGGTCCTGCAGGAAGGCGAGATATCAAGAGTAGGCGGCAGCGGACCGGTGAAGATCGATGTCAGGGTCATATGTGCGACTAATATGGACCTGTTCACGATGGTAAAAAGGGGCGCTTTCAGGCAGGACCTGTTCTACCGGCTTAATGTTATTCCGGTCAATGTTCCTGCGCTCAGAGAAAGGGGCGATGATATAACCGTCCTGTTTTACGGATTTCTGGACAGATTCAACAAGAAATTCGGCAAAAATATAACAAGGGTTTCCGCTCAATTTATCGAGGCGCTGAAAAGTTATAATTGGCCGGGGAATGTCAGAGAGCTGGAAAATACCGCGGAAAGGATCGCGGCGCTTTCCTGCGGGGAAGTGCTTGAGATAGAAGACCTTCCTGCGGATATCAGAAACAGGCGCGCGTCCAACATTCCGCTTAACGAGATACTGGACAAGTGCGAATCGCAGCATCTGTTGGAAGCGCTTTCGCTCACCGGCTGGAACCAGAGCAAAGCTGCGGATATCCTAAAGATAGACCGGTCAACGCTCATTTCAAAAATGAAAAAGCACTCGATCCAGCCGCAGCCGACAAACAATTGGATTTGAAGTGCATAATGACATATAATTAGCAATCATATGGAATTGATAGATCTGTTATATTTTTGCGTGATCGGCGCCAATCTCATCCTTGGACTGGTAATACTGCTCAGGGGCAGGCCTTCCGCGGTCAATTTTACTTTTGCTGCTCTGGCTTTTTTTATAGCTTTCTGGAGTTATTCCACATATGTTGCTAATACGATCGCTTATCTTCGTGATCCCGCGATACTGTTCTGGGCGAAGATGGCCAACGTTGCCTCTTTTCCGATACCGTCGCTGTTTTTATATTTTATTACGGCATTTCCTGAAAAACCGAAGATCCCTTTGTGGCAGACAGTTTTGATATTTATCCCGGTCCCTTTGTTAATGCTGCTTTTGGCATATGATCGGATTTTAAAAGCAGTAG
Source organism: Candidatus Margulisiibacteriota bacterium (assembly GCA_041650595.1). GTDB lineage: Bacteria > Margulisbacteria > WOR-1 > JAKLHX01 > JAKLHX01 > CALFCX01. The sequence continues at coordinate 8,404 of JBAZKW010000018.1, forward strand.
AGTTCTTGCCGAACGGTTCGATTGATCTGGTTTTCGGGGACCTGTATGGTTTGTTTGTCGCTTATTTTGTTTCATATTTTTTGCTTTCGTTTTTGATGCTGATCAAGAAACATAAAAAGCTCAAAGGCGTTGCAAGGATGCAGATCAGATATGTGTCAATAGGTGCCGCCGTACCGATTCTGATAGGAAGCTTTACCAATCTGTTCCTCCCGCTGCTGAATGTTTCGTATGCCTGGCATGAATACCATATGATAGGGACTCTTTCTCCCGTGTTTTTTACGATCATGGTGTCCAGCGCGATAATTCAGTACAGGTTCATGGAACTACGCACCATACTTGGCAAAAGCATTGTGTATTCGGTGATGGCCGGCTTTATAAGCGTGCTTTATTTCGGATTTGTTTATATCGCGGCAAGATTCTTCCAGGCTCTAAGCGGCAATTATTCCTTTATCATAGGAATTTTGCTTTTCTTTTTGTTTGTCTTGATCTTTGAGCCGCTCAAAAACAAGCTCGAAGAATGGGTGGACAGGCTTTTCTTCAGGACAAAGTTCGATTACGAAAAGACGCTTAAAGAAACCAGCATGGCGATGAGCCTTATCTCCGACAGGGACAGGCTTTTAAAACTTACGGCCAAGCTTGTAAAAAGGCGCATGAACCTTTCCGGAGCCGCGCTTTTTCTTTTTGATCAAAAAAATGACAAGTTCACTGCCAAAGCAGCTGAAGGGACGAGCAAAGATCTTATATCTTATACGTTGTCGTCGAATTATCCTATTATCGAATTTATGGAAAAGACAAGAAAACCGGTATCTAAATACGAGCTGGAAAGGCAGGTTTCCGATATTCTTATGTCGCCGGACGATATTTCCGAGATCAAAGCAGTATTGGCAGACCTTGAGAAGCTAAAAGCCGGATTGGCTGTTCCGAGTATACTTAAGAATGAGACGCTTGCCTTCTTATGTCTCGGTCCCAAGCTTTCTGAAGAGCCGTTCAGCATCGAGGACGTGAATTTTCTTATAACTCTTGCCAATCAAAATGCCATATTCATAGAGAACGCGGTCTTGCTTGAAAAAGAAAAAGATTCCATAAAAATAATCGCCGATGCAGAGGCAAGGGAAAAATATACCGAAATGCTCGAAAACACCAACAGACAGCTTGTCGAAACGCGGCAGGAGCTTGTCAAGTCTGAAAGACTCTCTACAGTTACAATGCTTGCTATATCGCTTCAGCATGAGATAAATAATCCTCTTACGTCGGTTCTGGCGCAGACTCAGGGGCTACTGATGAAAATGGACAAAGAACCCGGCTGCTTGAGCGAAGAGTTCATAAAAGACAGGATAAAGACTGTAGAGCGGGAGACAATAAGGATCAGAGATCTCCTGAGGAACCTTGCCAGGATAACGGATCCGATAGTAAAGGAATATATGCCAGGGGTTGATATGATCGATATAAATGCGTCCGCAGGGAATCAATAAAGATGTTGGATTCAATACTGGGCCTTGCATATTTTACCGTTATCGGCGCCAATATAATATTGTCACTGGTTGTCCTATATAGAGGGTTCTTAAATAGGACAAATATGACCTTCAGTCTGATGACGGGTTTTTTAGCGCTCTGGGTCGCTTCTTCGTATTTTTGCAATTACTTTGCCCCGATAAATACGGAATTTGCTTCTTTTTGGTTCAGGATGAGATTTCTTTCGATATTTCCGGTCCCGGCGATATTTATGTATTTTTCCCTGATATTTCCCGAGAACAAAGATCCCGGGATCAAAAGCCTTTTTGTATTTATTCCCACGTTTGCGCTCTATATTATGCAATCTTGGGGGCTTATAGCGCTGTCAATAGGGCTTTCGGATAGCGGAGCGATAAGGCCTGTATACGGCCCCTATATATCGTTGTTCGCCATCTATTACGTTGCATACTTTCTCCTGATATTTGTTATTCTTATGCAAAAATATTTTAAGGTCAGAGGCATTGCAAGATTACAGATACAATACGTGACAATAGGCGCATTTATTCCGGCAATAATAGGAGTATTGGGAAATTTCTTTCTCCCGCTTATGGGAGTTGATCCGGGGATTTTCTCTGTCCTTGGGCCGCTGTCCACTATTTTTATTTCGATCATGGTTTCCAGTGCCATTGTTAAGCATAGGCTCTTATTGCTTCCTGCTCCTTTTCTGGGCATCAATAATGCGCTTGGAAGAGGTTTGGTATATACCGTAATAGCAAGTTTTATTGCGGCGGTATATTTCGGATTTTTGTTTATAGTAGCAAAATTTTTCCAGGAACTGAGCGGCAATTATTCGATCTTTATCGGATTTTTATTTTTTGCTGTTTTTTCGGTCATTTTCGGTCCGGTAAAAGACTGGCTGCAGAGACTTGTGAATACTTTTTTGTTCAAATCAAAGATCGGCTATGAAAAGACGCTCCGGCAGACCAGCTCCGCCATGAATTTTATCTATAACAGGGAAAGATTGCTCGGTTTGATCGCCAAACTTATAACAAAGAGAATGTACCTGACCGGAGGGGCGTTCTTTTTGTATGATGAACACAGCGGTAAATATGTCATAAAAGGGGCCGGCGGCATGTGTAAGGACATGGTCGGCAGAACCATGGATACCGACAATCCTTTGGTGGTGCGCATAGAAGAAACCCAAAAACCGGTACTTAAATCGGATGTCGAGAGAGATGTTTCGGATGTGTTTGTGTCCGAGTATGAGAGAAATAAGCATAAAGAGGTCCTTAGAGAAATGGAAAGATTAAATTTGCAGCTATGTTATCCGAGCGTTCTTAAAGGGAAAGTGGTCGCTTTTTTTGCTCTTGGAGGCAAAGTTTTCGGTGATTACTATGATGAAGAGGACCTTTCGTTTTTAAGCACTCTCGCCGCTCAAAGCTCAATGTTTTTGGAAAACTTTATCCTTGTAGAAAAAGAGAAGATCTCCGCCGAGGCGCTTGCTAAGGCGCAGACGCGCGACAAATATACAAAGATGCTCGAAAAAATGAACAAAGAGCTTTTGGATACAAAAGAAGAGCTTGTGAAGTCGGAAAGAATGGCGACAATGACAATGTTGGCCGTTCCTTTGCAGCGCGAAATAGCCGGGCCGCTTTTAGAGATCATCAATGAGTCAAAGACTTTTTTGTCCGATACAAATGATGGGCTTGCGCTGCAAAAAGACGATGTTCTCAGAAAAATAGCAAACATAGAGCACAGCTCAAAAAAAATAAGGGAAATACTTAGGGACTTAGCAAGCATAACAGAGCCTGTAATGCGGGAATACCGCATCTGACCTTTGTTGATCGAAAGGATGTGTCTTTGTGACGGAAAAATTGCTGTTCGATGTGCTGTACATCTCTGTTTTTTTCCTGACTTTGGGGATCGCGGCTGTTGTTCTGTATAGCAACATCAAAAATCCGATAAATATTGCTCTCGGCTTATTCGTTCTTTTCGGCATAGGACGGCTTTTTTCTGTCTTTATGGTCATTGCCAATTCAAACATGATTACAGGATATATCCCGATATTTTGGATCAAGGTCGCATATCTTTCCGTAATGCCTTTGCCGGTATTTTATCTGTATTTTGCCAAGATATTTTCAGGGATTTCTAAAAGATTATCTGCTGTTGATCTGCTGCTTTTTCTTCCTGTGCCGGTCCTTTCCGTGCTGTTGTATACAAATGTTTTGGTCTCCGGATCGTGGTTTATGCCCGATCATACGATAAAAGAGCATTTGGAGCCGTTGTTCATTCTTTTTGCGATGTATTTTTTTGTTTACTTTTCTGTTTCCTTTTGGCTGATCGCAAAAAGATTTTTTGTTTCTTCCGGACAGGTTAAGACGCAAATCGCCTATATTCTCTTTGGCACAATAATCCCTGTAGGCCTTGGCGGGATCATTAACATTTTTGTCCCTTTTTTGGGTTATTCTTTGAATTGGCAGTTATATAAACTATCTCCTTTGGCAACCGTCTTTTTTCCTGTGTTTACTTTTGCAGCTATTTTCAGATATAAGTTTATGGAATTTCACTACGTTGTCGGCAAAGGCCTGTTTTTTGCTTCTCTTGCAAGTATTGCCAGTGTCGCATACTTTTCCTTCCTTTTTCTTACTGCCGAATTCTTCCAGGGACTAACAGGAGGGTATCCGTTTATCGCGGGGCTCCTTTTCTTCTTTATTCTTGTGATGATCTTTGATCCTATCAGGATCAGGCTGGAAAAACTTACGGACACAATATTCTCAAGGTCAAAATTAGATTTTGAAGTTGCAATAACGGAAATAACCTCTTCTATGAACCTGTCTGTTGACAGCCAAAAACATCTCACAGAGTGTCTTAAGGTTATAGCAAAAAGGTGTTCTCTTTCGGGAGTGTTCTTCTTTGTCTTTGACGAGAAACATGATCGCTTTGAGGTTAAAAGCGCTGAAGGCTCGGGGAAAGAGTTTTTAGGCCATACTATGACACCTAATTACCCGTTGATCGAGTATATGAATGTTTCGGGCAAACCTATAATAAGAAGAGAAGCGGAAAAAAAGATAGGAGATGACAATACTACTTCTGCCGAAAAAGAAGGTTATGTCAGGGTCCTTGATGATATGCAAAAAACAGGTTCTTACGTTTGTATCCCCGGCATGGTCAAGGGGAAAATTATTGTGATTCTGGCTGTCGGGCCTAAGATGTCGGAAGACGATTTTGATGCGGATGATATCGGTTTTTTTGTGACTGTTACTAACCAGATAGCGATCTTTATCGAGAACTCTAATCTGCTCGAAAAAGAAAAGGATGCCGTCAAACTGGCTGCGGAAGCGAGGGAAAAAGAAAAGTATGTGAAGCAGCTTGAAAAGATAAACGAAGATCTGGTGAAGACCAGGGAGAATCTTGCTAAAGCGGAAAGGATCTCCACGGCGACCCGGCTTTCTATATCACTTCAACACGAAATAAACAATCCGCTCACCTCAGTTCTTGCTTTAACCCAGGTGCTTTTGATCAAGATCTCCAAAGAGGGAAGCTTTGATCCGAAACTGGTTAAGCATAAGATGAAAACCGTGGAGGAAGAAGCCTTGCGCATCAAGCAGCTGCTGGACAGGCTTTCGGGTATTACCGACCCAATAGTCAGGGAATATATGCCGGGAGTTGAGATGATAGATCTGAACGTGCCTGAGAAATAGCATGCCTGCGTATAATGTCCTTCTTTTGTCCGCGGCACTGGCAGGCCTGATATTTTCTTTTGCAGTATATTTTCTGGGCAAGGATGCTCTTTCCAAGAATACACTTGCTTTGTACAACCTCGCATTCTCCCTTTGGTGTTTCTGCCAGTTCATGGGGGAGATATCCTTTTCCGCTCAAAGGGTCCTTTTTTGGACGAGGATGAACCTGTTATTTGCGACTCTTATACCGTTCTTTTTTTTATGTTTTGTTTATGCTTTTCTGGGCATATTTTTTGAAAGAAAAAGGAGGCTATTCTTCTTCGGGATACTTGCCTTTATCTTTATTTGCCTTCTTCCGACCCCTCTTTTTATTGAAGGGCTGACATCTACCAGCTACTTTAGGTATTATCCCAGGGGCGGCATTGCCTATGGACTGTTCGCGGGGGCCTTTCTTTTTCAGCTGTTCTCAGGTTTTTTTGAGCTTTTTCGGGCTTTGCGATCTTCTTCAGGAGCCAGAAAGAACCAGATATCCTATATCATTCTTGCCTCGACTTTAGGTTTTAGCGGCGGAATACTTTGGTTTTTGCCCGTTTTTGGAGTAGATATATATCCGTTCGGCATCTTCATCATGCCGCTTTATCTTTTTGCGGGAACTTATGCCGTGATAAGGCATCGGCTGCTTGATATCAAGGTTGTGATCGGCAGGTGGATCGTCTATACGCTGATGATAAGCGTTTTTACCGGGGTATATATAGCCTCTACCGCGGTAACACTCAGGTTTGTTCAGGTGTCTCATGGTCTAATTTCCGCTTTGCCGGCTATTCTTGTACTGATCTGTTTTTCCTTGTTGTTTGATCCATTGAGGAGCCGGTTCCAAAAAATGATCGACCGCCTTTTGTTCGGTCCAAGCTACGATTACAAGTCGGTACTAAAACAGCTCTCATATTCTGTGTCTTCCTGTCTTACAATAGAAGATCTTGCTTCCTTGGCGACCGGACATTTGAGCGAAATATTAGGCGTGAAAGATACTGCTTTTTATATCGGAGATCCCCGGCTTTGTAAATATAAATTAGTAAAAAGCACAGGCCTTTTTATGGGTCTGCCCGGCGAATATGATATGCAGAATTTTCCTTTTAAACAGAAGTTTTCTATATCCGTTGACGAAGACTTTTGCGAGGACTCCGTTTTTGTGCCGATAGTTTGCGGCACTTCACTGAAAAGCTTTATTCTGCTCGGAAAAAAGCATGGCAGGCAGATGTGGAACAAACAGGACCTTGACCTGCTCGAGACCTTTTCGGCCAATGCCTGCGTAGCTTTACAGAACATATTTTTGTCGGAAAAGATCATGGAGGATCAATTCTCTTTGTACCGGACGGAAAAGATCTCCGCGATCGGGATGATCGCCGGGGAAATGGCGCATGAAATAAAAAATCCCTTAACGGCAATGAGGGGCCTGATGCAGGTATTTACGGAAAATATTTCTGACGACCAGTTCGCAAAAGATTTTTTAAACATAATGCCCAGGCAGATCGAAAGGATAAATTCGGTCGTAAACCGCCTGCTAAGGCTTGAAGGAAGTGCCGGAGAAGTCTTTGCCGGCGAAAGGATAATCGAAGAAATATCGATACCTGAGCTGGCAGGGGAGATATTAAAGCTTTGCGCTCCTCAGTACGAGAGCAATTCGATCAGGGTGATCAGGGATATAGAATATCCGCTCAAGGTAAAGGCCGATAGGGAAGGGCTTGAACAGGTCTTTTTCAACCTGATCCTGAACGCGGTGCAGGCCATGCCGGAAGGAGGCGTGCTTGGCATTCGCACCGGTAAAGGGCAATTTGAAATATCTGATACCGGTTGCGGTATAAAAGAGGAGTACCTTGCGCGGGTGTTTGACCCGTTCTATACTACAAAAGAGGGCGGCGCGGGACTGGGCCTGTCCGTAACCAAACGGATACTGGAAGATAACGGTGCGCGGATAGCGGTCTCAAGTATTCCCGGCAAGGGCTCTGTATTTACTGTAATATTTGACGATAAAGACGGGAGTATAGGATGCTAAAAAAGATGCTGATCCTGATCGCATTTGCTTCTTGCATGTTTCTTGCTTTTCAAGCAGGTGTTATTTCCAAGAATGATAATGCGGCTTTTACTGCTTTTGACATTCCGGTAAAAAAGCTTTTTGCTGAGCCCGATGACAAATCTCCCGTTGTATATGACGTTCCTGTCAATATTAATCTCACCGGCGCAACGATCGATAATGAATGGTACCGGGTAAAAGTTTCTTATAGCTTTCTGGGGTATTTTGAGTACGAGGGATGGTGCAAAGTCAGATAAAGGCTAGCCTGCAGTTTTTTTGTCATTTGACAGGAGGTTGGCAACGGTTTCTATCAACTCATTCAGATTAAAAGGTTTTGTGATATATTCGTTTGCCCCTTCGCTATAACCTTGCATTATTTCCGGCTTTGAATCCTGTCCGGTCAAAAAAATGACAGGGACATCTCTTAACCCTGCTGTTTCCCTGATATTTTTGCACACCTCAAGGCCGTTCATGCCCGGCATCTGGCGGTCCAATATTACCAGGTCAGGTTTTTCTGCCACGGCTTTTTCCAGGGCCATGATACCGTTCGAGGCGGTAATGACATCATACCCCTGCTGTTTCAGCGCTTCTCCGGACAGGGCCAGGATGTTGATCTCGTCATCGGCCATGAGTATTTTTGGCTGTTTTACCACTGTAAGTTAAAAATAACATAACGGTCGGGGAGCGTCAAGCAAGACTTTTTTTAGTTGACGGCTTGCAATTTAACATGCTAAAGTTTTATATTAAGTTATGCCTTCCTATAAAACCGAGGCTATAAATCTGAGGTCCAAAAGATTCTCGGAAGCGGACAAGCTCCTGTCCGTCTTTACAAGGCAGCGCGGAAAAGTATCCGCAATAGCAAAATCAGCCTTTAAGCCGTCCAGCAAGTACGGCGGACGGCTTGAGGTCTTTGGCTACAACAATCTTCTGCTGGCGGAGGGGAAAAATCTGGACATATTAAGCCAGGCCGAAACCATTGAAAGTTTTCACAAGGTCAGGGAAAAAGAGAGTTCTCTTAATGCGGGTCTTTATATCGCAAAAGTGCTTTTTTATTTTCTTGAAGAAAGAGTGCCCCGTGAGCCGCTTTTTGAGCTGATGCTCGGATCTTTAAGGCTTCTCAAACATGGATTTGATCCGGCTTCGGTCACACGGATATTTGATGTTCGGCTTGCGGACATAGAAGGATTTTTGCCTGTAGAGCGCTTTTCTTCGGATTTGCAGTGCCGCATCACCGGTGTAAAAAGCGGATCTGACATGCCCAATTTCTCTTTAGAAGAGATAAAAAATATCGATCTGGTACTGGCCCCCGGCATCAGCGAACATGTCGGAAAGGATGTTTCCCTATGGAAAAACATGTAATACCTCCAAAATTCTCGGCAGTGCTCAGGAACCGGTCTTTTATGTTCCTTTGGACGGCTCAAATGCTATCTCAGCTGGCAGACAGAGTGTATATATATGTCCTAGTGCTCGCAGCCTATAATCTCACCCACACAAATCTTGGGGTGTCCGTACCAATGCTGTCATTCGGGATCCCTTCGGTACTGTTCGCTTCTTTTGCGGGCGTGTACGTGGACAGGTGGAACAAAAAATATGTAATGTTCTTCTCCTGCTTTCTCAGGGCTGCGGTTATTTTTGCGATAGCCTTTTTACTGGAAAGCTCTCTTTTATGGATATTCCTGGTCAGTCTGGGTGTTTATACAATAGCGCAGTTTTTTGCGCCGGCAGAGGCTTCTTCTTTGGCGGAGATCGTTGAAAGAGAAAACCTGATCCTGGCCAATTCCCTGTTCGTGACCACTTGGATGTGGACCTCGGTAGCAGCTTTCGGATTGGGGGCCTTGCTTGTGGGATTTTTCGGGAACGAAAAGACACTGATGATATCTTCAGCGCTGTATTTGCTGTCTTCCGTAGCGATACTTCTGGTATCCATAAAACATTCAAATTTAAATGCGGGTTCTTCCGTAAAGACAGTGAAGCAGGACCTGCTCAAGGGCCTTGAATTCATAAGGCGCAAAGCCGTGATAAGATATGCCTTTTTCAAAATGTTCATGGTCACATCGGCGCTTTCCGTTGTCTCTATGCTGGCTATACAATTTGCCGAAAAATATATCGGAATAGGCGCCAAAAACTTCGGCTATCTTGTGATACTTGCCGGCGGCGGGATGATCTTTGGCATGTGGGCTTTGGGCGGATTGAGCCATTATTTCAAAAAGAACTACATAGTATTTGCGGGATTTTTTATGACAGGTTCCTGTCTGGTGCTGCTTTCACAAACCAAAAATCTTTACCTTGCTTTTTTCTACTGTTTTGTCCTGGGGTTCGGGAATATACTGATCAACGCAACCGTACAAACCGTTATAGCTCACAAGACTCCCCGTTCCCTGAGGGGCAGGATATTTGGGATACAGAATATGCTTATTAATTTTGCTTTTACTATTCCGGTAGTGGCGTTTGGTATGATAGCCGATAGCTTTGGCCTGGACACGTCAATACTTTTGCTGGGACTCATGCTATATTTGCCGGCTGTTATGGTGCTTTTTGAAGCCAAAGAAACCTAATGATCTGCCATTACTATCTTACCTATGATTGTAATTGCCGGTGTGACTACTGCCACATCTGGCAGGACTCGGGGCTTAACCGCTTGGTAGTGCCTTCCATTGCGACTCTTAAGCAAAATTTGAACACGCTAAAGAAGCTCGGCTGCAAAGAGATCCTTTTTACGGGAGGAGAGCCGCTTCTTTACGACGATCTTCCCGAAGCTCTGAAATTCGCAAAAAATCAGGGTTTCTTGGTGTATTTGTGCACCAACGGGCTTTTGTCCTCGAAAATGCTGTCTTCAGCCGCCGGCTTGTTGGACAAGCTGTATATCTCTTTGGATTATCCATTGGAAACAGAGCACAACGCGGTAAAAGCGCAGGAATGTTTTTTGGAAGCGATGGATACAATATCTTTGGCACTGCATTTAGGCGTAGAGCCGGTCATAAACTATACTCTCAGCAGGGACAGCATAAGATATCTGCCGGAGCTGATCGAGCTTGCCCAGGAAAAAAAAGTTAAAGTCCGGCTGGTCCCGGTGCACCATTGCCCGGCCCTTGAAGGTTTTGAAAAAATATCTTTTGATTATATCCGCAGATATGCTGCATCGGCGCAGGTGATCTTTGATAAGCAGCTTTTTGAGCTATTAACAAAAGGCGGAAATAATACCGGCAGGACTTCTTGCTCGGTCATGGACAATGTCATATCAATATCTCCAGATGACAATCTTATTTTGCCCTGTATATGGGCAGGGCAGGCGACCATTCCGATAAACGGGGACCTTGAAAGAACAATGTCTTCGGATATCGTAAAAGGGTACAGGCGCTTGCAGGGCACTTTTGAAGCCTGCCGCGGCTGCGTGGCGGAGGAAAGCATAAACAGGTCTTTTTTTGGAAAAGTAAAAAGCGCGGATATTTTAGGTAAGATAATACGGCCGATAGGTTCATTTTTGAGGGGACGCTAGATCATCAGGCGGCATCAGGTAGGTTTCTGCTCCACAGTAATTAGGCCCAGCGATTAAACCATTTGCGTCATAGTCAAAATATCCCGCGACAGGAGTTACTCCGCAATAAGTGTACGATTCAGGCCATATCTGGTGGTAAAATTCCGCAAGATTGTTGATGCCGGGGCCGTTTGCGCAGCCTTCGGCGACACTACAGCACTATAAAGTGTTCCACCACGCATTAAGAGCATTGTATTCAGTCGGAGTTAACCCGTCTACAGGATTAATGGCAGTTCCATTAGTAATAGGGATAGTGAATGACTTTCGAGGATTGCTCGTCATTGCAGTTAAAACAGCATTTATGTTGGCTTTATTAGCAACGGCGGTCGCAGTTAACTTCGCCTTAAGAGCGATGATCGCGTTATCCATCAGAGTAAAGCTGCTGCGCCACGAGAGAAGCTTTGTCAGTTCATCGTTTGTCAGGCCATCCGTCGCATCAATCTTGATAGAAGTTCCCGGAAGAGTAAATGGTTGTGCCCAACCAGATCCGCTGAGAGTCCATCTGCTAATCCCGGTGTTGATCCTATCTATTACAGTTTGGAAGTCGTTTTTTATCAACGTGTCTTTAATGGTGTTGTCTTTTGCATACATAAGTCCTGTCAATTGAGCATCGAGTACCAGGAATGTCCGAGACCAATTATTTATTGTCGTCATCTCAGTCGCATTCAGACCATCCGAGGGATCTATTTTGGTAGTGAGTCCATCAGCCCGAAGAGTAAATAGTGATGATCCGCTAAGTTTTGTTATTAGGCCTTGATAAGTTGCCTTCGTCGAAGCGTTTTTGATAGTTGTATTTGCCGATTTAGTGAGAGATGTTAAAGCAGTATCCATGTTCTGCTGTGCAGTAGTCCAGTCCGTTAATGCTCCAAACTCGGTGCTGTTTAGCCCATCTTTAGCATCGATCGTGTAATAAGTCCCATTGACCATGATACTGAATGGTGTCCCGTTATAAAGATTGTTGATGATACCTGCTAAAGCATTTTTTACCGATCCGTTTGTTGCGGTTCCATACGCTGTCTGAAGAGTATTCAGCGTAGTATTTGTTCCAACAGATGCAGGACTTTTATCTGGCGGGATAATGAATGTTGATGTGTTGTAATAAAGCATCGAGTCAATATATCCGTCTTTGTCCCAACTAAATTTACCCTCGGTATCGTCTTGCGGCGCATAAGTAAAGGAATTCGGCCATATTCTGTGAACAAATTCGACCATATTATTAATACCGGGTCCTCCTTTTCCACCTTGGCCGGTAGAACAACTGAGCAACATTACTTTGCCCTGATCAACAAGACTTTGGCTTAACTGATAGAAAAGCGTTGTATCGCTTCCGTCTAAATGGATCTGATCTTCTTCGATAGATTTATATAATGTGGAGCCTTGGCTCCCATGTCCTGTTATTTGGATGACCGATGCTTTTGTTTTTTTTGTTGCCTCAAGTATATTGTTGGAGAATTCAAGATCACTTGAAGATTCGTAATAGATGACTTTGTATTTAGTCGTTGCGTCGTTAAAGTCCGAAGATACAAATACGCCGCCAACCCCGTCATGTTTAGGAAATGCTGCTATCAGTACAGGGCGGGTGTCTTTATCAATATCCTTAAAATATTCCTGTGCATCCGGTCCAAAACAGTCAATAAGCTGTTTTTGTACGGCTGGCGAGCTTACCGAATATCTGTTCCTGATTATTTCTTTGGTATTGCAGAATCTCGATGGCCATTCTATGTTTAATATTTCGAGTGCATTTTTGACATTAGTATAAGCTGATTGTGCTGGTTTATACCCAGGGCTGGCGGTCGAGATGGAACTGATAACATTCATGTTCGAATATACGGCTGATTTTTGAAAACCGGCATCATTTGTGAGCTGACTGCTAAAACGACTAAAAGCCTTATTGTTTCTGGCAATTACCTGTAAAGCGAAAGTTCTGTCGTTTAACAGTTCCGGCGTTGCGTATTTTAAATTGTCATTCGGATAGCTTGTCGACATCTTTATGCTTTCTAAAATAATGTTTTTATTGCTGATCGTTCCTGGACTGCAAACCGACTTGGCGCGTCCCATCATTATCATCTTGTTGATTATCTCGGGATCCTTCTTAAGTCTGTTTGATATTTCTGAAAATAAATTAGGATTATTACTTATGGCCGCAAATGCTACATCGCGATCATCTTCGAATCCAAGCGGAAAATAGCCAACAGCGATACAGCGTTTGAACATATCTATGGCAAATGATTTATTGTCCGAATTGTTGGCAAGACGAGCATCTTTTGAATAAAATCCGGGATCATAAGGCGCATAAACTGCCGCACGAATGAATTCTATGTCGTTTTGCATAGCAGCCGGGATGTATTGGACCGCTTTGCCGTTAATGCTTACTAGCGAAAGAAGAAAAGAACGGTCTCCTTTTATTGAATCAGTTACATCGGATAGGATTTCCGGCTTTCCTCCAAAGCTATGTTTTTGTTCTGTATTTCCGGCAACAAGAGTTTTTATCAGCTCCTTATTGCCACGCAATGACGCGTCGTAATTTTTAAAAGTAGATGTTTGGTTATTTATCGAGTTAAAGAGGTCGTAATAGGTTTTTATCGTGCTTGTTATAGCCATCCAGGAGGAATTTAAGGGGTTTCCGAGAAATGGATCAGCAAAGACAGCATCTCTTTGAAAATCCGCTGAGTTTTTTAAATTGTCCGAGGCATAAATATACTCATAACAATCCATCCTTATCGCATCAAGTGCGATCTCTCTGTTGTCATGGAAATTCTCCAGATATTTAAATGTCTGGCCCATAATATTTACGGCTTTTTTCGCAAAATCGATATTGTTAAATATTGGATTGTTATTGTTTGGTTTGCCATTGATTGCATAGTGATTTGCGACGGCATCCATAAGTTCTGCTGTTTTAAATCGGTCCTTGCTAATATTGCCTAAAGCGGCAAGAACATAATCTTTATTTTCGCATAATGCAGGAACGGACTTCAATATATCGGGGTTCAGGCTCAAAGCATTACAAACAAAATTGCTGTTATTTTTGAATATATCAGGTATGCAATTAAAAAAGTCTTCATGTTTTGATACTGCCGCAAGAACAAAACTTTCATCATTCTTTACTATGTCCGGCGCAGCGGAAAAAGACGAATAGTTTCCATTTTGGATGTCAGATAGTATCTGTTCCTTATAACTTGCCAGCCTTGAGTTAAAAGCAGATACAACCGTGTTGCCTGCAAAAGAACATAATGCCATATTAAGTTCTTCATTACTTATGCCGTCACTTGTGTTTATCGTTTGATCGTTTGGCAGGAGCACAAATTGTGATCTTTTCAAAATACGACCGGCTATGATATTCAATTGCGGGTCTTTTGTGCTATTGAGCAGGACGGCAAGTATTTCACCATTGTCAAGTCCGTCCGATGCATTTATTGTCAATTGAGTCGGATAGCCGTATAAGTTACTTGGATCTAAGGGCAATTGAATATTTGCTTCTTTTCTTACTATTTTGTTCATAATGGCAACCATAGCGTCGCTAGCGTCGGTGAAGCCCGCGTCAAATAGCGACATTATCAAAAGACTTTCTGGTTTTATAACAGGGGTGTAAGAAACAATAGTTTTAACAGGTGTGCCGCTCGTTACTATTGTAGCGATGGAGGCCGTATTTGTTTTTGCTGTCGTTGTATTAGATGAAGCCGCAACAGCTGGAGCCGTATTATTAGTGATGGTAGTTTGCATGACCTGTTTGAAAGCCGAACTGTCTGTTGATGCGGTTTGCTGGGATATTGCGGCTGCTGCCGTGCCTGCTGTATTGCTCGCGGACGTACTATTTGTTACTGCCATAGAGATCTTCTCCTTCTTTGCTTCATGTGTATCAATCGGATGCAACTAATTAAAACTTGCATGAAATTATCGGTCCAAAGAAGGGCTATATATAAATATTAATGTTACATATAATGCTGAAATAGAGTGATGAATAGCCTGTTTTGAGATGTTAGTGGATATTGTTAACGTCGGGACCGGCCTTTTTGTTCTTGCTTGCGCATCCTTTTTCTCTTCTTTTCCTTAAAGCCCTGTCGCAGAGAGAAAATATCTCTTCCATAAGGAAAGGCTTTCTCAGGTATTCCATAGCGCCCAGCGTGATGGCGTTGGCCTGGGACTCTTCAGTGGCATAAGCGGTAACTATTATAGCTTCGGTAGCAGGGGATATCTCTTTAAGCTTCTTGAGCACCTCAAGCCCGTCTATGATCGGCATCTTAAGGTCGATAAAAGCTATGTCAAAAGGTGTTTTTTCGGCCTGGCTCAGAGCTTCGTTGCCGTTGGAAAAAGTTGAGACCTCAAAATCCTTTATCTCCAGGATCATGCGGAATGATTCCAAAGCTCCGGGCTCATCGTCCACGACCAGTATCTTTATCTTATTGTCCACCATTATGAAATTATTCTACCAGAAGGCTTTCGTATTTGCAAATACGCGGCGTTTTTTGTGTATAATTAATCTTGAGGAGCATTCAATGGCGCATATAAGCCCGTTCAAAGGAATAACTTTCAATAAGGATAAGTTCCCGGACATATCAAATCTGGTATGCCCGCCGTACGATGTCCTGTTTCCCAGAGATCAGGACAGATACTATTTGAAGAGCGAGAACAACATAGTAAGGATAATCCTTGGCAAAGATTTTGCCTCCGACAATGAAAAGGACAACAAATATTCAAGAGCTGCCGGGTATCTCAGATCTTGGCTAGAGGAGGGGATCCTTTCCGAGGATAGAGTCCCTTCTATGTACATTTACCAGCAGCAATTTGTCCATAAAGGGAAAAAATATTCAAGGAAAGGCTTTTTTGGGCTGGTGCGTCTTGATGAAAAGGGAGAGGTCAAGTTCCACGAAAATACCTATCAAAAGCCTAAAGAAGACAGGATGAAGCTTCTCAAAGCCGCTTTGGCCAATACCGAACCTGTCTTTATGGTCTACAAAGGATATCCCGTAAGCCTGCCGGAAACTGAGCCGGCGATAAGGTTTACGGATGACAGCGCTTCTTCTCATTCACTGTGGAGAGTAGATGATAGTGCCGAGATAGACGATTTTTGTTCGGAGTTCAAAGATAAGCCCGTATATATAGCCGACGGCCATCACCGGTTCGAAACGGCCTTTAAATATGCAAGAGAACTGGGTATTGATCCAAGCAGCTCTGATCCGCGCAATTTTGCACTTGCCTATTTTGCGGAAGAATCGGATCCCGGCCTTTTGGTCCTTCCCACCCACAGGCTTCTGAAAATTTCCGAGGAAGATATCGAGCTGCTAAAAAATACCGCGAAAAAATATTTTTTAATGGTAGAGATAGATTCGTTCGAAAAGATAACCAAGGCCAAGGGGAAAGTTTTCGGATTTTCCAGCAGAAAAGACAATAAGCTTTATATGCTCAAATTGCGCGACACAGTGGCAAAAAACAAGGTCATGAAGGCAAAAGGCCGGCAGGACCAGGCGGATATTGAAACGGCCATACTGCATACTCTTTTGCTTGACGATGTGCTTGAAAAATATAAGGGGGAAGACACAAAAGATGTCATTTCTTACTCTCATGACGACAAAGAGGCGCTGGCTTCAGTGAGAAGCGGTTCTTCTTCCTGTGCTTTTTTGCTGAATCCTTCGACGATATCTCAGATAATGGAAACAGCGGATGCCGGTGCGCGCATGCCCCAAAAGTCCACTTTCTTTTACCCCAAAGTCCTTTCGGGGCTTGTGATGAGGAAGTTCGGATAACCCTCACCCCCGACCCCTCTCCCTTATCAGGGCGAGGGGCGATGATAAGCAAGGAGTAGAGGGAACCGACCTTTTTAAGGTTGGCTAAGTGTCGGGGTAGCTCAGACGGTTAGAGCGAGGGACTCATAAGCCCTAGGTCGCCGGTTCGATTCCGGCCCCCGACAGAATTTTGCTTCGCAAAATTAAGAAGTAAGGAATAAGCAGTAAGAAGTAAGACGAAGCAAAATTCTCCTTATTCCTTACTTCTTACTGCTTGAACGAAGGAGTAAAAAATATACGTTAAGGACCTAGTATGAATAAAATTTCCAACAACCAACTGTCATTTTCCGAAAAAGCTCTTGTCGTCTTTTCATACATTCTATTTTTTCCGTCTTTCAGCATAATATTTACCGACAGAAGAATGGACGAACAGCTTGCCTTTCATGGCGGACAGGCTATGTTTTTATGGTTGTTCATGATCATTGTCGTGGTCGCATTAAAAGCCCTTGCCGCTTGGGGTTCTGTCTATATAGATGTTTCTTTCCTGGGGATATTCTCGAGCATTTTGTTTTTTGCCTTCTGGCTTTATGTCCTCAAATGTTCATTTGTCTTTCTGATGGGTAAAAGTGTAAACATCCCTGTTATTTCCAATATCTCCGACAGGCTGGCCTAAATTGCTTGAAACAAAAGTTGAAAAGACGATAAAGAACCATTCTATGCTTCCAAACAAAGGAGCAGTGCTTGTCGCTGTTTCCGGCGGAGCGGATTCAGTCGCGCTTCTTCACTTTTTAAAAAAGACCGGCCGCAAAGTCTATGCGGCGCATCTTAACCACTGTCTTCGCGGCAAAAGCGCCCTTCTTGACCTTGAATTTGTCAGGGATTTGTGCCGCGAAATGGGCGTGAAGCTGATCACGGCAAAAGCGGATGTAAAAAAAACGGCGAAAAAGCTTAAATCTTCAATTGAAGAAGCCGGCAGGGCAGAGCGGTATGCTTTTTTTGACCGCGCCGCGAAAAAACTTGGGGCTTTTAGGATAGCTCTTGCTCATCATGCGGATGACAACATAGAGACTTTTTTGATGAGAGCCATGAGAGGGACCGGGATTAAGGGCCTTTGCGGTATCCCGCCTGTAAGAGATAATATTGTCAGGCCTTTTATCGAGGTGTCCAAGGCGGAAATACTTGATTACTGCAAAAGAAATAACCTGTCATTCCGTCAGGACGCTACAAATCTGGAAAATAAATTCAAGCGTAACAGGATCAGAAATCTTCTCCTGCCGGCGATGGAACTGGAAAATCCGAATATAAAAAACGAGATAATTTCTCTTATAAGGGATTTTTCTGCCGATTATGCTCTTCTTTGCCGGTATGTATCCGCTATTTCCGAAACAGCTGTAAAGAAGACAAAAGACGGAGTCCTTGTCAATCGAACAACGCTTATATCAGTTCCAGATGCGTTAAAAGGACATGTCCTTCGGAGCGCGATAGAAAATTTCAAAGGTGATCTTATCAACATAACAGCGGCGCATATAAAAGCAATATTGTCCTTACAAGACGGATATGTCTGTCTTCCTGAAAATATTATTGTGATAGCGGAAGGGGAGTTTTATCTTATTACGGACAAGAAAAAAGATGCGGTAAAACAGCCGGCTTATAGATATACGCTGAAAATACCCGGAAAGATCCGAATAAAAGGGTTTGGCATAACAATAAAAGCTGTATATTCGAAAAGACCAAAGGATTTTAGCAGGATTCCCGGTTCAGCGGCATATTTGGATGTCTCAAAAATAAAAGGCGCAATGTTGTTTGTAAGAAATTTTAAACCCGGAGACCGGTTCATTCCCTTTGGCATGAAGGGATTCAAAAAGCTTCAGGACTATTTTGTGGATTCCAAGGTCCCGTTTGAAAAACGAGCTATTGTTCCGATCATATGCGACAAAGAGAAGATCGTGTGGGTAGCGGGGCTGCGGGTAGATGAACGCATCAGGGTTGATCCCTCCTCAAAAACCATTGTGAGGCTGGAAATACTTAGCTCAAAGGCCATGTTATAATACCTGCGACAATGAGTAAACTTTCGAGAATAATTTCGATAGAAAATATTGACGATGCCGAGAGAGAAATGCTGAGTGTGGGGACCGATCCGTCCGGCATTGCCATAATGGTTCCCAAAGCGGTTTTTCGCGCGGTAAAGCTAAAAAATATATCTGTCACATCCGCTAATATATTGAAACAGGATATGCTATCCGGCGGCGGAGATGCTGCTACTTCCTACGGTACTATAGACCATTCCGCCAAGACAACCGATGTCCTTCTTTTCGGGACACTATCACAGTACACACGACTTTTTGAAAAGTTGAAACTGCAGCAGTTCGGCCTGCCGGACCTGGCGGAGGAGATAAAGACAGCAATATATGCATCTCAAAGTATACCGGCACCGGTTTTAGGGATGGAATTCGGCAAAAGAACCTTTGTTATGGGGATATTAAATGTTACTCCGGATTCTTTTTCTGACGGCGGGGAATATTTGTCACAAAATAATGCGGTCGAAAGAGCAAAAGAAATGCTTGCCGAAGGAGCCGATATTATTGATATAGGAGGAGAGTCGACCAGGCCGGGCGCGGAAACGATATCCGTTGAAGAAGAAATAGATAGGATAATTCCTGTTATACAGAGGATTATTGTTGAGGCTCCGCATGCGGAGCCTCAACAGGCGGAGCCTCAACAGGCGGAGCCTCAACCCATTATTTCCGTAGATACCCGTAAATCCGGCGTTGCCGAAGCCGCGCTGAAAGCCGGGGCTTTTATGGTGAATGATGTGAGCGGACTGACTTTTGATCCTAAGATGGCGGAAATCTTGGCTGCTCATAATGCTCCGGTAGTGATAATGCATTCCAAAGGGGATCCTAAAACGATGCAGTGCGACCCTCGCTACGAGGACCTGATGTCTGAGCTTTTGGCTTTTTTTGAGGAGCGTATCAAGACCGCCTGTAAAGCGGGCATCAAAGAAAATAATATAGTTATCGATCCGGGGATCGGTTTTGGGAAGACTTTGGAGCACAATCTTGAGATCCTGCGGAGAGTGGAAGAGCTCAGATGCCTTGGCAGGCCCATCTGTCTGGGCACATCACGCAAATCTTTTATAGGTCAGATACTTGGGCAGAAAGATCCTCTGAAAAGGGATTACGGGACTGCCGCGACGATATCCCTTGCCATTTCCAAAAAAGTTGATATAATAAGGGTTCATAATGTACGGATTGCCGGGCAAACGGCAGTTATTTCGGATAAAATAATAAGGGAGGTGTCTCAAAGATGAAGAAAAAAACAAAGGCAAAAAAGACTGCGAAAAAACCAATTAAGAAGGCAAAAAAGCCTATCAAAAAAACAGTAAAAAAAACGGCCAAAAAAGCCGTCAAGCTTTCAAAAAAGAGCAGTAAAAAAGCCGCGGCTAAAAGCCCCAAACAGGCGGAATATAAGACCGTATTTATTTCGCTCGGTTCGAACGTCGGTGACAGGGAAGAATATATAGAACAGGCTATAACACTGCTTAGAGAAACTCCGGGCATAAAAGTAATAAAGAGGTCTTCGAATTTTGAGACCCAACCGCAGGGCAAAAAGAACCAGCCTTTGTTCATAAATGCCGCGGTAGAGATAAGCACCAGTTTTTCCCCACAAAACCTTTTGGAACTTCTGCAGGGTTTTGAGGATACTCTCGGACGGGACAGAAGCATTGAATGGGGGCCGCGTACTATAGATATGGACATACTGCTGTACGGCAATGAACTGATAAGCGAAGACAAGTTGACCGTTCCGCATCCTTTGATGCACGAGAGGCTCTTTGTGCTCGAGCCCCTGAAAGAAATAGCTCCAAATGTGAGCCATCCGATCCTTGAGAGGACTATTAAAGAGCTCTATAACGATAAAAAAGCCGAAGGCATAGAGTCCGAAAAATATGATGAAGACCTTCCCGGTTTTAGAGAGGTAAAAAGGGGTATTGCTGACGATTACGAACGCTGGTAGCGCGCTTGAGACAAGGCGTTTTGCGGAAGAATTCGCCAAGTCTTTAAAGGCAGGGGATGTTATTGCGCTATACGGTCAGCTTGGCAGCGGCAAAACGACTTTTATTCAGGGACTTTCAAAAGGACTGGGGCTCAGTAATTTTGTTACCAGTCCTTCTTTTGTTATCATCAACGAATATCCTTTGTGCCGCGGCAAACAAATTTCTTCTTTTTATCATGTAGACCTGTACAGGCTTGATAATGAAGAAGATATCCGCGATCTCGGAATAGAAGAGCTTTTTGGCAGGGAGGCGATCGTGGCAATCGAATGGGCCGATAAAGCTCCGCATCTTTTACCTGCAGGCTGTAAAAAGATAAGGTTTGAGTTTGTTTCCGAAAGTGAAAGAAAGATCACGGTGGAATAATGAGAGTACTCGGCATTAGCACTCCCGCAAAATATGTCAGCATTTCCATTGCGGATATTTCCGTTGAAAGCGGGGCAGTCCGCCAAAATATAATTGCGGAATTTTCGTCTTTTGGCTCAAAATCCGAAGACCTGACGGCTTTGGCGCAAGAGATATTCCGTGTTTCAAAGACTGATATCAAAAGTATCGAACTAATTTCCGTAGTACAGGGGCCCGGTTCGTACAGCGGCCTGAGGGGCGGACTTGCCGCGGCAAAGTCTTTTGCTCAGGCACTTGATATCCCTATAGTCGGAGTAAGCGCGCTTGAGACCATGGCGGGCGAACTTATTAATATAGAAGGCACCATAGCCGTGATCCTTGATGCGGTCAAAGACGAATATAATTTTGCCCTGTTTTCTGTCTCAGGGCAAAAAATATCCAGGTTGTCCGAAGATACTGTATTGACAAAAGAAAAGCTCGGAGGGTTGCTGGATAATTTTAAAATGCCCGTTTGTGTCGCAAGTCCATATGACGATATAAAAGGGCTTTCCGGCAACGGGAATATTATTAATGTAAAGACTTTTGCCCGTGCCGTTAATGCCGGGTTGTCCGGATACGAAAAGTTTCATGCCGGAAAGAGCGGGGACGTCCTTAAAATGGTGCCGGATTATTCGCATACGCCGAAAATAAAGGAGTACAAAAGATGAACTTTGAGCCTGCCGTGCTTGAGAATATTGATGAGATGCTTAAGATCGAAAAAAAATCTTTTGCGTCCCATTGGAACAGGCAAACATTTTTTGATGAGCTCTCCGCCGAGAACGGGTATTATATAGTGATAAAGGACAATGACAGGATAATGGGGTATAGCGGCTTTAGATATGTCCTTGACGAGGCGCATATAACCACTCTGGCGGTGCATCACAAATTCCGCAAAAAAGGCATCGGTTCAAAACTGATAGAACAGCTTATTAAGGACGCTAAAGCCAGAGGCCTGAAAAAACTATTTCTGGAAGTCAGGCAGTCCAATATGCCGGCCCAAAAAATATATAAAAGACTGGGTTTCAAAGTCCTTGACAGAAGAAGGGAGTACTACCAGCATCCGGTCGAAGATGCGCTGGTGATGCAAAATGACAATTTTTAATGACAAAAAGATCTATGTGATCGACGGGGCGATGGGGACGCAGATAATGAAAAAAGGCGTCGTTCCGGGAACTTGTTTTGAGGAATTGAATATAAAAGAACCCGGGATCATAGAATCAATACACCGCTCTTATTTAGAATCCGGCGCGGACATAATTGAAACAAATACTTTCGGTGGAACAAGGACAAAGCTTTTATCTTACGGGCTTCAGGATAAATTTCACAAAATAAATTTCGACGGCGTAAGGATAGCAAAAAAAGCGGCTGTCGGAAAAGCTCTGGTTGCCGCATCTATGGGGCCCTGCGGTCATCTTATGGAGCCGATAGGGGATTTTTCTTTTGATGCAGCCTACGTGGAATTCGCTGCGCAGGCCAAGGTGTTTGAAGAGGCCGGAGCTGATTTGATATCGATAGAAACGATGAGCGATCTTCAGGAAGCGCGCGCGGCTCTCATAGCGGTAAAACAAAACACTCTCTTGCCTGTGATAGTCCATCTCACTTATGACGGGAACGGAAAAACGATAACAGGGACACCTCCGGAAGTTGCTATCGCGGTCTTGACGGCTCTTGGAGCAGATGCAATAGGAGCCAACTGCTCAACCGGTCCGAAAGATATGGTTGTTCTGGCCGGATTCCTTGCAAAACATTCCGGAGTTCCCGTATCCATAATGCCCAATGCCGGGAGTCCCGAGATCGTAGATGATGAGACAGTGTACCGCATGACACCAGAAAAGTTTGCTTTCTACGCCAAAAAGATATTGTCCTGCGGCGTGAAATTTATCGGCGGCTGCTGCGGCACCGGGCCGGAACATATCAGAGCAATTGCAAATTTAAAATTACAAATTACAAATTGGGAGAAAAGAGAAAAGGGGATAAAAAAAACAACAATTCTTACCAGCCGTACCAAAGTCCTTGAAATCGGCAAGAATAAAAAGATCGTGATAATCGGGGAAAGAATAAACCCGACCAACAAAAGAAACTTCCAGGCAGAGCTCAAAGCAGGAAAGATGAACATACTTAGGCAGGAAGCGGTATCTCAGGTAGCTTCCGGGGCGGGTCTTTTGGATATCAATGTCGGAGCTCCCGACATAGATGAAGTTGCCGCCATGAAAAAAGCTGTGCTTGCAGCTCAGGCGGCAGTGGATGTCCCTCTTTGTATCGACAGTTCAAATCCCGCGGCGCTGGAAGCAGGGCTCAAGAATTTTCCCGGAAGAGCGCTGGTGAATTCAGTGAACGGAAAAGATGAGAGTGTGGATACCGTTCTCCCGCTGGTAAAAAAATACGGGGCTACCGTAATAGCTCTAACGCTTGAAAAAGGCATTCCGACAACGGCACAGGACAGGATCACTGTCGCGGAAAAAATATTAAAGAAGGCCGCCTCTCTCGGGATAGGCAGGAAAGATATTTTTGTCGATGTCCTTACGCTTTCGGCAGGTGCACAGCAGGAAGGCGTCGGCGAGACTTTTAAGGCACTTTCTCTATGCAGGACAAGGCTTATGGTAAAGACGGTTCTGGGTGTCAGCAATGTGTCTCACGGATTGCCGGGAAGAAAGGCCCTTAATGCCGCTTTTCTCAAGATGGCCGCTGCAAAAGGCCTATCGGCAGCCATCTATAATCCGGAAAATCTTAGTGTGAGAATATCCGCAGAACAATTACGCGATGCCAAAAATGTTTTTTTGGACAAAGACAAAGGCGCCAAAAAATGGATAGAGAAATACAGCGGGAAAAATGCCGGCCGGTCTGACGCGTCAAAGAAAGAAAACGGGCATGCCGGATCACTGCCGGAAAAGATATTTGATACGGTCGTGGAGGGCAATTTGGAAAATGTGACGGAGCTTGTCGAAGAAGGGTTAAAAAAACATCCTCCGCAGATGCTTATAGATAAAACGCTTTTGCCTGCCATGGAAGAAGTAGGCAAAAGGTTTAACAGCGGAGATTATTTTATCCCGCAGGTCATGGCATCCGCCGAAACAATGAAAAAGGCTTTTAATAGGATAAAGTCCGAGATAAAGCCGGGTGACCGGAAAGATCTGGGAACTGTTGTGATCGCTACGGTGATGGGAGATATACACGATATCGGAAAGAACATAGTTGCGATGCTTCTTGAAAACCACGGATTTAATGTAGTTGATCTGGGCAAGGATGTTTCGCCCGAAATGATAGTAAGCACTGCTAAAGAAAGAAAAGCGGATATCATAATGCTTTCGGCACTGCTTACCACTACAATGCCACAGATGAAAAAAGTAAAACAAGCGCTTGAAAAGGAGGGGCTTTCTATTCCCGTTATCGTCGGAGGAGCTCCCGTTACAAGCAATTTTGCCAAAGGGTTTGGAGCCAATTTTGCCAAAGATGCCGTTGCTGCCGTTGAAGAAGCAAAGAAAGTGTCTAAGAAGTAAAGGAGCGGTGATTCTGCGATTGACAAAACAGCTTTTTGGCGGTAAAATATCATACGATTCATACTTTTCATACTACTATTCGGGAAGGAGCGGTTTATATTGAAAAAAGCTCTGGTTGTTTTAATTTTTGCAATGATGTCGTCAAATTGTTTTGCCGATCAGATCTTTACTCTGGAAAAAGCCATAGGAAGCGCCCTTAAGAACAACGAACAGGTCGTGGTGGCGCAGAAAAAGATGGAAGCCTCCCAGGCAAAAGTTTCACAGGCATTTTCCGGATATCTGCCGTCGTTGGATCTATCGGCAAATTTGTCCAGAAGTTATTCCTCTCCGATAATAAGCGAGATCAGAGTGGGAGGGATAAATTCCGATGTTATGTTCGGTTTTAGTGAACCGTCGAACGTAAAGTCCTGGCAGGCGTCTTTGAGCCAGAACGTGTTCACTTTCGGGAAGCTGGAGAACGCACTTTTGATAGCTCTTGACGGAGCGCAGGCGGAAAAAGAAGAGTACCGAAAGACCAGGCAGGATGTTATATACGCAACGACTGCTGACTATTTTAATGTAATAAAAGCCGTAAAAATGTTGTCATACGCTCAGGAATCCGTAGATATGGCGCAGGCTCATGTAGATCAGGTCTCTGCCATGCTTAATGTCGGGATGGCCGTAAAATCAGATCTATTGAGAAGCCAGGTCGCGTTACTTTCCGCCAAGCAAAGCCTTATAAAAGCCCGGAATTCCGCCGAGCTTGCAAAAGCTTCGTTCAACAACACAATTGGAAGACAGATCGAGGAACCGATAGATATCGCGGACGCGGATTTCAGTTCATTTGACAAGTCGGAGAACAGGACATATGCCCAGCTTTTAAAAGATGCCTATGAATTCCGGCCGGACTGGAAACAAACCAAATATTCTTTGAGCATATCGGAGAAGAACCTAAATATGTCAAAGGCCGGCTGGCTGCCGCAGGTAACTGCGCGGGCAAATTACGGATGGAATAACACAAATTATTCTAATATTCACATAAATTATGACCAGACAAACTGGACCGTGGCGGCAGCCGCATCATGGAATATCTTTAACGGATTTGATACCCAGAGCAAAATAAAAGAAGCCGCAGCCGGTCTTGATCAAGCCAGGGCCGCATCGGAGCTTGCCAGGAAATCAGTGGAGCTTGATGTGAAACAATCTTATCTGAATTATATTTCTTCCAAAGAGATCATAGAGACGGCTGAAAAAGCGCTTGAAAGCGCGGAGGAAAATTATCAGGCGGCACGGCTCAGGTACGAGAACGGTCTTGCGACCAACATAGAGATACTTGACGCGCAGGCCTCGCTTACAAAGTCAGAAACGGACCTTCTTGCCTCGCAATTCGATCTTTGTCTTGCAAGAGCTCAGATAAGAAAATCTTCCGGTTTGCTTGATCACGATTGGAAATAGACCGATGAAAAAAAAAGGAACGGGGAAGAATCCGGAATTGACCTTTGACGTCGTTACGGTGGGTGAACGCGGGCAGATCGTTATCCCGTCCAAAATCCGGAAATCTCTTTCTCTTAAAGCCGGGGAGCAATTGATCGTGATAGAGAATCCAATAGCAAAAGCGGTAGTATTGCTTAGTCCTGAACGTATTTCTTCGGCCATAGAACAGGTGATCCATGCCAACGATATCACGCTCAATATCAGGAATAAATAGGAACGGAGGAGCTTTTGTATGAAGAACAGACTGGTCATCGGGATTTTTTTAGCAATAGTTGCGGTCATATTGTATTACTCTTTCGGGTTCTTAGCCGAGTATGTAAATAGAGGAAGAATAACAGCTTCCGGAACTATAGATGTCGTGGAAGTCCGGGTGGGAACAAAAGCATCAGGGAAAATAATTGAACTGAATGTGGATGAGGGGAGCAGGGTAAAGGTCGGCGATGTGATTGCCAGGATCGATATTCCGGAAATTGAAGCAGCGCTAAATTCCGCGCTGTCCGCCGAGCGTGCCGCGATGTTGAAGTCGCAAAATGCCGCACAGGACTTTAAAAGGATTTACAACCTTTACGAAAAAGGCATGGCATCCAAACAGCAATATGACTCGTCAAAAACCTTTGCTGATTCGCTGTATGAAGCATATTTACAGGCAAAGGACTGGGTGGATTCCGTTAAAGTGGAGATCAGCGACGCGGTGATAAAAGCTCCCATAAGCGGGGCCGTACTGACAAAAGCAGCAGAAAAAGGGGAGCTTGTTTCTGCCGGATCTACCATAGTATCTTTGGGAAACCTTGCAAAGCTTGAGCTCAAGGTGTATATAAGCGAAAAGGAATATGGAAAGATCAGTATAGGGGACAGCGTCGCCATTTTTGTGGATTCTTATCCAAGGGAGCGGTTCGCGGGCCTGGTAAAATATATTTCTTCACAGGCGGAATTCACCCCCAAGAGCATACAGACCAAAGATGAGCGCGTTAACCAGATGTTCGAGATAAAG
>JBAZKW010000019.1:0-29532 GCA_041650595.1 Candidatus Margulisiibacteriota bacterium
ATCCTTGATAATGGAATAATATTTATTCGGGCACATCGGTTAAAACCTCCTTTAGTTGGGTATATTTCTTACTCGGAATACATTTTAACTGAACCAGGGGGTGTATACCATGTGCCTGATCTTTCCTTAGACAATATCTATTAATGAAATTGATGACGGAAATTAACGATAGATATTATGAGGATAAATGAAGAATATTGGACCGTTTAAGGGAAAGAAACAATGAGAACATCTGTTGAAATATTGTCCCTAACCGATGCTGCATATAGGCCGATGGCATCAGATTTTTTAAGAATGACTCCACGGATGAGAGCCCAAACAACAATGATCGGCCAGATCAGAAACATCTACCGCGACGGTCTAGTCCCATCTGGCGTGAAAGCAGATGTAGTTGACGTCGGTTGTGGCGCCGGCCCGGATCTAAACCGGTTTTTAAGGGCCAAACTATTCTCCGGACATCAAATAAATGCTATTGGCCTTGATCGCGTCCCGGAAATGTTAGCTGTTGCAGGACAACATTTCGGAATTCCTTCGGATAGATTAATTGAAGGATGCATGACAGAATTTAAAGCATTTTTTCCGGCAAATACTGTAGTCGCAATTTGGTGCCGTTCCACATTGTTCAATGTCCCTGAAGAATTGCATCCCAGCGTTCTTAATCAATTTAATGACAGCTTAATTCCAAACGGATCCTTGTTTTTGCGGTTAAAGATGGGCAAAGGAATAAATCAAAGACCAGACGGCAGACAAGAAAAATTATATGAAAAAGCTGAAATTAGAACTGTATTAGGCCAAGCCGGCCTTCGTGTTAGCAGAATTGTTCCCTATAAAGATGAATTAGGAAGAACAGATGTTTCATGGATGGGTGTTTGGGCAAGAAAGCCGGGTTAACAGTAAAAGAAGTTCATCTATCGGCAATTTCCAACAACTTCTCAGTAAATTTTGAGTGAAATTTAAAGAAACACTTGACGATAAATATATAGGCGGGATTAAGGATAAAAATCAGCAGAGTCGAATCCTTGAGATTGTGAGTTTCGATAATTATAAAGGAGAAAAAAATGATGGCGCTGAATCAAGTAACGGGAGGTTTAAGAGGTGCAAGGACTGCATTGAGAGAAGGATTCAGGGATGTGCGCTCATTTGTTGCTCCCGGGAGGTTTTCACCTTGGAGACCGGATGTAACTCAATCACACATGGATCTCAAGAGCAAAGGCCTGTTGGATATTAAAGCCACACCGGGACATGGACGAGAAGCCTGGTATTTTGTAAACGATATGTTAGAATCACCATCCCATTACGGCAGTTATGAGAAGGGTGCTTATCCTAATGTTACCGCTACTGTTCAGGAGGCATTTGCTTATCATCATCGCGATATGCTCAAGCAGGTCAACATTGATGTCGTTCCAAATCCTTCGCCAAAGACTTTTTCGGCCACTTCCGAAATCGGGGGAGGAATATTATTTGGGATGGAGGATGCAACATATACTTTCGATAGAGCTATTATCCCGACCCTGACGGAAGCGTTTAGAAGTGGTGCCTTTCTTGGCAACATTCCTTTCTCAAGAAGATTGCAGTTCGAGATAACTCCGATTTTTACGGTATGTAGGTTTGGTCCGGTAATTGAGCCAAAAGCATTTCCCGCTTACTTAAGCTTTATAGACGTAGACGGCAATACAGATTACTCTCACGCAGGATATTGGTTCCTTGATCTAGGGAAAAGTACTTTCGAAAGGATCACTGACGAAGATGATTTAAAACTCTTACACAGATCGGACATTTGCAGAAGTGACCCCTCAATTGGCGGGGAAAAGACAGCTGACGGCAAATGTGGCTTGTCAGCCTATTATCATGATAATTGAACTTTTTTAAAATCAAGCTGCTACAGTTACCTGCACATCATCGCAAAAGGGCAATTTCCGCAGATACGGATGTCGCTTTCATCGGGCTCAAAGTCTTTGGACGGATCGATGATCTCTGAGAGGATAAAATTTAAAGCCGACATATAACCCTGATACAGTTCTTTTCTTTGCGCCGCGTCATGCTTGTCTTCCCAAAGGCTTACCAACTCAGAGTCTTTTATCGAATATAATGCCGGATTCAAACTGGCAAGATCATATTTTTCAGATACCAGAGACAGATATATAGGAAGCTGAAGGGATTTGATCTTTTTCCTGATAATGCTTCTGTCCCCCACCGCGCCGGACACGACCTCGATCTTTGTCGACGGCTTGATATCGGAGCTCCCAGTCTTGTAATCAAGCACCATTATTTCGCCGGACAACATCCGGTCGATCCTGTCAACCTTCCCTTTCATCACAATGTCGGTATCGCCGACGGATATCTTTGTTCTATACTCTTTTTCAAGCTCGAGCACCTCTTCGATATCGCGTCCGCGCTCGCACGAGATAAACCTTTCTATAGCAACCTTCAGCGTTTCGCGCAGCATAAAATCTCCGCTTCTTATGCGCCTTGAAAATTCAGACTTGAACTTGCGCTCAAGCGCTGCCATAAGTAATGTCGAGAATTTTTTGTCAAGAAGCGGTTTTTGCCCTTTAAAAGGCATATATGCATCCTCAAGAAGTTCGTGAATGAATGTCCCGATATCCCGCCCTTCGATCTGTTCCAGCTTATCATCCTGCTCGCGCAACCTAAGGACATAGCTGTAATAAAATTGCGCAGGACATGTAAGGTATGTATTCACGGATGTAGGAGAATATTCAAACTTCTTTAAAAACTCTGCCTGTCTCTTTGTCTTTTTTATAATATTTTTTTCTGGTATCGGATTCATATTAAAAGCGGCGGTCAAGACTGGAAGTGCTGAAGAGCTGAAGCTCTGAAGCCTGCCTGGCCGGCAGGCAGGTGCTGAAGCGCGTTCTTGTTCAAGTAATAGTTCTTCGACAAAACGGCTCCTCTCTGATCTGTCATCGTTGCAGTAGATGATATGCGCATTTTTTGACGAAGCAATAAGCCTTCTGAACTGATATTTTTCTATTTCTTCCGTCCTCTCAAGACGCTTAAGTCCTACCATAAGCATCGCTTCCCTTGGTATAAGCGGTTCGCTCGCCCTCACCTTTGGCAAACTGCCTTCATTTGCGTCCAATATTATGACATTGTCAAAGCTGATAGAATGCGTCTGGAACAGCCCGAGCACCTGCACGCCTTTTAGCGGCGTGCCGAGAAAATTGACTTTTTCTGACGACATCATCTCGTCAAATATCCTCATCAGTTCGTCTTTTGAAAAAACTTCATCAGCAAACGAAGAATTCCTGATCTCATCACATTTTTCGTAAAGCCTTTCGACAACCGCATAGTTCATCGGATGGCTTTTCAAAAGGCCAAGTTTCCCTGCCCCGTCAAGGAATATACTGACAGCCGAAGCAAGTTGCGAGAATGTTTCTATGTTCTCCCAGTTCCTGAAAAGTGTGTCATGGAGAGATACAAGAGCTTTTACAATATCTTCTTTTTGTGTCTTGCCGGCCAAATCTTCTTCGATCTCTTTAGGGCTTACAAAAAGGCTATTTAATGATTCTTCGATCTTGTGGACAAGTATCCTGGCAGAGCGGCTCTCGACCGCCTCCTCCCAGTTCTTGGCAACAGGGTGCATCAATACCTGAAGATAGTCCTTTGAATAGTATTGCCCGTTTTTCTTCCTCGAGTTTTGAGCTTTAAAGATGGACATCAGAAGATAATATATAGAGCTTCTCGTAAGGCGGTAACCGAGAGAAATGTTGAAGCCTTCCATATAAGGCGATGCTTGTGCTATCACGGGCAGAAGCGCATCGTATTCCGGCAGGACAATAACAGTTTCAGGCCCTGAACTTTTTGTCTTCTTCATAAGCTCTTTTACTATCCCCGCTTCCGCGTGTTTATCGGCTGCTTCGTACAATTGGATATTTTTGTTCAGTAGGGGCGGATTGCAATCCGCCCCTACTGTCGGTGAAATTTCGACGCTAAATTCTTTCGCGTTTTCCCTCAACGTCGGCCAATCCTGCGCATCTCCCTGGAACAACAACCTTGTTTTGCCGTATTTGAGCAATTTTTTGAATATCTCTTTCTCCGTTTTTTGCATATAAAAGAAATTGCAAATAAGTATGTTTTCATATGCCGCAATGTCCTTTTCTTCGAACAGTTCGGCAGCCTTTAAGTATATATAACCTCTTGAGTATTGTTTTCTTTTTTCCATCTCCTTGTGGAGCTCTTTTCTGATGTGTCCGATGTTCTTGAGCAGCTGATTTACGCTGTCAGGCACGAGAAGGCCTATTTGAGCATGGCTTTTTAGCTCAACAAGAGCTTTATCATCGACAGCCTCCATATCCAACTGATCAATAAAAGAAGAAATCTCTTGCGCCCAGGAAAGAAAATCCGCGAAAGCAGGTCTTTTCCTGACCAGAGATGGCGCGTGTTTTTTTGCCAGATTATAAATGATATATTGCGATTCCTGTGCAGGCATAACGCTAAAGTCCGTGTGGGCTCTGACAATCTCTTCCGCGAGATCATCGTCTGTCATCATCTTCGGAGGAAAAAAGCTTGATCCAAGCTGCTTTGAAAGCTCTTTTATCAGGAACAGTGAAGCCCTTCTGTTGCTGAATATACAAAGAGTCCGGCTCAGGTCAGGCGACCCTTTTGACTCTTCAATTAAAAGAGCCGCAAGCTTTTTTATCAGATCTTCGCCAAGTCCTATAGTGATGCAGTTATCCATCGACTTCCTCCGCCTGGCAGGTATCAAAATATATCAGGAATCCTCTGACCTTTGATCTCTTATAAATTTGTTTAAGTGCGTCCTCGTAGCGCTTTATCTGGCTGTAATGGTCCCGGATATTGTCATCGCTGCTTTTGAAATCGATCACCCAAACCTCATCTTTTTTCACTATCAGCCTGTCAATCCTGTTCATCTCTCCCTTAGAATTAACAACTTCTTTTTCGGTGTAGGCTTCGTCTCCTGTCTCAAAGAAAGCTGCGGTTTTTTTATTCTTAAGCAATTTCTCAACCCACTTTTTTGGAATAGCTATATCAGCATACGGAAATTGTTTTCTTGCAGCCTCCATGATTTCATCTGTCAAAGGATGAGCTGCATCCGTAATCTTGGACAAAAGACAATGCGCGACATTGCCCAAAACCCTGCTTTGCCTCTTCGATATTGCATTTTCGGTAAAGTCCTCGCCTTTGATAAGCGATATCGGATCCCCGAGTCTATCAGGATGGATGTGCATGATATTGACATCATTTTCCGCATTCTCCCCCTTACCAAGGGGGAGATGCCCCGAAGGGGCAGAGGGGATTACCAATCCCCTTACGATATTCTTGGTCCTGCCGGCTTTCGGCGGGATAAACACTACCAGGTTATTGATAGGTCTTGTCAAAGCTACATATACGTTGTTCAACTCATCGCAGAACGACTTTATATATTCTGCGTTATATATTCGCTCAAGAACATCCGAATAGCCGTTGTATTCTTTTCTAAGACGTACAAGTCTTAGGTCCTGACCGGTTTTTGCGACAACATACGATTTTTTCCTGGGACCACTGATCTTCGGCTCCATCTTAAGGAAAGGGATTATGACGGACGTAAACTCAAGCCCTTTTGCCTTGTGGATCGTCATCACTTTTACGGCATCAGAGCCGGCACCGCTGACATAGATATTTTCTTTGGCACCTTCAAAAAACTCAAGAAATTCTGCCACTGTCTGCAACTTTTTCTCTTTTTCACTGATAAGCTCAAGCAGCTTCATAAAATACGCGTGATCTTCAGGGAAGTTCTCAAGGACGTTAAACCTGTCCATGATGATTATGACAAATTCGTAAAGCGGTATGAACCCGACTTTGCGGGAAAGGTCTTGTATATACTGGCCCCACTGAGAATTGTATTTTTTCTTAAAGCTTTTATACAAAGGAGCTTTGTTTGTCTTTTTATCGCTCCTGTTATCGAACAGGAACTCCCCTATATCTCCTTGCTCTATACCGGAAGCTTTTGAGAGCATCCTTCCGGAAATGAACGAAGCAAATGCCGTATCATCTACAAGCGAATCAAGAAACATCAGAAAAGAGATCAGTTCCTTGATCAGGGGATTTTCTTTGATATTCAGTGTTTTTTCCGACTGCACCGGGATACCTGCTTCTATCAACCATGACGAGACATCCTCCACCTCGCTATTGTCCCTGCAAAGGATACACACGTTTGACAGCCCGTTAATAGAAGAAAAAACTTTTGTCTCCTCGATGGTCTTTTTCTTTATGAGCTCTTCCGCTTCCTCATCCCCGTCATCGATATATTCTGCTTTAACGCTGCCTTTGACCGATGTTTTGACCGTGTTCTGTTTTGTATTCCTGAACACATTATGGACTGCGTCCTCCAAGCCGGATATTTCTTCTGTAAGCGGCGCAAGAAAGCTGTCAATATTGTCTTTTGAGAATACAGAGTTGTTGAACTCTACTATTTCTTTTGCACTTCTCCAATTGTCCTCCAGATCTCTCTCGTCAAGCTGATAGCCCGGGAATTCGCCTTTTACTTCATCAAACAAGGCACTATTGGCTCCGCGGAACCTGTAAATAGACTGCTTCTTATCTCCTACATAGAAGAACGACCCGCCGGAAGATATTGCTTCATCTATCATGGGTTTAAAATTGCTCCACTGAAGATCGTTCGTGTCCTGAAATTCATCCAGTAGATAATGCCGGATCCTGGCGGCCAGTCTGAAATAGAGGTCCGGAACATGTATGTCGGCTTCTTCGAACACGCCCCTGGCAATTCTGTTGAGCTCCGGAAGGAACAGTATCCTGTCCCTGCGCGACAGCTCGCGAAACCTTGCGGTCATCATATTATAGATATCGATATAAGTGTCGAACTGTGTAAAGCTGTCGGCCTCGCAGATATCTTTGAGTTCCTTCCTGATCTTTTTCCAGAGCTTTTCGACTTCAAGAGGAACATCATGGCCTGCATTTACCTGATAGTCATCCCTTTGAAAATATTTTGACAATCTCGCGATATCAAGACCGGAATCACTTACCATCGCAGCCGCTTTTTCAATGCCTTTTTTAAGATTTGCGTTCGTCCCCGCAGGAATGATCTTGGAAAGCTTTCCGATAAGGTCTTTAAACTCGTTCCTCTTTATATGTATGATCTCAGTCCCCTGGCCCGAAGCCTTGAACTTGCCTCCGTAAGTTGAAGCGTCATTGTACAGGCTCACGACCGTCTCAAGAATGTCTTTTTGAGGATACCAGTTCACTTTTTGTTCGATATTCAGGAACCTGTCCAGAAATGCCGTGAATTTGCCGCGTATCGCTTCATCATCATCCGCGTCGTCAATCAGAGAATCAAGAGCTTGAGAAAGATACGGTTTATAATCATGCTCGATATCAAAATGCGAAGGAAGGTCCATTTCAAAAGAGCATGCCATGATGACGTTGTTGATAAAGCTGTCTATCGTTCGTACCTGAAAATGGGTGTAATTGCCTATAATCGCATCAAGAAAAGCAATAGACATTTTCTTTGCAGTGGCCAGGTCCACTCCCCAATATGAAAGCAGTTCTTTCTTTTCATCCGGACCCTTGAATGAATCAAGTTCCACGGTCTTTAACATCCCGAGTATGCGCTGCTTCATTTCATAAGAAGCTTTGTTCGTGAACGTGACGGCGAGTATTCCCGTGAACGAATTCGGCCCTTCCGTCTTATAATCCTGCATCAGAAGCTTAATATAATGCTTTGCAAGGCTGTAAGTCTTTCCCGATCCGGCAGAGGCCTCTACGGCGATTATTTGGGGATGCGCGTTCATGGGTTAATTATAGTACAAAGCGGGTTTGGCGGGATAATTGCTGTAGGGATAGCGCTGAAGTGCTGAAGATCTGAAGCAAAGAAAGGGGTGTTTTATGGCTAATTATAGAAACTTGACGATTTGGAAAAAAGCTGATGAATTAGCATTATTGGTGTATAGATTGACAAAAGAGTTCCCAAAACATGAGCTTTTCGGCATTACTTCTCAATTAAGGAGAGCGGCTCTTTCGGCTCCTACAAATATTGTTGAAGGATATAACCGCAAAAGCAAAAACGAGTTAAGAAGATTTTTGGATTTTGCACTCGGTTCTCTGGCAGAAGTAGAATATCTGGTCGGATTTGCTGTCAAATTTGGTTATTTGCCGGAAACCGAAGAATTGACACTATTAATCGAAGAAACTGGCAAGGTATTATGGAGTTTTCAAAAATCTTTGTAGTTTGCCGGATTTCCTGCCCTACTTCAGCTCTTCAGAACTTCAGCTCCCTGCCTGCCGGCAGGCAGGTTCACCGCTACCTGATCACAACCTGGTCTTCCCCGCCGTTTTCCGTCAAGGATGCGACAACCTGATCATCCATGGAGGAAGTTATCTTTTTGCCGCAGAAATCCGGCTGAATGGGAAGTTCTCTGTTGCCTCTGTCCACCAGCACCGCAAGCTGGACTTTCGCGGGGCGGCCGTAATCGTTTAAGCTGTCGAGCGCGGCTCGTACCGTGCGGCCGTGAAATAGGACATCATCGACCAGGATCACTATTTTTTTATCGATCGAAAAACTTATATCGGACTTTTTTGGCTCAATGTTTTTGCCGCGAATAGAAAGATCATCTCTGTAGAGAGAAACATCAAGACCGCCTACCGGGACTTTTTTCTTCTCGCTTTCCTCGATCAAAGCGGACAATCTTTTGGCTATGGGGAGTCCGCCGTCCATTATCCCGACAAGGACAAGCTGTCCCGCGCCTTTGTCTTTTTCAATTATCTCCTGCGCCATCCTTTTTAAGGAGCGGGCGATATCGGCCGCGGACATTAATATTTTTCCCTGTAACTTTGCCATTTTTATGCCTTTAATTTTAGCATATAACAGGGTAATATAGAATAAGCGATGTAAGGGCGGGTTTAAAACCCGCCCCAACAAAAATGACAAATCAAAACTACTATATGTCTCTTGCGCTCAAAGAAGCCCGCAAGGCTCTCAAGTCCGGTGATATCCCCGTCGGTGCCGTTGCTGTGCTAAACGGTAAGATCATCGCGCGAGCTCATAATGAAAAAGAAAAACGCGGCGACTCAACGGCTCATGCGGAACTTTTGTGCCTGCAAAAAGCGGCAAAAAAGCTTAAAACATGGAGATTAAATAGCGTAGACCTTTATACGACGCTTGAACCCTGCACTATGTGCGCGGGAGCAATGGTCCTTGCAAGGATAAAGACACTTGTTTATGGGGCTTCAGATCCAAAGACCGGCGCGGCAGGAAGTGTGATGAACATAGTAAAGCACAAAAGAATGAATCACAGGCCTTCTGTAGTAAAAGGAATACTCAAAGAAGAATGCGGCCTGATGCTAAAAGCTTTTTTTAAAGGCTTGAGGGCCCGGCAAGGGAAAATTCTCTCACCCAAGGCGTAAAAAGCCCTGTGAACAATACTCCCGCTAAATTCTGCGGAGTAATGTGGAAATTGATCGGTTCATCGATCTCGCTTGCAGATCTCTCAATAATGGCTCGCAGAGATTTATAGTCTGTTTTTGACATCCCGGTCCCAAATCTTGCTATCGTTGTAAATATGCCCGGCATGCCTTCGGCAAAATCAAAACGCCTGTCAACAGCTCTTAAAACACCGGCAAGCCCTTCTCTCATCGCGTCCAACCCGTCACTTGTACCGCACAATTTAACATCTCTTTCTCTAAACATAAATGTGTCAAATTTTACATCGACCGCTTGAGATATTATCGCTTGTGCTTCCTGCCCCATCATGGCTCTTTCAAATAGCCCAAAAAGATCTTCGGCTTCTGCGTCCGAAGGAATAGGTCCTTTATCCGGGTCCATCCGGAATATAGGATTTATTACGGTTATATGCACTTGCTCCGCAGGCAGCACCTGCACTGACGAAGAGGGAAAAGCTTCTGCAATGTTACTCTGAGTCCCAGTAACAAAGAAATGGGGCGTTGAGCCGGGCAACATTCTTGCATTGACGGAAAGATCAAATATCCTTTTGCCCGTAACGGTCACCGGCGAAAATTTATTGCCGGCAGTATATCTGACACTTAAACTCATTATTGATGTTCCTACTCCTGTTTAATATTCTAAATACTATCTCTAAATACATGCAGTAATAGTGACAATGTCATCGAATCGGTCCATATCCTTGATTTAATGCTTGGGGCTGAAGAATCAAAAATATAATTATAGCTTTCTGCAAACTTTGCAAATCTCAGCAAGAAAGAACAGATTGACGTTTCTCCTTGTAAAAGAGCAAATTCCCAGGGCCTGACATCAAAATCCGTCAACTTAACTTGTAAGTCTTTGGGTTTAACATCGATCCATTTTCTGGTCAAAACAATGTTTTGCCCTTGAACTTTCCCGGCCAATTGTCTTGAATGTGAATAATTTTTTCTCTTGACACCGCCTTCAATAAGATTCAGCGAAAACGTATGCGCACCCATAAAAGTTTCCGGCACTTTATTATCGGAAAATACAGCAGGAAGTGCTTTTTTAAAAAGGTCCGGCAGATTTGGGGAAGCTGACTTGAACGGGCTTAGAAAAAGACAATTTCTTGCTTCATTTAACCAAGAGTTTACGGATCCTATGATTGTCGGCACATCAATTTTCGGCTCTTCAAGCGCCATCATGTGATATAAAAGGCCGAGGCTGTGTGTCCCTGTCCAAGCACTCCCGGTATCTACGCCGAAGTGGTCTTCCAGAGCCGTATTTATTCTTCTAAAAACTGAAAGACAGGAAGTGTCCTCTCCTGAACCGATCGTAAGCTTCCATGAAGCAATATAATCTGTATCGGTTTGGCGTGTTGGTTTGCCGACTTTAAAAAACTCTCCATGCTCTACATTCGGATTGTGTTCAACACTAACTACAGTTCTTTCTGTGTATCCCCCACCCGCTTTGATTAAATTACGGGACACAGTGGAAATTGCCTGTCCATCCGGAGCTACAGGATTGAACCATGCGTGTGCATGACTTACACGGCCGGCCGGCAAAACGATCATAAAATTACTCCTTTTTTATTCTTCCGTTAATTTGACCATTTTGTACCATGGCATTGCAAAACGCCTCCACCACCCTATCCGCAGAGTGTCCAGGCTCATCTCCAGTGAAAACGGGCCATTTTGTTTGGCAAACTGATATAGCTCTCCATTAAGGCGGAGATAGTGAGGATAGTTGAACCCTTCCGCATACCGAAACAGTGTCGTGTGAAGCGGCCTCGGATGCGCAATAGGAAAATCAAATCTTGGGTCTACGTATCTCAACGCATTCTCAACTATTGTCTGTATCTCGTCCAGATGGCTGTCGAATTTTGCACAAAGCTGCACACCACTTTCTCCGACTAAAATGCTATCAAACTCTAAAGTACGCGGTGTCCTAAAAAGGTCATAGAACGGCTCATCCCGCAGTGTCTCTGTGAATTTCTTAAACAGTGCTTTTTGTTCTCTTAACGGCACAACTTCCTTCCACCCGTCATTTAACGATCCAGAAGCTGACCTAAGAATTTGAAATAGGCAAAGCGGGTTGTATTGTCCGGATAATAATCTTGATGGGATATACTGCATGCTTTCACCAACAGCCCCTCTGATCAAAACCGTATTCACAAAACTTGTGTGCATATTATCCGGATTGCTTACATGCAAAGGTAAATTCATGCCGTTTGGATCTGTCATTGTATTTTGTAATTTCTGAACCCACCGGCTCATCGATGTTTCTGGATGTACTTTTATCGCCACTGAAAGGCCGCAGATAGGCTCATTGCGTTGTAATATGTCAGCCCTTGGCACTCCTCGAAACTCGGGAGTAACCCGAAAATAAGAATCTGCAAATCTATGAGCAGTAACCTTTAAAGCCATGATCTTTCATCCCCTCAGTAATTACTAATTTCTATGTATTTATCGTCGAAAACAGGTCAGGATTTCAGTTTAGATGGATTATTGAAGAAGAATTATTTTGTCTGCCCCCAGCTTGGGCCGGAGGCAATATTTACTTTAAGAGGGACCTTGAGTTCTGCGACGGTTGTCATGGTTTCGCATATCATTTTATCAGCTTCGGAGATATTCTTCTTTGGGCACTCAAAAACCAGCTCGTCGTGAATCTGTAAAATTATTTTGAGTCCTATCGTTGGTTGAGGCGCCGCATGCCTGCCTGCCGGTAGGCACGGCGGCGCCTTTACTATATTCTCATATATTTTTATCATCGCCAGCTTTATAATATCCGCCGCAGTCCCCTGTACCGGAGTGTTTATCGCAACGCGCTCCTCTCCCAGTCTCACATTCAAATTATGACTATTTATCTCGCTAAGATATCTTCTCCTGCCAAAAAGCGTCGAGACATAACCTTTGTCCCTGGCAAACAATATCGTATCATCCATGAACTTTTTAACGCCTTTATACCTGTTGAAATATTTATTTATGTATTCTTCGGCCTCTGTCTTTTTTATCCCCAAAGTCCTGGCCAGGCCGTACGGGCTCATCCCGTAAACAATCCCGAAATTTATCGTTTTTGCAAAGCTCCTCATGTCTTTGGTGACATCTTCGAGTTTTACCCCGAAAATATCGGCTGCGGTCGCGGAATGTATATCTTTCCCGGAAATAAAGTCGCTTATCATCTCAGGATCACCGCTCAAATGAGCAAGGATACGAAGCTCTATCTGGGAATAATCGGCGGACAGGATCACATCGTTTTTGGTGTCCGCGGGCACAAAGGCATCCCTTATGCGCGCGCCAAGATCAGTCCTTATGGGAATATTCTGCAGATTAGGATTGCTGCTCGACAACCTTCCTGTAGCAGTTATTATCTGGTTAAAAGAGGTGTGTATCCTTCCGGTCTTAGGATTTACAAGCAAAGGCAGCACATCAACGTAAGTGGTCTGCAGTTTTGTAAGCTGTCTAAATTCCAGAAGTTTTTGAGCGATCTCAAATTTTGGCGCGAGAGCCTCGAGTACGCTGGCATCGGTAGAGGCCCCGGTCTTGGTCTTTTTCATGGAAGGCAGTTTTAGCTTGTCAAAAAGTATAACGGCCAGCTGTTTCGGGGAATTAATGTTAAAGCACTCCCCGCAGATTATGTGTATGTCTTTTTCAAGTTGGGCCAATCTTGAGACTATTTCTTTACTAAGAGCACTTAATTGTCCGATATCTACCGAAACCCCGTTCCTTTCCATTTCGACAAGCACCTTGACGAGAGGATTTTCTATTGTATTTAGAACAAACCCAAGATCTTTCTTGTCGATCTCTTTTTTCAGGATATCTGCCAGTTGAAAAGTTACATCCGCATCCGCGCAGGCATAATTTTTCAGGTCTTCCAGGTTTGTCTTTTCGATGTCCTTTGTCTCATCGGCAAGCAAAAGCTCCTCATAGCTTGTCATGTCGCGGCCCAGATATTTTGCTCCTAGATATTTAAGTCCGTGTTTGCCGGAGGTAGGGTCCAGTATATAAGAAGCCAGCATTGTATCAAAAAACGGTCCTTTTACTTCGATGCCATGATTCTCAAGTATCTGAATATCATATTTAAGATTGTGTCCTATTTTTTTTATCTCCTTATCACCGAAAAGAAGCTTTATTTCCGGAAGTATATCCGATGCAAACACCACATCGGCGGGCAGATAAGATGCTTCGTTGGGCCGCAAACTAACGGATAATCCCACCATTTTGGCTTTAAAAGTGTCCAAAGAGGTGGTTTCTGTATCAAAAGAAAACTCTTTTACCTTTTTTATCTCATCTATAAGATGCTTGACCTCTGACAGATCATTTACAAGCTTATAGTCGGTCTTTGTGTTTGCTTCATGCAATTTTTCTCTGCCGGCCTGAGCAAACAGGTCCATTGTCTGCTGCCCGCCGTATTTTTTTAGCAGGCTTCTGAATTCAAACTTTTCAAACAACGGCAGGATCTTAGGCCACTGCGGACCGGAAAACCTCATTTCCTGAAGGTCGATCTTTATAGGAACATCGCTAACAAGGGTTGCAAGACTTTTTGAAAGCCGGGCAATATCTATGTTGTTCCTTATTTTTTCGCCGTTCTTGCCTTCTATCTTATCGGCATTACTGATTATATTGTCGAGGTCTCCAAATTTATTGATCAGGGCCACCGCGGTCTTTTCGCCTATACCGGGAACGCCCGAAATATTGTCTGACTGGTCCCCTGCCAGAGCTTTGTAGTCCGTAACGGATCCCGGTCTTATACCCAATCTGGACAGTACGGTCTCCGGGGTATAAAGAAAAGTATCCGATATCCCTCTTACGGCGGATAAGACGTCCACATTTTCCGAGACGAGCTGGAGACTGTCTTTATCTCCGGTAAGGATCCTGACTCTCAGCCCTTTGCCTTCCGCAAAATGGGTCAGGGTCGCGATTATGTCATCGGCCTCATATCCTTCCGCCTCGAAATATTTGATCGAGAAAGCTGAAAGTACTTCTTTCACATGTTTCATTTGCTCCCTCAAAGATTCAGGGGCCTTTTGCCGGGTAGCTTTGTAAGCGCTGTACTGTTTGTGGCGGAAAGTCGGTTTGGGCACATCAAAAGCTACAGCCACATAGGCAGGCTCATCGTCCAGGAGCTTGAGGAGCATATTGGTAAAACCGTAGATCGCATTGGTGGTAATGCCGGACAAGGTCTTCATAGTATCCGGCAGAGCGTAAAAAGCCCTGTAGACTAAACTGTTTCCATCTATGAGGTATAGGTCGGGATTGTTACGATTTTTCGCCGATCTGGTATCTTGTGAACTTTTTGACAAAGATTTTGCCACCCGTCTTTGATGAAGTTTCTTTTACGATATCGGCTATTTTCTTGGCCGGGTCTTTTATAAAAGGCTGTTCCATAAGGCAGAATTCACTGTAAAATTTGCCAAGCCGGCCTTCTACCATCTTGTCAATTATTTTCTCGGGTTTACCTTCCGTAAGGGCCTGGGCTTTGAGGATATCTCTTTCATGCATCAAAGTTTCGGAAGGCACTTCTTCTTTGGCTATCACCGAAGGCCTTGAAGCGGCTATCTGAAGAGATATGTCTTTTGCCAGGATCTTGACATCATCGTTTATTTCTTTGTCGCTCTCAAGTTCAACGAGCACGCCGATCTTTCCGTTAAGGTGTATGTAGCACTCCATAAGCCCTTTTGAGGTCTCAAATACGGAAAATCTGCCTATTAAAATGTTCTCTCCAAACTTGGCTATCATCTCTTTTATCGCATCGCTTACCGTTTTGCCCGGATCGCTTGCAAAATTCTGGTTTAGCAAAGCGCTTATGTCGGCGGGCTTGTTCTTTGCTATATGAGCAATTATGTCTTTTGCGAATTTCTGGAAATCAGGGTTTTTAGCCACAAAATCGGTCTCGCAGTTAACTTCGAGCAATACCCCTATCCCGCTTTTCATGTCCAGATATGAAACGACAACTCCCTGAGTAGCTACCCTTTCGGCTTTTTTGGCGGCCGTGGCCAGCCCTTTTTTGCGGAGAGCATCAACAGCTTTTTCCATATCGCCGGAGGTTTCTGTAAGCGCCCGCTTGCAGTCCATCATGCCGCAACCGGTCTTTTCACGCAGATCCCGCACCATCTCCGAAGTAATTGTCATTTTAGTTAAAAGCCCTTTCAGTTATTCTTCGTCTTTATCAGGAACTTCTTTGAGCAGGTCTTCCATGCCAAGTTCCTGGAGTTTTTCTTCTTTTTCCAATTCGGTGGCAAGCTCTATCTCGTCGGAAGTTTCTTCTACTTTTATCTCAAGCCCTTCCGCGCCCGGCTCGGTTATCTTTCTGCCGTCAAGTACCGCATCGGCGACTACAGAACAGATCAGCTTGACCGCTCTTATCGCGTCGTCGTTGGCGGGGATCGGATAATCTATCATATCGGGATCGCAATTGGTATCGGCTATGCCAACGACAGGGATCCCAAGCTTGCGCGCTTCTTTTATGGCGATCTCCTCTTTTTTTGCGTCAACAACAAAAAGGATCGCAGGCAGCGCGACCATATCCCTGATACCGCCGAGCATCTTTTCGATCTTGCCTTTTTCCTTTTTCAGGGAAGCTACTTCTTTACGGGGAAGTTTTTCGAACATACCGGCGGCTTCGAGCTTTTCGATCTCTTTGAGGCGGCCGATATTTTTTCTCAGAGTTTTAAAATTGGTGAGAGTGCCGCCGAGCCATCTCTGGTTAACATAGTACATTCCGCAGCGTTTTGCTTCAACCTCTATGGACTCCTGCGCCTGTTTTTTTGTGCCGACAAACAGTATGGTCCCGTTGTTTTCGGCGGTCTGTTTCACAAAATTGTAGGCCGCTTCTATCATCGGTATCGACTTGTGAAGGTCTATTACATGTATGCCGTTCTTCGCGGCAAAGATGAATTTTTTCATTTTGGGATTCCAGAACCTTTTTTGGTGCCCAAAGTGGACCCCGGACTCGAGCAATTGTCTCATTGTTATTACAGCCAAAGTTAGCCCTCCTAAGAAAATATTATAAGAAGATTATAGCATGTTTTCCAGATATTTTCGGGCGGAATCAGCCGCTATCGCTCCGTCTCCGACTGCCGTGGCAATTTGGCGGAAATTCTTTTGACAAACATCGCCTGCCGCAAAAACTCCTTCGCCGGAAGTCCTCATCAGCCCGTCAACGACAATAAAGCCCTCAGGCGAAAGCTTTAGCACGTCTTTAAAAAGCGCCGTGCTGGGAGCTTCTCCTATATATATAAAGACCCCGTCACAGTTAATATCTTTCTTTGTGCCGTCCTTGACATTTTTTACCGTTACGGATTCCACCGCGCCGGCGCCGTTTATGGCTTCAGGAACACTGTCCCAAACAATATCTATCTTGGGTTCGGAAAAAGCACGCTCTGCAAGTATCTGGTCCGCACGCAGATGGTCCCTGCGGTGCACCACGGTCACTTTGGAAGCGAATTTTGTAAGAAAGATCGCTTCGGATATGGCGGAATTGCCTCCGCCTATCAAAACGATCTCCTTGCCTTTGTAAAAAGCCCCGTCGCAGGTAGCGCAATAAGACACCCCTTTCCCGCGAAACTCGCTTTCCCCGGGTATACCAAGTTTTTTGGGTTCCGTACCGATCGCGATTATCATCGTTTTGGCGCTAAAGGTATTGTCGATAAGCTCGACTTTTTTCAAACTTCCTTCAACAGAAATTTTTTGCACCTCTCCCCAAACAGTCTCTACGCCGAACTTTTTTGCCTGGTCCTCAAAACGTGCCGCAAGCTCTATGCCCGAGATCCCCGACGGGAATCCCGGATAGTTTTCTATTGAGGAACAAAGTGAGACCTGACCGCCCAAAATAGCTCTCTCGATAAGCAGTGTTTTCATTCCACTCCTCGCACAGTAAAGACCGGCGGTAAGCCCCGCCGGACCGCCGCCTATCACCACCGTGTCAAACGGCAAAGGCCTGTCTTTTACAAGCTCCTCGGCTTCGGCGACCACAAAAGAGTCAATTATCATCAATAAACACCTCGGTCCTTTCCTTCATAACTATCCTATTATTTTTCATGTCTATTTTCAAGCTGCCCGCCGACATCCTGCTCCCCTGCCTTGATGCGGCGGCATTACCAGACAGTATAACAATATTGCCGCCCAGCCTGAACAAGGCGCTGTCGGAAGAAGCCCGTATGTCGCGAAAGGTTATTTTTACTTTTCCGCGCGCGACAATTTCCGTCTTTGACCTGAAATACTTCATCTCCTCGGCGGTGATAAAAAGCGCATCCATAGACGCCGTACAGCCGCCTGCCGCGGTAATATCCCCGCGAGTGCCGTCCAGGCCAAAGCTTTGGGCGCGAAGGATCAGAGAACTCTTTCCTCTGGTAAAAGAAGCGACAGGATTGCCCTTTATCGTCATTCCAGACTTTCCGGGACTTCCGGAAAGGCCGCGCCCTTTTATGGTGCCCTGTCCGCTTTCAAAAACGACCGGGCCGTCCGTCCAGAAAATATCGCGGTTGAGTGCCCAGGTAAGATCAGGAATGGAAAAGTTATAGCTGCCATCAAACCCTTTCGGGGAATCAATCTTTATTTGTCTCTCTTTCATATCCCAGACGACCGAAGGCGCTGCAAAGCGTATGGAAGGTTTTCCGTTACTGAAGAATATTCCCTGCACATCATTCATCAGTGACTTTCCGGTATCTTTATTGATCTGGGAAGTCAGTG
Organism: Candidatus Margulisiibacteriota bacterium; assembly: GCA_041650595.1. Lineage (GTDB taxonomy): Bacteria > Margulisbacteria > WOR-1 > JAKLHX01 > JAKLHX01 > CALFCX01. The sequence goes on from JBAZKW010000019.1 coordinate 18,088, forward strand.
CTTTTATTTCCCAGTATTTTTTTCCTTCGATTATTTCCGAAAAGACAACGCCTTTCATGAAAAGATCGAGTTTTGAGCTTTGGCGCTCCAGCTCCCTGCTTATCCTTCCGGTCAGGCTTTCTTTGGGCACGAAAAGCGCCCAGTAGAAGAGCCAGAGAACAAGAATAAGGACAAAAGAGGCGAAAACTTTTTTGAACATTTTCTAGTACCCGAGCGCCCGCAGCCGCAAAGCCTCTCCGGTTTCCATGACACCGCCAAAGCTGTTCCCTGTCTTATAATAAGCCTGGGCCAGCCCCAGGTGAAAAGCGGCAACGTTAGAGTCTATCGCAATGGCTTTTTTCATATATTTAATGCCTTCCTGCCACCGCTCATCCTCAGCCGCGATTACTGCCATATAGCCGTACGGCCAGGGATTTCCGGGGTCAAGATTGGCAACATTTTGCAGCTCGTTTGAGGCCTGCTTTTTGTACCCGCCGAAATAATAGGCAAAAGCCAGGCGGAACCTCGCTTTCCAGTCCCTTGGATTGCCTTTTACTATCGCGTAGTATTTTTCTATAAGACAGCGGGAATACTTTTTTGTATTGCCTGAAAGATTGGAAGTAACTTTGAGAGCATCAAGCCCGGCTTCTATCTTGTTGGTATAAGCATAGGTTATTGCAAGATCAAACCGCGCGTCCGGAGAATTGGGAGCGGCTTTCACCGCGGCTTCTTTTAGTTCTATTTCCGTTAAAAGCTCCGGCGTATTGACCCATGCAAACGATCGCACGGTAAAGATCAACAGAAATATCGACAGAACAAAGACTATTTTTCCCATTTTTCTTTCATAGTTCCTCTTCATTCTTCATCCCTCATACGTCATCCTTATTTCCCTCGCTCTTTTTTTCGCGGCAATTACCGCCGCCGACATGGCTTCTTCAAATTTATATTTGTCCAAAATCTTTAGCCCTTCTATAGTGGTGCCCCCAGGAGATGCAACCATATCGATCAATTCCTTTGCGGACTTCCCCGCCTCGATAAAGGTTGCCACCGCTCCGAGAAATGTCTGCAAGGCGAGCTGCTTTGAAAGAGGGGCGGAAATCCCGCAAAGCTCCCCGCCATTGATCATGCCCGCAATAGCGCTGTAAACAAAGGCCGGGCCGGACCCGGACAGGCCCGTTACCGCGTCCAAATACTTTTCATCCATGACAATCGTTCTGCCAAGCGAAGAAAATATTTTTTCAGCGATTTCCATATCACCGGCTGAAGCATATCTCCCCTTGCAAAGAACGCTCATTCCATGACCGACAAGACACGGGTTGTTCGGCATTACCCTGATCACCGGCGCCTTATTAAGTTTGCTCTCGAGATAGGCCAGTGATATGCCCGCCGCTATGGAAATAAATAGTTTATCTTTGATATCCGTTCCGGATATTTCTTTAAGAACAGCCGGCTGTATCTGAGGTTTAACTGCGAGCACTACAATATCCGAAACCGCTACGGCTTCAGTGTTGCTGCGTGTTACCTCTACATTAAATCTTTCGGCCAATTCTTCCAGTCTTTTCCCGTCTTTATCGGATATGAAAATGTTTTGCGGCAAAAATATGTCTGCTTTTATTATTCCGGATATGATGGCGTCCGTCATGCGGCCTGCGCCTATAAATGAGAGCTTTTGTGTATGAGACATCGTTTTATAATCTGTTGTGCAGCAAGCCTTCCCTTGCCTGCCCGCTTTCGGATGAAGCTTTTTCCGAATAATCGGCTATCGAAACATTGGTCGGAGAAAGCAGAAATATCGTATCGGCTATTTTTGTCATGTGCCCGTCTATGGCAAAAGCGGTCCCGCATACAAAATCTATCAGGCGGGTGCCTTCGGTACTGTCCAGATATTTCAGGTTGACTATAACAGGATGGCCATTCCTCAAACGGGCCGAGATCTCGATCGAATTTTCATAAGCCTTGGGCTCATAAATGGTTATCTCAAGGTCCGAGGACGAAGCCTTTTTGGTATTCTTCTGCCTGTTCTGAGGATAGTCCACAGACTGAGCTTCTGTTTTTTGCAGGGGGACATCCATTGTTTCCTCTTCAGGCCCCAGACCTATGAATTCCTTGGCTTTGTTGAAAATATCGATCATTACATTTTCCTCCTTTTTATTCCGGGCTTTCTTTAAATATAGCCCTGCCTACTCTTATTATAGTCGCTCCTTCCTCAATTGCAACAATAAAATCGCCCGACATCCCCATACAAAGGCCTTTTAGCCCGTTTGCCCCGGCAAGGCGTGCAAGCTCTTTGAAATAAGGCCTGCTCTCTTCCGGATTTTTAGAAAAGGGGGCCAAAGTCATAAGCCCTTCTATTTTTATACCGGAAAAAAATTGTGCGCTGCTTAGAAAAGACCGGAGCATCGACGGAGAGAGTCCGTATTTACTCTGTTCCCCGGATATGTTTATTTCAATATATATAGGAATGATCTTTCCGGAGTCTTTTACCGTTTCGTTTATTTTATGGGCCAAGTTCAAGCTGTCCACAGAGTGGATCTCACCGAACAAAGAAAGCGCCTGTTTCATCTTGTTGGTCTGCAGATGGCCGATCATGTACCACGTAAGATCATTATTACCCGAAAAAACGGGGATCTTGTTCAAAGCCTCCTGAACTTTGCTCTCTCCAAGATGTCTTATCCCTTCATCAATTGCTTCTTTTATCGTATCTATACTCTCGCCCTTGGTGACAGCCATCAAAGTAACATCTGCCGGATCGCGGCCTATCCTCTCGCAGGCACGTGAGATTTCATCGCGGACTGATCGTATGTTCGTTCTAACACCGCTCATCCATAACATCATACCAACCTTGACATTACCCTGGCAAGTTGTAAAATTGATGTTAATGGAACCTAAAAAACCGATTTCTCGGCTATTGCTGGTTGTGTCTATTTTTGTGCTTTTCCTGGGCCTTGCTTCGGCAGCAAAGTCTTCGGCGCTGGCAGTAGGCAGTTCTGCCCCAGATCTTTCTTTTAAAAAATTAAACGGCGCGCCCTTCGATCTTTCTTCCCTTCGCGGCAAACCTGTCCTGCTTTCTTTTTATACAACCTGGAGCGAATCCTGTCTTGAAAATTTAAAGTTCCTGTCCTCGCTGAACAAAAGCCTCAAAGGTGTTGAAATAGTAACGGTAGCTTTTGAAAACAAATCGTCAACGGTGACTTCTTTCCTGAAAAAACACAACCTGGACCTTTTAACGTTACTCGACGTCAAAAAGACCTCAATTTCGAACTATCAGATACTTATCATACCAATGACTTTCCTAATAGATTCCAACGGAACAATAGACAAGATCTATGTGGACTTTGACGACTCAGTCAAAGAATCCATGAAATCCGACATAAAACTGCTTCTATCAAATTAGATTATCACCCTGGTTCACTTTTTGCCCGTTACTTGGATCAGCTATGTCAGAAATTACCCCTCAAATCTGTCGATATATATATAACAGGGGGTATCACCTTTGCTGGCACGTTTAAACAATGTAAATATCGGAGAACAGGCAAGACTTGTATTTAACCCGCAATTCTCTTACCGGCCCGCGTCAATGACCGCTTCAAGAAGCATTCAGACAAGAAGACAAGAACTGAACGGGAGTTTCGGGCCCTGGTCCCATGAGCGTGCTTTTTGGAGAACAGGACAATTATGCACGGAACAGGCACAAGCACTTAAAAAATATGACAGGGAATGGACGGATGGAGAAACGCCGTTCTATCCTCATTATCTTAACAGTCAGGCCTTTACGGAAATCCTGCACAGAGCCCGATTGGATGATAACGCCTCTAGGATACAAAGCATCTTGGATCTATTCAGGAAAGATGCTTCTGAATGGGAGGTTGCAAGCCATGGATTTGAAGCCAAAACAAAAAAAATGATGGCATCAGGCCAGTCTATGACAAAATTGCTCGGTCGCCTGCCAGTATCAGATCTTATCATGTGTTTGAATGAGCTTTCCCATTCGGAATTTCTGGCAAGTTACTGGGTAAATTCTCTGGCACGGATAATGGAAGAGCCGGATCGGTCTGCGATTTCTTTTGATCTGTCAAAAAGACTGAGAGCTCTAGAAAATAAAAAATGGAGGATCCTGCAATGGGACCTTCACAACAGGTTCCCTGAAAAGGAAGGGTTAGTCCTTCTTCACGGCACACAGGAACCCGAATACTTTTACGACTCCAACCGGTTCTTTTTTCCTCTATTCTTTTCCAATGATTGGTCGTATATATATGATTCATATGCGGGTCCGAATATAGCCAATTCGGCTGGAGTAATAGCTAAAATCCCATTCTCGAATATTCAGCTTGCCTACTGGCTACATGAAAAAAGCGCATCTCCCGAACCGGAAATAATCGTGTCACCGTCCCGGATATCCAATATGATGATCTTTTTTATGCATTTGGCCAAAGATGACAGTGAATATTCCAGGCTTGGAGAAGCTCTTTTAGACGACCAGGAACGATACGGGATCCCAAGATATTAATTCGCTGCTACTCATATCTTAAAGCTTCTATCGGATCAAGATTGACGGCTCTCATGGCAGGATATACGCCGGAAATAACTCCTATAAAGCCTGATACCGATACAGCCAAAGTAAGTGCCCATACGACAACTACCATCTCAAGCTTTATCACGTACATTATAAGGAAAGTTCCGGCCAGTCCCAGGACTATTCCCAAAAGCCCTCCAAAGAAACTTATGACTACTGATTCAATGAGAAATTGCGTAAAGATATCTATCTTCTTGGCTCCCACGGCTTTTCTTATGCCGATCTCTTTGGTGCGCTCGGTAACAGACACAAGCATTATGTTCATGATGCCAATGCTCCCGACTACAAGGGATATCGCCGCGATGCCTCCTATCACGGAAGTCAACAGCCCTATAATATTGTTAAGTATGTTCATCATGCCTTCCTGTGTCGTTATCTGGTAGTCATCACGGGAAAAACGTTTGTCAAAGACCTCTCTTATTTCCTTAATAGCTTTGGGCACCAGCTCCTGGCTTTTTGCGGCAACATCGATCTCAATAACCCCTTTTGTATCAAAAAGCCCCATAGCGGAAGTGATCGGTATCACGATCACATCATCCATATCAAATGTCAGCATCTTGCCTTTTTCTTCAAACACCCCGATCACAACGAATTTCTTGCCCAGCAGCTTTATTCTTTCGTCAACGGGATTAAAACTCCCGAAAAGTTCTTTGACTATCCTGGTCCCCAGGATACAGACCTTTCTTCTGCCGTCAACTTCGCCTTTGGTAAAAAATCTTCCTCCGGTAAGCTTATGGTTAAATATCTTTTGATAATCTTCGGTAACTCCCCATATCTGCCTTACCGTATAATCCTTTTTGCCGTACTTCGCTTTTCCGGTACCTGATATTATCGGCAGGACTTCCGATACCGAAGGACATTTTTCTTTTATTGCAACCGCATCGGACATCCTTATTTTGCTATTTAAATACGCGCTCATATCCCCCTGGTCTTTGCCGGGATTTATTTGCATGACATTGGGCCCCATCCCCCAGGATTTGACCTGCGCTACGACATACAATTTTGCGGCCTCTCCTATCGCCACAAGGATTATGACTGAAGCTATGCCGATCACCACTCCGAGCATCGTCAGCGCGGACCTCAGCCTATTCGCAAAGATCGATCTTACCGCCATGACTACGCTGTCCCATATCCTCATGTTTTTTTAATCTCCGAATCTTCAACGACTTTGCCGTCGAACAACTTGACCAGCCTGCTCCCGTAAGAAGCGATCCCCGGATCATGGGTCACCATCAATATCGTTACGCCGGACCTGTTCAGGCTTTCGAATATATTCATCACATCTTTGCCGGATTTGCTGTCAAGATTGCCTGTCGGCTCATCCGCAAGGATTATTGAAGGGCTGTTCACTATAGCTCGGGCTACCGCCACTCGCTGGCGTTCTCCGCCTGATATTTCATTAGGCTTGTGTTCGGCACGATTCAAGACCCCCATAGAATCAAGCGCTTCCAGGGCTTTTTTTCTTCTTTCTTTTCTTTCGACGCCGCTGTATATCAAAGGGATCTCCACGTTCTCGATCGCGGTTATCCTGGGTAAAAGGTTAAACGTCTGAAAGACGAAACCTATATACCTGTTCCTGATCTCAGCAAGTTTGGAATCCGAAAGAGAAGAAACATCATTTCCGTTCAGGACGATCGATCCGCCGGTCGGACGGTCGAGACAACCGATCAGGTTCATAAGCGTAGATTTCCCGCATCCGGAAGGTCCCATTATAGAAACAAATTCCCCTTTGTTTATCTTGAGGTCTATATCGTACAATACCGGTACGGACAACTTTTCGGTCTTATAAGTTTTGCTTATATCCGTTATACACAGAACGCAGTCGCTGTTCATTTTATTATTTCAACTCTGACGTTATTCTTGAGAGTATCCAGCATAGAAGCGGCTACAATATCCCCCGCGGACAAGCCTTTTAGTATCTCTACATTGGTGTTATCTTTAAGTCCTATTTCGACAGGAACGGCTTTTACCCTCTTGTTCTTTATAACAAAAACGCTGTCTTTGCCGTCCTTTGAATATATCGCTTCCCTTGAGGTCAAAAGGATATTCTCTTTCACCTGCGTTATGATATCGGCATTTATCGACATGCCGATCCTTAATTTTTGTTCGGGATTCTCTATAAGAACTTTCCCTCTGAATATCTTGTCTTCCTCATCGATCTTTATTCTGCCGCCGACTTTTTTTAGTTCCGCTGATTGCACTACACGGTCCAATTTCCCGTCAAAAGACTCGTTGGGATAAGCATCAGCATATATTTTTACGTCCTGTCCGACATTAACATCTCCGATATCCGCTTCATCTATCTGCAGTTCGGCATAAGCCGAATCAATGTCTATCACTGAAACAGCGACAATACCGGGGGAAGCGGTTTCTCCCGTCCTATTTGCAACAAGGGTCACGATCCCGTTTATCGGGCTTACAAGAACTGCGTTGTCGTATGCAAGCTTTGCCTGTTCGAACTGTTGTTTTGTGGCAAACCCGCTTTTATAAAGGTTTTTCATCCTGGCAAGATCATTGCCCGCGGTCTCAAAATTGTCAAATTCAAGGAGTATTTGGCCCTTTTTTACCTTGGCCCCTTCTTTTACCAATATCCTGCTTACAATGCCCGGAACTTTCGGGGAAAGGTCCGCCGATATGCCTTTTATCTCGCCGTAAACACTGACAACAGGGACAATGCTGCCAAATTCAACTTTTGCCGCGGATACTTTTACAGAGCTGCGGCAGCTCGAAAAATAGAACAGGCCTATTGCCAGAGCCGCTACCGCGCCTATGACGATATAGGGCCTTTTTATCTTTTTCATGGCCATCTCCTCCTTATTCCAACTTTTTCCTGAATTTTTTTACGGCAAGGGCAAAAATCGCTCCGCCCAAAACAAGCATTGCAAGCGTTTCCATCCATAAATATTCTATACCAATGCCCTTTAAAAATATACCCCTGACTATTGTCAAAAAATATCTCATGGGAATGATCAATGTCGCCCACTGTATGACATCCGGCATGTTGGAGATCGGAAATATAAAACCCGACAATAATATGGACGGAAGCATCACAAAAATAACGCTGAGAATGGTTTGCTGCATCGTATGAGAAAGTGCTGATATATAAAGGCCGGTACCCAGGCTTGTCAGGAGGAACACCAGACACAAAGCCAGAAGCAGCCATATGCTCCCCTGAAGAGGGACCTTGAACCAGAAGTTTGCGACAAATATTACTATCAGGACATCGACAAAGCCAAGTACTATGAACGGGACCATCTTGCCGATCATAAGCTCGTGCGGTTTTATCGGCGTAACTATCAGCTGTTCAAGCGTCCCGTACTCTTTTTCTTTTACAATGGTGATCGAGGTAAGAACCGCGGTCAGGACCATCAGCAATATTGCCAGAACCCCGGGGACCATATAATTGACGCTTGTGAGGCTCTGATTATAAAAAACTCTCGTACGCACGTCTATTGCGTTGATCTTATCCGAAAGGTCTTTTATATTGCCGAACCTTTTTTGAAGCTCTTTGGTTGAATATTCAAAAACTATCCCATTTATATATCCCAGTGATATCGAAGTCGAATTTGCATCCGAACCGTCCAAAATGAACTGGACAGGGACTTTTATGTTCGACCTGAGCTTCTCAGAAAAATCCGAGGGGATATTCAGCGCCACCTTTATCTTTCCGCTATCGATGAGATCTCTTTCTTCTTTAAGATCATTTGCGTAATATTTTATCTCAAAATATCCCGAGTTCCCAAATTCCGACACGAACTGCCTGCTGTACACGGTCCGGTCCTGATCAAGTACTGCCATGCTTATGTTCTTGACGTCCGTTGTCGCCACATACCCGAAAATTATCAGCTGGATGATCGGTGCGATGATTATTATCCCCAGGAGCCGTTTTTCCCTCAGCACCTGTATGAATTCTTTTTTTATCAGATGAAAAAGCCTTGAATCCGGCATATTTACTCCAGCCTCTTTTTGAATCTTTTGGCCGATATCGTCAGCATAACAGCCGCGAAAACAAACAATAAAAGCGTATCGGGCCACAAATAATTGAGGCCTATCCCTTTCAAAAAGATCCCTCTCAAAATATTTATAAAATACCTCGCCGGCACTAAATATGATATCCATTGTATGATTCCGGGCATGCTGTTTATCGGGAAAACAAATCCGGACAAAAGCATCGATGGCAAAAAGGTCACCATGGACGACATGAGCAGCGCATCTTCCTGGCGGTTAGCCGTAGTGGATATGGCAAGTCCCAGCCCCATCGAACCAAAAAGAAATAAAAGCGATTCAAAAAAAAGCAGTAAAAGGCTGCCCTGTATATGCACCCCGAAAACAAACACCCCGACAATCACGCACAGCAGCACATCCCCCAGGCCTATTACAACATAGGGGACCATTTTCCCTATCATCAGCTCAAGAGGATTTATTGACGTTGAGATCAGCTGCTCCATTGTCCCGCGGGTCTTTTCGCTTACAACAGTAAGAGAGATTATCATCGCGGCAAGTATCATCAGGATAAAAGATATGAGTCCCGGTATAAGGAAATGCATGCTGCGAAGTTCCGGATTGTACAGGACGCGCGGCCTGGCATCTATCGGCATCAGATCGTCAGCGGAAGAAAGACCCGAAGACGCAAAAGCTTTTATAAGAAGTTTTTTTGAATATTCCTGCAATATCGAATTCAAATAGCCTATTGAGACCACCGCGGTATTGGCATCCGCCCCGTCAACTATCACCTGGAGAGGCGCCTTCTCGCCGGAAAGAACTTTCGAAGAAAACCCGTTATCAAAGTTTATGGCCATCCTGGCTCTGCCGGAAAGCAGATAGGACTCTTCATCCTTAAAATCCCCGGCAGAGCCGACGATCTTAAAATAACCCGAACCGGTGAGCTTTTTTATTATGTCCCGGGTAATAGGTTTATTGTCCCTGTCCATTATTACCGTAGGGATATTGCGGATATCAAATGTAAGAGCATATCCGTAGAGCATGAGCATCACCACAGGGAGAGCGAAAATGATGACAAGCATCCTCCTGTCGCGGAAAGCGTGAAGGAATTCCTTTTTTGTGATCGCGATTATTCTTTTCCTGTTCATTTGCTGCTGACCTCTATAAATACTTCTTCCAAAGTGTTTTTGCCGAAGTTTGTTTTCAGTTCCGTTGGCGACCCCATCGCGGCTATTTTGCCGTCAGATATAAGAGCGATGTTATTGCAGTGCTCGGCTTCGTCCATATAATGCGTCGTGACAAGAACGGTGGTCCCTAAGACAGAAAGATCATATATCAACTTCCAGAAGTTCCTTCTTGATATCGGATCGACCCCGGAAGTCGGCTCATCTAAAAAAAGTATCTTGGGCTCATGAACGGTCGCGCATCCCAGGGCCAGACGTTGTTTTAAGCCGCCGGACAGATTTGCGGCAAGCTCGCCCTCTCTGCCTTTTAAGCCCGCCATTCCTATCATATCCTCGATCTTCTGTTTTCTTGTATTTATGGGTGTTTGATATATCCCCGCGTAGAAATCAAGGTTTTCGTACACGGTAAGGTCCTCATAAAGAGAAAATTTTTGTGACATATATCCGATGATCTCTTTTATCCTTTCGCTTTCGCCGGATATGTCAAAGCCGCCGACACTGCCCCGGCCTTCTGTCGGCTCAAGCAATCCACAGAGCATCCTTATGGTGGTGGACTTGCCGGCACCGTTCGGACCGATGAATCCGAAGATCTCTCCTTTTTTCACGTTAAAAGAAACTCCGTTCACGGCGATAAAATCTCCGAACTTTTTTGTCAGGTTATCTACAATGATTGAATTTTCCATTTTTAGCGCGTCATTGCGAGGAGTCCCGATGCAATCGGGACGACGCGGCAATCCCATAGTCTACGATGGGATTGTTTCGTCGCTTCGCTCCTCGCAATGACATCTTCCCTTATCCTTTCATCATCCACACAAATACATCCTCAAGGCTAGGTGATATTTCTCTTATAGAACATTCCATATCAAAAGTCCTTTTTATATCCGCCATGTCTTTTGCCGGGTCGTCCGATACGATATGCAATCTGTCGCCGAATATCTCAAGATCATAGCGCAGCCCAAGTTTTTCCGAAGCCGCTCTGATATCAGAGCACAAAAACTCTATTATATGGCTTTTCATAGATGTCTTTACATTTTCCGGAGTATCGCAGACCATTATGGACCCTTCGTGCATCAACCCTATTTTGTTGCATTTTTCGGCTTCGTCCATATAGGGCGTTGAGACAAATATTGTCACTTTAGGAACAAGGGATTTAAGTATCCGCCAAAATTCCCGCCTGGATATGGGATCGACCCCTGTGGTTGGTTCGTCAAGAAAAAGGACCTTAGGGGTATGTATAAGAGTGCACGACAGGGCAAGTTTTTGTTTCATCCCTCCGGAAAGATTGCCTGCAAACCGGTCTTTATATTTTTCCAGCCTGCTGAAAGCCAAAAGCTCCCTTTTGCGGGTCTCTTTTTCTTTTTCATCTATGAGGTGAATGTCCGCAAAAAAATCGAGGTTCTCTTCTACAGTAAGGTCCCCGTAAAGGCTGAACTTCTGGGACATATAGCCGATATGGTCCTTTATTTTTTCGCCTTCTTTGTCTATGTCGAGCCCTAGGACCCGTCCGCTGCCGCCGGTCTTATTCAAAAGCGCACACAAAAGTCTTATCGTCGTGGTTTTGCCGGAGCCGTCAGGCCCGACGAGCCCGAATATCTGGCCGGGATCAACCTTAAGGTCCAGACCGTTTACAGCCCGGGTATTGCCGAAACTTTTGAAAAGTTTTGTTGTTTCGATCGCGTAAGGCATTAGATCTGTTCTACTGGATCTTTATTTCAGCGTCCGCCGGCATCCCGGGCTTTAGCTTCATCTCGGGATTGGGAATGTCAA
>JBAZKW010000020.1:0-27674 GCA_041650595.1 Candidatus Margulisiibacteriota bacterium
CTCTTTTATCCCTATTCTCCTTGACGATCTTGGTGTTTACTATTCGAAATACTTTTCTGACCCCGTACCTGTATATGATGTGCCTGAACTGGCCAAAAATGGGAAATTAGAGAAATTACAAAAAAGGTCGCGGACAGGATCACTCCTGTAATGTGGTGATGTCCAAATTCTTGAGAACTTCAGGCAATGAAATCCTTCAGAAGTTCTTTCGATACATATATAGAGGAATATAATGCCTACTGTAAGTCAGGCCGGGATCCTTAAATTTCAAAATTGGGTTTCACAGCAAAGAAAATTTCGCTCGGCAAATCCGCGGCACCGCGTTGTGATTGATGCGGGGATGGAAAGTGTTTATGTCCCGTCATGCGAAAGATTGATAGAAAGAGCGTATGCAAATTCAGGCAGCGTTCCGAAAACTGTCGAGGAATTGCGATGCCTGGATTTAAGCCGTATCTTTTCTCAGATCATAGCTGATCAGGACAACCCTGTTGGCGGGGCCGGAGGGCTTGGAACAATAAGTGAGACCCAGAACTGGACCGGTGCGCGTTATGGCAGAGCGGACCAGTTTGGCCTGATGAATATCAGTTTGCTTCACTCAAAAAAAAGGGCCCAGTCTTTCGAAGGGCATAGACAAAAAGTACAATATTTTGATGTGTCACCGGAAGGCAAAGATGGATATCACTATCTGGGAGATTTTATATCCGTACAAAAACGAACAGGAGATTCATTCGAGGATTTGCCGGTTGATGTATGGATGTTCGACGGATATAAGTCCGACGGCGATTTTGTCCCGGCTTTCCGTTTAAGTGTCCCGGGGATAACTGGAGAACTGTACCCGCATTGCGAATCAATGGAAAACCTTGCACAAATGCATGTTTTGGGGCAGGGAGGTTTCAGGCTTGCCCAGCATTTTGGGCTGCTTGGCAAAGATGATGCAATAGCGGATCTTGTCATCGGGCATGACGGACATACGGCATTCTTTAAGTTTAATTTGTTTTTATGGTTTTACGAAAAATATGATCATGATACCGAAGCTGCTCTACAGGCGACCAGAAAGTTGTGTGTTGCCACGATCCATGCGCCTCAGAACGGGACAATACCAAGAACTAAGGGCGAAATGGTCCAGCAATTTTATCCGCCGGATGCGGAGCGACTTTGGGGCTCTTTTGCGGAAGATTTTGGCAAGGGATCCAATGCTCTGTTCGTTGAAATGCGTACAAGCAAGGCGACGGGAGTTGTTTCTCCTATTCATTTGATGGTCACAGCTGCGGAAGAAAAAGCTACGTGCCGTAAATTTTCAAGCGATGCTTTAAACCTGTTGCCTGATAATATCCGTGTGGAAGACTTAAAAATATTTCCTGATACCATTGACGTTGAAAGCTGGCTTGGTGTTGCGACTCAGCTGGTGTTGGATAATCATTTCGAAGGATGGAGGCAGAACCCAGGAATATTAGGTCAGCAAAATATTGTCGATTCGGCAGTGGCGAACAGCCAATTCCGAAAGGATCTTGCAGAAGCTTTTACTGTCCAGGATGAACATTTTTCGCAGATCCTAAAGTATTATCTCCCGAGAGTTTTCAACGTGGACGTTCCTGAAAATGCAATTGTTTTTGCTTCTTTAAGGAGAGCTACACAGTACAAAATAGGCCTATTAACAAGTTTCTTGCAGCACCATAAAATATTCGGAGAAATATCACAGAAATTGGGAAGACCGATATTGTATCTGTTTGGCGGTATTGCACACAAGGATGATTCGTCATCGATTGATGCTCTTGAAAGGCTGTTAAATGATATCTCAACAATAAATGACGGTAATGGAGCATTTAAAGCGGATTATATAAAAGACTACGATTACTACAAAGCAAAATGGGTATTTCCGGGTCTTTCCAGGAGAGGATGCTGGGTAGGGGCGACCGATCCATTTTCAACTCGTTCTCAGGGAACTGAAGCTTTTGGTCCCAGTTATCTTAAGTCCGCAATGAACGGGTTGTACATAATGGGTTCCGATGACGGGGGAGCCGGGTGCTTAAGGAATCTTCCAACGGTCTCAATTTATGGGCCTGCTACATTTGCAGGGGGTACGAGTTTTCACAATGACTTATGGAGCAATCCTGAAATAGCCAGATTATCCAGATTCCTTTTGTCCAGCGGTTTTATTCGGGTCTTTGAGAAAGTGGCCACAAATATATCGAGTGATCTGGATAGGTTTGAAAAAGGCAGAGGGGCTTATGCTCCCGGAATGGAAGCAAAGATCCGTTCAATGTTCCAGACCATAGCCGATTACAACGGCCGAGTATTGATGAACGCATACCTTCAGGAAACCGGCAGATAATATTTTTTGTAAACCAGCATTGTCAATCCCGCCAAAAGCCTATATAATTGAAAATCATGGGCGACAGTATAATCAAAATTAAAGTTTTGGGTCTCATTCTTCTGGTTGCGGTCTCTATATTCATATATTACAAAATACCTTTGACCAAAGGATTGGACATACAGGGCGGAACGCGTCTCGTGCTTCAGGCCGAAGACAGCGCAACTGTTTCGGTAGGGGAAGAATCCATATCGGGAGTTGTTGCCGTTGTAAGGAACAGGATCGATGCGCTGGGCGTGACCGAGCCGACGATACAGAAAAAAGGCGACAAACAGGTGATCGTGGAACTTCCCGGAGTAAAAGATCCTGACCACGCCATAAAGATACTCGGAGAAACAGCACTCATGGAATTTGTGGAAGCGGAGTGGGCGCCTGCCGATGAAAAGCTGCTTACCGCGGAGAAAATAAAAGCGTTGTACGGCGAAAACGCCCGTCTGGCAAAAGTCGAGGATGAAAAAAACGGAGCAGCGACCAGTGAAAGACTGATAGTGCTAAAAACCACAGTGCTTACCGGCGCGGACTTAAAAGGCGCCTGGCCTGGCGTGGACCAGTACGGCAATCCTGTAGTTGATATAGAGTTCAATTCAAAAGGTGCCGGGACCTTTGCTAACGTTACCGAAAGAAATGTGGGCAGGCCCATAGCGATAATCCTCGACAAAAAAGTGATCTCCGCGCCTTCTGTGAGGGAGCCGATCCCTTCCGGAAAAGCACAGATCTCCGGAGGATTTACCACACAGCAGATGCGCGATCTGGTCGTTCAGCTGCGCGGCGGCGCTTTACCGGTGCCGGTAAAGATCGTCGAGACAAAAATAGTCGGTCCTACCCTGGGAAAAGATTCTCTTGATAAAAGCAAATTTGCCGGTCTTATAGGAATAATCGCGATAGTTATATTCATGGTAGCTTATTACAGATTGCCTGGATTTTTGGCGGACATATCGCTTCTGGTGTATTTTTTCCTGACGATTGCTGTCCTCTGCCTTTTGAGGACTACATTGACCCTGCCGGGCATAGCCGGATTCCTGTTGTCAATAGGTATGGCGGTTGATGCGAACATAATAATATTCGAGCGTCTGAAGGAAGAGCTTCAGGCGGGCAAAAATTTAAGGATGGCCGTTGATACCAGCTTTCACAGGGCCTTTACGGCGATCCTCGACTCAAACGTTACCACATTGATAGCCGCGGCAACGCTGTTTTGGCTCGGGACCGGCACAATAAAAGGATTTGCCGTGACGTTGAGCGTGGGTATCATAATCAGCATGTTCACTGCTATAGTCATAACCAAGTTTCTTATGGACCTGATGATAGACTGGAAACTGGCGGAAGACGAAAAGAGCCCGTTACTTTACAGGGGTTTTGGAAAATGAATATTAATATAGTCGGCAGATACAGGCTATGGTTCTCAATATCGGCCGTTCTTATGATGCTGGGATTGTTCGGGTTTTCTTACAATTATCTTGTAAGAGGCAAATTGATGAACTTCGGAATAGATTTTACCGGAGGGACCGAAATTACCCTTCGTTTTGATGAAAAAGCCTCTATCGGGAACCATATAGGCGAAGTAAGAGGGGTCCTTACCCGGTTCACCCTAAAAGATAATGTTATACAACTTACCGGAGAAAAAGACCTGACAATAAGGACAGAGCCCCTTGAGAGCGACACTCGCAGCAGGATAATCGGAGAGCTTCAAAAACAATTCGGCGGGGTAGAGCTTCTTGAGGCGGATACAATAGGACCCGTAATAGGCAAAGAACTCAGGACCCAGGCCTTTTGGGCTCTTCTGCTGGCAACGCTGGGCATCCTTATATATGTGTCGTTCAGGTTCCAATTTAAATACGCGGTTGCGGCTACAATAGCGCTTTGGCATGATGCGTTTATTACGATCGGGCTGGTCGCTTTGTTGTGGAAGAGCGTTGATGTCGCTTTTATAGCCGCGATACTTACCATACTCGGATATTCGATAAACGATACTATAGTTATCTTTGACAGGATAAGGGAAAACCTTCTCAAACCCGTAAAGGGTGTGGTTGATTTTGAGGCAGTAACCAATCTCAGCGTGACGCAGACCATGGCACGGTCTATAAATACCGTCCTTACTGTGCTTTTTGTGAATGTTTGCCTTTTTGTTTTTGGAGGGGTAACGCTGAAAGATTTTGCGTTTGTTCTTCTTATAGGGTTTACTTTGGGAACGTATTCTTCTATCTTTATTGCCAGCCCTCTTCTTGTGCTGATGGAGAAAAATTTTGGCAAGCAAAAAGTCCGAAGAGCGCGATAACCCAGGCCACAGGCATACGGCCGGCGGCATACTTATCATAGCTTTTGCCATATATCTGATTTTCTGCGAGGCTTCTTCCTCTACGTCTTCCAGCGCTACAGGCCTTCTGGGCCTTTACGGAGTAAAATGGCTTCTTGAAAAAGTTTTCGGTTTTGGTGTCTGGCTTATGCCTATACTGCTCACATTTATGGGTGCCATAATGCTTACCAGGCAGGAGCCGCGGTCGCTCAGGTCCAGACTTTTCGGTTTCACGCTTTTTTTTCTGACCTTTGTAACGGCCGCGCAGGCTTTTTTCCCGAAATATTATCTCGAAGCCCCGGCTTTGTGGGTAAAAGGCGGGGGCGGCGCTTTGGGTTTTGCTCTTCATGCGGTCTTTGGCAAGATGCTTGGAGCTGTAGGCACTAATATACTTTTGTCCGCATCTCTCATCATATCCATGGTGATGATATTCAACATAAGCGGCATAGAAGCTTTTATCTCATATCTTGAAAGCTTTTGGCCCGGCAGGGAAGAAGAAAAACCTCAATCGAAAGTCCGTCCGCGTAAAGTGAACATAGATGGGCCAATCGCGGATGACGGATATGAGGAAGACAAGAGCTCTATTCCTGCTCAGCTCAATCTGATAAAAGATATTGGGCAAAAGGCGGAAACTCTTCCGGCGGTAAAAGAAGATCAGCCTATAGAACTTGACATGTCCCCGGACAGGCCGCAAAAAAAATATAAGAGGCATACTTACAAACTTCCTTCTTTGGACCTTTTAAATACGCTTACCGAAAAAGAAAAACAAAAAGCGATGAAACTTAGAGAGCTTACCGAACAGAGAAAGACCGATCTTGAAAAAGCGCTCCAAAGTTTTGGAGTGGGCGCGCAGGTAGTCAATATAAGCATAGGCCCTGCCGTAACAAGATTTGAGGTCCAGCCTGAGCCCGGTGTAAAAGTTAGCAAGATCGCCAATCTTGCAGATGATATAGCTCTTAATCTTGCTTCGGGCGGAGTCAGGATAGAAGCTCCCATATTCGGAAAATCCGTTGTCGGGATAGAAGTCCCTAACCCGACAGTTACTCCTGTCCGGCTCGGCGAGATAGTGCGTACTCAGGAATTTGTCAACAATACTTCCAAGATCTTTATCGGTATAGGAAAAGATATTGCCGGAACATCGGTATACGGAGATCTTTCGAAAATGCCTCATCTTCTAATTGCCGGTACCACGGGTTCAGGCAAAAGCGTCGCGATAAATTCTTTGATAATAAGCATACTCCTGCGGGCGCGTCCCGATGAAGTAAAATTCATAATGATCGATCCGAAGATGGTGGAGCTGTCGACTTATGCTGATATCCCGCATCTTATGGCACCGGTCGTCACGGACCCTAGAAAGGCAGCGGCTACCCTAAAAGACTGGGTGGTAAAAGAGATGGAGCGACGCTACAAAGAATTTTTCGATTCAGGGGTCAGAAATATCCAGGCGTTCAACAAAAAAGCCGAAGTCCTTGCCCAGCTCAAAGAAAAAGATCCGGAAGCCTACGCGCCGGAACCGCTTCCTTATATCGTCGTAATAATAGACGAATTGGCGGACCTTATGATGGTAGCCGCGGCGGAAGTGGAGACAACGATCTGCCGCATAGCCCAGATGGCAAGAGCGACAGGGATACATCTTGTTGTGGCCACGCAGCGGCCTTCTGTAGATGTCATAACCGGCCTTATCAAAGCAAATATACCTTCCAGGATATCTTTTGCGGTAGCGACCCAGATAGATTCGCGCGTCGTGCTTGATATGAGCGGCGCTGAAAAACTTCTCGGCCGCGGCGACATGCTGTATTCTCCGATAGGCGCGATGAAACCTACCAGGGTGCAGGGTTCTTTTGTAAGCGACGACGAAATCGAGAGGATTACTGATTTTATCAAAGACCAGGCATCCCCGGAATATTCCGAAGAGATACTAAATCTGAAATATAACGGCACAGGCAAACAGGGACAGTCGCAGAACGGAGCTCAGCGCGATGAATTATTCGCGGAAGCCGCAAGGATAATAATAGAAAGCGGCCAGGCATCCACTTCCCATCTTCAGCGCAGGATGCGCATTGGCTACAACAGGGCTGCGCGCCTGATGGACGAGATAACGGAAGAAGGAATTGTTTCACTTCCGGACGGAGATAATAAGCCGCGCAAGATTTTGAAGAACATAGGCGATCTTATAGCTATGGGGCTTATTGATACCGAGTCAAAGCCCGAATACCCGCAATTTTGAGTACGATGGCAAAAAGATCACTTGTTATTCTATTTTTTACTCTGTTTCTTTCGCTGAGCGCTTTTTCTTTCCCGGTAGTTGTGAGGGACGAATCCGGAGCAAGATTTACTGCTCTTGCTGCGCCCATGCGGATTATCTCGACAATGCCCAGTAATACAGAAATATTGTACGAGCTGGGACTGGGCAACAAGATAATTGCCGTAAGTTCCAAATGCGATTTTCCTCCTGCCGTCGACTCGCTGCCAAAAGTGGGGGATATAACCCTTAACGCGGAAAAGATCATCTCACTCAATCCCGATCTTGTGGTCATGCTTTTTGATACGCAAAAATACCAGATAGAAAGATTGCGCGGGCTCTGTTTGCCTGTCTTTGTGATAAATCCGCGTAACTTTGATCAGCTTTCAAATTCCATACTCCTGCTGGGAAAAGTTACGGGAACTTCTGCGGCCGCACGGTCCCTGGCTGCACGCATTAAGCGCGGTGTGGCAAAAGCTTCTTCCAACAAAAAAAGGGGAACCGATAATAAATTGCTGGTCGTGCTTTGGCCGTCTCCTTTGATCACAGCCGGAAAAGGAACATTTATTGATGATATCATCAGAAGGGCGGGAGCGCAGAATCTGGGCGCCAAAGCATCCGGTGCGTATCCCACTCTGGATTTTGAATTTGTAATGAAAGAGGACCCGGATTTTATAGTTTTTGCCGGCAAATCGTATAAGAACATGCGGGACGCGCTTTCCGAAAAAAAGTGGCAGGCGCTAAAAGCCGTTCAGGACAAAAAAGTAATGTTGATAGATTCGGATATATTAACACGGCCTTCTCCCAGAGCTCTCACGGCTTTGGAGCTTATTTCTAATTTTGTGAACGAGTAAAACCATGAGAACTAAAACATTGCTTGTTTTTTTTGTTCTTGTCTTTTTGCTGGCAGTATCACTTGCAGCGGGTTTTGTGTTCGGAGCGGTCGCTGTCAATCCATTTGACGCTTCAAGGGTTTCGGAAATGATATTTTGGAACATACGTTGTCCAAGGGTGCTTTTGGCGGCGCTGGTAGGCGCGATGCTTTCGGTGTCGGGTGCCGTCTTGCAGGGTGTTTTGAAGAACCCTCTTTCGGACCCGTATATACTGGGAGTCTCATCCGGCGGAGCCGTCGGCGCAGTGCTTTCGATGCTGATCGGTCTTCCCCTCTACGCAGTATGCATTGTTTCCTTTTTGTTTGCCCTGACTTCAGTGGCGGTCGTCTACAGTTTTTCAAGGACTTCTTCCGGGATCAGGCCCGAAGTGCTTGTGCTTGCGGGAGTGGCGCTTTCCTCGCTTCTTGGAGCAGCTCTTGTGGCCGTAGTATATTCGAGCGACAGCCTGCAAGGAGTATATTTCTGGCTTTTCGGGAGTTTTTCGTTCTCAAGCTTTTTATTTGTAAAGATCGCGGCTGTTATTGCGGCGGTCGGGATATCCGTCTCAATAGTTTTTTCAAAACAGCTCAATATTCTTTTGCTCGGCGAAGAAGAAGCTGTTTCTTTGGGCGTGAATACCGGATTTGTAAGAGCGGCACTGCTTTTTGCGGCTTCACTTCTTTCGGCAGTATCGGTATCAATGGTCGGAATAATAGGTTTTGTGGGCCTCATAATCCCGCATATCGTCAGACTTGTAATAGGGGGGAACAATATTCTTCTTATTCCCGCGAGCGGGCTTTTGGGAGCATCGTTTTTGGTGATCGCCGATCTTCTTTCGCGCACTCTTATTTCACCCGGCGAATTGCCTGTCGGCATTATTACAGCTTTTGTCGGAGCTCCCTTCTTTATCTTCTTACTCAGGAAGAAAAAAAATGACTGAACTGATAAAAATAGAAAAACTTTGTGCCGGATACGGCCGGCAGGACATAATAAAAGACATATCCCTATCGGCTGATAAAGGGGAATTTGTAGCTTTGCTTGGCCCGAACGGCGGAGGAAAGACGACTTTGCTGCGTGCCGTGCTGGGGCTTTTGAAAATTAGTTCCGGGAGCGTTTTTTTATCGGGCGAGGACGCAAAAAAGATGACAACCAAAAACAAGAGCAAAAAACTGTCTTTTATACCTCAAGTCTCAAGCCCGCTTGAGGGGTTTTCGGTAGAAGAGATCATTGCAATGGGAAGAAATCCGCACGATACCGGCTCTGAAGCGGACCTCATTGCCATAGACCGCTCAATAGAGAAAGTGAACCTGAAAAACCTCAGAAATACCGATGTTTCACGCATCAGCGGAGGAGAATATCAGCGGGTCTTGATCGCCAGAGCTCTCGCACAGGAGACCGATATAATGCTGCTTGATGAGCCGACCGCGCATCTCGACATTAAATACAGGATCGAAACTATGAGGACCCTGCGGGCGCTTAAGGCAGAAAAACTTATTATAGGTGTTTTTCACGATATCGACCTGGTAAAAGATTTTGCCGACAGGGTCGTTTTGATGAAGTCCGGAAAAATTGCCGCTGACGGTGAAGTTTCGCAGGTTTTGTCGCCGGTGCTCATAAACGAAGTGTTTGATATCACATCTGTGGCCTAAAGACCGGTCTTTCCGTTTGAAATACCTCTCTAAAAATGACGATATATACTATGAGATGGGTATATCCACTAATGCAAACGTTTGTGCGGTATTTAAAACTTACACCCTTGGCGGGCGTCTTGCGGCAACGCCTCTTTTCAGGGCGTTGGGGAAACGTTTCGGGAAAAATGTTGCTATTGTTGCAGATCATGGTACGGCCGATTTTTTCAAGACCAACCCTTACGGTATACGAGTGTTCGACTTTGGAGAAGGAGTCCCTAATTATTGCGAGGAGGAAAGACCTGCTTATGTTGATGAGATACAAAAATGCGACTTTCGTACTGTAATAGTCCTTCCGTTATCGGAAAGTTCTTATGCGGAGCTTGCTGCGCACAAAGCTTTTCCGAACAGCTCGCAAAGAATCGGCAGTGGAAGTATGCTCGAAAACTTCTTGGCTGGCAGGCAGCATTCTTTCCCCGGATTTTTTGGTAGCGATATCGCTTTAGATCATTATAAAACAAACGTGGTGTTGAACGCAGATGTGAATATCCCGTTCCCCGAACCTTATAGGTGGGATGACCCTGACATTAAATATATCGGCGATAGTTTTCTTCAATATATAAGGGCAATGGGCATTGAAGAGTCCTATTCCAGGCCCGAAGTGTGGACCACAGATGATGACGCAGTTGCGGCACAAAGACATTTGGAACGACACGATGTAAATAAAAATGACCTTCTAATAGGGGTAAACGTACAGGGAGCGACGGTCCAATGGCCTATGGAATATGCAGCAAGGATTATAAGATATTTTTTAAGCCCGAACGCGGAACAGCTTCTAGGGAAAAAACCGAAGATATTTGCTAATTATTCTTTGGCAGAATCTGGATATGCGTCAAGACTTATGTCGCTGCTTCCGCAGGATAGCCGCATCATTCCCAGCCCAATACCCGGGAATCACAGGCTCAGCGCGGAGTTAATAAAAAAGTGTTCATATCTAATAACAGCGCAGAGCGGTCCGGCTGTAATAGCGCAGTGCGCCAATGTCGACACGCCGTGCAGTGTTCTGTATAGAGGGACATCTCTTTCTAAAGCTTGGATGTATCCGGGCGCAAGAGTAATGCCATTTATTGCGCGTGGGGAAGTGGACAATATTAAAGCGGACGAAGTATATTTTTCTTCAATAAGCGCTATCCTCGAGTGGTTCAAGAAATAATGAGAAACGCACTAGTGGTATTTGATGATGCAACTCTTGGCGGGAGACTTTTCGCGACTCCGCTGATAACTGCTTTGGCAAGAAAGATACCTGGCAGAAATATTGGCGTTGCATGTTCTGGCGGCACTGCGGATTTTATGAGGACAAATCCTTACGGTGTCAAAGTCCACGAATTTGATAAAGGAATGATGTTTGAATTTGAGGCAAGCCGTCGGAACATAGCGGCAGTGCAAGGCATCATTCAGCAAGGATATGATACTGCCATGGTCCTTCCGACGTTGTCATGCTTTTACGCATGGCTTTTGCATGATATGGGAATCGGACGCTACTCAACATGGATCGGCAGCGGGCAGGAGATGTCAAACGTGATCAGTGCAAATGCTGTCCGGTTCCCTGATTTCAAAAGAACGGACGACCCTATACGACTAACAGCAGATTCGACTTTTGATGTTTCGTTCCATTTTCCAGTGCCAAGCGGTAAAGACACAAAATATGTGGGAGATTCGATGCTTGACTATCTTCGGGTAATCGGCGAAGAGGCAAATGACCCGCGTCCGGAAATCTGGACGACTCCGAAAATAGAACTTCAGGCAGAAAAATATTTGGCCGGTTTAGGGGTTGATAAATCGGATTTTCTTCTCGGCATTAATTTGCGCGGATGGGCTTTCCCTTGGAGTATGGATTATGTAGGGTCTCTTGCAAAAATGTTTAATGAGAGATTGCCAAAAGTCTTGGGAGGAAGGCTTCTTAAGATCTTTGTCAATGTTGCGTCTGATCAAGAAGCGGATTTTAGAAAGTTTTGTTCGATAATAGGGAATACTTTCCCTGTTGTTTCATCACCTTTGTCCGGCGATTTCAGGCTCAGCGGCCAGATGATAAGAAGATGCCAATATTTTGTTTCAACCCAGACAGGAAGCGCGGTGATGGCACAGGCACGCAATATTGATACGCCGTCAACCGTTATCTATCCTGACGAAGTATGGAAAAAAGGATGGATGTGTCCGAGTTCCCGCGTAATACCGCTAATTTCAAGGACGGAAAATATCAACGATGTTCCTTTAGAGGAAGTATATATGGCAACCAAACAAGGCATCGAGAGATGGTCTATGGATGCTACAATACAACCATGAGAATCGTGATCGTCGGCAATCCCCAATCAGGCCAGCAGCAGCTTTTTAGCATTCTTACAGGGATTACTCTTGATTCAATTGCGCAAAAACCTCTTGAGATACATAAGGGCATTTGTGACGTAAGAGACCCCAGGATACAAAAGCTTTCCCAGATGTACAAACCTAAAAAAACGACTTTTGCCAGGATAGAGTATCTGCTTCTTCCTGATTTTAATCTGCAGGGCCCCGCAAAAACGCTTGTATTTAACGAGCTCAAAAATGCCGATGAGATTTGCTGGGTGTCTAAGAACGGGAGCGCCAAAGAAGATGTGGGTAATTTTATCTCGGAGCTTGTAATATCGGACCTTATGCTCATAGAAAAGAGGCTGGAGACGATACAAAAAGAGCAGAAGAAAAAATATTCCGAGGTTAGGGAAAAAGAAAGTAACCTTATGTTAAGATGCAAAAAAGTCCTGGATGGCAACGGGCTTTTAAAAGGGATAGAAGCAAATACCGAGGAAGATGTTTTGCTGCGCACCTATCAGTTCCTGACACTAAAGCCGGCGATAGCCGTGGTGAACTGTGACAGTGAGAACGCGACGGACAAGGCCCTCGAATCTTCTCTCGTTAAAGAATACAATATGCCCGTGGTATGCATAAATGCCACTCTCGAAGAAGAGATCCGCCAGATGCCTGAGAACGAAAGAGAAGAGTTCATGAAAGAGCTGGGCATAGAAGAGCCGGCGGTGGACAAAATGACAAGGATGGTCTTTACTGGTTTGGGGCTTATATCATTTTTCACAGTTGGAGAGGACGAAGTCCGTGCCTGGCCGGTAAAAAAGGGGTCCAGTGCGCCTGAAGCGGGAGGTTCAATTCATTCCGATATCGCAAAAGGTTTTGTCAGGGCCGAAATGTTCAAATATGCGGACCTTATGTCATCCGGATCCGAAGCAAAACTTAAAGAAACCGGCAAATTCTATCTTAAAGGCCGGGATTATATCGTGGAAGACGCTGATATTTTGAATTTCAGATTCAATGTTTGATCCAAGTTCTTAAAACTCCTCCCATTTTACAGTCTTAAACGGCAGTTCGAAATCTATTCTCTGAAAAGAAAATGCAGGGCTTTTTATTATATCGGTGCCGATAAAACCTATGCTGTACAGGCAGTTTTTGCCTTTTTCTCTTATTATTTTGTATCCTCCCTGTCCGAAAAGATAAATCTCCCCGGATGATGCGGTTAAAAGCCGGTTTTTGCTGTCCGTTACTGGGGCGTTTTCCGTAAACCACGAGTTATTGCTTACGATAAGGTTTTTCCCATGTTCCAAGCCGGACTCCGCAAGATAAAAAGTTTTTAATTCTTGAGTTTTCATCCGTACAAGCACAATGCTTTGCAGTGACTGCCTTGATACAGACACGGCACATAATAAAGCAAATGATACCGCCAAAAATACCGATATAAGACTGTAAGCGGTCCTATTCATTTATATGTTCCTGCAACAGGCTTCCGCGGTTATTGTGAGGCTTGTGTTTTTGGGACGTATTTCTATCCGGGCAGTGTCAGGTAAAGGGTATGAAAAAGCAGTCTTGTATAGTGAGCCGTCAGCGGTGATATATTGTCCCGACATATTCTTGCTTCTTTTTATCTTTCCGGACACAAATTCGTAAGTGATAAGGTCCGCGCCTGAAAAGAGCAGGAGTTTTGTGTCTGTTGAAGACGGGCTGATCGCGCTTGCTGCTCTTATGTCTTTTGTTATAAGACCGAGGGAAGACGAGGCTTCCTGAAAATTTCTTAATAATATCGCAGCTTTCTTTTGGCTGCCAAGCGCTCCAAAAGCGAAAAGAAAAGCGCTGTTTAAGACCAGCGCTGAGATGATCAGTGCTATCAGCAGTTCCGCAAGAGTGAAACCATTTTTATTTAAACCGTGATCTGATCGCATCTATTTGAAAACCGTTCCTTTCAACACTTAACTTCTTTGTATTGGCATCAAGGTCGACAACCGTGAGCTCTGCGGTGCTTTCGAGCAGTTCAAAGGCTGTCTCTTTTGCTTTTTCCATAACTGCCTGCGCGCGGCAGGCATCGGAATATTTAAGAAAGCATTTTGAAACTGTTCTGCTTGAGTAAGAACACATGGCACAAATATAGGCGCAAGCAATGGTTAAAACGGCGGCAGAAGCCAATGCCTCAATTATAGAAAATCCCTGCCTGCCGGCAGGCAGGGTCTTCTTATTCAATCCTTATCCTTCCGAAAGACGATACTATGATCTTTTTTGTCGCGCCGGAAGCGTTTCGTAAAATAGCGGTGCCGGAATATCCTGCGACAGGAAAGCCCGAGGCGGCAAACTTGAACGAAACCGGCGAGTCGAACAGGATCTTTTTTGGAAGTTCTTTTGAGCTCATTATTACTGTCGAATTTGATACCGGATCTGATCTTTGGAGAACAAAATTACCGAGACTGCCTTCGAATTCTGTTTGTGAAGAAGTAACCCATGCTTTTTGGCGGATCAATCTTAACGCGTTGGCGATCTCTTGCGAAGAGGTTTCCAGCTCAAGGATCTTTTTTGCCCTGCCAAAATCCGAAAATACTGATACGGAAATGATCCCTGCAGCCGCCATTACGATCAAAAGCTCTATCAACGTAAACCCTTTTTTCATGTCAGCCGGGGGATACAGCAATTATCCCGCCACCCTCACCCCTGCCTGCCGGCAGGCAGGCCTAACCCCTCTCCCAGAGGGAGAGGGGTAATAATAACACTGACCGAGGCAATCTCTCCCCCTCTCTTCTTAAGAGAGGGGGCAGGGGGTGAGTTGTAGGATTTTCCAACAGTCAGACAGGTAGATATTGCGCATGCGCAATATCTACCTGTCTATGCCCAGAGCTTCTTCGGCGGCGGACCACATTGTTTTTACGGGAGGGACTTTTTCGGTAAAAAGTTCAAAAGCCGCGGCTCCCTGGCGTACCAGCATACCCAGTCCGGTAAAGGCTTTTGCCCCTTTTTCCGCTGCCATTTTGGCAAACTTCGTTTCTGCGGGATTATATACCAGATCGAAAACTATCTGGCCTTCCCGCAAAGGGGCATCTTCTTTGATGGGGGATGCGTCTATCTTGGGATACATACCTATCGGGGTCGCATTTACTATGCAGTCGCAATTTACCATGAATTGCTTTAAGGCATTATCATCCGACAGTACAAAGACCCTGTTTTTAAAATGTTTTTTCAGGCTTTCTGCCATGGCGGAAGCTTTTGGAGTATCAATATCTTTTATGGCGATCTCCGAGATCTCTTCTTTACAAAGTGCTACAGCCACCGCTTTTGCCGCTCCCCCCGCGCCAAGCAGCAATACTCTTTTACCCTTTGGATCAAAACCCGCGTCCCTCGACAGTGATTCTATAAAGCCGATGGAGTCGGTATTATAACCTTTCAGTTTTCCGTTCTCGTTCTTGACCGCATTTACAGCGCCTATTATGGATGCGGAGTCATCTATATAATCCAAGTATTCCATTATTTTTTCTTTGTAGGGGACTGTCACGTTAAAACCGGCTATGTTTTGGTCCCGCATCCTGCCAACTGTGTTCATAAGATCACCGGATGCGGTTTTTAGGAGCTTGTATTCGTAATTTATTCCGAGTTCTTTGTATGCCGCATTGTGCATTTGAGGAGAAACGCTATGCTCTACCGGATCTCCGATCAGATAAACATATTTGGGGCCAGTATTTTCTACCATTTAAAAAAGAGTATAGCATAAAGCAGCTTTTGTTTCGTGGTATCATATCCTTAATAACCGGGTAAAAAGGAGAAATTCCATGAAAAACCCTAAAGTTGCCGTAATCGTGGGCAGTGCATCGGATCTTCCAAAAATCGAGTCAGGGCTTGCCTTGTTGGACAAATTCCGCATAAAAAAAGAAGTGATAGTCGCATCAGCTCACAGGACCCCCGCAAAGGTGATGGAAATAGCAAAAACCGCCGATAAACATTTTGATCTTGTGATCGCGGGAGCGGGGATGGCCGCCCACCTTCCCGGGGTCATAGCTTCTTATACCACTTTGCCCGTGATCGGCATTCCCATATCTTCACAGGGGCTGGGCGGATTTGACTCTCTATATTCAATAGTGCAGATGCCGCCGGGGGTCCCGGTAGCTACCGTGGCGGTGGACGGCGCCAAGAATGCGGCAATCCTTGCTGCACAGATACTCGCGCTTAAATACCCTTATCTTAAGAAAGAACTTCGCAATATAAAGGACCAGCTCAAGAAAAAAGGTAAAATATAGCTGCGCCGATGAATCTAAACTGGATCGATATATTAGTTGCCGTATTTCTGATCCTGTCGATAGGCAGGGGCTTTTTGAGAGGCCTTATCCGCTGCCTTTTTGATATTATTTCCCTGTTTCTTGCGGTTGTCCTGGCTTTTTACTGGTACACAGGCTTTGCGGCGTTTGCCGATAAATATATCAAGATGCCCGGTGAGATCCTTCACATTGTAAGCTTTGCGATCATATGGACTGCGGTATATTTTCTTTTTCTTATGCTGGGCAATCTTATTCACAAGTTTTTGGGCGGCGGACTTTTCGGCCCGGCCAATTCTTTGGGAGGCGCTCTGCTTGGCGCGGCCAAAGGTTTGCTTACTATGTGGATATTGCTTTATTTCTTGGCCCTTGTGCCGCTTCCGGAGGGATTGAAAAAAGATATTTATGAAGCTCCGACGATCTCAAAGTTGATCCCTGTGATCAAGCCGATAGGAGATTCTTTGTTCAACTTGGTCCCGGGAAAAATCGATTTGCTAAAAGAATATATTCCGATCCCAGAGAAAAAAACCTCTCCGAAAAAAGAGGAGAACGAGTCGCCATTATGAAATATATAGTACTTGTCGGTGACGGAATGCCTGATCTTCCTTTGAAGGAACTTGACGGCAAAACCCCGCTCGAAGCGGCCGACACTCCGAATATGGATCTCGTAGCATCTTCAGGCACATGCGGTATGGCGGATTTTGTGCCGGAAAACCTTCCTCCTGCTTCGGATGTGGCAAATTTGAGCATCTTCGGCTATGATCCCAACAAATATTATACCGGCCGCGGACCTTTTGAGGCTGCAAGCATGGGGGTTGAACTTAAAGAGGGAGATATTGCTTTCAGGTGCAATCTTGTTACGGTAACAGACTCTTGTATGGACGATTACAGTGCGGGGCATATAACTTCTTCCGAAGCAAAAAAAATAATAGCCGATCTCAATTCCAGCCTTTCAACCGAAAATATTAAATTTTATCCGGGTATCAGTTATCGCCATCTTTGTGTGATAAAAGACGGGCCGAGAAATGTGAAATGCACTCCTCCGCACGATATTAGCGGAAAAAAGATAGATACCTATCTGCCGCAGGGCTCCGGTTCGCAATTGATAAAAGACCTGATGGAAAGCGCCCTGCCGGTACTTGAAAGATCCGCGGTCAACAAAAGAAGGATCTCTTCCGGAAATAAACCGGCCACTTCGATCTGGCTTTGGGGGCAGGGGACAAAACCGAGCATGCCTTCTTATGAACAAAAATATCATTTGAGCGGCTCCGTCATAACGGCCGTGGACCTGATCAAAGGGATCGGGGTCTATGCGGGCCTTGATGTCATAAATGTGCCGGGTGCCACCGGATATCTTGATACAAATTACAAGGGCAAAGCAGAGTTAGCCCTTAAATCTCTAACAGTAAAAGATTTTGTCTTTGTCCATGTGGAATCTCCCGATGAGACCGGGCATAACGGAGACCTTATGGGTAAAATAAAAGCGATAGAAGATTTTGACAAACTGGTCGTGGGGAACATAATTTCCGGCCTGAAAAATATTCCACAGTACAGGCTGCTTGTCACTTCCGATCACGCGACTCCCATATCAATCCGCACACATTCAAGAGGTCTTGTCCCTTTTGCCGCCATGGGGAGCGGAATTAAAAAAGGCCGGATAAAAAAGTTTTCAGAAAAGGATATTTCATCCAGTCCCGTACTTATATCGAAAGGGCATGAACTTATCTCAAAATTCTTCAAAGAGGGGTTTTAATCATGGATACTGTAGCGATAATCGGCATGGGACTGATCGGCGGGTCTTTGGGGATGGCGATAAAGAACAAAGGGATAGCAAAAAAAGTCATCGGCGTAAGCCGCAACGCGGAGCATCTCAAAGAAGCTCTCTCAAAAGAAGCCCTTGACGAATTTACTTTGGATCCGATAGAAGCGTCCCGTGACGCTGACCTGGTATTTATATGCACTCCTATCTCGACGATAGTCCCCATGATAAAAACCATTTTCTCGACCGTAAAAAAAGGATGCATCATAACGGATGTGGCCTCTTCCAAAGCGGATATAGTATTAGAAGCTGAAAAGACTGTCTCTCCGGAAGTTTTTTTTGTGGGGGGGCATCCTATGGCGGGCAGCGAAAGATCGGGTATCAAAGCTGCTACAAAATATCTGCTCGAGGGTACAAACTATATTCTTGCTAAAACGGAAAAAACTTCCGAAGCGGCGCTCAAAAAACTCGGCGATTTTTTGGAAAAATTGGATGTGGAGCTTTCGATCATGTCTCCGGAAAAACATGATCTGGCCGTTGCGGCAATAAGTCATATGCCCTTGGCGGTAGCGGTATCTCTGGTCAATGCTATAGACAGCCTGGACAAGGAAAAAAACGCTTGTCTAAAACTGGCTTCTTCCGGATTTAGGGATACGACAAGGATCGCTTCGGGTAACGTTGAGATGGGAAAAGACATGTTTACTACGAACGGCAAGGCGGTGCTTGAAATGATAGGGGTTTTTAAGAGATCTTTGGAACATCTCGAAGAGCTGATAAAAAAAGGAGATGCCGCAGCGATATCCTCCGAACTGGAAAGAGCAAAAGATCTGAGGGACGGCATCTATGGATCTTAAAATCCTGCCATGTAGCAAGATCACCGGCGCGATCACGGTGCCGGCCGATAAGTCAATATCCCACAGGGCTGTAATGCTCGCGTCTTTGTCGGACGGAGCTTGCAATGTGGACAATCTGCTCGAGTCGGACGATTGCATGCGCACTGTGGAATGTTTCAGGGCCATGGGGACCTTAATAGAAAAAAATGATTCCGGACGTTATCTGGTGCGCGGACGCGGACTAAAAGGCCTGACAGCGCCGAGGGATATTCTATATGTAGGCAATTCCGGCACTTCGATCAGGCTTCTATTGGGAATACTTGCTGGCCAGCATTTTTCCGCCACTATCACCGGCGATGAATCAATAAAGCAGCGTCCCATGAAAAGGGTCGTAGATCCTTTGAGAAAAATGGGCGCGGTCATACGCGGACGCGATAACGGAAATTTTGCTCCCCTTGAGATAAAAGGAGGAGAGCTTAGCGCCATAGATTACGATCTTCCCGTGGCCAGCGCCCAGATCAAATCCTGTCTTATGCTGTCGGCGCTTTTTGCGAAAGGGGCAACCCGGATAACGGAGCCTTCCGCATCCCGCGACCATACCGAAAGAATGTTCGGATATTTCGGGATCCCGTTCTCAAAAGAGGGTAACATCTTATCGATCAGCTCTCCGGGTTCAATAAAGTCCCGCGACCTGAGCATTCCGGGGGATATCTCTTCCGCCTCATTTTTTATCGTCGCGGCTTTGATCGTCCCCGGATCCCTGCTGCTGATAAAAGATGTGGGACTCAATCCGACGCGCACGGGGATATTGGATGTGTTAAAAAAAATGGGAGCGCGGATAGAAATCAAAGATACAAGAGAGCTTTTTGGGGAATTGCGCGGGAACATAATTGTTGAATCTTCAAAGTTGCGCGGAGTTGATATACGCGGGGATATTATACCTAAAATGATAGATGAAATCCCTGTTTTAGCCGTGGCTGCCGCTTACGCTGAGGGGACGACTATTATTTCCGATGCCCAGGAGCTTAAAGTAAAAGAAACCAACAGGATAAAGACCATAGCCGGCGAACTGAAAAAAATGGGAGCTCTGGTTGAAGAAAAAGAGGATGGTTTGATCATCGATGGCGGAGGGGGTCTTATGGGCGCGGTCTGCGAAAGCCACGGCGACCACAGGATCGCCATGTCTCTGGCTGTGGCGGCGCTTGCGGCGGAAGGCGAAACTTCGGTCTTAAACTGCGACTGCATCAGCACTTCTTTCCCCGGATTTTACGGGATATTGAAACACATAACAGAAACAGGCAATTGATCTAATGGCTGACAGAATAAAGATACTTGACGAGGTCCTTGCTTCAAAAATAGCCGCCGGCGAAGTGGTCGAACGCCCCGCGTCTGTCGTAAAAGAGCTTGTAGAAAATTCGATTGATGCAGGAGCTTTTAGGATAGATATCGAGATCCACAACGCAGGCAAGTCCTTTATAAGAGTCGCTGACAACGGTTGCGGCATGAGCCAGGCCGATGCTCTTCTTTCGGTAGAGAGGCATGCAACCTCAAAAATTAAGGACATAGAAGACCTTTTTAATATTTCAACTCTTGGTTTCAGAGGAGAGGCTCTTGCAGCTGTATCTTCAGTTTCAAGATTTGAGCTGCTTACAAATGACGGGGAAAGGGGCACAAAAATATCCCTGGAAGGCGGCAGAATGATTGAAAAAAAAGAATTTGCCAGCCCGCAGGGGACTACTATAGCAGTGAAAGACCTCTTCTTTAATACTCCTGCCCGCCTCAAATATCTGAAAAGCGATCCGACCGAGTCTGGACAGATCGCAGATATTGTCGGGAAGCTGATACTTTCTAACCCGGGGGTGGCTTTTAAGCTTTCTTCGAACGGCAGAGAAATGCTTTCTTCTTCCGGAAGCGGACAGTTGTTTGACGCCGTAGTCGCTGTTTATGGAAGCGCATTTGCAAAGTCTTTGATAGAAGTCTCGGCCAAGGCGGTAAAAGGTTTTATCGGCAAGCCGTCGGACACAAAGATAAACAGAAATTACCAGTTGTTCTTTATAAACGGGCGGTATGTAAAGAATTTTATGCTTTCAAAAGCTTTTGAAGCTTCTTATAGGAATAAAATACCCGGCGACCGGCATCCTGCTGCCGTTTTGTTCATCAGGGTAGATCCAAAAGAAGTCGATGTGAACGTGCATCCGGCAAAAAAAGAGGTAAAGTTCGCCTTTCCCAACCGTGTTGCGCGTCTTGTGGAAGATGCGGCAACTGAAGCGCTTGTGGAAATCTCTGTGCCAAAACTGATTTATTCTCCCGGGACGGATTTTCTCCCGGTTCCGGAGAAAAAATATGTTTCTTATGCGGCCGTAGAACTTCAAATGCCGTGCGAAGATCTGTCCGGTGCGAATCCTTTTGTACAAAAACCGCAGAAAAATCCCGGCAATATATCGTACGGAAGAGAGAGCACCGGCACAAGCCCTGTCGTTGCTGCGGTTATTGAAAATTCCTATATTGTTTGTGTTGACGGTCCGGATCTCGTCCTGATCGACCAGCACGCGGCACATGAACGGGTGCTTTACGAAAAAATAAAAAAGACAGACACTTTCCACGCGGATTCTCAGATCTGTCTGGTGCCCGAAGTGCTTGAGCTGGATAAAAAAGAATTTGCCGCGGTCGAAAGCTGTCTCAAAGAATTTTCGGCGCTTGGTTTTGACCTGGAAGTGTTCGGAAAATATTCGGTGCGGTTGAAAGCGGTGCCTTCCCCTCTTACCTGCATAAACATGAAAGGCCTTGTAAAAGACCTTGCGCTGCAGATGGAGGAGGGGGAGAAAAATTTGCGGACCGAAGATCATTTGGATCGGATCGCAAAGCTTGCCGCGTGTCACGGCGCTGTAAAAGCGGGCGACCGCCTCTCTCCGGAAGAAACAAAGACTCTAGTGCGAGAGCTGTTTAATTCCACAGATTTTTCGACCTGTCCCCACGGCAGGCCCACGGTGGTCAGGATTGAAAACTCCAAGCTTTCCAAACTTTTCGGCAGGTAAAAATGATCAGAGATATTTATACCAATATAGTTTCGACGGCTCTCAGGTTGCTGATGCTGGGAGTTGTTAAGACGCTCAGGATTAAAAAAACGGGTTTTGATAAAGTCGAAGGCAACGCTATCTATGCCGTGTGGCATCAAAGTATTTTCATTTTCGGTCCTGCCAACCCCTTAAAAAAAACACTTATAATAACCGCCGACGGAGTAAAAGGCGATATATTCACAAAAGCTGTCGAACGATATACTGATAAGGTTTTACGAGTACCTTTTTTTGAGGACAATCCGAGAAAAGCTGCGGCCGCAGCCGTGCAGGGCATCAGACTTTTGGATGAAGGCTTTAACCTGGTGGTCACGCTGGACGGGCCAAGGGGCCCGATATTTTCCGTCAAACCCGGAATATTCCATTTTGCGAGGATGTCAAATAAGCGCATCATCCCGATAGTAGTTGCCTGCTCGATGAAAATCACGCTGCCGCTCCGGTGGGACAAATATTTTATCCCGGTGCCTTTCAGCAGGGTTGTGATGCTGGCTTATCCGGACTTTGTAAACGACGGCAATGCCATGTCGCTCAAAAAAACGATGTTTGAGGCGGCACGAAAAGCGGAAGATCTTTTGCGCCGGTAACTACGTCAAATTTGACATATACTGGTTTTTTCTGTATATTCAAAGATTGTTAACCATATAGACGCAATTAGGAGGCTGAAAGTGACCAAAACTCTGGTAATTGTAGAATCTCCGGCCAAGGCAAAGACCCTGGAAAAATTCCTGGGAAGTGATTATTCCGTAAAGGCCAGCTCGGGCCATATAAGAGATTTGCCGACGGGCGCTATGGGTGTGGACCTCGAAAAAGGTTTGTACACGCCCACATATACTATATTGAAAGGTAAAGAAAAGGTCGTTAAAGATTTAAAAGGCTTTGCATCCAAAGCCACTACCGTTCTTCTGGCCCCTGACCCGGACAGGGAAGGGGAAGCTATCGCGTGGCATCTGGCATTTTTGCTGGACGGGAAATACAAAGTCAAAAGGATAGAATTCAACGAAATAACAAAGGGCGCAGTGCAGGAAGCGGTAAAAAATCCGCGCGACATAGATATGCAAAGAGTTGACGCACAGCAAGCCCGCAGGATACTTGACCGCATCGTCGGTTACAAAATATCGCCGTTACTTTGGAAAAAGGTACGAAAAGGGCTTTCCGCAGGCAGGGTGCAGTCCGTGGCGGTAAGGCTGATCTGTGAAAGAGAAAGCCTTGTCCAGAGATTTGTTCCAAAAGAATTTTGGAAAATAACGGCTCTGCTTTCCAAAAAAGACAAAAAGCAGCCTTTCGAGGCGCTGGTACTTTCAAAAGCCGGGAAACAACTCGAAATAAATGATGAGTCATCATCCTCGGCTATCTTAAAAGATCTGGAAGGGGCGTCTTTTGAAGTAAAAGAGGTCCGCCGCAAAGAGCAGAAAAGAAATCCTTATCCTCCTTTTATTACCAGTACGCTCCAACAGGATGCTTCCAGAAAGCTCGGGTATCAGGCAAAAAGGACGATGAGCATAGCCCAAAAGCTTTACGAAGGCGTGGAAGTGTCCGGCGAGGGCTATGTAGGCCTTATAACCTATATGAGGACCGATTCGGTCAGGATAGCGGATACTGCGATCGAGGAAGTAAGAAAGTTCATAGGCGAAAAAATATCGGCCAAGCATCTTCCTAAAACGCCAAATCTATACAAGACAAAAAAAGGCGCTCAAGATGCCCACGAAGCGATCCGGCCGACATCAGTATTCAGGACACCCGAGCAGGTAAAGAACGATCTCACTCCGGAACAGTACAAGCTGTACGATCTGATCTGGAAAAGGTTTGTCGCGTCACAAATGAATCCGGCGGTCTTTGATATGACTTCCGTAGATATTGCGGCAGGAGATTATATTTTCAGGGCTTCGGGCAGTGTTGTTAAATTTGACGGATTCCTTTCCCTTTACGAAGAGAGCAAAGACGAAAGCGACGAAAAATCTTCTACATTGCCGGAACTTTCGGAAAAAGAGCCGCTCATTTTGGAAAAAATTGCTCCTTCGCAGCATTTTACCCAGCCGCCTGCCCGCTACAACGAAGCGTCTCTCGTAAAAGAACTTGAAGAAAGAGGAATAGGCAGGCCCAGCACTTATGCCCCGATAATAAGTACTATTGTGGACAGAGGGTATGTAATTAAGGATGGCCGGACGCTAAAACCTACGGAGCTCGGTATCATCACGAACGGACTTTTGGTAAAGCATTTTCCGACCGTGCTTGATGTGGAATTTACCGCGCGCATGGAAGAAGAGCTGGACGATATCGAAGACGGGAAAATTGTTTGGACAAAAGTACTTGAAGAATTTTACGGCCCTTTTAAAACTTCTATGGATAAAGCCGGCGTTGAGATGAAAAAGGTCAAGATGGAAGAAAAGACCGACGAAATATGCGAAAAATGCGGCAGTCCAATGGTCGTGCGCCAGAGCAGGTTCGGGGCTTTTCTTGCCTGTACGGGTTTTCCTAAATGCAAGAATACCAAAGACCTCCCAAGAAAAGGCGAAGAGATATCCGAAGTAAAGGAACCCTGCGAAAAATGCGGCAGTCCCATGGAAGTCAAAAGAAGCCGTTTCGGGGTATTTCTTGCCTGCAGCGCATATCCAAAATGCAAAAATACAAAATCGATACTCAAAAAGATCGGCATGAAATGCCCCGAAGCCGGGTGCGGCGGCGATATTGTCGAAAAAAGGTCAAAAAAAGGGCGGGTGTTCTTTTCTTGCAGCAACTGGCCGACCTGCAAATTCTCTTCCTGGCAAAGGCCATTGCCTGAGACCTGTCCGACCTGCGGGGCATATCTCACGGAAAAGTATTCAAAGGCCGGCATCTCCAAAGAATGTTCCAAAAAATGCGGCTATAAAGCCTAAAGGGACGTCCTTCACATGAAAGTCATATCAGATCCGCGCAAGATGCATTCTTTTTCAATATCAGCCGCGCAAAAAGGCCTGAAAATAGCTTTTGTCCCTACGATGGGAGCATTGCATGAAGGACATCTTGCACTTATAAGAGCCGCGAAAAAAAAGTTGGACGTTGTTGTTGTCAGCATATTTGTGAACCCCATACAATTTGGCCCGAAGGAAGATCTTAAGAAATATCCCAGGAACATCAAAAAGGACATATCTTTGTTGAAAAAAGAGCATGTCGACGTTTTATTTTATCCCACTGCAAAAAATATGTTCCCTGAAGGTTATTCTTCGTTTGTTGAGGTCAAAGGATTGGATAAAAATCTCTGCGGCGCGTCCCGGCCGGGGCATTTTAGGGGAGTTGCGACCATTGTTGCAAAACTTTTTAATATTGTCCGACCAAAGGTCGCTTTTTTCGGCGCAAAAGATTATCAACAGCAGGCAATTATACGAAAAATGGTAAAAGATCTTAATATGAGCGTAGAGATCGTGACAGTAAAGACCGTTCGGGAAAATGACGGACTTGCGAGAAGCTCAAGGAACGCTTATCTGTCAAAAGAAGAACGGAAACAAGCTCCTGTTTTATATAAGACGTTGTTATTGGCCGCACATATGATAAAGACCGGCGAGAAGAATGCTGCAAAAGTGGCCGCTGCGGCAAAAAAGAGCATTGTCCAAGACACTGAGTTTAAAATTGATTATGTTTCTGTAGTAAATCCGCAGACTTTGGAATATCAGAAAACAATAAAACGACCTGTTCTAATAGCAGTTGCCGCGCATTTGGGGAAGACAAGGTTGATAGATAATATTTTGATCTAACTCTTTATCGGTAAGGCCTAAATATCGGGAATCTTGCTCTCATTGCTTCATAGTTGGAAGTATCATATTGTGCCCGTAGCGCTTTTTCCGAGTCTGTCCGCTCCGTAAAAAATGTCGAGTAATCGACGGATATAGGGGGAAGAAGGACAGTACCGTGGCTGTCACCATCCATTTCAGGGAAAAGCGCTTTCATTAGCCATCTATTATTTGCGGAATCCACTTCCAGATATGCTCCGTTCAGTATACTTACAGTATCTGGTCTCCATCCGTTGGGGGCTACCACGTCAAAGGTCCCAAGGATATCTCCGGGTTTTCTTATAGCGTGGCATGAATACGGCTCAAGCGGAAAGAGATGGTCATAGTCCGGTCCTACATAAGTTGTATCCGGTAATTTTCTAAAAACATGTACTTTGAACCGGTCGACAAGCAAAGTGTGGGACATTGAAGCGGTAAGGCCGATGCCGACTCTTTCTTTTCCGGGACACAGAGCTGCGGATTGTTTTATAACGACCGATCTAAGGGCCGTTTCGCCAGATGATTTAAGAAAGCCAAATAAAGAAGTTTTCATTAGTTTTTCCTGGGATATCTAAACATGTATCGTCTAATAATAATGTCAATTTCATCTTTTTACGGCAACTGTCGAAAAATCCTACACCCCCACACCAAACAAAAACGGGATTTGTTCATAAACAATGCATGTTATCCGTTGATGAACGCAAAATTGTAGAGGCGGGTTTCAAACCCGCCTCTACAATAAAACATTGTTACCGTTTTGGTTTGGCGGAATAATTGCTGTAAGTCGGTTTGTGGGATCAGAAAGCAAAGATATTGGCAAAAAAGGCGAAACCGCAGCTGCAAAGTATCTGGAAAAACTCGGCTGGAAGATATTGGAACAAAATTACAGGACAAGCCGCGGTGAAATTGACCTCATTGCCCAGGACCGCGATCTGCTTGTTTTTGTCGAAGTAAAAAGCTATTCCTGCCGGAGCTTTTACCTGCCGTCATTTTCGATAGACAAGAATAAGCGTCAATGCATTATAAAAGCCGCCAAAGTATATTTATTCAGTAAAAAGGTCCGCGATGTAAACTGTCGTTTCGATGTGGTCACCATATATAAGGATTCTCATGGGAATGAAAAAATTGAACATTACAAGAACGCGTTTGATATTGGCAGGGGGTAAAACAAGTGTTCGTCAGGATAAAAAGCGCTGCTTTTATCGGGCTCCATTGTTATCCGGTGGACGTGGAAATCAACTTGAGCCGAGGCCTTCCCGGACAGTCAATAGTAGGGCTTCCGGATGCGGCTGTAAAAGA
The DNA here is from genome assembly GCA_041650595.1 of Candidatus Margulisiibacteriota bacterium. Lineage (GTDB taxonomy): Bacteria > Margulisbacteria > WOR-1 > JAKLHX01 > JAKLHX01 > CALFCX01. The sequence goes on from JBAZKW010000020.1 coordinate 26,717, forward strand.
AAGCCGCGACAGAGTCAAATCAGCGGTCGGCAACAGCGGGTTTGAATTTCCTCCAGGTTACTGCACGGTAAATCTGGCGCCGGCGGACACCAGGAAAGAAGGCTCAATGTACGATCTTGCGATAGCACTGGGTATTTTGGCGGTATCCGGGCAACTATCCCAAAACTGCCTGGAAAACACGGCGGCCATCGGAGAGCTTTCTTTGGACGGCAATTTGCGTTCTGTGAACGGCGTGCTTCCGATGTGCCTTGAACTTTCTCTGCGGGGTGTTTCAAAAGTTCTTGTGCCTGAAGAAAACGCGGTAGAAGCCTCTGCTGTGGCAGGCCTGGATGTAATCCCCGTGCCGGACTTGAAAAAAGCCGTCCAATATTTAAATGGCGAAGAAAAGATTTCTCCCTGCAAGACCGATCTTGAACAGGTTTTTTCTCAGGATGACTATTCGGACGGTGATTTTTCCGAAGTGAAAGGGCAGTTCCAGGCAAAACGGGCGCTTGAGATCGCCGCAGCCGGCGGACACAATGTTCTGATGATAGGGCCTCCCGGTAGCGGCAAGACAATGCTTGCCAAGAGGCTGCCATCGATAATGCCCGATCTTATCCTGTCGGAAGCTCTCGAAATAACCAAGATCTACAGCGTAGCAGGCCTTTTGGACAGAAGAAAATCTATTGTAAAAAAGCGACCCTTCAGATCTCCGCACCATACAACTTCTGATATCGGCATAATAGGTGGCGGCAGGATACCAAGTCCCGGAGAAGTGACGCTGGCGCATCTCGGACTTCTTTTTCTTGATGAATTCCCTGAATTTGACAGGGGCGTTTTGGAAGTGTTGCGCCAGCCGCTGGAAGACGGACGGGTCACTATTTCAAGGGCTTCCGCTTCGCTCACGTATCCGGCACAATTCATGCTTATTGCCGCGATGAACCCATGTCCGTGCGGAAATTACGGAGAGCAAAGCCTT
>JBAZKW010000021.1:0-26913 GCA_041650595.1 Candidatus Margulisiibacteriota bacterium
TTGACGATCTTGGTGTTTACTATTCGAAATACTTTTCTGACCCCGTACCTGTATATGATGTGCCTGAACTGGCCAATAGATATTGTCTAATTTGATTATGTAAATACCTATTTATGGTAGAATTAAGTCACAATGTTGTATCTTCTATCCTTCGTTGCAGGTACTCTTTTTGGCGCTGCCGTTGTCTTTGTCCTCAACCGCGCGCAGATGGGGCAGGCAAAAGATTCATTCAAAGCCATCTCTTCGGATGTTCTTTCAAAACATGCGGAAGATTTTTTGGTTATGGCGAAACAAGCCCTTGCTGCACAAACTCAAACAGGTGAAAACGCGCTTGAGAACAAAAAAATGCTGATCGATCAAACTTTGTCCCATATGAAAGAAGATCTGGTCAAAGTGGGCGACCTTATGAAAACCCTTGAAAAGGACAGGGAGAACAAGTTTGGAGAGGTCAGCACCCAATTAAAATTCACCGCGGAGCAGACCTCAAAACTTCAAGACACGACAAACAAGCTCCAAAGCGTTCTTGCCAGCACCAAAGCCAGGGGGCAGTGGGGCGAGCGGATGGCTGAAGACGTGCTCCGCCTAGCCGGTTTTGTCGAAGGAATAAATTTTAAAAAGCAAAAAGCTCTTGAGTCCGGTTCAAAACCGGACTTCACATTCTTTTTGCCAAATAAGCAAATTGTAAACATGGACGTCAAATTTCCGCTTAACGGCTACCTTCAATATGTTGCATCGGAAAACGAGATTGAGAAAAAGAGCTATAAAGACCAGTTCTTGCGGGATGTAAAGGGACGGATAAAAGAAGTAACTACCCGCGACTACATAAATCCTGAAAGTAATACTGTTGATTACGTGATTGTGTTTGTTCCGAACGAGCAGGTGTATGCTTTTATAAACGAATCGGATGCCTCAATACTAGACGAGGCCCTTAAGAATAAAGTTATTTTTTGTTCGCCACTTACACTTTATGCAATACTCGCGGTGATAAGGCAAGCGATGGATAACTTTAAAATTGAAAAAACGGCATCTGAAATGTCTGGGCTTTTAGGTTCTTTCTATCAACAATGGAAAGAGTTTACAAAATCAATGGATAAATTGGGTAGGAGTATTGAGAGTACGCAGAATGAGTATCAAACTCTAGTTACAACTCGTCGGAACAAGCTTGAACGTCCGTTAAAAATGATAGAAGACCTGCGTGTGAGTAAAGGCATCGCGCTTGCTGTGGAAGACAACGGCACAAAAGAGCTGGCGGAATAATTACAAAAATATTCCATAATCATTGAAATTCCTCAACATTTCTTACGAAGAATAGCTGAAGGAAAAGAAATGTCTTTGATCAAATTTTCGCAGGTTAATATGGTCCGTTCGGGACTAAAAGCCCCTATGAAGCGTTTTAGAGGATATGAAGTCAAGATCGACGTCCTCGCAAGAGAAGGAACAATTTCTGTAAGATGTGACCGGAGAGATGCGGGGCATCTAAACGAAGCATTAGGCAAACAAGCCGTGGATATTTTATTAGAGAAAAATATTTTAAGCGGCGACATGAGCCAATTGAACCTTTGCGATATCGATAATCAGCTTTTTTCTGAACTGGAATCGGTCTTCAAATTCAGGATAGGAGAAGAAAAAACTCTTGGTGCGTTGAAAGCGGCACTTTTTGGAAGATTGGGTTCGGCTTACGAAAAGAACTTTGAGTCAAAATACGGAAGATACCAGGCCGATGTAGAAAAAGCGGTGGAAGCGCTGATGAACGAAAATGTTCAGGGGTGGAATGCTTTTATAGAGGAGTGGAAAGGCAACTCGATTGATCTCAGCGGCGCAGATATTAGAGGTGCTGTTCTAAACAGGGTGAACCTCACAAATACAAACCTGAGCAACGCGAGAATGGGAAGGACAGAACTTATTGGGGCGATACTTGTCAGAGCAAAGCTTGTTGGTACATATTTTGGTGAATCGGACTGGCTGGAAGCTGATCTCAGTTGGGCAAATCTGAGCGGTGCCATCCTTACGGGTTCGGACTTAAACCGGGCAAACTTCGAAAGCGCGGACCTAAGTAACGCGAGACTAGTAAGGGCCGGACTTAAAAAAGCGGTATTTATCAATGCAAAGCTCATTGGCGCACATCTTGGTAAATCTAACTTTGAGGGAGGTGATTTCAGAGGAGCAAATCTGAGCGGTGCCTCCCTCAACACCGCGAACTTATCTCAAGCAAATCTCGAAGGGGCGAGCTTCTTTGGTGCGAATCTGGTACATACAAAATTTAGAAGTGCAAACCTGATCGGTACAGACTTCCGTGATGCGGATATTGTTGTGGCGGATTTTTTTGGTGCGGATCTAAGCCATGCCGACTTAAGCGGCGCAAGACTTAACGGATCACAGTTTTCTAATGCAGTATTAAAAAAAACAAAACTTGTCAGGTCGGAACTTAACGGGGCTCATCTGGCAAGTGCAAACCTGGAGGATGCGGATCTTACAGACGCCAGCCTCATAGGCGCAAACTTTTATGAGTCAATTTTGACCAATGCGATCATGGTTAGAGCAAAATTAAAAAGTGCGGACCTTGAAAAGGCGCAAATGTTTCACGCAGACCTTACGGACGCGAACCTCAACTTGGCAAACCTTTTTGAAGTGAATCTTCGCGCAGCGATACTGCGCGGCGCAAAACTTAGCAGTGCAAAAATTATGAAAGCGGACCTTCGATATGCGAACCTTTCAGGGGCTGATCTTATCAGCGTATGCCTTTACCGGGCAAATCTTACGGGCGCGGACCTTACGGATGCGGATCTGACCAGGGCGGACCTCAAACAGGCAATACTTGCAGAGGCAAAATTTATCACCGCGAATCTTAGCGGGTCCGATATAAGCGGAGTTTCGGCGGGCCATGCGGATTTTACGGGAGCAAATCTTTACAGAGTAATGGCCATAGGTGCAAAACTTGCGGGGGCGACACTTTGTGATGCAAAAATTTCTATGACAGATCTTTCTCATGCTATTTTAGCCGGCGCGGACCTTAAAGGCGCGAAACTGCGCCTTACGGATTTGGGTGAAACAATAGTTGGCGGCGCGGATTTCAGGGGAGCGGAATATAGATTAATATGCTTTAGCAGTGATGATGAAGACAGTTCTCCTCAGGCAGTAAGACGGAAGCTGGAAGATCTGGGGGCAATTGTTTAATAAAAACTAATAATCTCCTAAATTGGCCTCATTTTCTGAAATTTTAACCGTAAATAAACGAGATATAATTGAGGTGTTTTTGTGCCAACAAGTCCTATAGTTGTCGGCTCTTCATTCTATCTGAACGTCGGAAATAACGGCAGCGGAGTAAAGGATGAATATTTGCGGCAGACCAGACGGTGGACCGAAGCTGTTAAGGCTGCGGGCTACCGGCCGTTCCTAGAGCTGAAACATCTCGGGTTGGTCACCCGGGAGAGATTGGATGAACTTAAATCGGCTGTGGACCTCTTTACACTGCATGTACAGTACCTTGAAAGACCGGGCAAATCAAATACAACCCTGAACCTTGTTGATCCCAGTGACCGTGCCGCGATCGAAACCGATCCGCAGACAGCAAATGCGTTCGACCTGATCCGTCCCGCGCTTGTTTCATTTCATTGCGGATTTTCCGCGGTCGAAATAGGGACGGCACCTCCGGGAGATCATAATTACGCTCTCACACCGGTTCTTTCCCGCGAAGAGACATTTTCTAGAATTAATGATTCTTTAGATACTGTTATCAGTTATTTCAGGAGAAAAGGATATGCGAACAGGATACTAATAGAAAATCTTGATTATACTTCCGGCGGAGGATTGGGCTGCGGCAGTGCTTATGAACATGTCTGCGAAAAAGATTTTATTTTGGAATTGTTGGCTAAACCTGAAATTGGATCTCTTCTCGATATTGCCCATAGTCTCATTAGTGCAAATAATTTGATCCGGGGATATACGCCGCAGCATTTGGCCCGGGCACTTTACAACAGCGGAAAACTGGCCCAAATACATCTCAACGCCCCTCAAAGAGAAGACGGTGACGTATTCGACATGCATCTGCCTTTTTATACGGATGAGGATGTTGTGAATACCTTGCGTACGATACTAAGGATGCATAAAAATGATACAGACCGGAAAGATCCTTTATTTATAACTATTGAACCGTCCGCTTCTGTTTGCGAAAGTGATCCTGAAGAAGCGGTATATAAACAGGGATGCGAGCTTCTTAAATTATTAAAAGCTGTTTACGGATAATTGTGACTGCTGGGACAAAAAAATCGCTCTAATTTCAACATTTGCTGAAATTATCGAACAAATCTGTCGATAAACAATTGTCTGGAAGTTCGCGAAAGGAGATCGGTTATATGAGAATTTATATGGGTTTAAATAGCACAAGTGGGGTTATGAATTCTGTTGGTCGTACGGTTCCGCAGTTAAGACACGATTTTACTCGAGTCACAAAAGCGCATATTCAGATGGTCGATGGATTATCAGCGGATGTCGCAGCCAAAATAAAGCCGTCCACAAAATGTGTCAGGGTTCCTCAATTCTTATTTACGGAAGCGCTCAGGCAACTTACTCCTGAAAGCAGGGCGATACCGTCAGGCAATGCCGGCATTTTTGGAGAAAAGTCCGTTACAACAATAAAAGACTTGAATGGGCTACTGTCAGAATGTCTTCAAATGCCGGGATTTACTGTCAGTACTTGGCTTATTGAATCCTCAAGACAATTACATCTATATCTCTACGCCGTTGATCCCCATCAGAGGGCAGATACTGTTGGAGTGATGGTTCCTCTTGATGCATATGTTGCGGACACGAGACAGATTTAACGAATGTCACTTCAAGGCGTAACACCACTAATGTTCGGGGAAACGACAAAAGCATATAAGCTTGGGGTCCCGGTAAACAGGCAGGGGATCAAGCAGCTTCTTGTCTCTTCCCGAGGCATGAATATCCTTTCCCAAAGAGCATACGTAATGGAACATTGTCCGGAGCTTTTGCTTACCCGCGAAAGACCCGAAGATATGCTCAAGTGCATAGAAGCTTCTCCGATCAGCCATTTCTCACAAGGGTTTGCGGCTCTGCTGTGCCCGTTCGCGAACAGATTACCCGGACGAAACCTTCACAATGGTTTTCAGGAGGTAAGGTGGGGTGAGGCAACAAGAAATATACCGATAAACTTTTTGCCGGAAGGCTTGGCGATACACGGATTGGTCTATGACTCAGAATATAGACATATATCCTACGGCTTTAAAAATAGGCATGCCAGTGTAAAAGGTACTACGTATATCCCTAACGATTTGTGGTTTTCGACCTTGAAGACAGATACTACGACGGCACTTTTTAGCGGTATAAGGGCGCGTACAATAGAAGTTGAAAATGTCGGGGAAGAGTGTGCTCCTGTCGGGGCAGGGGAACATCCCGATTTCAAAATACCTCACGGCCAACCAAGGGAAGAAGTGATCCTTAGAATTCCCGGAAAATATATCATAAGGTCCGGAGCAAATATGCTTCCGGACTTTTCACATGGTTCTCCTGTAGTAGATGTCAGACGTACGGAGCTTGCAGGTTTGTTTTGTGATGATGTAAAAGAACGAAGGCTGGGAGAACTGGACCTTGACCATTGTTTTACGGGATTTGAAGATTTGGGTGAAATATCATTCTTGATAGAATATCCAGCGCTCCGTTGGGGCATAAAAATATCGGCCTGGACGGACGGAGGAGTAAATGCCATACAAGTATATTCGCCAACGGATCCGTCCCTTCCGGCATACGGATCGATCGCCGTAGAATTTCAGACAAACTTTGCGGACCCTTTTAATCCCGCGTGGGCAGAATATTCTCCTCTGACTTATCAGAGATCGGTAACGATGCCTTCGGGCATGAGGATCCTTGCGCCGGGCGAAAAATTCAAGTGGAGTGTCAGGCATTCGATTTATAGTTGGTAAAATTAAATAGAAAAAGGAGAAGTCATGATACCAAGCATTAATGTTTCTGCAGGATCAAATACATCGGCCAACTATCCGAAGGTTTCACGCCGATATCCTGAGCCGGGTGAAAGGACATATCTGGCAAAAGTTGACCCTTCTCATCCCAATTGGGCCGGAAGGGAAATAAAAACTCGTGAGGACATCAAAAAATTCTTGGACCTTGTATCGCCGATATCTGAATGCACTCACAACAATGATTTTGTAAAAGCAAGAGAAATCCTTGAGAAGATCAAGCCGCAATTAAGACCGGAAACGTACACTCTTATTCTTAATGACATAAATACTCAGGAAAAAGCAGGGCCTGCCACAAGACTTATCCGGGAAGGAAAAATGAAAGAAGCCGCTATTGAAATAAAGAAGTTAAGAGAAAACTTGTCAAAAGAAGATTTTGACAAGATGATCGTGAAATATGACCTTCTGCTTAATATGAAGGTCTACGAACACTTGGCAAAGAACGATCTCGACGGGGCTGTTGATCTTGTTGATGAAATAAGGAATGCTTTTACGGGAAATGAATTTGCAAATACGATCGATCAGTTCGATTCCGAACTGACTTTGTTGCGTCTTGCAAAACCCGCATTTGACGCTTTGTTTAATGGGGATATTCCAAAAGCAATTGAAGAGATCGATAAAATTAAGTCCCAGTTGCCCAAAGTATTGCTGGACAGATTTTATATGATGCTCAATGAAGCGGTCCAAAAACCATAAGGCGTCATAGATCGGAATTGTTGGTGTCTGTCCTATTGCTATCTCCGAATTTTGCAGTATAATTTTATTCAAACAACTTGGAGGTGCTGTCATGTATAAAGTGCAGGTCAAAAACAAAGGCAAGTCCGAGGTGTATGTGAAATCTCCGAGCGGGGAATTTGTGATAGATACAGAGGCAAAGAGTTCGGTCGCTCCATTGGATGCATTTCTGGCTTCTCTTGGAGCCTGTATCAGCTACTACATAAGAAAATTCGCTGCGTCTGCGAATATCCAGATCGACCTTTTTACTGTCGATGTAGAGGCGGAGCTGGTCTCGGACAAGGGCTACCGTTTTAAAGATCTAAGGGTGTCAATTGATCTTAACGGCGCAAATATCGATGATGCAAGAAAACAATCATTGCTTCAATTCGTCAAGAACTGTCCCGTGCATAATACTTTGAGGAATTCTCCAGAGATAGATATAAAGATAGCGTAATAGCGTCATTGCTTCGTCGCCCCGATCAAATCGGGGCTCGCAATGACACTTTCTATAACGCGGTCTATTCCGTTGTGGTCCTGTATCTTTTTGGTTTTTGCAAATATCCCGGTTGCTTGGATCATTTTAACAACGTCATCAGCTTGTCCGGCACCGACTTCAAGCAGCAGATGGCCTTTTTCAGAAAGATATGCAGGAGCTTGCGCGGTTATTTTTCTATAGTAAGCCAGACCGTCAGGACCTCCGTCCAAGGCTCTTACCGGCTCGAATTTTGTTATCTCGGGCTGAAGGTTTTCTATTTCTAAAGTTTTTATATAAGGAGGGTTTGATACTATAATGTCGAACTTGGCGTTTTTATCGATAGGGGAGAACAGGTCACCAGTGAAAAACGTGATCCTATCGTCAACCCCGTGTTTTTTCGCGTTGCTTTTGGCGGTCTCTATTGCAGCTTTTGAAATGTCCGAGGCCCATACCCTTGTATTTGCGCAGTATTTAGCTATACTGACGGCGATCGCTCCGCTTCCCGTACCTATATCTAGTACTGATACTGTCTCTTTTTCAGACCCCTTTATTATATTTATTGCTTCTTCGACCAATTTTTCTGTTTCGGGTCTGGGGATCAGTACCTCACGGTTTACATCAAAGTCAAGCGACATAAAAGGACGGTATCCTATTATATAAGCCGTCGGTTCCATCTTTATCCTGCGCAGCATAAGTTGTTTGAAAGCCGCGAGTTCTTCTTCGCTGAGCACACGATCATGCATTGTATATATTTGTATCCGTTTTATATGAAGGGCGTGAGCCAGAAGTATTTCCGCTTCAAGATGGGGCTCTTCTATCTTGTGGTTCGCAAAATATATAGTTGTCCAGTCGAGAAGTGAAGAGATCGTCCAGGTCATAACGCAGGCGCCGATTCCTTAAGTTTTTGCATCCTGTCGGCCTCGGAAAGCGCGGTTATCAGCTCGTCCAGTGCTCCGTCCATGACTTCGTCTATGTTGAATACCGAAAGGCCTATCCTGTGGTCCGTGATCCTGTTCTGAGGGAAATTGTATGTCCTAACCTTTTCACTGCGGTCGCCGCTTCCGACCTGGGTCTTTCTCATATTGCTTATTTCGCTTGCCCTTTTGCTTTCTTCCATCTCATAAAGGCGGGCCTGAAGGAATTTGAAAGCTTTTGCCTTGTTCTGGTGCTGAGAACGCTCGTCCTGGCACTGGACCACTATTCCCGAGGGGATGTGAGTGATCCTTATGGCGGTGCTCAGCTTGTTCACGTTCTGCCCGCCGGCGCCTCCGGACCGGAAAACATCTATCCGAATATCTTTTTCGTCTATTTTAACGTCCACATCATCGACTTCCGGTATAACGGCGACCGTCGCGGCTGAAGTATGCACTCTTCCCGACGCTTCGGTGGCGGGGACCCTTTGGACGCGGTGTGTGCCGATCTCATACTTGAGCCGGCTGTAAGCGTCTTTTCCCTCGACAAGAAAGATCGCTTCTTTGTATCCGCCAAGGCCGGTGGGATTTAAGTCTATCATCTCTACTTTCCATCCCAGCCTTTCGGCGTACCTCAGGTACATCCGGAGCAGTTCACCGGCGAACAAAGCAGCTTCTTCTCCTCCTGTACCGGCCCTTATTTCCATGAAGATATTTTTTTCGTCGTTGGGGTCTTTGGGTAAAAGCAATACTTCGATCTCTTTTTTGAGTGTTTCTTCCCTAAGTTCCAGGTCTTTGAGCATTTCTTTAAGTTCGGAATCTTTTGAAGATTTTATTTCGTTGATGTCGGACAGGACATTTCTAAATTGCCCTGCCTTTTCGACGATCTCTTTTATCGCGGAAAGTTCTTTGCCGTATTTTTGTATCTTTTCCCTGTCGGAGAGCGTTTCGGGGCTCGAAAGAAGTGTTTCTAGTTCTTTGTGCCGTTCTTCGAACTTAGAAAGTTTGGCGAGATAATCCATTGGGAGCTACTTGCTTTTTTTGACTTTATCTTTTTTTGAGACCCTTGTCTTTTTCTTTTTGAGGGAAACGGGTGTTGCGGCATATTTTTTCTTGAATTTATCAACTCTTCCTTCGGTGTCCATAAGTTTCTGTTTGCCGGTGAAGAGAGGATGGCATTTGCTGCAAATATCCACGCGGATCGTCTTTTTGGTAGAGCCGATCTCAAACTCCGCGCCGCAGGCGCAAGCCGCGACTACGGTGTGATATTCGGGGTGTATTTTGTCTTTCATGTTTGAATTATAACATACCCCATTCAGGTTCATCAAGATTGATTTCAACATCTTCACAGGCGCGCGCGGTGCGTATTGCGCACTGCGGATGCTATGCACAACGGCGGGAAAATTGCTGTAATGCGATTTGGGAGGACAATGAAGGAGCCGTTGAAGTTGCGGTCGATATAATTTATAATCAGGCTTGCTGAAGATAGGAGGGTTTATGAAGAAGGATGAAGTAAATTCAGTCGCCGGCAGGATCAATCTTTTAAGCGACACTGTAAATGTGATTGTAGGGAAAATCGACAGTTTGAGTAATACCGCTAATTTGATTACAGGTAAATTCGACGGTTTGAGTAATATCGTGAATTTGATTGCGGAGAAAGTCGATGGTTTGTCTGAAGAAACTAAAAATTTAAGAACTGATGTTAATGATCTGACAAGTAAGACCGCAAGTATGAGCTTGGATATTAAAGATCTGAAGAGCGGTTACACAGGTATGAACCAAGATATTAAGGATTTGAACAGCAGGCATGAAGGCATGAGTTTAGATATTAAAGATCTTTATTCAAAGTCTTCTTCTATGTCGGATGAACACTCGGTGTTCAGAAGCGATGTCTTTAAGTATTTCGACAAAATATACAACAAATTGGACTTTTTTAAGGATGAGTACTACGGAATAACGGCGGGGCTCAGGAGAATAGAGGACGAGCACAAAATAATCGACCACAAAACGATCTTAAAGGAACTCCAGGACCTTAAAAACAGGAATTAGTTTATTCTTCTGTCAGCCGTTTATGACCTTAAATTTATCGTCTTTGCTCTTTGGCATCTACTCGTCGAACCCTTCGACAAGTCCTTCGACGAGCTCAGGACGCTGAGAGAAATCGAAGCGCTCAGGGCAGGCAGACGCGCGGATAGGGAAGGGAAATATTTCATGAGAACAAACAATGAAATTCCTCGGAAAAACGGCCGATATATGATTGTAAGGCTAAAAGGTGCAAAACAAATGATTGAAAAAAATAACTTCATTAAAAAGACCGTTTAACTTTCATGCTGCTGCCGGAAGGATCTCTGTGAGGATCAGGAAAGGAGATATTCTTGAAGGACAAGCCGCTCCAAGGACGCTTGCCAATATCTTCGCGAGAGAGCAGACAGTAAATCTTAATACTGTTTCAAAAGTGTTTGAGCTTGATCTGGGAGAAGCGGACGGGGCACACATTATGGATGATCATAGATTGGCAGACAGAATAGATTATGATTCGTCGGATGATCGGATTAAATTCTTACGTCAAAGGATGAATAATCCCAATGCTCGTACAATCCCTTTGAGCGAATTGCTTTCTCTGGCGGGGAGTCAGGAAACGGCGCTTGCTGTCTCCACCAAAGAGACCATGACGGCGCTGATCCATGCGTTTGGGGCTTGCCGTGCATTATTGGACGAATGCGGCAATGATAATTTGGCTGTGTTGATGGAACAAGGCGAAAAGGAAGCTCAACGTATCATATTGTCTTCGTCCAGTCCCGAAAGAATAGAGACTATTTTATCGTTGTCTGTTTCACGCGGCATTATTAACATCCTTTCAAATGTCGAAGGCGATAGAGCAAAAAACCTGGCAAGAATGCTTGATCAAGACCTGTTGAAAGCGTTGTTCCAAAAAGTCGATGACGCAGAAATGAGCGCGTTTATTCAGAGTCTGAATCGCTTCGGCCACGGTGGATCTAAAGTGAATGAACTTACGGATGCCTTGGACGAAAGCATGATATTAAGGGTGGCCGGCAATATTAATGCATCTGAGCAATTGTTCAGACAAGTTGATACGGACCATGGAATAAACTTTCTGAGGATTGTTGCAGAAGAAAAAAAGGAGTACCTGCCGGCACTTGTAAAGAATATTGAAATACCAAAAATCATTGCTATTATTGCTGCATTATTAGGAGAGCCCGGATTATTGCAACAAATCGTCGCAGCTTTGTCGGATAGTTCTCTGGTCCTTGTATATTCGGACGAATTGGAATTTGGCGCTGGCAGCTACAAAAGGGATATGTTTTTTGAACATATTCGTGATGAAGATATAAGACGATTATTTGTAAGGCTAGCGGAAAAAGAGTTTCAGCGCTCATTATTGGTTGCCATCATGAATAAAAGGCCAGCCCTTTATAGGGAATTGAATGATTAGATAACTTCTATTGTCTTTCATCTTTTAAATATGTTCCCCGTGCGTCTATTTATCTTTTAAGCGAAAAACATCGACCTGTATTGCATATAGCTCCTTATCCGCGCCGCTTGTTTGACGAGGGCTGGGCGAAGACCAGGCCGAGGAAGCTTGTGGCGAGCATTGCGAGCCATTCGGCGCGGTGGGGGAGCTGGGGGCGAAAGCCCCCGCGAGCTTCTTTTGGGCACCTTTTCTTACGAATAAGAAAAGGTGCGTTTGTCGTGATATAATTTTACAAAGAAGGGGCAAAACGATGTCAAAAAAGTACAACGTCGCAATATTAGGCGCCACAGGCGTTGTGGGCAAAGAGATGCTCAAAGTCCTTGAGGAAAGAAAATTTCCGGTAGAAAAACTATTGCCGCTGGCTTCCAGCAGGACTGCCGGCTCGACCGTCAAATTCAAAGGAAAAAAATATAAAGTCGAGCTTGCGGAGCCCGATTCTTTCAAAGGCATAGATATCGGTCTTTTTTCTGCCGGAGCCTCGATCTCGGAGAAATTTGCTCCGGAAGCGGCCAAAAGAGGGGTTGTAGTGATAGACAATACTTCTTATTTCAGGATGGACCCTAATGTTCCTTTGGTGGTCCCCGAAGTGAATCCCCAGGCGCTAAAAAGGCACAAAGGCATAATCGCGAACCCTAATTGTTCGACCGCGCAGATGGTGGTAGTGCTAAAGCCAATCCACGACAAATATAAGATAAAAAGAGTGGTGGTTTCCACCTATCAATCGGTTTCCGGCTGGGGCAAAGAAGCCGTGGATGAGCTTATTTCGCAGACCAAAGCATGGCTCGACGGCAGTCCCGTGAAAACAAAGATCCTTCCAAAGCAGATAATGTTCAACGCGGTGCCTCAGATCGACTCTTTTCTGGATACGGGCTATACCAAAGAAGAGATGAAAATGATAAACGAGACCAAAAAAATAATGGAAGACGACTCTATAGCCGTGACCGCGACAACCGTGAGAGTTCCCGTCTTTGTCGGCCACAGCGAGTCCGTGAACATCGAAACGGAAAAGCCGGTCTCCCGCGAAGAAGTAACTGAGCTTTTGAGAAAAGCACCCGGTGTAAAGGTCATGGATGACCCGTCAAAAAAAGTTTATCCGACTGCCATCGATTGCGTAGGGATTGACGACACACTAGTCGGCAGGATAAGAAAAGACATATCCGTGCCAAACGGGATAGATCTGTGGATCGTCTCCGACAACCTTAGAAAAGGTGCGGCAACGAACGCGGTGCAAATAGCCGAGGAAATGATAAGACAAGGGCTTTTATGAAAAAGAATGAGCCTCTACTCAGCTCAAACTCCATCGATTCCCTCCAGAGGATTATCCCTCCCGTTGCTTTTGCACTGTCCGCAGTGCTTATTGGGACCATAGGATATGTTCTCATAGAACATATGACTCCGTTAGATTCGTTGTATCTGACCATTGCCAGCATGTTCCTTACCGTAAGTTACCTGGATACGATCAAGTTCTCGGAAGCCGGCAAGATCTTCTCAATTTTCTTTCTGGTCTTTGGAGTATTTTCGGTTTTCTACGCTGTAGGTACAATAATTGATTTTATCGTTGAAGGTACTATATTAGGAATTAGAAGGAGAAAAAAAATGGATGACAGGATCAACCACATGAAGGGGCATTACATTGTATGCGGTTATGGAAGAGTAGGCCATCAAATAGCCCAGGAATTAAAAGCGCATAAATTGCCATTTGTCGTTATTGATCAAAAAGAGTCTACAGCTGAAGAGCTTAAGTCTAATGATATTCCTTATTATATCGGCAGTTTGTCGGACGATGTAATTTTGGAGAAGGCAGGCGTGACTCGCGCAAAGGTTCTTTTCGCAGCCGCTGATAGCGATATAGAGAATGTCTATGTTACGCTTGCAGCAAAAGTGGTGAATCCGGAAATAGTTATCGTTGCCCGCGCCAGCCACAAGGAAGTAGAGAACAAACTAAGAAAAGCGGGAGCGAATAAAGTGATATCGCCCTACTTTATTGCCGGAAGCCGCATGGCTTCAATGGCTGTAAGCCCTGTATCAGTGGAATTTCTCGATATCGCGACAGGAAGCGACAATGTTGAGATGTGGGTGAGGGAATTTCATATAGGGGAGAAATCCCCTCTTGCGGGGAGGACATTGGGGGAAGCCAATATCAGGAAAGCTACAGGCACCATGATACTTTCCATAAAGAAAGCCGCCGGCGATTTTGAGCTGACACCTAAGTCATCAAGTAAAATGGAAAGCGGAGATATCATAGTCGCGCTTGGAACAGGCCAGCAACTTAGTTGTCTGGAAAATATATTGTAGTCATGGCATTGATCAGAGAAAAAGACTTCTTGGACAGTTCGATAGCGCGGATCGCGGAAGAAATATGCCTGGCAGCGCGCACAGCTCCAAAAACAAGAGGAATGGACCTGGTCGAGACCGCGGTAGCCGGCGGGGAAGATGTGTCCAGGATAATTTCCGAGATGGAAAGGATCTATTCTGAGACAGGGCGTGAAGGTTTCAAGAGGAATTCCGAGTCTTTGAAAGATTGCACTCACATAGTGCTTATAGGTGTCAAAAGGAAAACCGCGGGCTTAAAACCCTGCCAGCTGTGCGGGTTTAAAGATTGTGAAGACAACGACAAACATGATGCGGCTTGTTTTTTTAACTCTATAGACTTAGGTATTGCCATTGGTTCTGCCGTATCTATTGCTGCCGACAGGCGCATAGATAACAGGGTTATGTGGACGATAGGAATGGCGGCAAAGAATCTGGGTATTTTTGGTAAAGAAGTAAAACAAATATTAGGTATTCCATTGAGCGCGACCGGTAAAAGCGTATTCTTTGACAGGAAATAACTGTAGGCGCCGGTTTAAAACCGGCGCGAAAGGAAAATATGATGTTTGAAGATATAAAGGCGGTTTTTGAAAGAGATCCCGCGGCAAAGAATATCTTTGAGGTGGTTTTTTACCAGGGGGTTTGGGCAATATATTTACACAGGGTTGCGCATTTCTTGTATGAGCTAAACATTCCGTTCTTTCCGAGATTTATTTCGCAGATAAGCAGATTCCTTACAGGCATAGAGATCCATCCCGGGGCCAAGATAGGCAAAGGGTTTTTTATCGATCATGGCGCGGGAGTTGTCATAGGAGAAACTACCGTCATTGGCGACAATGTCACTATGTACCAAGGAGTAACTCTTGGCGGCACAGGTAAAGAAAAAGGCAAAAGGCATCCTACCATAGGTAATAATGTGACAATAGGCGCGGAAGCTATAGTCCTTGGAAATATCCACATCGGGGATGATTCCAGGATAGGGGCGGGCGCTCTTGTCACAAAATCCGTTTGCCCCAGCTGCACCGTTGTCGGCAATCCTGCAAGAGTGGTAGCGCGCGGCGGAGTTAAGATCAATCCTTTGGAACACGGAGACCTGCCGGACCCTGTAGGCAAAGCGCTGGAAGATTTGCAAAGCAGGATCGCTGAACTGGAGAAAAAGGTAGGTAAGTAAACCGGATGGCCCTTCAAGTTTATAACACCATTTCAAGAGAAAAAGAAGTTTTTGAACCTCGCGATCCTCATGATGTTTCCATGTATGTCTGCGGGATCACGCCGTACGATGAAACACATCTGGGGCACGGCAGGGCTTATGTCGCTTTTGACATTATCCGCCGCTATCTTGAATACAGCGGGTACAAAGTAAAGTACGTACAGAACATTACCGATATCGATGACAAAATAATCAAAAAAGCCGCTGATCTGGAAAAAACTACTGACGAAATTGCCGAGATATATTCCAAAAGCTTTTTCGACGTGATGGACAAGCTCAAGGTAAAAAAGGCTTCATATTATCCCAAAGCCACCGAACACATCAAAGAGATGGTCGATTTTATCAGCGGTCTTGAAAAGAACGGTTTTGCCTATGTGTCAGGCGGCGATGTATATTTTGACATCTCAAAGTATAAAGACTACGGCCGTCTGTCAAAAAGGGACATTGACGGGATGCTTTCCGGGGCGAGAGTGGAAGTGAACGACAAAAAAAAGAACCCTTTGGATTTTGTGCTTTGGAAAGCAGCCAAGGAAGGTGAGCCTTCCTGGGAAAGTCCGTGGGGAACGGGGCGGCCCGGCTGGCACACGGAATGTGTAGTGATGAGCAAAAAACACCTGGGGATCCCCATAGACATACACGGAGGGGGTGCGGACTTGATGTTCCCGCATCATGAGAATGAAATCGCCCAGGCGCAGTGCTGCGGACCCAAACCATTTGTAAAATACTGGATGCACAACGGCTTTATAACGATAAACAAAGAAAAGATGTCCAAATCCCTGGGGAATTTCTTCACGGTTGACGAGATCTTTAAAAAATATGATCCTATGGTGGTCAGGTATTTTTTGCTCAGAACCCATTACCGCAGTCCCGTAAATTTCAGTTTTGACGATCTGGACGAAGCACGTGCCGCGCTCGATGGCATAAAGAATGCTTATGATGACATGCAGTTCATGCTGAAATCCTCCAAAAATGACAAGACAGAGGCCGATATCGACCTGAAATATTACAAAGAAAAGTTTATCGAAGCGATGGACGACGACTTTAACACTTCTTCGGCGCTCGCGGTTATTTTTGACCTGATAAAGAATTATCATGAGCACAAATTCAAGCTCACAGGAGAGCAGACAAGCAATGCCAAAAATCTGCTTGAAGAATTTAATGTTGTTCTGCAGCTGGGGCTAAAGGAGTCAAAGGTCGAAATAAAACAGGACGCTCACAAGCTCCTGGAAAAACGCAACGAAGCGCGCAGGACCAAGGATTTTTCTCTTGCCGACAAATACAGGGCGGATATCGAGGCCATGGGGTATACTATAGACGATACGCCTTTCGGGTCTTTTGTGAAAAAAAAGGTCGCCGATCCGCCTGCACTGAGCGCAGCGAATGTGTTCGGTTTCGGAAAAAAGGGATAATAAATGCTGGATCCTAAATTCATAAGAGCCAATCCTGACAAAGTAAAAAAAGCGCTTGAAGACAGAAGCGCCGACACGTCGCTCTTGGACGGTTTTTTGTCGGTGGACAGGCAGTGGCGCCTGAAGGTAGCGGAGTTTGAAGCTTTGAAGAGCTATCAGAACGAAGTTTCCGGCCAAATTGCGCGACTTAAGAAAGAAAAGAAAGACGCTTCTTTGCTTCTTTCGCAAATGAAAGAGACGGCCGAAAAAACAAGAGAACTTTCGGACCAGCTTAAGACACTTGAGCTGGACCTGGAAAGCAAGGCATTCTTTATTCCCAATATTCCAAGCGATAAAACCCCTGTCGGTAAAGATGAGACTTCTAACGTCGAAGTGAGAAAATGGGGAACTCCCGCCAAATTTGATTTTACGCCAAAGCCCCACGATGAAATAGGCGAAAAGCTTGGGATCCTTGATTTTAAACGGGCGGCAAAGATCTCAGGGGGCAGGTTTGTTGTTATGAAAGGTTTGGGCGCGCGGCTTGAGATGGCGCTTATCAATTTTATGTTGGATGTCCATACCAAAAAACACGGTTATACGCAGGTTTTTACCCCTTTTATGGTAAATGAAGCCTGTCTGATAGGCACCGGGCAATTGCCAAAATTCAAAGAAGAGCTTTACGAATCAAATGACGGGCTTTTTTTGATACCCACGGCCGAAGTACCGGTTACAAACCTTCACAGGGACGAGATACTTGAAGAAAAAGGCCTTCCGATCAAGTATGCGGCATACTCGGCCTGTTTCAGGAGAGAGGCGGGTTCCTACGGCAAGGACGTAAAAGGAATAATCCGTCAGCATCAGTTTAATAAAGTTGAACTGGTCAAATTCTGTCTGCCGGAAAACTCTTATGAAGAACTGGAATTTCTCACACAGGATGCCGAAAAGATACTTCAGATGCTCGAGTTGCCTTATAGGGTTGTGGCGCTATGCACCGGCGATCTGAGTTTTTCTTCGGCAAAGACTTATGATATAGAAGTGTGGTTCCCATCGGAAGGCAAATACAGGGAAGTGTCCTCCTGCTCAAATTTTGAGGATTTTCAGGCGCGCAGGATAAATATCAAGTTCAAAAAGGATGCAAAGACAAAACCACAATTTGTCCATACACTGAATGGTTCGGGACTGGCCGTGGGCCGCACTTTGGCAGCTGTAATAGAGAACTATCAACAAAAGGACGGATCCTTTTCCATCCCCAAAGCTCTTGCTCCCTATATGCAAGTATAGTTTCTTTTATTGCGATAAGTATATAGAGGTGTTTTTGCAATGGGGGCAGACCTTCGCCAGACAGTAAACTTCAACTCGGAAACCGCCCGCACGAACGGTGTTATTGCTAACAATCCAAAGATCGACAAGACCCTAAAAGAAGCCAATGTTATTCATGACCTTTACGAAGCTTTTGAAAATGCCAAGAGCAAACTCACTGAAAACCCGGAGATCCCGGGTATTTACAGCCCCGCTTCTAAAAGCCCGGAAATCCAGGGCGCTTACAACCCCGTTTCTAGTATAGCGTAAACTTCAAAATCATAATAGTATGCAAGTTTTTACATCTACCCCACGATATATACAATAGAAAAGAACATAGTACATATTATAGAAGGAGAGACTAAGATGCCCAGACGTAATAAGAGAAATAAAGATGATGTCGAGGAAATGATCGAAACTATTCAGCGGGAAACCAAGAACAGCCTTTCCGAGGTAGAGGACGAAGAAAATTACACCTATTCTGAAGAGACTTTGTACAACAGGATGCAGCGCGACGATATGTTCGACGAAAACAGTTTCAATTAACGGCCTGCCTGCCGGTAGGCACGGCGGGATAATTGCTGTTATGCCGCTGCCATGCTCGAAGAATTCATAAAAACCAATAAAACACTCGCAGTGTGCGCGGTTTTAGCCCTCCTTGCAGCAGGTCTTATACTGCCCAATTTTGTACAAGTGTCGAAAAATCCCACACAAGTTGACGAATTCCTGCCAGGCGGGGACAGCCCGCCGGTTGAGATTGCGGGTCCCCTTTATGTGGATATTTCAGGCGCAGTGAAATGTCCGGGTGTATATAAGATCCCGTCAGGAAGCAGGCTTGTTTCGGCAATCGATGCTGCCGGCGGGCTTGCCGCAAGTGCTATGCTCGATGATATCAATCTTGCCGGCATATTAAAAGACGGACAAAAGGTCGTGATCGCTTCCAGGGCCACGACAAAAAATTCAAATTCACAGGCATCCGCTGTAAAAGATTCGGTCGTCAATATAAACACCGGCGATGATAAGACTCTGGATTTGATCCCGGGTGTCGGGCCTGTGATGGCCAAAAGGATCATTGACTACCGTACGGCAAACGGGAACTTCAAAAATATCGAGGACCTCAAGAATGTTTCGGGTATAGGAGATGCAAAGCTGGAAAAGCTGAAAAAGTTCATAAGCCTTGACTGATGAAATATCCTTTTGCAATAATTTTTGTCATTTATGCCGCGCTGATAATGGTGAATTCAGCGTTCTTCTTCATAGATGCTAAGCCGGCTCAGGCCATTTCAGGGACGCTGGAAGTCGTTGGCACGGTAAAAGAGGAGCCCTTTCGCAGTGACGCGGGAGTTTCTTTTCTTCTCGAATCTCTAGTCAGCAGAAAAAAATATATTGCCTTTGTCTGCTCACCGGATGCCGAGATTTCTTACGGAGATGTTGTCCGGATCAAAGGGAAATATTCAACTTCAAGTCAGCTGAATAACCCCGGCCAGTTTGATTACTTTGATTATCTTAAAAGGAAGGGCATTTCGGGCTCGATCTCAGCCTTCCGCAAGAAGGACTTTTTGGTCTTGGCAAAGGAGAAGGGGAATCCTTTTGTATCTTTTGCCGTAAAGATGAAAAACCGCGTTGCGTCCGCTTTTTTGTCGATGATGCCACCCGATTATTCCTCACTCCTGGGCAGTATAGTTTTCGGGACGAAAGCATCTCCCGTGACCGATGACGTCAAATCTAAATATCAAAAAGCAGGGGTTGTCCATGTACTAGTGGCCTCAGGTCAGCAGGTTTCAATATTGATAGGAGTTTGCTTTGCCGCGGGCAAAATATCGGGCGCACCGGTCAATGTAACCGCTGCTTTTACCAGTGTACTAATATGGCTGTTTTCGGCGATGGCGGGCTTTTGCCCGTCGATCATTCGCTCCTCCGTTATGGGGCAGATCATGATCGCCGGCACTTTTTTTGAAAGGGAAGGGGAGTTCTATAATTCGCTTTCATTCGCGGCGATAGTACTGCTTATTATGAACCCCAACAATTTGTTCGATATCGGCGTTCAGCTTTCTTTTCTTGCGACGTGGGCTCTGGTATATATCGCGCCCGTAATAAAAGATGTTTTGTCCGCATATATCAATAAAAGTATCGCTCTCGCCGTCTCTGTAGCTGTCGCACCGGTCGCGGCCACAATGCCGGTTTGTGTTTATTATTTTTCGACGCTTTCCTTTGTGGCGGTATTTTCGAACCTCTTTATCGTGCCTCTTGCCGAGTGCATCACGACTGCGGGATTTATGTGCGCGGCGCTGTCTTTTGTTTTCTATCCCGCGGCATGGGTGATCGGCAAGTTTCTTGTGGGACTTTTATTCCTTTTAGGCACTATCGTCGATTTTTTCTCGTCACTTCCTTTTGCCTGCGCTTATGTCGAATCTCCGGGACCGACATTTATCTTTTTATATTTTGGTGCTTTAATATATACAGTCGATGCAATAAAGAGAAAAGGACTGCAGCATGTGCTCGACATTAAAAAGAACGCTCTAATACTTGCGGGGATCCTGCTTGTATTATGGCTTGGTTTTTCCCGTCCCATGTCAGCAAGCCGCGACCTGACGGTCACGGTCCTTGACGTAGGCCAGGGAGACACTATCTTTATCAGGACACCCGATGATCACAAGATCCTTATCGATGGCGGGGTGGCCAAGATGGGGAAAGCTGTTGTTCTGCCTTTTCTTCAAAGGAACGGGATAAATGATATAGATCTTCTTGTATTGACGCATCCGCATGATGATCATGTAGGAGGATTGTGCGATGTCGTAGGCAGTATCAAAGTGAAGCAAGTGCTGGACAGCGGGGTGCCGCACACTTCCCCATTTTACAGGAGATTTTTGGAACTCATAATGAAGAATAAGATCAAATACGCCATGGGAAGGTACGGTCAAAAATTCACTTTCGGGGACGTTTCGGCTTTTGTGCTTGCTCCCTTCAATGATCTATCCGGGAGCGATCTGAACAATAATTCCATTGTGATGAAATTCGTCTACGGAAATAATTCTTTTTTGTTCATGGGCGACGCCAGTTTTGACGAAGAATCGCAGATGCTGGGCAAGGGGATCAACGTCTCAAGCAACGTGCTCAAGGTCGGGCATCACGGCAGCACATATTCTTCAAGTGATGATTTTATCGATTCCGTCCGCCCCAAGATCGCTGTGATACCGGTCGGAAGGAACAATGTCTACGGTCATCCGAGCCCTTATACAATAGAGAAACTGCTTGACAGAGGCATAAAGGTTTTTAGGACGGATATCGACGGCGCCGTTATCCTTAAAAGTGATGGGAGTCATATTGAGGTGAGTAGCGCTGCGGGGTCACTTCCTTGAGATGTCTAACTCCGCTAACTTAGGTCTTTCATAAAAAGACGCAAGAAAATCGAACATTCGCTTTCTCGGATTGAATTTTTCAGGAAAAGGTTCCAAAGCTTGGAGGATCGAATCGCCAAAAATGACAAAATGCATAAAGTTTGTGGCAAAAGCAATGTGTGTGCAGAGTTGGCGATCATCCGCACGCAGCAGATGAGATCTTATTACGGGAAGCGGCCAGGACGCGCTGGGTTGGATCAGGTCGTTAACTCTGTGACATGCCTCAGTCGCTTCTGCATGTGCCAATGACTTAAAAAATGCAAGTCCAAGTAGCCGCAAAATGAACGCCGTTGTATCGTGCTTTTCAAAGTGAGAGTAAGGGTGAAGTTCCAGTATTCTGTTTTCCCAATCGTAATTACCAGGCGACATGGCCACAGATGAAGAGGGCGAGGTAAATATTGATCTGATCGCTTGTGCTTTCAGAACTGACTCCGGCAAATAATCAAGAAGGGTCATTATGTGGAACACTTTTCCCGCTGACAGAGTACCGCCTCCGTTAACAGCTATTTCGTATTTTTCTTTAAACTCTACGTCAAACATGTTGACGGCTTCGCGCGGATCTCCGCCTGGAAAGTCAACAGCTCTTTCTCTCCACCTATCGTAAATACCCAGAGCTCTGATCCTTTCTCCTAGGCTGTTATCCCGAAAACCGGCCCGCTCCCATGTTTCAGAGTCCTGACTCATACTGACGGGGCCCATCAGGATAGGACTGCTGTTTTCTTTTTCTGTGATAACAAAATCGCCCTGGATAAATCTTGCCTCAAGGTTTGGAGTTAATCCGTCAATATCTCCGGCAAGACTGCTATTCCTAAAGTGGCGCAAGTCTCGAATAAGTGTCCCAACCTCAGTTCGGACATGACTACGCAATAGCTGCGAAGCGTTAAGGCGGGGTTCGCCGGCAACGATGCGATTTGACATCATTTATGTGTATGCCCCTCTATTGTATATATCGACAAAATACAGCTGTGATTGCATCAAAAGAGGCGTTGTTATATCATAAAGGGAAATGAAAAATGACAGGATCGTTTTGTTCATAACAGGGCCCGTTGCCTCAGGCAAAAATGAGGTCGCAAAGATACTTCGCGCAAAGGGCTTTCTTATAATAGATGCCGATAAAATAGGGCATGAAATCCTGAAAAAAAAGAAAAATTCTATTAAAAAAGCTTTCGGCGCGGGTATTGTAAATAATGGAAAAATTGACCGCAAAGCTCTTAGGAAAGCAGCTTTTGGCAATAAAATTTCCTTGAAAAAGCTGAATGCCATCGTTCATCCGGATCTCATAAAAGCGATAAAAGATAAAATACGGGCGGCAAAACACAAAAAGATCGCCATAAATGCCGCTTTATACAAAGAACTTTGCTTTGCGCATCCGGACGCCGATGTTGTTTCCGTCTTAGCTTCCAGGAGGTCAAGGACACAACGGCTTTTGCTTACGAGAAAAATGACCTTAAAAGAAGTCCGGTCGCTTATATCAGTCCAGCAAAAAGATAGCTATTACAAGAAAATAGCGGACACCGTCATTTTAAATGATTCTTCGTTGGAGGATCTTAAAGAACAGGTCAATTACAAATTAGCACACAATTTATAATTCCTAATTTTTAATTACTTTCCTTTCCATCCTAAAGAGATCTTTCATCCCGTTTCCGAGCGCTTTAACTTCGATCGTATTTATTCCTGTTGCAAGAGGAATAGTCTCTGCAAATGATGCCGCGCCTTTTTCAAGCTTTAACCTCTTTCCGTTTATGGCGATGTCTTTTACTTCGGCGCTGGTTATTTTTCCGGATGCTATCACCGCATTATATGAGGTCCTTATTTCCCGGTCCGGCAGAGGAACGAAATCGACGTATTTGGCTTCCGCGGTCACGGCCTCTTTAGAGACCGGCAGACTGAAAACCGCTTCAATGGATGCCTGAATGAGCGGGGTTTTGGAAAGCATATAGGCGACTTCTCCGCGTGTGATATTCTTGTTCGGTTCAAGGCCCAGGCCTATTATGTAGCTAAGCATGCCTTTTTTCTTGGCATAAACAATGTCCTTTATTGCCCAGTTATCTGCTGCGACATCGGTATACGGGGAGAAAGTCACTTCTTCTAAACTGGCACTTGAAAACCTGGAAATTATTACAGCAGCTTCCGCTCTTGACACATTTTTGGACGGCTTAAATGAACCATCGGGATATCCCTTGACCAGACCTTCTTTTGCGGCAACCGACGCAAATCCCGCTGCCCAATTGCTTGCAGGCATATCAGTGAACGGTTTTTTGGAAAGCGGCGCAATTGGATATCCTTTTGCTTTTACCAAAAGCGTTACGAGCTCTGCCCTGTTTATGTTCTGTTCCGGTTTGAACGAACCGTCGGAATATCCTTTCATCAGACCTAATTTGTTTAGATATGTAATAGGGTCTTTAGCAAAATAATCCCCTTTTACGTCCTTTATGGCATGAGCTCTTAGTATGTTGAGCGTAGAAACAACCGAGCCGGTCTCAGGGGAAGCTATCCGGGCTTCTACTTTGATAACATTTGCTCCATCTTCCAGACTGGGCCAGAATGCCTCAAAAGAATTTCCGGTCACAAGAGGCATCACATCTTTTCCGTTTATTTTTACCCGGGAGATTTTGTGCGCGTTCTCGACAACGGCATATATCTTTATTGCTTCGTCCGTTACGGAAGTTTTGTCGGCAGGTGACAATATCTTAAGGACATAATCGCCTTTTTTCTTTGCGTTTTTAGGTTTTTCCGGGTCCGGTGCGTAAGACAGCGAAAATATATGGCTGTTGTTCGCGCTTACGGGATCGGCCTTGTAGGCGTAATCAAAACGGAACTGGGACTGTTCAAGCCCTATGCCGTAATTAAAGCCGGAGTCAGAACTCTGGTCATATCCGAGCCGCAAAGCGATTGTCTGTACGGGTTTCCATTCCAGGCCTGCCCGAAAGAACATACCGTTGGACGAAGAAAGGACATTTCTTGGCAGCTCCATATCGAGAGCTCCGACGATATCATGTTCTCCAAGACGGTCTTCAAGGAGTGAGTTTTTGCCAGCTAAATGTACCTGACCGCCAATATTTATGGCGCCGCCCAAGCTGTCGTTTGCCGAAGAAGCGCCGTTCCAGGAAAGAGGAGAGGATAACAGATTCTGGTATGAAAATCCTGCGGACAACCAAGGCAGGTCTTCAGGGCAGTACAACGCTCCAAGGTCCAGGTCCATGGCTGTTCCTCTCGAAGAGCTGTATGGTCCTGAAATAGATTGATTGTAAGTTTTGAGCCCTACGCCCAGGGACAAATCTCCGTGAAATTCCACTCTCTTTGAGTAGGAGAGCATAAGTACGCTGTTGTCGTAGCCGATCGCTTCGGATGAGGGATCGAGGATTATCCTTCCGGTTACAGACGGTTCTCTTACGGTGGGGAATGAATTGGCCGTACTAAGCCCGACAAAACCTATTCCTATAGTGCCGAAATCAGTCTTAAATGAGCCCGCGGCGGTGGTTTGATGAACATCTCCTAAGAGATTGCTTGATGTTCCGGAGATCTGCCAGTTTTTGGAAAAATCCAGCGAAGCTGGGTTTGAAAATATGTTGTTAGGATCGGCTTTATCGGCCAGAGTTGCCCGTCCCATTCCTATTTGGCGTGCTCCAAAAGCATAAAGCGAAGGATTGAGCGTGGTGCCGGCATATACAATAATCCACTGAGTACAGACAAATACTACAGTCAGAATTATTTTGCAAACGTTTTTTTCTATCATCTATTACCTTTTAAGCGCGACCATTTTTCCTTTTCCGGTCACGGCTCCGTCGGCTATGATCAGATATGCATACATTCCGTTGCCGACTGTCTGGCCGCTGCCGGTTGTACCGTCCCAGAACACTTCGTTGTACCCGGCTGAGCCGCCGGAAGTACCGGCTGAGCGGACTATTTTTATCAAATTATCGCCTGCTAAGTCGTAAATATTAATGCTGATGCTCGAGTTTTTGGTCAGGTAGTAGGAAATGTATGTGCCGGATGACGGATCAAAAGGATTAGGATAATTAAGCGGATTTCCCTGTAGACTGACAGCAGCTGTTCCAAGGATCCTTAATCCCGTAGCTTCAAATGAAGCCGGTTCCCCGGAAAAGTTATTGGCGTAGGAAAATATTACATAAGTGCCATCATCAAAAGCGGATGTTGGTTTGTAATATATCCTACATTCGGTGGAAGATATTATATCCTTGGTAAAATCAGTTACTTCAGTAGTTGCAGATCCTCTACTGTATGCCATTCTTATGGAAGTGGCATCCAGGGAGGATGTTCCGATTATCCGCACCTCAATTGAAGGAGTTGAAGAGATCGTGTCGTTGTTTTGCGCTCTTATCCCGTTTATATACAGTTCAAAATCCGGAGGCACGGCCGCAAAACAGACCGCTCCCGCGGACAAGAATATCAAAGTTAAGCACAATGCCAAGACAGCCCGTTTCATGACTTTTCTCCTAAAATCTCAAACTTACTGCAAGGGTCTGGTTCCATTTTATGTCCGCGGCAGTGAATGTATCAAACATCTTGTCAGTGGTCACTCCCTTGCTCTTTAGTGTCGCAAGAGTGCCGGGAATATCCGCTGCGGCGGTGTATGAGAACTTCCAGTTGTCCTTGCCGGTGTATAGCGTCCAAAACAGCGGCTTGGAAATATTCGTATAGAGCAGATCAACGGAATAGAGACTAATCGCCGACAGGGCATCTATACCGAAAGCAAAGCCGGTTTTGGCACCTGATATCTCAGTTAGCAGCCCCAGGTCAAGTTTGGCGGGAAGAAAGGGTATCCTTTTGTGAAAGGTGCTGTCTATCTTGGCCTGTACCTGGGCATTGTCAGCGGAAGGTTTGGAAACAACTCCGATACCGCCCCTGAGCCAAAGCGGCAGCTTAAAAACCTGCATTTCCGATCCGAGCCGGAGAACATTTATATTGCTTACTCCGACATCCACTTTGCTTCCCGCGGAATCAACGATCTGTATGATCAAGGGATTTGATCTTATCTCATAGTCGAGCGCTATGAGAAAAGGTTTTGTGATATGCATTCCGTATCTCAGTTTTTTTGGAAGTTCGTATGCCTGTGAGTCTGCCATGTAGAGGCCCTGGCCGTTTGAAAAAATAAAGTCCGTAGATCCCGAAGTAAAAGGAGACCAGTTTGTTCCCATTACCGGGTCTATATTCGGGGTTTGCGAGCTGAACCTGTGATTGGCATAGTAGGATATGCCTTTTCCTTTCATGTCCAAAATCGCTCCGCCAAAGTTTTCGGCGACCAGGCTCAAAGAACACCAGGGTTGCGGGTCCCACAACAAGCCCAGGTCCTGCCTTACGCACGAGCCGGAGTATATTCCCGACCATTTGCCGTCCATTACAACTTCG
This sequence comes from Candidatus Margulisiibacteriota bacterium, assembly GCA_041650595.1. Taxonomy (GTDB): domain Bacteria; phylum Margulisbacteria; class WOR-1; order JAKLHX01; family JAKLHX01; genus CALFCX01. The sequence goes on from JBAZKW010000021.1 coordinate 26,565, forward strand.
CCTTCGGGTACGGAGATAACACTTTCTTTATATCCGGTTTGCGCGCCGTAGAGTGCAGGGTCCAGTGTCCAGGCGGCGACATCGAGCGGATCATTAGGATCGAAATTAGGAGTGTAAAAAGGCATATTGGAAGCGCTTGCGCTCACAATAGCTTTTACCGAATTGTCGAATTCAGACTGGACATTTATGGGCGTAAGATTTAGGCCTGCCGAGAACTGTCCGTATTTAACTGCGCCAGTTATTGTCATGGAATTCCGGAGAGAGATGCTGTTCCTCAAAGAGGACCTTGCCGTTGCGGGCAGTACCAGGTTCTGTTTCAAAAATCCGTTCCAGACTTTGTCAGAAGTAG
>JBAZKW010000022.1:0-25368 GCA_041650595.1 Candidatus Margulisiibacteriota bacterium
CGGGGGAAGAAGGTCTCGCATCGTGGGATAAGATCGATGCTGTTTCGTTCGATTACGGAGTGATGGAAAAGACAAAGAATATAGCCATGATCCCGGCTGACCGGCTCGGCTGGTCGGACCTCGGCAGTTGGCAGGCATGGGATGAACTTCAGCGCAAGGATAAGGACAACAATCTTTTGCTTGCCGACATCGTGGATATCGGCAGTCATGATCTCACCGTCCTCGGGCGTGAACACCTGATCGCCACGATTGGCCTCAAAGGATTGATCGTGGTTGATACGCCGGATGCCCTTTTTATCGCGGATAAGAAGAAGAGTGAAGACGTCAAGCAGGTCGTGGAAATCTTGAAGAAGAACAAAAGGGAGGAACATTTTTGTCATATCACTGTCAAGCGCCCCTGGGGTGTCTATACGGTGCTTGAAACAGGCCCGGGATTCAAGATCAAGCTTGTGGAGGTCCTACCTGGGAAATCTTTAAGCCTGCAGCTTCACAGGAAGCGCAGCGAGCATTGGGTCGTGATCCAGGGGTGTGCTACGGTCTCAAACGGCAAAGGGCGGCATCGTGTCCGAAAGAATGAGAGTACGTTCATTCCTCGAGGGCATCGTCATCGCCTGGAAAACAGGGAAAAAACCGTATTAAAGATTGTCGAGGTGCAGACAGGCGCAAGCCTCACCGAAAATGATATCGTCAGATTTCAGGATAGTTTTGGAAGGACGAAACCCCACCAGTTTATTTTAAGAAGTTAACAGGAATGTGCATAAGCTACCGGAGGAGAATATGAAAGTAGTCATTCTGGCTGGCGGCAGGGGAACGAGGATCAGTGAAGAAACAGGCAGTATCCCCAAGCCCATGGTGGAGATCGGCGGCAAGCCGATTATCTGGCATATCATGAAGATGTATTCCCACTTCGGCTTCAACGATTTCGTCGTTTGCCTGGGCTATCGCGGATACCTGATCAAAGAGTATTTCTCCCATTATTTTTTGCATATGAGCGATGTCACGATCGACATGAAAAAAAACGATGTCAAAGTCCATGCGACGGCTTCCGAGCCATGGAAGATCACGCTGGTGGATACGGGTCTGGAGACGAATACCGGCGGCCGCCTGAAGAGAATCCGCAAATATGTCGATGGCGAAACGTTCATGATGACATACGGGGATGGGGTTAGCGATCTCAACATCGGAGAGCTCCTGAAATTCCACAAGAAGAACAAGAGATACGCGACGGTAACGGCCATCCAGTTCGCCGGCCGGTTCGGCGCGCTCAGGATTGAAAAAAACAATGCCATCACATCTTTTTTTGAAAAACCCAAAGGCGATGGCATCTGGGTGAGCGGTGGGTTTTTTGTCTTGGAACCCGAAATATTTAGATATATAAAAGACGATTCGATTTTTTGGGAGAAGGAACCGCTGGAGAAACTTGCACGAGATGGTCAGCTGAATGCCTATAAACACGAGGGATTCTGGAAATGCATGGATACTCAGCGCGACAGGATCGAGCTTGAGCAGCTTTGGAGCTCCAAAAAAGCGCCATGGAGGCTTGAAAAGCCCAGGGAAATGGCATGAATAAGAATTTTTGGAAGAACAAAAAAGTTTTAATCACGGGTTTTGAGGGGTTTTTGGGATCGAATCTTACGAAGACGCTTATTTCTTTAGGCGCCAGTGTGGTTGGCCTGGATATAAAAGTCAGGAGAAAAGAAACTATCTTGTCCGTGGGTGATTATCAAAAGATAACCGTCATCAAGGGGAGCGTTACACGTTACCGGTTGTTGGAGAAAATTTTAAGAAAGAATAAGATCAGTATTGTCTTTCATCTGGCGGCCGAGGCCATTGTGGGCAAATGCCACAACAATCCTTTATGCGCCTTTGCTACAAATATCATGGGCACCTGGAATGTGCTGGAAGCATGCGTGAAATCAAAGAGGGTCGAGGCCGTTATTGTCGCTTCAAGCGATAAGGCCTACGGCAGCCATAAAAAGCTGCCCTATAGGGAGGATGCGCCTTTGTTGGGCGATCATCCTTATGATGTATCGAAAAGTTGCGCCGACCTGATCGCAGCCACATATTTTCATTCTTATGGTTTGCCGGTGGCCATTACTCGATGCGGCAATATTTATGGGCCGGGGGATTTTAATTTTTCCCGCCTTGTCCCTGATGCTATCCGGTGCATGATCGCCTCAAAACCTCTTTTTATCCGCAGCAATGGTAAATTCACCCGGGATTATGTTTTCGTGGATGATGTTGTCGATGGCTATATTACGCTGGCGGAAAAGATAAAAAAACTTAAGCTTGGCGGAGAAGTTTTTAACTTTAGCGATGAAAATCCGATGAAGGTCACGACAATGGTCAATAAGATTTACAAGGTCGGCCGGAAACAGCCATCCCTTAAGATTCTTAATGAAACGAGGTATGAGATCAGGAACCAGTATTTGTCTTCTCTGAAGGCAAGAAAAGTCTTGGGGTGGAGGGCGGCCCATGGCCTGCACGAGGGGCTTTCAAAGACAATAGGATGGTATAGGCGCCAGATGTCATGCTGAAGAATAGAAGGGTTTTGATTACGGGCGCGACAGGCTTTATCGGTGCCAATCTTGTTAGGAAATGTTTGGATGCCGGCGCTAAGGTAAGTATTTTAACCAGATCTGCGTCTGAAAAATGGCGCATTGAAGATATTCTTGGAGAAGTCCAAGAGTGCGTTGCCGACCTGTTGGATTACGACAGACTGAAAAAGGTCGTCAGTAAAATTAAGCCGGAGATCGTTTTTCATACGGCGACATACGGTGGTTATTTTTTCCAGAAGCAGGCAGACAGGATAATACTGACCAACATTGTTGGGACAACGAACCTCGCCAATGCCTGTTCAAAAGTTGGATATGAGGTCTTTGTGAACACGGGAAGTTCCTCGGAATATGCGTTAAAAGATGCGCCCATCAAAGAAGATGACTTGCTTAATAGAAATAGCTATTACGGGATAGCCAAGGCGGCCAGCACTCTGTTCTGTCAATTGAAAGCCATTGAGGAGGATCTGCCGATAACCACCCTGAGACTTTTCTCACCCTACGGTTATTACGAAGAACCCTCGCGTTTGATACCTTCAGTCGTCATTTCCTGTTTAAAAGGTCGAGATCCCCGGCTTTCATCTCATTCTTCGGTCAGGGATTTTATATTTGTTGAAGATACAGTGGACGCTTATTTAAAAGCGGCAGCTTATCCTGACAAGGCCAGATCTAAAGTTTTTAACATAGGGTCTGGTTGTCAGCACTCTGTGGGCGAGCTAGTCACCACGATTATCAAGATAACCGGGTCAAAGGTTGAGCCCCAATGGGGCGCATCGCCAAATTCAAGAATTGAGCCGAAAATGTGGCAGGCGGATATCGATCGGGCATCCCATATCCTTGATTGGCATCCACGATATGATTTGGAGGGCGGCCTTAAAAAAACCGTGGAATGGTTTGAAAAGAACTTGAATCTGTATGAAAACCGGGAAAGATTATGATCCATCGCTGCCTTCTTTGCGGTTACAAAAAATTTGAAACGGTCATCAAAATTGGCAATGCACCTTCTTCCGTTGGTAAGTTATTAAAAAGGGGGCAGGTTAAAGACGATAAAAGATCAGCCATAAGCCTGCTGAGGTGTGCACGGTGCCATCTAAGCCAGTTGGGAAGAAAAGATTTTGTTAAGGAAAGTTATTACAACGATTATCAGATGATGACTTCATTCTCAACCCAGATGCAGAATTACCAAAAATGGCTCGCCCGGGATTTTGTGTCATATTTTGGCCTGAAAGGGAAACATATCTTTGAAATAGGCTGCGGCGACGGCATGTTTGCGTCTTTGTTGAAAAAGCAGGGTTCAATGGCGGTCGGAGTCGAGCCATCTAAGCCGTTCTGTGCTTTAGCAAAAAAGAAAATAAAGGTTTTGAATCAGCGCTTTGACAATAACACCGGCCTGAAGAAGAAATATTATGATGCGTTTGTCGCAAGACAGGTGTTTGAACATCTGGATAACCCCGGTTTGGTCCTGAGACATGCCAAGGAATTTCTAAAACCTGCTGGAGTGGGGCTGATTGAAGTCCCGTTTTTTTCAACATCAGTGAAAAATAATCGATACTACGATATATTTCGTGACCATGTTGCGTATTACACAAACCACACCCTGCAATACCTGCTGACTGTAAATAATTTTGAAGTCCTGAAGGTTTTTCCTTCGGCTGATAATGAATATTTGACCGCGTATTTTATGAACAATGAGCATCATGAAAAAGATCTACAAATTTTCGCATCCAACTTCGCTTCTTATAAAAAAAGAATACAGGCGCTGTTTAAGTCATATCAGGATAGGAACATCGCTGTTTGGGGCGCGGGAGGCAAGGGGGTTGCGCTTTTATCGATGTGCAATATTAAACCATCGGACATCTTGTTTGTTATCGATTCAGACTTGGACAAATGGAATAAATATACCCCTGGAAGCCATGTCCTCGTTAAATCCCCCCTTGAGACAGATTTCAGGAATATAGATCTGATATTTATTTCTGCCGTTATGTATCAAAAGGAGATCATTAACGATCTTCGGAGAAAATATGGCTATAGAAACAAAATTGGGGTCATGCAGCCCGAACCGCACATCATTCAAAACCATGAATTATAGGCAGATCGCCTCCGAAATACGGAAAGATATCCTGAGGATGCATGCGAGATCTCAAAGTTCTCATGTGGGATCGGCTTTGTCTTGTGTGGATATCCTTGTTGTTTTATATTTCAATGTTTTAAAGGTAGGGCGCAAGGGGCTTAATGATAAATATCGCGACAGGCTCATCTTAAGCAAAGGGCATGCGGCCAGTGCGTTATACGCCAGTTTGGCGTCACGCCATTTTTTCCCCAAAAAGATCCTGGAGGGATACTGTGTTGACGGCGGCAAACTGCCGGGCCATGTGACAATGAAATGCGTTCCCGGGGTCGAGGCCAGTTCAGGCTCTTTGGGGCATGGCCTGTCGATTGGAGCTGGCATGGCCATTGCGGCTCGAGGACAAACCCATCCCTATCGCGTGTTTGTTGTCTTGGGTGATGGGGAATGTAATGAAGGTTCTGTCTGGGAAGCGGCTATGTTTGCCGCTCACCACAGACTGGATGGTCTTACAGCTATTATCGATTTTAATGGTCTTCAGGCTTTTGGAAAGACAGGCAGTATTCTTAACCTAGAGCCCATAGTGGCAAAATGGGAATCCTTTGGATGGGCTGTACGGGAGGTGGATGGACACGATTGTGAACAAATGGCAGAAATGTTAAATCAGGTGCCTTTTGAGAGATCGAGGCCTTCCGTTGTCATAGCGCGCACGCTCAAAGGCAAGGGTGTTTCTTTTATGGAGGATAGCCTTGTCTGGCATTACAAATCTCCCAGCAAAGACGAACTAAGGATATCTCTAAAGGAGCTGGATCTGCCATGAGAAATGCATTCGTAAATGCTCTGACGGATTTAGCAGAGAGGAACAAAGATGTATTTTTGTTAACGGGAGATCTTGGCTTTTCTTTCTTCGAGACTTATCAGCATAAATTTCCTTCAAGGTTTATTAATATGGGTGTGGCTGAACAGAACATGATTGGCGTCGCCGCAGGCCTGGCGTTATCCGGAAAAATTGTGTTTGTTTATTCCATAGTTCCTTTTTTAACGATGCGTTGTTTTGAACAGATAAGGCTGGATCTGTGCTGCCAAAGGACAAACGTCAAGCTTGTCGGTGCCGGAGGAGGGTTAACGTATGGTTCTGCCGGGGTAACGCATCTTGCGATGGAAGATATTTCCATCATGCGTTCTTTGCCCGGGATGTGTGTTATTTGTCCCGGCGACGCCCGGGAGGTCGATCGTGCCGTGCGAGCTTCTTTGAGGCACAAGGGGCCCGTATATATCAGACTTAGCGAAAAAGTTCCCTCTGTTCATTCAAGCAGAGTCAATTTTCGGATCGGAAAGGGCATTACGGTCATCCACGGAGATGATGTAAACATCCTTGTCACCGGAAATATGCTTATGACGGCGATAGATGCAGCTAAAAAATTGAAAAAGGATGGCGTGAGCGCCGGAATCATCAGTATGCACACCATTAAGCCGCTGGATGTCGCTTTAATAAAAAGCCTGGCCGCGAGAAATAAGCCCATGTTTACTTTGGAGGAGCATAGCGTGGTAGGGGGATTGGGCAGCGCTGTTTCTGAAGTGCTTGCGGAGCTCGGATCTCCTGTTCTATTGAAAAGAATCGGATTACCTGACGCCTATCCCCGTATCGTGGGCAGCCAGGGATATATACGAAAGGAACTCGGTTTGGACGTCAAAGGTATTTGTTCAATCATAAGAAAGGTGATCTCAGCTTGAAGCTTTCTAAAAAAGATAACGTTATAAGAAAAGAGATCTTTGAGCGGATCACCCAGCTTTTTTTGCTGCGCAAGATGCGTGATGTATTCATTCCGGGCGAGTCAATGATCAATTATGCCGGCCGCGTCTATGATGAAAGAGAGCTGATAAAACTGGTGGATGCATCGCTTGATTTTTGGCTTACCTCCGGCAAATATGCTCAAGAATTTGAACGAAGCCTATCCGCATTTCTCGGCGTGAAGCATTGTCTCTTGGTCAACTCGGGGTCATCGGCAAACCTTTTGGCCATGAGCACCCTGACATCTCCGTTATTAAAACATAGGCGTTTGCGGCCTCATGATGAAGTGATAACAACGGCCTGTGGTTTTCCTACGACCTTGAACCCTATTTTACAAAACGGGCTGACCCCGGTTTTTATAGATATTGACATCGGCAGTTTTAATGTCAATGCGGCGATGGTGGAGCAGGCAATATCCAAACGGACCAAGGCCATATGTTTGCCTCATACCTTAGGGAATCCTTTGGCTGTCGATGAGATATTAAGAGTGTCAAGGAAGCATAACCTTTGGTTTGTTGAAGATAACTGCGATGCGCTTGGCTCCAGATATAAAAAAAGGTTTACCGGAACATTTGGCCATATTTCGACTTCCAGTTTCTATCCCGCCCACCATATTACAACGGGAGAAGGGGGCGCTGTATTAACTAATGATCCATTGCTCAAGCGCATCCTTTTGTCTCTAAGGGACTGGGGCAGGGATTGTTGGTGTGAGCCCGGACATGACAATACCTGCAAGAAGAGATTTAGCCAGAGCTTCGGGCGATTGCCATACGGCTATGACCATAAATATGTCTATTCTCATATCGGATATAATCTCAAAGCGACCGACATGCAGGCAGCGATCGGGGTCGCCCAGATGCAAAAGCTGCCAAAATTCATAAAATTACGGAGGCGGAATTTCGATTATTTATACCGGCATCTATGTTCTTACGAACAATTTTTTATTTTACCGAGGGCGGAGAACTTCTCCGAACCCAGTTGGTTTGGTTTTCCTCTTCTGGTGAGGGAAAAAGCTCCTTTTGATCGTGCCGAGATCGTGGATTACCTTGAAAGGCATAAAATCGCTACCCGCATGCTTTTCGGAGGCAACCTGTTGAAACAACCCGCCTACGCACATATGAAATGCAGGGTATGCGGATCACTGAAAAATACAGATCTTGTGATGAGCAATCTTTTTTGGATTGGAGTTTATCCCGGCCTGACAAAACAGGAATTGAAATACACCCTCGAGATTTTTGATCGTTTCCTGTCAAAATTCAAATCATGAATAGACCTGACGTGCTTCTGGTTGCTCCCCCAACGAGAGCATACTCCATATATTTTTCTTTCGCGCTCTTGTATCTTGCGGCCTATCTTGAAAAGATGGGGCACAGAGTACAGATCGTCGATTTACGACCAAGCTCCCTGGAAGGATATGACCTGAGTGACCTCGAGGCAGCCTGTGTCAAGCGGATCGTCGAAATCAATCCTGCGTATCTCGGATTCACCTGTTTGACGGCTGATTTTAACTGCATCGAACGGATCGCAAGGGATGTCAGAAAACAGGGCTACGGCGGCAAGATAATCGTCGGGGGCCATCATCCTACTTTTTGTCCCCAGGATTTCTTCGTCCAGAGAGGTCTTTTCGATTATGTTGTGCTTGGCGAAGGGGAGCAGACATTGCTGGAGCTTGTTGAAACGCTCAAGAACAAAGAGGATGCCTGCAATGTGAGCGGGATCGCCTATGAGAAAGACGGCGTTGTGGTAAAAACTTTACCCCGGCAGCTTACGGAGGATATCGACATCTTTCCGAACCCCGCCTATGATTTGATCGATATGGACCAATATATACGGCCGTCGACAGGTTTGATAAGACATGTCTTCATCAGTGGTGTTCCCATTCTGACTACCAGAGGTTGTCCTTATCAATGCACCTATTGCGGTAACCCTTCGTTGTGGGCAACGCAGACGCATAAGAAAATATTACGGACAAGATCCATAAACAGGGTATTGGATGAGTTATCTTTGCTGAAAGGCCGGTATGCGATCGACGGTTTTTATATCGCGGACGATGCCTTTACTCTGAATGAAGAAAGGGTTAATCAATTTTGCCAGGGCATGATTGACAGAAAGCTTGGTCTTATCTGGGCCTGCCAGACCCACGTCAACTTATTTACAGAAAAAATGGCCGGCTGGATGCGGGATGCAGGATGTGTCCAGGTTGAATTCGGTGTTGAATCCGGCTCTGACAGGGTACTTAAAGTGATGAAGAAAGGCACGAATACTAAGAGCATTCAAAGGGCCTTTGACATCAGCAGGGCCTATGGATTCAGGACTCTGGCCAATCTCATGATCAATACGCCAACGGAAACACAGGAAGACCTGAAAATGACGGTCGACTTCGCCAATCGGCTTAAGCCGACCATCTATTCTTTTGCCATCACAATACCGCTGGTGGGAACCGAAGATTACAGTAAATATGTAAAACCGCCGCTGACCAGAAATGAATATTCTTTATATCTGGATAGCCGAATTTATAAAAATATCATTGATCAGAGATTCAAGCTGGCAGTCCATCATTTAGATGTCGCAAAAATTTATCGCTATCTATATCGGCGTTACATGCTATTCAGGTTTTATTTTGATGCCCTGATATATTTTATGCTGCATCTGAGATTTTATAAGACCTCGCACCGCTGGCCTGAATACAGGACGGCGGTTCTCAGGCGATATCTCGCATTCAATAAACTTGCTCATTTGTTGAACAGGATCCGGCGCAAGTCGCTCGGTTGAGAGATTCCTATGGAAAGAGGGCCCAAACGGCAAAGCCTGCTTGATCATTTAAAGCTGAAATTGAGCCATAAAAGAACAAAAAAAGCTTTTATCGGTTCGGTTTCTATTGTGCTTTCCAAATTCCTGGCGCTTACGCTAGGCCTTATAACAACGGCGATTTTAGTCAGATATGTCTCGGCCGAGGAATTTGGATTGTGGGGCAGTTTGACATTTTTGATCGGCATGATCCCTGTTCTTGACTTTGGTTTGGCCCTGGCCCTGCGGAATAAACTGTCCATGTTGTATTCGAAGAGCGAAACGCACGCAAACAATAGCCGCAGATATTTCTTCTCCGCGTTCTCTGCGTATATGTATTTAGCTGGTCTTTTGATCATTCTACTATGTCTTTGTTACAAACTTGTTCCTTGGGCGAAGCTATTTAATACTTATGACGCTGGCATTATCCACGACGGCTCTTTGACCTACACCGTTTCTCTGGTCATTATTGTTATAAGCATGCCTTTTGCTGTCAGCACGCAGGGTTTTTTCAGTTTTCAACAGACGCACTGGAATTCATTTTTCGAGCTTTGCAAGAGCATTTTCATATTGTTGTTTTTTGGTTTTTTGGTCATGGCAAAGGCCGGCTTTGTTCTCATAGCATGTTCTTTTGCCGTAGCCATGATGTCGCCCGTTATCGTTTCTTTTTTCGTGTTCTTGAAAGAGAGGCGCTGGCGGTTCGAATGGGCGAAGGCTGAAAGTATTATCCAGACCCTCAAGGAGCTGCTGCCGCAAAGCATCCAATTCGGTATCATGCAGTTTTGTGCGACGTTCATATTCTCTTCGCAGGCCATTATGGTCGGTAAATTGATCAGTCTCAAGGAGGCAGGGGAGTATGTCTTGGTGCAAAAGCTTTTTCTGATCCTGACGGTCGTTCATTTTGCCGTTTTGACTCCGCTTTGGTCCGCTTACACCGATGCCGTTGCCTCAAACGACATTCGGTGGGTCAAAAAGACACTTGCCTATTCCGCATGGTTTTCCGTCATCTTATTTGCATTCGGCGCGGCATTTCTCTATTTGTTTGGCAAGCCGATCATTCATATTTGGACCGGCAAATCCATTCAAAACAATCTGCTATATCTCTGCATGGGGATATGGGTTTTTTTGACGGGCTGGGTGAGTTGTTTTTCTGTTTATCTTAACGGCATAGGCAAACTTAGGCTTCAGACGGCATGGCTTGTATTTTCTGCAGCCAGTTATATACCGTTCACGCTTCATTTTGGCGAAAGATTCGGCGCTGTCGGCGTCTGTTTGGCAGGCATCATTGTTTTATTGCCGTTGGTGATTTCAAACCCCATTGAGGCCGTCTTAAGTTTAAAACACCTTGAAAGATTTAAAAATAATGTTGTGATTGCCGCAAGCACGCCTTTGTGAATAAAAACAGCCTTATGGCGTGAATGCGGTTAAAAAAGGGCGCTTCCGGATGCAAGAGACAAAATGACGAATCCGAAGATCAGTATTTTGATACCGACATATAATCGAGCCGTTTTTTTGAGAGAGGCTCTTGAGAGCGTCGCTTCGCAAATTGAAGATGATATAGAATGTATTGTCAGCGATAATGCGTCTACGGACGAGACCGAAGAGATCGCCAAAGATTTTCAGGCCCGATATTCTTTCGTCAGGTATTATAAAAATCAACGCAATCTTGGGCCCGGCAGAAATATTTTATCGTGTCTTAATCATGCCCGGGGTGACTATGCGTGGTTGTTCAGCGATGACGATAGGATGGCTCCAGGAGCGATCAAAAGCGTCAAGGCCGTTTTGGGCAGGCACAAGGATCTTTCTCTGGTTTTTGTCAATTATTGCGTCAAGAGCCAGGATTTGATCAATACGATAGAATCCCGTTCCGTCCGCAAATTTAAAGACGAATTGTTCTGCAGCGAAAATGAATGCCTGAGAACAATAGGTTTTCACCTCAGTTTTATGTCGTCTTTGGTATTGCAAAGGCAATCATACTTGTTAGTTCAGCGACCGGAAGCCTACTCCGATACGAATATGATACCCCTGTACGTGGCCCTTTCTGTCATGGGTGAAGCCCATAAGAACACATTCCTAATCTCTTATCCTTACGTTGAACAAAGGAGCAGTAATTCGGGGGGATACGATTATTTTAGATGTATGGTTGAGGACTCCTGCGGGGTGCTGGAAGCCGTGAGGTCCCTAGGTTATAAAAATTCAGCCATAAGAAAAACCAAGAACGACATTATACGGCAGGCGTTATTCAAGAGAATTATTGCTCTTAGATGCACGGATCCGGCTTCGCTCAGAGGCGTCCCGGGTTTGTTGATAAAACATTTTTGTTTTTATCCGATGTTCTGGTTGATGATCTTCCCATTCTTCGCCACCCCGCCATTTTTCTTGAGATGCTTGAGATCTATCTATAAGTGGGTCAAAAGCCAAGCCCGGAGATAACTTATGTACAGAGAAATCAAAAGATGCAGGATCTGCGGTAACGGCAGGCTCATGCCTATCATTGCCCTGGGGCAGCAATATTTAACCGGAGTGTTTCCTAGGAGCAGAGAGGAGAAGCTGACGGCAGGGCCTCTAGAGCTGTTGAAGTGCCACGGGGGCGGCCGGGAAGATGTCTGCGGCCTGGTACAGTTAAAGCAGTCCTATCAGCTCGAAGAGATGTATGGCGCCAATTACGGGTACCGGTCGGGGTTGAATCGATCGATGGTTGAGCATTTGCAAAAAAAGGTCTCCAGAATCTTAAAAATGGTTTCTCCGGATGCCAGCGATTTGATCGTTGATATTGGAAGCAATGACAGCACCCTTTTACAGGCTTACCCCAAAGGCCGGTATCGGCTGGCGGGCATAGACCCAACAGGGGTCAAATTCAGGGAGTATTATCCGAAGCACATACAGCTTGTGCCTGAATTTTTTTCATCGAAGGTATTTAAAAATGTCTTCGGCGGCAAAAAAGCAAAAATCATCACCTCTATCGCCATGTTTTACGACATCGAGGATCCCCTTGCCTTCATGAAGCAAATATATGAAGTGCTGCATGATGACGGCGCCTGGGTTTTTGAACAGAGTTATATGCCGACGATGCTGGACATGAATGCTTATGACACGATTTGTCACGAGCATCTGGAATACTATCGATTGAAACAGATCAAATATATGGCTGACCGTGCCGGTTTTAAAATCGTTGACATTGAATTCAACGACGTGAATGGAGGAAGCTTCTCGGTGACGGTCGCTAAGGTCGGTTCTTCTTTTCCTGAATGCACCGCGCTTATAAGAAGGGTCATGCTTAGAGAACAAAAAATGGGATTAGACCTTCCGGCCCCTTATGCGAGATTCAGGCAACGCGTCTATAAACACAGGGACGTTCTCAGGGAATATCTTCATCGTATCCGATCAGAAAAGAAGGTCGTGCTGGGATATGGCGCTTCCACTAAAGGCAATGTCATACTTCAATTCTGCGGGATAACCAAAAACGATATTCCATTTATTGCAGAGATCAACGAGGATAAATTCGGAAGCTATACACCAGGCACATGGATACCCATTATTTCCGAGAGAGAGGCCAAGGCTATGCGGCCGGATTATTTCATGGTTTTGCCCTGGCATTTCAGGGAAAACATCCTGGCAAGAGAAAAGGCGTTCCTGAGATCTGGCGGAAAACTATTATTCCCGCTGCCAAGGATAACCCTGCAGTGACCCATCGGCATTTTGCAGAAGGATATTGATATGAAAATAGCCGTCGTTCATCCACATTTCAGAACCAGGGCCGGTGCGGAAAACGTTGTCCTTTGGTTATGCGAGGATCTGGCAACAAAATACGGTTTGACGGTCACCGTATTCAGCCTGGACTTCGGCGAATACGAAAAAAGATTCAGGGACATACAAGGCCTTGCGCTTGAAAAAATATCCGTCCCGCGGTTATTCCAAAGATTAAATATCCTGACATGGTTGTCCGCGGTTATTTTTTTAAAACATAATCTAAAGGATTTCGATGTCATTAATCCGCATAACTACCCTGCGTCTCTATGGGTCGGCATGGCGAATATCCTAAGCGGGAAGAGCTTGCCGAAGGTCATTTGGTCATGTAATGAGCCGGCCAAATTCTTATATAAAACAATCTGTTATAGAAATACGCCTGATAATTTGCAGGTATCATTCTCCGAACTGGACGAGCAATTGCGGATCAAACTGTCCAGCCGTATTAAGTTTGCGCTTAAAAATCTATACAAGCCGATCCTCAGGTCTTTAGACAGAAAAGCTGTAAGGACATTTTATAAGGTCCTGCCGATCAGTGAAACCTGCAGACAACAGGTCAAGGCGATATATCGCGTTGATAACGCTTTTACATGTGACCTTGGCATCAAGGGGTTTACAATATCAGTGCGATCGGAAGCTGATAAAAAAGAGGGTAATTATTTTTTGACAGTCAGCCGGCTTGAAGGGTATAAGAATATCCCGCAGGCCATTGAGGCCTTTGCCTTGTTGAAGCGGCAAAAGAAGCTTGTGGGTATCCAATATTACATCATCGGATGCGGACCCATGGAGGCCTATCTGAAGAAGCTGATAGCGCATCATCAATTAACAGAAGATGTCAAACTACTCGGTTTTGTGACCAGGGAGCGGTTGTTCGACTGCTATAAGCATTGTTTGTTCATTGTGCATTTGCCGTTTGACGAAACATATGGCCTGGCTTATCTGGAAGCCGCTGCTTTTTCCAAACCCGCCGTAGCCAGCAACCACGCCGGTCCTGCCGAAATAGTCATCGACGGCCAGACAGGTTTTTTGGCCGATCCTTCCAATCGCGATGAAATAACGGAAAAAATCGAGCTGATGTGCGTCTCTGTGGATGCAAGAAAAAAAATGGGCGAAAATGCCTTTATACGTTTAAAACAAAAATTTTTATGGGAAGGGTATGTGGAGCGTTTTGTTGGTCATTTAACGATGTGAACTCGTGTGCGTGATTTGAGAGAGCGGAAAACAGATGAATATGTCTGGATTGGCAGCATCGGGTTTTGTTCCGGCATGGTAATGTTGGAGAAACATCATATGGCGCGAGATCCGTTCAGAGACAGAGACCGGGTGGAAAAATGCATCGTATGCTCAGGTGCTGTTCCCAGGGTCAAATTCGGCAATGTCAACGGGTTCGATGTTGTTCAATGCCGGTCGTGCGGCTTCGTTTATTGTGATTCACAACCTAAGAAAGAAGAACTCGAGGAGTTTTATTCTTTCCGGCACGGACTTGCACAAGAAGCTGTTTCTGTCGATGCCCTGAAGGCGGCAAGAAACTTCAAAGACAGGAAACTATTCTTGAGGCTGATTAAAAGATATTGTCCCCATGCTGTCCGTGTATGTGAAATCGGCTGTTCTTACGGCTATCTGCTTTGGGGGTTGAAACGTGCCGGTTTGAGCGTTAAGGGATGTGAATTGTCGACGACGACCGTGCAGAAAGGACGCACAGAACTTGGCCTTGACATCTTCTGCGGAGAATTTCCGTCAGATGAAGACCCGTCTTACGATGTGATTATTTTCAGACATTCCCTGGAACATGGCAAAAATCCCCAAGACATCCTTGAGCGTTCTTTCCGGAAAACGAATGAAGGCGGTATTCTGATTATCGTAGTGCCGAATATCGAAAGCTTCAGCGCGAAACTGTTCGGAGCAACGTGGGAGTGGCTGGATCCACCGCTTCATCTTTTCTATTTTTCCGCCAGAACCCTGACTGCGCTCTTGATTCAAAAGGGGTTTAAGGTGGTGCATATATTCTCCAGAAAAGGCGATTCGAGGAATTTTTTTCTGCATGCGGGGCGTTGGGCCAAGATGAGATTGTGTCGAAAGCCCCCTATGGCCTTAAATGATGTTGCAGGAGATAAACCGGGCAATACCCGCGTTTTGCTGCGGGATATTATTCAAAAAACTACAGACATTTTGTCGCTGGTTATGCTGCCTTTAATGATGATTTTTGGGTATTTTGGAAAAGGCGAAGAATTATGGATCGTCGCAAAAAAAGGGCCGATAGTGGATGCGGGAGGCAGACATCCTTTTCCACGCAGGGAATATTATTTTAATAATGCTTGGCTTCTGGCTTTAGTGACAGCTGTGGATTTCCTGGGAGGCCTTCTCTTCGCTAAGAGATTTGCGGCAGAAGCGCGCCCCCGCAAAAATGATATTAAAAAAATCCTCGTGAGCCGTCCGGATCATCTCGGTGACGTGGTAATGACGACGGCCGCGTTGTCGTTAATGAAAGCTGCTATGCCGGAGGCGAAAATTCATGTTTTGGCGGGTAGCTGGACAAGGGAGCTTTGGCAGCATTGTCCCTTGGTTGACCACGTCATTGTCTTTGACCATTTCTATTTGAATAGATCAAAAATGCCCGCTTGGCGGAAAATTTTGCGCAGCGTAAGCCAGCTACCCGCTGTGATTAAAAAAATTAAAAAAGAGCGGTATGATCTTGGAATAGAATTCAGGCCTTTTTTTGGTAATACCATTCCTCTTATGTGGCTGGGGGGAGTCAAGTACCGGATCGGATATGGCTCTGCCGGTTTCGGCTTTCTTCTGCATCAAAAAGGGAGTTTTAATTTTTACAGCCATTTTGCAAAGAACATGGTCGAATTACTCCTTGCGGGCGATCTCATTGAGGCGCCTCAAGAGATTCGCGCCGTCCTCAAACGCCCCAAGAAAGAAACATTGGATAAAATGTCCTGCGCCTTGGCCAAATCGGGTGTTACATCTGACGATTTTAAGGTCGTCATTCATCCTGGGTCTGGAAGACCTCTGGCCTTATGGAGTAATGGTCAATGGGCTGAATTAGCCGATGGCTTGGTTTCACGGTATGGCGCCAAGGTTATTATTGTCGGCGTAGCCAAAGAAGCAACGGCTGCACGAGCGATTTCCAGAAAAATGGCAACTGCACCCATTGATCTAACGAACAGTCTTTCGATGGCTGACTTCATGGCCTTGCTGTCAATGGCTAATCTTGTCATCGGTCTTGAATCTTTTGCTGTTCATGCGGCTGCGGCCCTGGGCGTTGCTACTGTCATGATTCATAACGGTATCTCTGATGAACGCATGTTCAAGCCGCTGGGACAGCGGGTTTTCGGCGTTACCCATAAGACTGATTGTGCACCCTGCTGGCGCAGGAAGGGGTGTCCCGAAATGTCCTGCTTGACGAATGTGACGGCCAACGAGGCGATGGCTGTGGTCAATGAGGTGCTTAATGTTTCTTTTTAGGTCATTTTACTTCTTAGTGGCGACTCTTTTTATGACATCCTTTGGTACTTTATGCGTCTACCAGTTTGATCATGTCCATATTAGAGCTTATCAGCTTTCGCTGGGGATGGGAATTTTTTTATTTTCCTATGAGGTCAGAAAATTTAAGTTTCCCATCATCACGTCGCCTACGTCTAAAGCCCTTGTATTCTTTTTTTTGGCGGCGCTTGCTTCGATGTGTTGCGCAGCTTTCCCTGTTGTCACCGCAAAACAGATCAGTTTATTGACGGTGTTCGGCATCATTTTCTTTTTTATCATGAATGTCTGTCACGATGAGCGAGAGCTGATCATTCTGCATAAAACCATTATTTTCTCTTGCCTATTTGTCGCTGTGTATGGTTTAGCACTTTATGTCCTGCTCAATATGCCCGGGTTGGAGAAAGTCGGTGGTTATTATTTTACTCGCCCCGCGTCCTTTTTTGCGGAGCCTAATGAGTTCGGTTTTTATCTGACATTTGCTTTTGGCTATCTGTGCGTTGAATGCTTTAGCGGGCAGCCCCTTGTTCCCAGGGCTCTTTTTTATCCGGCTATCCTGATTTCATATGTTCTCCTGGTGCCGAATATGAGCAGAGGATCATGGCTGGGGTGGCTGGCCATCCTGTGCGTTGCTGTAGGTCTGCTGCATAAGACCGGAATCAGTCGTCTGACAGCCAAGAAGGTCGTATCATTGACTATCGGCGTTTCCCTTTCTTTTATTATCATTGTTTTCTTGGTCTCGGCATACACGCCGACAAAAAGCCCGTTAACCGTTTCGGACGTCATTTTTTCAAGGTGCCGCGTATTTTCTATGTGGCCCGGGAAACTCCGATTTAAGTCGTCGTGTCAAAAAGAGGAAAGTCTTGCAGTCGCAGACCCTACTGTACGCGAACGTCTGGGACGATCAAAGATTGTCTTGAAAAGTGCCGTCCGTCATCCTTTTTTCGGCATTGGTTTCGGCAACGTTTTTACAGTTCTCGAGAATATTGGTAATTTGCCGAAGAGAAGGACCTCGCTGGTGCCTAAAGTTCGGGAAGGAACATCCTCGAATTTTCTGCTTGATATCTTTGTCGAGACTGGGTTTTTCGGTTTGGTTTGTTTTCTGACATTTCTTTTCCTGTTGATCAGGGGGGCGTGGAAGAAAATAAGCCGAGAGAAAAGCCGACAGGCGCAAATCATTTACATCGGAGCCTTTGCCAGTTGTATCGGCATGATCATTAACGGCATATCTTACCCTTTGGTCATGTTGCCTTTCTTTTGGATTTCTGCTGGCATTCTGGAAACGCGATGCTTTTCTGAAGAAAGAAAGATGCTATGAAAATCCTGATGGATGCCAGGGCTATTGGCATGACGGGCGTCGGGACATATGTCGCCAACATCCTTGATGAGTTCGACCGGATGGGGCCTGGGATGGAGGTTGAAGCCGTGATGAATCCGGATGCCGTCGCAGGGCTGGCATTCCGAGGGGCAGTTCACATGAAGCGTCTGGCCAAAAAAGCGCCGATGTATTCGCTGGGAGAACAATGGGTGTTTCCGGCCCATTATTTTAAGTCTAGGCCCGACCTGGTTTTTTATCCCAATTTTAATACATCGTTATGGCCCGGCATCCCGTTTGTTGTCACTATCCATGATTTGATCTATTATCTTTTCCCGGATGCGTGCCCCAACCGTATCGCCAGGGTCTATGCATCTGTCATGATGCGGCATTCTACACGGAACGCAAAAATGGTCATCACAGATTCATTGCATAGCAAGAACGACATCGTCACACACCTGGGAGTAGACCCCGGTCGGATCAAGATCATTCATCCAGCTGTCAATGATCGCTATCGGCCAACCTCACCTGGTGAGTTATTTTATAAAAAATACGGTTTGCCGAAGAAGTTTATATTGTATATTGGCAATCATGAACCAAGAAAAAACATCCTCGGGTTATTACGCGCCTACCATGTCAGTCAATGCCGCAGGGATTATGATCTGGTGATCGCTGGACGTCATGATAGGCGAAGACAGGACATAATCAATGCTGTCACAGACCTGGGGCTGCAACAACAGGTCATTTTTACTGGTTTTATCGATTCTGACGATATGCCGGCCCTTTATTCTGCGGCCGGTCTTTTTGTTTTTCCGTCATTCTATGAAGGATTCGGCTTGCCTCCTTTGGAGGCCATGGCCTGCGGAACACCCGTTGTCAGCTCTGATAAGGCATCTTTACCTGAAGTTATCGGTGATGCGGCTGTTTTGATCGACCCCAGCCAGACCGAGGCAATTGCCGCGGCCATGGACAAGGTCCTTTCCGACGCTCGTTTTCGGGATGTCCTGATTCAAGCAGGATTTGAACAGGTGCGTAGATTTTCCTGGAAGAATACAGCTAAAGGCTTGGTAGATGCTTTTAAAGAAGCCCTGGGGTATCCCGATGAGATATAAAAGAATTTTGTTGGTTTTCCCTGAATATAAACATACTCATTTTGGCGCAAATCATCCGCCTGCCGGCCTGGGATATCTGTCCGAAGTCCTCCGGGAAAATAATATCGAGCATGATG
Organism: Candidatus Margulisiibacteriota bacterium; assembly: GCA_041650595.1. Taxonomy (GTDB): domain Bacteria; phylum Margulisbacteria; class WOR-1; order JAKLHX01; family JAKLHX01; genus CALFCX01. The sequence goes on from JBAZKW010000022.1 coordinate 18,976, forward strand.
TCGTAGACATGCGCTTAAATCCAGGCCGAAACCATTTGATGGGAAAAATCCGTGAATTCAAGCCCGACCTGATAGGCATCAGCCTGATGACGCTTTTGTATCGTCAAAACTACGCGTTACTTGATGATATTAAGCATGATTTTCCCCGCATAGCCATTGCGGCCGGGGGGCCGCATATCTCGACATTCAGGGAAAAAGCCTTACAGTGCCCTTCGCTTGATTACGGGGTTACCCTTGAGGGCGAAATGACGCTGCTCGAATTGTGCTTGGGCAAAGACTTGGGGGCTATCAAAGGATTGCTGTACCGCAAGGACGACGAGGTCGTCTATACGGGCCCGCGTGATTTTATAGCCGATCTGAACCGCCTGCCTTTCCCAAGTTACACAAAATTCAGGATCGACCAGTATGTGACAGACGAAATTCCGGTGCTGTCCTCCCGCGGATGCCCTTATCAATGCATTTATTGCCCCGTAAAGACGGCGATCGGGAGGGCATTCCGGCGCAGAGATTATCTTCATGTGGTCGATGAGCTCGAATATTGGTACAAACGGGGAAAACGCCGTTTTGGTTTTTTAGACGACAATTTCATGATGGACCGGCGCCGGATTGTAGATATTTGCGACGAGATCGAGAAGAGGGGGCTGACTGGACTGCGCTTACGGTGTCCCAACGGTGTTCGAGCTGATCATTGCGACAGGGAAGTTCTTAGGCGGATGAAACAGGCTGGTTTTGAATACATCGCTTTCGGCGTTGAGGGCGGGAACGACAAGGTACTTGCCGCCATTCGCAAAGGTGAGAAGATGGAGTCGGTAAAAAGGGCGATCCGCGAGGCCTGCGAATTGGGGTTCGAGGTAACTCTGTTTTTTATCATAGGGTCTCCCGGCGAAACAAGGAAAGACATCGAAGATTCCGTTCATCTGGCGCAATCCTTTCCGGTCTTTGATGCAAAATTCTATAACTTGATCCCTTTTCCCGATACGGAGCTTTTTCAATGGGTCCAGAGTAACGGTTATTTTCTTGTGGATCCCGATGTGTATCTGAACGATGCGTCGCATTGGGATGCCAAGCCGTTATTTGCCACGCCCGAGCTGTCTTATGCGGAGCGGCAATCCGCGCTGAGATACACATCGGGTATGCGTCGGCAGATCAGGAAGCGCGCCATGGCTCGGAGGCTCAGGAAATTCGGTCTTTTTTCTGCACCCCTGGCTGAAATTTTTGTTAACGATGCGATCCAGAATGTGTTGCAGCATAATCGTGTTTTGAGGCGCATTTCGCTTGCCGCCTATCAACGCATCAAACGGTGAATTCTTAATATGAAAATTGCGATTGTTCATGATTATCTTATTCAATACGGCGGCGCCGAAAAGGTCGTTGAGGCCCTGCATGGCATGTATCCCGAAGCGCCTATTTACACGTCGGCATATCTTCCCGGGAAGCTGCCCGGTTCTTTTAGGGCGATGGATATCCGCACGTCCTTTGTCCAATCTTTACCCTTCTTGGAGACATCCTTCAAAAAATATCTTATGCTTTATCCTATAGCGTTTAGGAGTTTTAATCTCGAGGGTTATGACGTTGTTGTTTCCAGTAGCAGTGGATTTGCCAAAGGGGTCAGGACAGGTCCGGCAACGCTCCATATCTGTTATTGCTATTCTCCTGCCCGTTTCCTATGGGATTACGATAGGTATATTGAGAAAGAACCCATTGCGGGAATCACAAAATTCATTTTGTCCATGGTGATCAGGCCTCTTAGGAATCGGGATATGCAAGACAGCAGAGGCGTGGGGCATTTTATCGCCATTTCCAACAATATCCGGGAAAAGATCAAGCGTATTTATCGGCGCCCAAGCGATGTCATCTATCCGCCCGTATCTGTCTCTAACCTGACGGTCTCGACAAACACAGAGGACTATTTTCTTGTTGTGTCCCGACTCGTCGCTTACAAACGCATCGATTTGGTCATCGAGGCTTTTAACAGGCTCCACAAACCCTTGAGGATTATCGGCGACGGTCCTTATCGTCCTGCGCTTGAGAAGATGGCGGGTTCGAATGTGGCCTTTCTGGGGTCTCTTGACCAGGAGAATCTTTGGGAAAACTATCGTCATTGCCGGGCCGTGATTTTTCCGGGGGACGAAGACTTTGGGATTGTGCCGGTTGAAGCCCAAGCCTTCGGGCGTCCCGTCATAGCTTATGCCTCCGGCGGCGCCTTGGAGACGGTCAGGGACGGCGTGACAGGCATCTTTTTCAAACAAGCGACGGCGGAATCGCTTGTTTCGGCAGTTGAGCGGTTCGAGGGCCTCGAAAGTTCTTTTGATCCGTCAGAGATCAGACGCAATGCCTTGCGCTTCGACAAAGCAGTCTTTGAGACGGAGCTAAAACATTTTATTGATACCAAGTATACTGAATTTCAAAAAAAGGGGAAGCTATGAAAAAAGCCTTGATCACGGGGATCACAGGTCAGGATGGTTCCTATCTGACGGAATTTCTGCTCGGAAAAGGTTACGAAGTCCATGGCATCGTCAGACGTGTGGCGCTGGAAGACCCAGAACACCGGCTTTGGAGAATCCGGCATCTGTTAAAGAGAATTACGCTTCATCCGGCGTCGATGGAGAGTTATGCCAGTATTTTTAATGTACTGGAACGCGTGCGGCCGGATGAATTTTATCACCTCGCCGCCCAGAGTTTTGTCAGCTATTCCTTCGAAGACGAATTTTCGACTATCAATACGAATATCAACGGCACGCATTATGCCCTCTCGGCCCTGAAAGAAAAGGTCCCGCATTGTAAATTCTATTTTGCGGCATCAAGCGAGATGTTCGGCAAGGTGCGGGAAACCCCGCAAACGGAATTGACGCCTTTTCATCCCCGGTCATCCTATGGCATATCTAAAGTCGCCGGATTCCATTTAACGCAGAATTATCGTGAGGCTTACGGCATATTTGCCTGCAGTGGTATTCTGTTTAACCATGAATCGCCGCGCAGGGGTTTTGAATTTGTGACACGCAAGATCACCAATGCCGTTGCGGAGATCAAGGCAGGCATAACGCAGGAACTGAGACTGGGTAACCTCGAAGCCCGGAGAGATTGGGGGTTCGCAGGGGACTATGTGGAAGCCATGTGGATGATGCTGCAGCAAAAACAGCCGGATGACTATGTGGTTGCGACGGGAGAGACGCACAGCGTCCAGGAGTTTGTTGCTTTAGCCTTCGAGCATGCCGGTCTCGACTGGAAAAAGTATGTCGTCGTTGATAAAATATTTTATCGGCCTGCTGAAGTGAATCTGTTGATCGGCGATCCCGCTAAGGCCAAGAAGACGTTCGGCTGGTCGCCTCGCGTGCATTTCAGCGAGCTTGTCAAAATGATGGTCGATGCCGATGTGGAGCGCGTGAATCAGGGCAAGCGGCCGGCGTCGCTTTGAGTGAAAGATCAGTACAGGCAGGGACACAAAAAAGCTAAAATTTATGATCAAACCTGTTAAAAGAATTTATGCCGTGTATGTGATAATTGATGTGGTCATCCTGGCCGCCAGTTTTTACGTGCCTTACCTTTGCCGGTACAACACCTGGGGCCAGTTCCCTCATGCGCTGGTTTTTCCGCACCTCAAAGAATACACGTATGTCTTTTTGTTATGGTCCGCTCTCATCATTGTTTCATTGAACAGAAAGTTGCTATATGCCACAGACCGTGGTTTGAGTATCCCCAAAGAGATCGGAAGGGTGACCGGCACCATCCTGTATTCTTCGATTTTCGTCGGTTGTTTTATCTTTTTCCTGCAATTCCGCCTGTTTTCGCGTCTGGTGTTTTTTGAAAATATCTTCTGTTTGTGTCTGTTCTTGAATGGATGGAGGGTCATCAAAAGGCTGATCTTGCGCCACATGATCGCCAAGGGGTTCCATAATATCAACGTCTTGATTGTCGGCGCCGGAAAGGTTGGGATCATTATTGTGGATGCGATCAAAAACAGCCCGTGGTGGGGGCTGCGTCCTGTTGGTTTTCTCGACGACCGCGTCGATCTTCCGGTCGCAGGCGTTCCCGTCCTTGGTCATCTGGATGATTTCTTTAATATTGCCAAAAAAAGTTTTATTGACGAAGTGATCATTACGATCCCATCGGAAAGACAGGCCGTTTCAAAACTGATCCAGGAGGCCAGAAGGCTGAACCTGGGCGTCAGGATCGTTCCAGAGAATTTTGATCTGCCGCCTCTTGACATACAGATTTCCAGCCTTGGCTTTATGCCGTTGCTGACCTATCAGGAAAGAAGGCACCATCCGGGCGAGCTGGCGGCTAAACGGCTTTTTGATTTCTGTGTATCAGCCCTCGTGCTCATATTGCTTTTGCCGTTTTTTGCAGTGATTGCAGTTCTGATCAAGCTTGATTCAAAAGGACCGGTTTTCTTCAGGCAAAAGCGCGTCGGATATAAGGGAAAGATATTCAACTGTTACAAGTTCCGGTCCATGGTCGATGGGGCGGAACGCATGAAGCCAGAGCTCCTGCATAAAAATGAGGTCAAGGACGGGTTTATGTTCAAGATCCGCCAAGACCCCAGGTTGACCCGCGTCGGGCGATTTTTAAGGAGATACAGCATCGATGAACTCCCGCAGTTTTTTAACGTCCTGAAAGGCGATATGAGCCTGGTGGGGACGCGTCCTCCTACGGTTGATGAGGTAGAGCTGTATAATCCTTTTCAGATGGAGAGATTGTCGATCCGGCCAGGCATAACGGGCTTGGCCCAGATCAGGGGACGCTCGGAGCTGCATTTCAGGCAGTGGGTAAAATGGGATCTCTGGTATATTCACAACTGGTCGTTTTATTTGGACCTATCAATCCTTTTTGCGACCATTCCCGTCGTATTCCAGAAAAAGGGAGCGTATTAAATTGACTAAAGAAAACGCAGCTAAGATATGTGACCATATTGCGGAGTATTGTATCTACGGGCTTATCGTTGCTTTGCCTGTCTCTAATGCGGCAATCGAGGTATTTTCCGCTTTGGCAATCGTTGCTTTTCTGATCAAAAAGGTCCTTGTTCCAGATCTTAGCCTGTTTAAGTTGAACCGGTTCGCCTGGGCCAGTCTTTTATTGTTCACTTTCTTCATGGCCCTTTCATTGTTGAATTCAGGGCCATACCTGGAAAAAAGCTTACGCGCGTTATTTTCGAAATGGATCGAGAATATGTTCGTTTTCCTTGTGGTCACCGATACGTTTTCCAATCTGCGGCGTATCCGCAATGCCGTTGTTTTGTTTTTGGCCTCATCGGCGATCGTGGCCTTTTCCGGCTTAACCCAGCGTTTTCTCGGTTTCGAATTTTTGAGGCATAAGCCCATGAATCTCGTTTTCGGTAATGTGAGCGCCATGACGTCCTCGTTCAGTCACCACAATGGTCTGGCCGCCTATCTCATTACCATATTGCCGCTGGGAATTGCATTGATTTTTTTACGTTCAGACTGGCGCTATCGATTAGGCATATTTTGTTATACAGTTTTGCTCATGGTATGTCTTTTTTTCACATTTTCGAGAGGGGCATGGCTCGGGTTCCTGTTCGGCGGGACACTGTGTCTTTGTTTGCTGCGTAGATACAAGGCGGCTTTTCTGCTTCTGGTGGTGTTTTGCCTGGCCATCGGCCTTATTCCTGAACTACGGGAAAGGATCGCGCTGTCTTTCGGCCAATTCGGCGACGCCCATAGAATCGCGATCTGGCAGGGAAGCCTGGCTATCATTCGAGATGCTCCGCTTTTCGGAAAGGGCGTCGGGACGTTTATGGATTATTCTCCTAGGTATATCACCGGCATGGGTTCTCAGTATGCGCACAACTGCTATCTGCAAATCTGGGCCGAGACGGGGTTGTTGTCTCTCGCTTATTTTCTCCTTTTCTTGGTTACCCTTCTGGCGTCCGGGAAAAAGGCCTTAAACATCCGTCCTTTGATGTCTGTATCTTTTGTAACGGCAGCTACGATGTGTGGGATAATTGCTTTTCTTATACATGGTTTTTTTGATGTGCATTTCTATTCTGTGCAGCTCTCGGCTTTGTTCTGGCTTATGGCCGGTCTGTTGTTTGCCGAAACAAGGCTTAGGCCTGCTATCACGGCTCAGGGGTAAAATATTTTTTGGAAACACCTAAAAAAGTTATATAATAATTGCTTTTAAGGCATAATAAAAATTCACAGACATAACCAAAAATAAACATGAACATTCCTTTCATCGATTTACCCAGCCAATACCGCCAGTCAAAAACAGCCATTACACATGAGCTCAACAGGCTTTTCGGCCGCGGAGATTTTATCCTTGGAGAGAGTGTCAGAGACTTTGAAAAGGCCTTTGCGGGCTATATCCGTTCTCCGTATGCATTGGGCGTCAATTCGGGAACGGATGCGTTGTTCTTGGGGCTCTTGAGCCTTGGGG
>JBAZKW010000023.1:0-23494 GCA_041650595.1 Candidatus Margulisiibacteriota bacterium
CGCTGTGGAAGCTAAGCCCGCTGTTACTGCGTATCCCGCACTGCCTGCTGTTTCCGCCGTTGTAGCGGATGTCGCTGACGTTGCCGTAGTTGCTGATCCAGCCGTCGTTGCATACCCTGCACTGCCTGCAGTCTCCGCCGTTGTCGCGGATGTCGCAGTGGTTGCCGTAGTTGCGGAACCTGCGGTCGTTGCTGTCCCCGATAACACCGCATAGTTCACAGACGGCAACCATGAAGGATTATTATAAGAACCTGTTGTGTACACTCCGTTCGTTACTGTATTTGCATTCCCCGCTGTCGCTGCATACCCTGCACTGCCCGCAGTCTCCGCCGTTGTAGCGGATGTCGCTGACGTTGCCGTAGTTGCTGATCCCGCCGTCGTTGCATACCCCGCACTACCTGCGGTTTCTGCCGTAGTTGCTGATGTCGCCGTCGTTGCATAGCCTGCGCTACCTGCAGTCTCAGCCGTTGTAGCAGATGTCGCTGTGGAAGCTAAGCCCGCTGTTACTGCGTATCCCGCACACCCTGCACTGCCCGCAGTCTCCGCCGTTGTAGCGGACGTTGCTGTTGTCGCTGATCCAGCCGTCGTTGCATACCCTGCGCTACCTGCAGTCTCAGCCGTTGTCGCGGACGTTGCTGTTGTTGCCGTCGCTGCATAACCTGCACTGCCTGCGGTCTCTGCTGTTGTTGCGGACGTTGCAGTGGTTGCCGTAGTTGCAGAACCAGCTGTCGTTGCATAGCCTGCACTGCCCGCCGTTTCTGCTGTTGTTGCGGATGTTGCCGTAGTTGCTGAACCCGCCGTCGTTGCATAACCGGCACTGCCCGCCGTTTCTGCTGTTGTCGCTGATGTCGCCGTAGTTGCTGAACCTGCGGTCGTTGCTGTCCCCGATAACACCGCGTAGTTCACAGACGGCAACCATGAAGGATTATTATAAGAACCTATTGTGTACACTCCATTCGTTACTGTAGATGCATTGCCCGCAGTCGCTGCATATCCTGCACTGCCCGCAGTCTCCGCCGTTGTAGCGGATGTCGCTGACGTTGCCGTAGTTGCTGAGCCTGCTGTCGCTGCATAACCGGCACTGCCCGCCGTTTCTGCTGTTGTTGCGGACGTTGCAGTGGTTGCCGTAGTTGCAGAACCAGCTGTCGTTGCATAGCCTGCACTGCCCGCCGTTTCTGCTGTTGTTGCGGATGTTGCCGTAGTTGCTGAACCCGCCGTCGTTGCATAACCGGCACTGCCCGCCGTTTCTGCTGTTGTCGCGGATGTCGCAGTGGTTGCTGAGCCTGCGGTCGTTGCATAACCATCACTACCGGCAGTCTCTGCTGTTGTAGCAGATGTCGCTGTGGAAGCTAAGCCCGCTGTTACTGCGTATCCCGCACTGCCTGCTGTTTCCGCCGTTGTAGCGGATGTCGCTGACGTTGCCGTAGTTGCTGATCCCGCCGTCGTTGCATACCCCGCACTTCCTGCGGTTTCTGCTGTTGTTGCTGAACCTGCGGTCGCTGCATAACCTGCGCTGCCTGCGGTCTCTGCTGTTATGGCTGAAGTTGCAATAATTCCGGTCAAATTCGCTCCGTTTCCGAAAAATGTACCCGCGATAGATGTAGCTGATATAGAGCCGGATGTTGTTATATTGATGTTGGTTGCAATGGCCCCCTCTGTTACTGCTCCTGTTGCAAGTTTGGCTGCTGTTATCGCATTCGACGTTATTTTTGCCGAACTTATCCCATTGTTCATAACTTCAAACGAGCCGTAGCCATTTTTACCGATCGTCACATAATCGGGTTCCGCGCTTCCGCTGTCTCCGCCCGAAACCGTTGCCCATTGCAAATCCGTTCCGTTCCACTGAAGCACCTGGCTTGGAGTGGGAGCAATCGAAGTTGATATCGCCCCTTGTGTTATTGCACCCGTAGCTATTGTCGCGGATGTTATTACATTATTTCCGATAATAGTATTTCCCTGCGTTCCTGTAACTTCTCCCGTAAGGGGACCGCTAAAGCTTATCGCCGTAGCGGCAGTGGTTGCTGAACCCGACAATATCGCATAGCCTGCCTGTCCATTGATGTCGATCCCATAAGTCCCGCTTAACCTTTCCGATGATACTGTTCCTGAACTTAAGTTTGATGCATTAGTGTATGTCAGACCAGCATGTGAAGCAGTCTCGAACGTTGACAGTGCACTCGTCGGCGCATATGTTTCTAATGCGTGCGCTGTGGTCTCAAATGTCCCCAGTGCAGCACTCGATACATATGCGCTGGCTGCGTGCGATGCTGTCTCAAACGTACTCAACGCGGCACTTGATACATAAGCACTTGATGCATGTGATGCTGTCTCAAATGTTCCAAGTGCCGTATTCATCTCAGCCAAAGTCGCTACAGATGCATCTATAGAGATCGTCCCGGTCGTAGTTATCGGGCCTCCGGTTAAACCTGTCCCAGTGTTCACCTGTGTTACTGTACCGGTTCCGGACCCAGAAGCCGCTGAAACTTCTATTGTTTGGCCTGACTGGGTTATTGTTACATTTGATCCGGCTTTTAAACCCACATTCCCTTTTAAAGCAACAGCATCGACGGAAGAAATAGAAAGAACGGCAGCATCGGGCGCCAATTTTGAAAATGTCACGTTGTAGTCAGCTATCTTTGCTGAAGTGATCCCTAAATCTTTAACCTCAAGCGATGATGACGGAGTAATCCCTATTGTGCTGTCATCATACTTAACTTCCAAAGTTCCCAAAGTAGTGATCGGACCGCCTGTTAGACCGGCTCCGGAACTTATCTGCGTAACCGAACCTGATCCCCCCGAAGCTGTGACCTCTATTGTTTGGCCGGACTGCGTCAAGGTTATATTTGATCCGCCTTTAAGGTCCGCATTCCCTGTAATTCGGCCTTCTCCTTGTTTAGCAATGCTTGCCACAGCAGCATCGGTTGCCAGCTTTTGAGCAGTGATCGTGCCGTCTGAGATCATGGGAGCAGTAACAGTAACAACATCCGTACCGCCGGCTTGATGCGTGCTTGCATGCGGTCCCGGAGCGGGTAATCCGGTAATTTTACTTCCCGAAACAGACACGATTTTTTCATCCGTAACTGAACTATCTGCCAACTCTGCTGTGGTCACAGCTCCAGCCGCGATCTTGATCGTAGTGACCGCACTGTCCGCTATCTTTGCCGTTGTTATCGCGCTGTTTGGAACTGTTTGGGCGATATCAGCATCAGCTGCTTTAAATGAATAGCCCACTGAAACGATTTGCGTTAGAGGAAGGATGGTTTCGTAAGTGAGAGAATCCGGAGGATTTGCAACCTCTACTTTGAGGTATGTAGATTTTGCCGCAAATATTCCCGAAGTGATGGGCGAAACTTCGCCAAGAGGAACGACAAAGATACCGCTCCTTACCAATACAGAATCATGGCTTTCAGCCCCCCACAACAGGTTGGTGCCGTCCGCATCAGAGTATATCCCAAACCGCATATTATAAGTGCCTGTCAACGGGTTAGAAGATTTATCGGTGAGTTTTCCCTCATAATTGAGTTTTGTAGGCGTGGCCGCGTTAACGAAAGCGCCAAGAACGGACAGAATGCAAATTACAGCTAAGGTAAATGGTACCAATCTCAGCCAGTTATTTTTATGCGCTATAATCCCTTTAGCACAACTATTAAGTCGCGACCGGAAGGCGCATGCTATTTTCCTGAATTCCAATAACAAGATATTACATATAATAATCAGCATGTGTTCCAATGTCAAGCATTTTTGCCCAATTATCATTCAGCATAGTCAATAGGAGTGTTTTTTGGGACGCAGACTTGACAAAAGTTTCATATCATATGCAAGATTTCTCCCTTTTACAACGATTAATTCAGTAGAACGGGAAAGATCTATTTAAGGAGGTATATTTATGGGGTTTAAAGTAGGTGATACGGCTGAAGTTCCTGATTCCGCTATCGTACGCTGTCCCGAACTGCCGGACGAGACAGTAGAATATCTTACCCAAAGATCAGAAGATTGTAGCGGACCCAAATTTACACCTTCTACTACACCTTATCTAGAAACGGGGTATTATGACCGCACCCATGGAGATCTAGAAGGACCGTCTATAGTGTTAGTAGGATCTATCACAACAAGCCACGATACCGACACTACCGCATAAAAATAACTCGCAATATTAAACCGCTAGATATGAGGCTGTTTTTCAAAGCTTTCCGGAGACAGGTTTTGCCGGCTTACTCGGACTTGTTTTTTTCTTAACCGTCTTTTTGGCCGGTGTTTTTTTCGCTGGAATAACTTTGGGCTTTATTGTTTGTTTTTCCGCCGGCTTTGGCTGGACCAACGGCTGCAATACTTTCTCTTTCACCTGATCGGCTTTTTGTTCATCCCACGTGATCCCTATAGAAAAGAAATGCGTCGACAGCTCCGGAAGTCCCGCAAACGTGTGGTACGCATAATCAAATGAGAACATCTTGAACATAAGCCCCACTCCGGCCGCCAGGTTTGTTATTGAGGATCCCGCGTTTGGTTTCTGGTCCAGCCCCAGCCTTATCTTTACCGGCGCAACCGGATTCCACTCACAGCCCGCCCTCAGCAACAGCCCCCTGTTCATCTCCATGTCCATATCAAGATCAGTCAACAAATTCCACTTTGAAAAATATTTGGATATGCCGGCGTTTATAGACATCGGCAGTTCGTCTTTGCCGATATTATTCCCCGGTATTAGGTTCTTGATAGAAAGTCCGAAATTTGTATCGTCGTTGACCTTTGAGAGCAGCCCAAGGTCCATGTCAATCCCGCTTATCTTTCCCGCCTCAAAGCTTGCCGAACCCGAAAAATCCTGCCTCACCATTTTTACGGACAAGCCCAGCTTTGATGAGGCAAGTACTTTCATATTTGAAAATACGGGAATATTTGCAGCATCCGCCGCATACGCGATATTGATAGAGCTGTTGTTAAAGCTGCCTTCGTTTCCCGTAAGCTCCGGCACTCCTCCGACAAGCACTGCCTCCTGAATTCCTCCGACCTGCAGTCCCGCATATCCTAGTCCGATACTTCCTCCCCACATCGGAGCGCTTACTCCAAAAACCGTGTAGGGCACTTCTGCCATCAAGTTCCCCCACATTGAGAGTACTTTAATATTCTTCTTTTGCGCCAATCCCGCGGGGTTTGTAAAAAGCGCCGAGCAGTCATCCGCAATCGCCGTATATGCTTTCCCCATCCCCAGAGGCCGCGCTCCTACTCCTATGTCCGTCGGGTCCATAACTTGTGAAGCAAAAACAGGACATCCTGCCATTAATAGCACAGTGATAATCAGTAAAATCTTTAGCTTTGAACTTTTCACTTGATCACCGCGATCTTACCACCGCCCACACTCCTGTTACCCTGCACCACTTTATATATGTACACGCCGTTGCCAAGCACGTCTCCCCACAACGTCTTTCCGTCATACGTTATGCTGTTGGCTCCGGCTTTTCCTCCGACTGCTCCCGACGGGTATGTAGCTTTCCAGACCACTGTGCCCGACAGGTCTAACAGGTATACGCTCGTCTCGTTATCCGCGTCAAGATAGTACCAGATCACTCCGCTTCCGTTGTTCGGATTAAAAGGATTTGGCCCGAACATTATCCTTGTTGTTGTCTGCGATGTAACCAGGATATTTCCGGTCCCGGCGGCCGCGCCGTATGAAAAATACAATGTTCTGCCGCCCGGTTTATGAAGCGTAAGATTGCCGCTCCACACACCGGATACAAATTCGCTCGCTTCTATGCTTGACGGGGTCACTGTTCCCGCATCCACAGTAACCGTTGTAGGAATATACAGTGTAGTGACCGTATTTCCGGCCGCATCCTTTGCCGTGATCGTCGCGCTGAATGCCGCTCCTGACGCTACACTAGTTGAAGGCAGTGTTACGCTCAGACTTCTTACTACCGGAGCTACTATTATAGCTTCCATTGTGATAGAAAATTCTGATGTGTTATTGTTCGCGTCCGTTTGCGTCACTGTAACAGCATCTCCTGTCACCATTCCGACTGCCACGGGGACTATTCCGCTCCAGGCTCCTGCTGCATCTGCATTTATTGTCCCAAGATAACTTTTGCCCTGGTCTCCCGCAGCCTTAAACACTTCTATCACTGCTGATGCCAAAGATGTACCTGATATAGTCACCGACACACCGTCGCTTATCACGCTTGAGATCGTCGCAATACCTATGCCGGAATTTGCTCCGTCCATAAGGCTTATGCCCTTGTTCGTATTGCCGTAGATTGAATTGCAGGTTATTTTGTTAAAATTGACGCCGGCACCTTCAAGTGTAATACCGCATTCGGTATTATATGCGATAATATTGGAACCGGCCAAAGAACCTGTACCTATTGTATTATCTAACGAATATTCGCTCAAATAAACACCGACCTTGTTTCCGAGAGCAGAAATGCCGTCAGCAGCAACCCCTATCAAATTCCCGGCAATTTGATTGTTTGTCGGGGAACTAACGCTGAGAATTGCGCTTACTAATATTCCGTAACCTGTGCTGTTGCCGGATATCACATTCCCCTGACCCGGCACACTGCCGCCTAAAGATGTGCCTGATACCTGATCTACGATCAAAACACTCGCAAGGTTGCTGCTGAGAGCCGCAGATCCGTTCTTATCCGTTCCGATATAATTCCCGTAAATCGTTGTTGACTCAATTGTGATATCAGATAACCCGATCAAAATCAGATCTGCCAGCGTATTGCCGGAAATAATATTCCTGCCTGCGGACGTCCCGTTGCCGATCTTTGTATTTTTATCAAACCCGAGAAGCGTCACGCCCGTACAATTGGGAAGCGCTCTTGTACCCGAAGCGTTAGTGCCGATATAATTTCCATATATGCAGGTGCTTTCGTTTGTGAACATTCCGTAAATAGAGAGGCCTCCGATAAAGCTTCCTTCAAGGGTACATCCCGATATAACATTTCCCTCTCCGGGATTTAAACCCCCTACAATATTGCCTGTTCCTCCGCCGATCATGATCCCGTACATGGTGGGCAGCACACCTTCCCCTGAAGCCGTAAGACCTATATAATTCCCTTTTATCGTGTTAGACCCGTTTAATATCGTCTGTATGGCAATAGCCGAACATCCCGAAATAACATTTCTTTCAGCTGCTGTTGAGCCTCCTATCGTAGTTCCCTCAGCGGATACAAGTATCCCCGCCACGCTGACATTTGACGTCAAAGATTCACCGGGCACATTCATCCCGATATAATTGCCGATTATTGTGTTATTCGCGCCGAGACAATATATTGCGTAGTTTGACGTGTTTATACAAAACCCTTTTATGGTATTTCCGGAGCCTTCCAGAGTAACCGCATTTGATACCGGAGCGACAATTTCTATCACAGGCCCGCCGGTCGGGCTTGTCACGTCGCTTGTTGTGCAAGTTGTACCGTCAATTATCAGGTTATTTTTGACAACAACTAGCGCCTCGTTTAATACTATGCGGAACCACCGGTACCCTGTAACCTCATTAGACACCCATCCGGAATACGCCTCTCCTGTAGATACTCCCGCTCCGGCGGAAGAAATATTAAAAGCGATAGTATCCCCATTATTAGCATCAACGAGTGCCTGGCGAAAGCTGCCGGCACCGGAATCCAGTGTGTTTGTGACACTTTGAGTTGCAGCAAAAGATGTGGAAAAAAGCAGAAATACTATGAGGATTGCATGGGTTACTTTTGACATTTTACAATGGTAAATATAGCATATAGAGTCTATCGCCGTCAATTACGTGATTTTGTTTTCTTTGGGCTCTGGGTTTTTGTTTCTGTTCGTTCCGCCTTGTCTTTCCTATTGTCGGTTATGTGAAATCCCGATCCTTTAAAAATGATCCCCGCAGGAGAAAATATCCTTTTTAAGGCCCCTCCGCACTCTTTGCACTTTGTCAAAGGCTTGTCATTAAAGCCCTGATGTTCTTCTATGACTTTTTTGCAATCATTGCATCTGTATTCGTATATCGGCATTGGTTTAATTATACCTAAAATCGATGCATGCCGCAATAAAATAGAGCTCCGACATGTGCAAGTTTTGCCCTGTATTATCCGAATATATACTGTAGCCAAAAAAACATCCATAAGGAGATAAGACATGGCAAATGAACTGGCACAAGGTCTCGCGTCAAGGACTACGGCCCTGCATTATGTCAGGGCAAATGATTTAAAGGCAGCGAATAAAAATCCAAGGGATAACAGAGCCAAAGCTGCAGGAGATGCGCTTTCAGTGAACGAGAGGCTTGAGGCAAGACGCCTCGGAGCCGATGCCAGCATTCCTTTAAAACATAGCAATGTCAAAGCGTCCATGCCGGGCGATACGGTTACTTTAACACCTGAAAATAACAGGCAAGTCACACGGGGAGCGGCACCAGCCCCTAAAGCAGCAACAGCTCAAAAGGAAACAAATAAATCAAAAGGGTTGTTAGGCAAAATATGGGACGCGATCAAATGGCCGTTCAAACAGATAGGCAAATTGTTCGGTTTTGGCGGAAAAGAAAAACCAGCACAACCTGAAGCCCCTGCACCGACAGCGGCACCAGCTCCAAAGCCGAAAGCAGCTTCGGCTTCACAACCGCCGATCCAATCTTCGGCACAAGATGCGTTGAAACGACAAAGTTCAGAAGCGCCTAAAGTTCCGGATCCAACTCAAGCTCCAAAACCGGAACCCGCTCCTGCTCAACCTCCAATAGTTGAGGCAAAAAATGTTAATGGAGAAGAGTCCGCGGCAGGTCAACCGCCAACTCCAGCCGGACAAGTAACACCAAAAACAGAAGCGAAAGGAAAAGGCGAGTCTACACCACCAGCTGATGGAGAAGCGAAACCTTCTGTATCTGCAGCGGCTGAAACAGCACCGGCAGCAGCAGCAGCTCCGCCTGCACCACCAAAAGCTGATGCGACAAATCCGACGAAAAATGAAGGAAAAACTGCTGGAAATGGATCGGTCGCTACGCCTCCGTCTGCTGAACCTGTTAAACCGGTGGAAGCAACTCAACCAAAGGGTTCAGGCGTGGTACAAGCCAACGCAACTGAACCGGCCCCGGTAAAATTCGGATCTGCAAAAGGACAGAAGTTGACCGATGTTCTTGGGATTCCGAATCTATTGAAGAATCCGAGACTTCCAGAAGGAACAGCAGCTAAGATTAAACCAGTCCTTGATGCGATCGACGATCTCGACCTTCCAAAAGCAAAATCAATTGCGGAACAATTGGGAAAGAACGGATCTATAGATCCATGGATAGCATCCTATATAAGTGGCACAATAGTTGATAAAGGCCTATTAATTAATCCGATAATCGGCAATATAAAAGCCGGAAATTTTGATGTAGCTGTTGAAAAAATAAGAAATATACCGGATAACCAGATAACGGTAAATCCAACGGAAACAAGGAATGCACTAATTGCTTATGTGAATTCAAAGAGATAACAGCATAAGCAAAAAATCGCAACGTTTAGAGAAGATAGATTTTGCAAAAGGCGGAGAAGATTTCTCCGCCTTTTTGTTTGACTTAAATCAACGCACGAGAGTTTCCTGGTTTTTAAAAATTGAGTGAATTTTTCCAAATAATATGACGATACACAAATGAGTAAAGATCAAAAAATCTAAGGAGATGAAAATGATGTCAATAAATTTAGTCTGTGTTAAGGCAGCCGTTACAAAGAGGTTGTATACCGCGGCAAAGAACGAAAACAAGTTGCCATCTGAACGGCCGGCACAGGCCACGAACCCTGCGGCTGCTGCTATTCCGGCACCCAAGAAAACTCTATACGACTGTACGGGATTGAAAGGCACTGAAGAAGAACAGTTTGTTCCCGATGCCTTAATAAAAATCATGCAACAACCTGACCCTAATATGGTTGAAGCTATGAAAATCGTCGATGAAATGTCCGAAGGATATACAAAAGATAAAACCAAGGAGGTCGTCGAAAAGGCGACACCGATATTAAACGCTGTTAAAGACAAAGATTTTGCCAAAGCCAGAGATTTGACTGACAAACTGGAAAGAGGGACTATCATATACGGATTCAGGAGCGCCCTCAAAGAATATATCGATATAAAAGAAGCTGCAAGCAAGAAATAATACCGTTTAGAGAGCTTTTTATTATGGGCCGGATCAGCGCACAAGAATGCCGGGAAGTATTATCGGTACATCTCCTCCCCAAATTAAATCAAATGACGTCGTCGGCCACACGCCGTAAGGATCCAAAGTAAGAACTCTCGGATCGCCATCGTTACTGCCTAGTGTCAGTATTGTCTCTTCAACTTTGACTCCGCCAAGTATCGGGTTCCACGTAAATGCCTGATATGGCAGGATCACGAATGGATCGGAAGAGCTGCTTACGCACTTGTCCCTTATTCCGATACCTGTCGGGCCTCCCCAGTGGCAATGCCTCCAGGCTTCCGGAAAGCCAAAATCTCGGATTATTTGTTGCATTGTTTCATATACTTTTCCATATGTATATCCCGGCCTCGTCATTCTTAAAGCCGCAGCAGCTGCATAACCGCATTTTTGAAAATTTTCCTCTATAGGCGTGTAAGCATCTCTGCCGCGCACGATCCTTCTTGTGAGATTAGCTATCTGCCCCCTGTATCTTGCGCAGAGGACGATCGCAACATCATGATCGATCAAGCCGCCGTCTTCTTTTGTTCTCGGCAGGGGATGATTTGTCTTTGCTATCTGGCCGTCAGCGGCAACCAGAAGTACATCTGTTTCGACTCCGACTTCCGCAAGCATCCTTTTTACTTGAGCCGCGACATCGGCCTCGCTATCTTCTCCGAAATTAACAAAATATCCCGCCTTCGTCAGAGCTGCGGAGGCTACCTGTGCAAGCCATTCATACCGCTCGACGTCTATCGGCAGCATAGAATAATGTAGTTCATGGAAACCTGAAAATGCCTGACTTCCTATTGTATCCTTTCCTATTGTGTGTGATCTAATATCCGGCTCTTCCTGCCATCCGTTAATGACAAGCCGAATATGTTTCTGCCAATCCGGACCAATTCCCTTCTCCATTTCCTGCTCTGTTACCCTCGGTTCTTCTATATTATTGATAAAAACTTTTATCGGTTCACTTAAATCACGGGGGACAAGGAAAGCGGCAACACTGGTATTTGTTATCTCATGAAAATCCCTGCCGCCCAACAGCCAATTTTGGACATTCAGATCTCTCAATACTAAATAATCGGCGCTGTTTGCTTCCAGCCACTGAGAAAATCGCGCTCTCTTTTCTGTTATCTCTTCAGAAGTTGTCGCGGGCGATCGTCCGAGCAAAGACACTACATCTTTTACTCCGTCGAAATGTCTCTTCGGCAATACTCCCAATCTTGATAGAAGTAGTTCATCCACAAAATCTTTTGGGGCCGATTCAGAAAGCGCCATGTCGCTGTGTTTTAAGGCAGTCATGACTGATCTTAGGCTATCGAAAGCTCCGCTATCCAAAGTAAAATACGAACTTCCTCTACAGCTCTCGGAGCCTAACACTAAAGCTTTATGATTAGGAGCTTCTATGCGGCCCACAAACTCAATTCCATTAATATCTCGGATATCCGCCGCTGAGGTCTCGAATTGCCTTGCCAAACGATCAATTGTCATATGTGGCGGCAATTTTAATCTTCCATCTCTGAAACAATTATCCACAACCTTTCTTGCCGCTTGCATCACCATAACCATGATTATTTTCTCCTTTTTATATTGTAGATGTCGGTCACGACCGACATCTACCAACAAAACCTTATCGACCGTTTCCCATCAAAATTTCAATGAAATTTGTAAATTTTCGTATCGATGAATATATGTAGGAATTTTATGAGAACACAAGTAATAAGTGCATACCGCGGAGGAATGGATACACAATTTTTTAATGCTATCAGGCGCGACAGGCCGCTTGGATCTCTTAGAATAGATCGAGCCGGTCGTGACTTGCAGGATAGATTTGCCGAAGAAATGAACATATCCAAAGGAATACATCCTCGTTTCCCTGATTATGCCGAAGCACAAGTGAGCGTGGATCTTGGATCTGTCGATGCGCTAAGAAAAGTTGTTCAAGTGGGAGCCGGCGCGATCGGAGCCGGTTTTTTGGCCCCTATCATTGCGCAGGCAGATCACAGGATAAGTTTTCTTGACGCAAACCAGAAATTGATCGACAGGCTCAGATATTGGGATTCATATTATGTGGATATAGCCGGCATCACAAAGCAAATTATCGACCTTCATATATTAAACAGTGCCTTAGAACCGGTAGCCGCAATGACCGAAATGATCAGGGCATCTATGGTAACCACCTCTGTCGGCCATAATATCCTGCCCAAGATAGCGCCTTTGTTTGCGACAAGCATTTATCTTAGGATGATGCTTGGCGTCGATTTGCCGGTAAACTTTATTTTCCTTGAAAATTTTCCTGTGGTTCTGACAAATGATCTCAAAAATATTCAAGACCAGCTGGGGCCTTTTAAAACTGCATTTTATGCGGCAGCCGGAGAACATTTTGCGAACGCAGAACAGGAAACTGATTTTTCCGAATACATGGAGCGCTTTGTCGGATTTTCGCGGGCTATCGGACATTACCCTGCGGCAGAAACTTCACCGAAAGAACATGATGTCCCCTATTGTTTAAAGGTCGCAGGAAGTAGACATGTCATACCGATCGAAGCCGCGAATTATATGGGAGACCGGATAGAGGTGCCGGAAATGAAGCTTGAGGACAGATACGGAAGGCTTGCCATCCAAAAGCTTCTGGCTTTTAACATGCCGCATGCTCTTGTCGCGTATCTGGGTTTTGCCAACGGCATCTTTACAACAAATGAAGCTATGAGGAATAACACAGTGCGTGAGACGTTTGAAAAAGCAGTAAATGACGAGATAGGAGTAGCGCTTGCCAAGCAATTCGATTTTGATGAGGACGAAACCAGACTTTACAGCGAACACACGAGATCGACCTTTGAAACTTTTGAGGATTCCGTATTCAGGATCGGCGGTGACGCGGCAAGAAAGTTATCTCCCGACGACCGTCTCATTGTAGCTGCAAGACTCTGTATGCTGACAAATGTCCCCTGCCCTAACATTATAAAAGGAATAGCAGCCGGGATCTGGTACGCGATAAATGTCTCAAGCAAGGACGATCCGAAAGCGATCAAATTCCCTGAAACCCTTTATACTGCCGAGGACAAAAGAGATTACATCTTGAGAGAAATATGCAAGCTTGACAGCGAAGACCCTTTGTACAAGCTGGTGATCACATGCTACAAAAGAGATTTTGAACGTCCAAAAAGCTGATACCCTTATCGAAACAAATACTATATAATTACCCTGAGATGTCGAATTTCTTCGAAAACATATTTGGGTCCGAAAAAGCGCCTACAACTGCGGCAGAGGTCTATGCTAAGGGAGTAGAACTGCTAAACAAACGTAAATACAAACAATCTTTAACATATTTCACGCGCTTCATAGAGCTTGAGCCGGATTCCCCAAAAGGCTACTTTAACAGAGCTTTATGTTATAGACAAATGGGTAAGATTGAAGAAGCGCTTGCGGACCACGACAGATCAATCGAACTGGCCCCCGCCAATGCTTCGGCATATTACAACCGCGCTATCGCATATTACAGCGTGCATAGGCTGGATGAAGCTTTAAAAGACTATACCAAGGTTTTAGAATTAAAGCCCAGGGACGGCGGTGCCTATTACAGCAGAGCTCTGGTATATTTTTTGAAAAAGGAATACGAAAATTCATTGAATGACGCAAACACAGCCGCAAGTCTCGGCTACATTGTTGATTCTGACTTTTTGGACAAGCTTCACAAACATCTTTCTCGATAAATTCTGATTTTACCTCTTTGTTACATGCAAGAATTCCGGTTAAACATTCGATGGATCTTTAGCGGCCTGAAAAGGTCAAGAATTGCAAGAGGAGGTAGAATTTATGGTAAGTTCAGTTGATGGGCATGGAGGGCAGTCATACATGTCAAATAGTGAAGAATGTTTGCCAGAAGAATGTTTACCAAATGATGATACAGCTACACCGCCTCCATTTCCCGATACGTATACGGAAGAGCTTCCTATCACCGCCGATGATACAGTAGAAATAACCAACCCCCAACTACCTAGTGACCAGATAGAAGGAGCCCCGGAACCCGGTTACAAGCCAGAAGTATCTACAGAAACCGACGGAGTTTACTTTAATCCTCCTCCATGTGACGATGATGGAACGAACGTTGGTCCTACCAGTGAACCTTATGACTCAAGAGATAAGGGTTCTCAGAATGTATCACCGACAGGTGGTAACGGCGGAAAGGGTTTTGATAACGTGTCACCGGCAGGTGAAACCGGTAACGGCGGAAAGGGTTATCAAAATGCATCTCCGATACACAATGCTGCTGAAACTGTGACATCTATTGCTGAAACTCAAGCTGAAATAACAGCGCGGATCAATAGCATGATCGAATAAACACAAGGAGTCGCAATAAAAGAAAAGCCCCGATTAGATCGGGGCTTTTTCATATCTGCCGTTTTCTACACCAGGTCTATATCCTGCCCTGACAGGGTTTTGTAAAAGTCAGCGTATTTGTCTTTGTCTTTGCTGTTGCGCAGGGCGATCGCCGCGCGGGGGTGCTGGTTCAAAATACCGGTGATCATATAGGGAATAATATATCCCCATTCCATTTTTTCTCTGAGAGGCAGAAATTCTTTTTCTATGACCTCGAGTATCGGGTCCAATCTGAACTTGGGATTTTTCAGGAAAGCCAGCAAAAGCTCAAGATTGCAGTTGCCCGGACCGCGGCCGATGCCAAAGATCGAGGCATCAAGCCAGTTAGCTCCCAGGCGTATGGCTTCTATCGTGTTTGCAAAAGCAAGCTGCCTGTTGTTGTGGGTATGTATCCCGACTTCTATTCCCTTCGGATGAAGGTGCTTTTTATATAGGTTCACGAGAAAATCTATCTGTTCCGAAAAAAGAGCCCCGTAGCTGTCGACTACATATACCGCTTTGACCGGACAATGTGATATCTCTGCCAGAGCTTCTTCCAGGTCGGGCTGCAGGGCTGTAGAAATAGCCATAATGTTGATCGTCGTCTCGTAGCCTTTTTGGGTAAAGTGCTTTGTATATTCTATGGCCTTGTCGACGTCTTTCACGTAACAGGCGGTGCGCATCAGATCGACGACGCTGTCTTTTTTATGAGGCACCTGGTCAAGTTCGACGCGGCCAATGTCCACCATCGTGGCTATTTTTGCGCCGTTAGGCACTCCTGCGGTCATCTCTTTCAAAAAATCGTCGTCGCAGAACTTGCTGCGGCCGAATTTGTCGGGATCATACTGCTTTTTTGAGAGCCTGTATCCAAGCTCCACATAATCGACACCGGCCATCGATGCGGCGAGGTATACGGCTTTGATAAGCTTGTCATCGAACAGGTGGTTGTTGATCAACCCGCCGTCTCGGATAGTGCAGTCAAGTACTTTTATTTCCGGTCTGTACATAATTAAATTATACCTTACGTGTTCAGCCGTGGCAAATTACGGATGACGCAGGGTGCTCCGCCGTCGACGGTCGACAGATTTGCCACTTTAAATCTTTTTTGCCTCGTGATGGCGTTTCCATGCTTCAGGATATAGTCTTTGGAAATCATCATCATATTTTTGGGCTAACGCTCTAAGGGCATCCTGATCTTGAAGGTTTGGTTTTATCGGATCCCTAAATTTAATTGTTGCATCACAAGCTTCTTCGACTGATCCAAATTCATTGGTTGCCACCATTGCGGATATTCCAGCTCCGACCGATGAAGCTTCGATATCTTCCGGCACTTCTACCGGGAGGCCTGTATAGGATGCAATAATGTTGGCCAGAAGATCTGAATTGGCACCGCCACCGGAAAACCTGATACTCTCCACTGGCGTTCCAAGCTGTTTCAGCTGATCTACGCATTTCAACATTTCTATCACCGAACCGTTAAGTACCGCTCTGGCTTGATCTGCCGGATTTGCGCCTCTCCAGTTCTCATAATACGGGTCAGTCCCTAAAGATTTATACGGGGCGTTTGTCACACCGAACCATGGCCACATCACGACACCGTTTGCATCAATTCTTGATGTCATTGCATATGCGGCAATATCTTTACGGCAATCTTGCTGGCTTCTGAGAAGCGATCCAGCGATAATCCTGTTGCCATACAGCAATTCATAAACCAAGGGATATTCGGGCCAAATGTATTTATTCTTCCCGTTGGATCAAATTTTCCTCCGGTGTGCGCCAAGATCGTTCCAGAAGCCCCCCAATTGAGCGCGACTCTTCCCGGCCTCACGATTCCGTTCCCGAACAATGCCATTCTTTGATCTCCGCCACCTGCCGCGACAATGACGTTTTTACTAAGTCCAAGTTGATCCGCGACATGCGGCAGCAGTGTCCCGACAGACTCTTCAGAGTCAACAATTGTTGGCAGCTTGCCCGAGAGCCCAAAAAATTTAAGAAGGTCAACCGCATAAAGTCCTGTTCTTGGATCTATAGCGCTTATTGCATCTGACATTTCAAATGAATTGCTACCCGTCAGGACATGTGTAATCCAGTTGTTTGCTGATAGGAAACGGGTAGTACTTTCCCAGTTGAGATCATTAAGTTTTCTAAATAACATCTTTGTCAGGATGCCTCTTTGCATCGGTTCGTTTGATGTCGCATGCAGGATCATCTCTCTCAAACCCGGAATATTCATCAACATATCGAATTCGATCCCATTATGTTCTGAATTCCACATTGTTGCAAAGTCATCTTCAATAGGGACCAAGATCCCGTTATCGTCTTTACCGGCAAACGGTTGGTCGGTATGCATTGCCCCTGAAGTCCCGATCCCTTTGTAGCTTGCCCGATCTGCCCCGGCGCTTTCTGCTTCGGCAATACCCGCTTTCATGGTTTCTAATACTGTTGACCTTAAATGGTTAAAATCTTGAAGCCTTGTAATAAACTGTTTTCCGTCAATAACCATTACAGCATTTTTAGTAACCCTTTCTCCAAATCCCACAACCGTTGGCCTTTCGATTACGGTTAATGGATTTGAAACAATATTTCCTATCCTATTCCCAAGGTGATCAACCGTGGACACCTTAACTGCATGTGTGCCGATATCAACTCTCAAAATATATCTTGCAGCCATGTTTTTCCCTCCTTGATTCTTTTATTTAATCTTCTGCGCTATTTCCTTATCGACGGGTTTTTTTGAAAATTTCAGGCTATTTAAGGTAAGGCCCAAAAGGCAGCAGTAATCAGATCGTAGCAAGTAGCCCACAAATTTAGAACATGCGCCTATATTCTGCAATTATCTCTTTATTTCAACGATATATATTTGTCATGCAGATTGAAGCAACAAGAGCAAAATTAAGGACAACTTTCGCGAAGCTTGCAGCCCCATATTCATCTTTTGAATCTTACGGGCGGCAAAAAGTAAGCCGTTCTGCTTCCGGCTCTCAAGAATACTTGACGGTTTTGAGTAATATCGGCCGTGCAATACCAAAGTATAGTAGATTAAAGCACCCGCATGACTTTTGGGAAACCCAGACCGGCAACGACCTTAATATGGCAATGTTTTCAATAATGGAAGAAAAAGATAAAGGCACGCTGCCGGAGAGATGCGCAATGATCGCGGAAGAGATCCCATCTCCACTCAAACCCGAAGTCGCAACAATGAACCATCTTTTGCTCAACGGCAAGCATCAATGCTTGTTTGAAGGCACTCATAGTGTTATTAAAATATCGGCTGAAGGAGTCCCTTTTATTCTCGATATCGCATCCGGCCTGTTCGTTCCCGAAGCGCTTAGAAGTGACTATCTCTGGTCGATAATTCCCTGGTCGATCATAATACAAAACCCCGGAACATTTTACATGTATACCGGAGGACATCAAAACAAGATGCACCTGTCCGCAAATTATGTCGCATCCGATGCAAGGTCATATTATGAAAGAAGAAAAGCGGAAGATCTTCCTTTTTGTTCCGAAGATGCTGCCGAATGTAAATCCGCATCTGATTTCTATCACTTTCTTGTCAGGAGAGAAGAAGGCGTAATCCATTTTGACGAGAGGTTTTTAGAATTTACAAAGAGTTTAAACGGGCTTTCGGATGAAAGCCTTGACAGGCAGATCGCGGACCTTTCGGGATGTTCTTTGCCGGCAAGCAGGATGATGAGCGGCAAATTATTCCATCTAGTCTGGAAGCCCGCACAATTGAGCCTGCTCAACAGAACGGCATCGAATGAACAGGAAACCGCTGCATTTAAAATATTCCTGCTCTGCCGGGAATGGGCAGCAAGATATCTCCCTGCGGAAGAAGAATTTGAAAGGACACTGCCATACGAGTCCCGGTTAGAAGACAACGCCCCGATCGCTGATAAGCTTGTCGGAGGATTCTCTACCATCGCCCGCAAAAACTCGGCAATAATATATTCCGGATTAACAGATGATGGCCTCATATCTGAGTTGAGTATTTTTTCTGGGAAAAAACATAATTTGCGCAAATTGACATGCGAAGATATTTTGATGGAAATATACAGGCCGGCGTTCAAAAAACTACGCGATAAACTGGCAAGATGCCAAAGCGGCAGTATAAAAGAAAAAGAGTATATGGAAGAACGAAATGAATTCTTCAAGCTGGAGTTGCTACTCAAAGAGTGGTTCTACCGTCATGCGTGGGTACAGGCAACACCATTTCCGTCCCGCGAAGAAGAGACACGGGATGCTTTTTGTGCGGAGGAGTTGTTTGAACAGGATGCTATTTCGCAGTATTTCCCTCTTTATATGTCCGGGATAGTAAGGATCTTTCATTCGTTTTTAGAAAATGAAAGACATCTCACTCTGCTCAAAATCTTCAAAGCCGCCGGAATAGGGCCGGGCTCCCTTGTTGCGGACATAGGATGCGGAGCTTCGCATGACATCCCTTTGATCTGTTCCGGAATGGGAGCCCAAGTAATAGCTTACGATATAAATTTCGGGAATCAGATAAAAGATCATTACCGTCCGGAAATATGGGAGGCCCTGGTTGCGGCCGATTATCTCAAGGAAGACGGCTCCCCTACAAACAGATTCTGGAAAGAGTGGAGAGAGTATACAAATGTTGAGATAATGAGAAGAGGCGAATTCAAATTTGACATTCCGTTTGATCTCGGGGAAATGGCCATATCTATCGGTCAAAAAATAGAATTTGATTATGTCACGGGAGCGATGCACGCCAAGAAAAAGATCGAACAAATATTGTTTGGAGCACCGCTGCTTCCCTCTCAACAAAAAGCAAACACGGCAATATTTAACAGGACAAGATGGGTAACCGGCGAGCAGGCACATGTGATGAACGTTTCCCTTCCCAGGCCGGCCAGAGCCATAATAATCAACGGCGTGATCGATGTAGGAGGACACGGCAACATGTGTTTTGGACCGGGAGCTCCGCTGTTTAGCAGCAACGAAGTGACATCGATCCTTGAGAGAATGGTAAATATGCTAGAACCCGGAGGAAATCTATTTGTAGGAACATTTCAGGAAAGCTGTGTGGCAAGCAGATATTCGGATCTTTTGTCCGTGTTTGCATCTTCGCATCCCGGCATTGCATTTGATGGACGTTACAAGGAGATACCTCGGGACAGCGAAAGCATGGTTTGGGGCGGCCCCAGGAGCGGACAAATGTTCGTTTTGAAGAAAAATACGGACTAACTGTCAGCTTTTACTGTCTGCGCGGCTTCCAAAAATTTTTCGAGAGGTTCATTCCCTTTGGATTTTGCGACCTGAAGTGCTGTTTCGTTATTATTATTCTTTGTATCGGTCCGCGCCCCGTGCATGACGAGCAGCTGTGCTATCTCTTCATTTTTTGAAAAGAAAGCCGCATAGATAAGCGCCGTATCGCCGTGAACATCCTGTTTATTCGGGTCCGCTCCGTTATCCAAAAGGATACTTACAACATCGGCCCTGCCCGCAAATACAGCATGCATCAGAGCGGTTGATCCCTTTTTGTCCTGCATGTTTACATTGCAGCCGGCTTTGATGAGGTCATTGACCTTCTTAACATCCCCCAAACTTGCCGCGTACATTAGCTCTGTCATTCCGTAGCTGTCTGCTTGATCAACACAGGCTTTCTTGACGGGCTTTTTTATTCCCCCAACTTGTTTTGGCGGGGACTTAAAACATACGGAAAATATACTTTGACTGATCATTTTTTTTACTCAATTATTTATCGGTAAAAATGTCCTGGGATTTCAGCCTTTTATGCTCTTTGGAAATCAACCATTTCAAAAGCATTCGTCTTCTTCCTGCCAATATGTTCAACTGTCAAATATTTTTTTCTGAACGGGTCCGAATTCCAGAAGCTAAAGAAATCATCAGGGGCGTTAAATCTGCCAAAGATATTCTTTGCTGTCTTTGAAGCTCTTTTTATGACCGATGAATACTGCCTGAAATCAAAAGGAAGGATATCAAATATTCCCGGATTTATTATTCTGACAACAATTTTGTTCCTGATAAAGATATCGTCATAAATATATCTGTTTATCTGCGAGAAGGACGTAGTTAGCTCCAGGCACTGCATAAAGACATCGATGGCGTTCTTTTTGTTGAAGTCCCCTTTTATCTGCCCGCAGTAGCCCAGGTCGCATGCGATTATCCTTTTGACTCCCGGGATATTTGCCGCAACGGATATCGGACAATTTTCGCGGATGCCGCCGTCGGCAAGAGCCGCAAGTTTACCATTCAATCGCATTTTCTTGGGTTTGAAGATGACGGGAAATGAGATTGAGGCTTCAAGCGCTTCAGATAACAACATCTTCTTATCTTTCCCAAACACAAAAAGTTTCCCGGTATTCAGGTCCGTTGCTGTGATGTAAACAGGTTTCTTGAGGTCGGCAAAGGTCTTGCCATCAAACCCCGCCGTTTTTGAGATATGCCTGACTGCTTCGCTTGATTCAAACAGTCCCGCCTTTGAAAAAATATCTATCGCCAGCAGCTGCGGCCAAATATGAGAGTTGATAAAGTCGAGCGTTATCTTCTTTACTTTTTGCGGATCGTCATATAGTCCCAGCAGCACTGCAAACACCGCGCCAACCGATGTGCCCACAAAAACATCGGACATATATCCTCTCTTATACATTTCTTCGGCGATGGGAATATGGGCGACACCTTTTATAAAGCCGCCGGAAAGGACGAGAGCGAGTTTGTCGCTTTTAGACATATATCTTTGGCCTACAGTGTGACAACTTCTTTGGGCGCGAAATTGGTCGCCATCGTCCAAGCGACCGCTTTGCCGTTCTTCAGCCGATATACTTTGAATTGGTTATAAAAGTCTTTAAGCTCACCTGATTCACGCCAGGGCTTTAAAAACGCGCGCGACGGATGTGCGCAGATATTATCTTTGAGCGCTTTATCTTCCACTATCTCAAGCTTGCCCGCAACACGGACCTGGACGCCGTTCTTAAAGTCATTAAAACATAGCTCTACCTTTGGATTGCCCACGATCTGATGATGCACGTCTTTCATCGAGCCGCTGTGAAATACTATGCCGCTTTCATCCGCGCTGAAAAGGAACATTCCCCTGCACCGCGGCTGATCTCCTTCGACGGTTGCAAGGTGAAATCCGGGATTGGCGTTTATTAATTCGAACATTTCTTGTTTATTCATATTTTTCTCCTTGAAATAATCATAGCAGACAGTCTTCAGGTCGACTGCTAGCTGCTGACTGCTTTTCCCAGTTTTACCGCTTTACCCTTGATCCCTCTGACATTGCTTATCTCTCCCGACTCCCCCGCGTTTGGCACAAGCAGTGAAAAAAACTTCATCTTTGTGTAATTTGCTATCAATTTGAATGGTTTTTCGAGGGCATCGAGTCCGGTGTCCTCATAGGCGCTGGCCAAAAGGACAAATGTCTTGCCGATCAAAGGAGATTCGAACGTATCGGTATTGTTGTCCCACTTGTAAAGGCAGAACATGCGGTCGATGATCTGTTTTATCTGCGCGCTTGCATCAAAAAAGTAAAGCGGCGTAGCCATCACAATGACATCTGCTTTTATCATATCCGCCAGTACATTCGCTGCCCCGTCAGCTATTGCGCATTTGTATTCTTTTATCTTCTGGCATTTTCTGCATGCGGTACAGCCGTTGACCCGGAACTTTAGAAAAGCGGCATGGACTATGTTTACATCCGCTCCCTTTGATCTTGCTCCCTGTGCAAACCACTCGATAAGTTGTGCAGTGTTGCCATTCTTCTTTGGGCTGCCGGAGATGATCAGGACCTTTTTTGGCATTGTGGAATAATTATAACATTTGAGAAAAGCAACTAGCTGCCCAACTTTCGACTGTCGACAGTCGACAGTCTGCTGTCTGCCGGCCCCCCGCGATTTCCCTTGACACCGGGTATATAATCTAACACGCTTGAAGGTTCGGGCAGGCCCCGCTGCCAAAGGGACAGTGAAGTAAGAAGCTTGGCGGGTGAACAGAGGTTTCCGGCTCAAAACATCGGGAAGGCTGATCCGTTTAAGGCTCAGTTTCAACGATCTTTTCAGTCCGACTCAAAAAGCCTTCCAACACCCGGCACTGTCCCTTCCTTCCTTTTATTTACCCGATATTGAAATCCACGAGATATTCTGCCGATAATTTAACAAAGGGGAATCAAATGCTGTCAGGAGCCGATGCGCCGCTTTTGCGGATAAAGATCACAAATCATATACCCCCTCTGGCCGCCCAAAGGCTTAGGGCGGCAGGACGGTTTGACGGGGCCCGTCTGAGCGAAAAGATAGCTGAGCAAACAAATCTTCTCCTGGACAGGTTTTTCCCTGACATCATCACGCCAAGACCGATAAATATAGACATTTACAGAGAAGATGCCCTTAGGAGATTTTTGAAGATCCCGCAAGCAATGCGTTCCAATCGGGTGCCGCACGAATTGTTTTTTCTTGGCGAAGGGAGAATATTGATCGACGAACATTATCTTGACCCGGAAGTCCTGGAAGAAGGCACTCTGTTCACAGCTCTGCTGTTTGCGCTCAGCAACAAAAACGACGGGGATGTCTTAAGGGCCGGTATTGCATCCTACGACCCGGCCGGACAACCGCAAAAGCACCACTGGCTGAACTGCGGCCTTGCAGAATATATCAGGAACGACTTTGGATATTTCCGGGAACACTTTAGCTACGATCCGCTGCGCTTCATCTTTATCCGCTTTGCCGCTCTTATCGGCCAAGACGTAATATTCCGGTCATTCTTCCAGAACAGGCCTCATGAACTTGCAGCAGCATTGGACGCGGTTATTTTGGAAAATACATTTAAGGACTTGTCTTCTATGAGTGATTGCTATTTTACGGATGGCGACGAGATAGCAAGGGCATCTTTATATGAAATGGCCGGACTGTAGAGTGAATCTCACGCTGATTAAAAAAAATGGAGCTAAACAATGAGCCCCAAACTCTATTGATGATTATACCGAATACCGTTCATGGGTGCAAGAAGCTTAATATCGGGCGGTTGTGATAGTTGGTGTGGGAA
>JBAZKW010000024.1:0-21073 GCA_041650595.1 Candidatus Margulisiibacteriota bacterium
TGAGAAGCAAGATGAAGACGAAGAAAAGCGGGGCGACAATTTTACAGTGACCGAGTTTTGAGCGGAAGCTTTAGCTTTCGCAATACCTAAAGGAACCTATCGCCTTTAGGCGATAGTAGTTCAGTTTCCCCAGAGATTTCGTGGCGATGAAACGCACATCCTCATCACGGTCCCGCAGCGATATCCTGGTCAGGGGGATGATCGCCAATTTGCTGAGTGATTTTCCCAGAGAATCAGCCGCTACCTTTCTGCTCCAGGAGTCCATGTACTTTAGCTGTTTGACCCGCCAGCCGACCATCCCAAGATCTTCATATATCTTTGTCAGCATTTGTTTAAGATGCTCATTATGGGTGGTCCCCATCTTTTTCAGGAGTATTTCTTCAAGGGCTATTTTGTCGACTGTGTTGCGCACGCACAGAAATCTTTTGTTTGTGAGCCTTGCAGCTTTTTCCGTATATTTTAAAATATCGGTAAGAACTCTGGTGTAGACTTTTTCTCTTTTTTCCTGCCATATCTGTATGGGAAAGAGCAAAAGCCTGCGCAGAAAAATAAAAAATATGATCGCGACGATAATCCCGAGCATTACCCAATTAACAAGGATTATTGTGCCTATATTTACCAGATATCCTTCTGCTACCATTGTGAAAAAGCTCCTATGTTAAGCAAACTGTCGATTACTCCGCTGTCCCTGTATTCTCGTGAGATGTCGGCCTTAATTCCATAATTGTCGTTTATTTTGTACTGGACTCCGGCCATCGGAGTGTTCGCTTTAAAACCGAACACCGCGGCGGAGGAAATATCTTTGTAAGCTTCGCTTCCTGTCGCATAGCCGATATAAAGTCTCAGTTTTTCGTTGGGCTCGTAAAAGATCTTGGTGACACCGGACGTGGTAGTAATTCCGTCGGAAGATTTCGAACAGTAGATCCTTGCGTAAAGCCATCCGGGAAAAATAAAATAGTAATCCGTTCCTATCCCGTATATTTCAACGAACAAACTCGGATAATTTCTTCTCTTGTAATTTGCTATGAGCACAGCGGGCTTAAGCCTTGACCAGCCGGCCTCCAACTCCAATGAGTTCTGAGGCAGAACGTTCGGCGACGGATTGATGATGGTGTTGATATATCCGTAGAGTTCGCTGCTTATATCAAAGTAATCACCCAGAGAAAAGCTGGTGTCTTTGGCGCCGTTCCTGTCACTGTTTTGAACGCTGATCACCATTGTGTTGTTCGCCGTTTTTTTTGTCACGTAAAAATATGATGTATTGTAATACTGGCCGTTTGACAGGGTTTCCTTTGTATAATCAAACTCAAACTTTGGCGCGTCGGCAAAACTGACAGCTGTAAGAATGAATAATGATAATATCGCAATTGGCGAGCAATAAACGGATTTCATTTGGGCCGACCCTCCTTTGTTGAGCGGACAATATTGTATCGAAGGGTTTTTCAGGAAATTTCAGGTTATTTTTAGGATATATATATTTGTCCGTTAAAACCCGAAACCTATATCGAACATCGTTTGATTGTTCTTTTTGTCGTTGTTGTCGGTTATCATGGCGATATTTATCATGTTCCCAAGTATCCCCGCGCCGTATGTGGTCATGTTGATGGGGGATCCTGACGGGCCTCCGGATATTGTCCCTGCCCTTAGATTTACCATACCCATTGCTACCGGATATTCAAGGCCTATATGAGTTACGGAATAAGCTTGAGCTGCGGATGCCGCGGCTACATTGTCCAGATCTATTGCGACTGTAGCGCCGACAACCGGGATCTTTGCTGCCGCGCCGATAACTAATGTGGTCGGGGTTATTTGATCAGGCAGGTCCGTATCAGGAGTCTTTGACTCGCTTAAGACCTGTCCGGTTGCGGGATCGATGGTCTTTGTCGTTGTAGAAGTTTTTCCTTTTAATGTTTCTGCTATATCTCTATATACAACGCCCACTGATATAGGCATTGTCGGGATCGAATCAACCTGACCCTGAACGCCCAAATCAAACCCCATACCTGTGTAGGCGGAGGTCAGAGTAGTGCTTGTAGCTCCCGCTACGGTAGCGGCTCCAAAAGTATCCGCTACATATTTTATATTGGCGCCGGCATTCAAACTTCCAAGATATGGCACAGAAACTCCTCTGCCTATGGTCACGACTCCTTCTCCCATTGCCGTAGCGGTCGCGCTTCCGTCGGCGCTGTTCGCGTTTTTCGACACATTAAGTGTTGCGGCGGGGATAAAGCTTATTCCGGTCTTAAAAATATCAAGTCCTATCATTATATTGGCACTTCCGTTAAGGTCCAAAGCGTTTGCATAGTTGTCGAGGATGAATTTGGAAGGGTCCCCGGCACTGCTCAAAGTGTTTATCATATCATTTAAGCCGTCAGTCGCAGCTCCTGCGCCGATCTTAATCGCCATCGCTTGTGCTTCTGCCATTCCGGCGGGATTGTAGTAAGCGCTTGTCACATCATCGACTAAAGCCGAGCCCGCGCCTCCCATTGCGGCAAATCTTGCACTTGGGCCATGCGGAAGAGCTGCCGGCGTCATGGCAAATGCGGCGGAAGAGGCGAAAGCAAGTACCAAACAAACGGATAAAAACTTTTTCATCAAAATATCCTCCTTGATTTGATAGCAGAATTTAAATGCTTGTCTGTGCCAGGAGTTTCCTGTATGCGTAAGCCCAGGCAACAATTGTGGTCGGGATTGTCGCTATTAATCCAATACCGAGGCACAAAAGCCCGACAATATTGATAAAGATCGAAAGAAGAGCCAGTCCGAAAAGCTTCCACTTTGCGCCGTTCGTGACTTTTGAGCTTTGCTGCAGCGACGATATTGCTGCCGAGCCTTTATCTACCACAAGGTATCCGAACAACCCGAACTGGAGCGAGATTATTATACCCGGGATTATCAGCAGCATATATCCGATACAGGCCATTATGCCAAAAAGTATCGAACCTCCGAGGTAGCTCCAAAACAGCGGATATGAAGAGTACAGGTCGGAGTATTCCGGTTTTTGGCCGTCAACAAGCTTTAGGGATATTTTGATTATACCCATTCCGACGATCAGATTGATCGCATAAAAAGCAAGAAGAAAAATGAACGAAACAAAAGAGCCTCCGGACGTGAGCAGGGACTGAGCACATGTAATAACCACCAATATCAAAAAAGTGACCACGAAGAACCACAAATTGGTCTTCATGGCATTCCATCCGAACGCAAGCGCATCAGACAGGCTCAATTCTTTTTCGGTCATATAAGGCTCCTTTCGATCGATTTGCTGGATTCTACCATACAGCGTTTAGCAAAGTAAATAGGCAATATGACATGTCCGCGGTTACCTGTAATTGACGAATTGCAATTCTATCGGGAGGTTGGCTTTGCGCAGGATCTGGATGACCAGCTGAAGGTCGTCCTTGTTCTTGCCGGACACCCTTACCTGGTCGCTCTGTATCTGTGACTGGACTTTGAGCTTGGCATCCTTGATGATCTTTACGATCTCTTTTGCTTTTTCGGTCTCTATGCCGTTTTTCATCTTTATGGTCTGTTTTACAGCTCCTCCGAGTGAAGACTCTATCTTGCCAAACTCGAAAAACTTGAGGGAAACTCCTCTTTTTATGAGCTTGTTCTGAAAAATATCGGTAACGTTCTTAAGTTTAAATTCATCCTCGGAAACAACGACCAGGTTTTCTCCTTCCATGGTTATTTCGCTGATACTGCCCTTAAAATCAAATCTTTGCCTTACTTCAGCCATTGTCTGGTGAAGCGCGTTGTCTAGTTCAGGCATGTTGATCTTGGAAACTACATCAAAGGATGAGTCTTTTGCCATGGTAATAGAAATTATAGCACAAGCAAACAGCACGCTCCTCCCTGGTGGGATGAGCTACGGCTCGCTTCGCTTACTGCACGCTCACTCCGCTCGCTACAGCTAACCTGCCTGCCGGCAGGCAGGCGGCTTTCCGGAGCTGTGAGCTGTAGGGACGATGCAATCGGCCCGTGCTGTTAGCCTTCATTGCTACGAGGACTATTACAGATGATATAATAATGACGAGGTATAGATTTGCAACAATGCCAACAATCGTCCAAAAATACGGGGGTACATCTGTAGGCTCGGTTGAGCGCATAAAAAATGTTGCCAAAAGGATAGTCAATACAAAAAAAGCAGGCAATCATGTCGTTGTTATCGTGTCTGCCATGGGACATACGACCGATGAACTTGTTTCGTTGCTTGGCCAGATAACAAAAAACCCAAGTCCCAGAGAATACGACATGCTTCTTTCTACGGGCGAACAGGTTTCTGCCGCGCTCCTTGCTTCGGCGATAATCGAGATGGGGCATGATGCAGTGTCTCTTACCGGAGGCCAGGCAGGGGTGATAACCGAAGATATCCCGTCAAAGGCCAGAATAAAAGACGTAAGATTCGACAGGATGAAAAAAGAACTTGCCAAGGGCAAAATAATAATAATTACGGGATTTCAGGGAATAGACAGCAAAGGCGATATCACGACAATCGGCAGGGGCGGTTCCGATACTTCCGCCGTGGTGATCGCCGCAGCCTTAAAAGCGGATGTGTGCGAGATCTATACTGACGTTGACGGCATTTATACTACAGACCCCAGAGTGGTGTCGCAGGCCCGCAAGCTGAACAGGATATCGCACGAAGAAATGCTGGAGATGGCTTCCGTTGGTGCCGGAGTAATGCATCCGAGATCTATTGAATGCGGAAAGATTTACGGCATTGATATTAATGTCCGGTCCAGCATGAACAATAATCCGGGTACTTTGATCACATCTATCAAAGATAAAAAAGGGAGAGAAAAAATGGAAAAAAGCGGATTGGTCACCGGAATAGCTTTTGACAATAATGTCGCAAAAATCGGTGTCCTTCAGGTGCCGGATAAACCCGGGATTGCATCTACTATATTTAATGCCCTGGCAAAAGAAAAGATAAGCGTTGACATGATCGTTCAGAGCATACACGGCGGAAGCGTGGCTGATATGGCGTTTACGGTATCGCGTTCCGACTTAAAAAAAGCAAAAAATCTCATCGAGTCGCTGGCGAAAAAAATGGGAGCGGCCGGAGTGATTACCGATAGCAATGTCTCAAAGATCTCGCTGATAGGTGTCGGGATGGTGAGCGCTCCGGGAGTCGCGGCAAAAATGTTCGATACTCTGGCGAAAAACAATATAAACATCCATATGATAAGCACGTCCGAAATAAGAATATCCTGCGTAGTGGAAGAAAAATTTGCAAAAAAAGCCGTACAGGTACTTCACTCAGCATTCAATCTCGGCTGATTGTGGTATAATTCATCCGTCAGCCGCGATCTTTTGCGGCAATAGACTTATCCCGGAGGTGTTTTAGTTCCGGAACGGTCACAAACTATTTTTCAGTTATTCAAAGCCCAATAAAAAATTCCAAAAAAGGTTAGTCCATATGGAAAACAGCAAAAAAGAATTTTACACTTTTATTTTGGTGCCTCATTCTCCTGAGCAGAGAACCTTTGTAATAAAAGTACCCCGCAGACTTGCAAAGTTCTTTGTATCCTCAGCGGTTACGGCATGTGTGGTTTTGGTCTCTCTTTTTGTGTACTCCTCATATATGGCAAGGCGGGTTGTTTCATATGAAGACATAAAGTCAAAAATGCTGGTACAGGACCAGCTGATAAGAAAATTCGACGACCAGACCAGGCTGCTCAGCAAAGAGATCACAAATCTTTCCGACAAGGAATGGCAGATACGGAAAATGCTGGGGCTAAATACCGATACGAATGAATTGCGCTTATCCTCTGGAAAAGATACAAAAACAGGGGAAGATCTGGATCGCAAAATTGACCTGATCAATAACAACATAAAAGAACGGCAAAACAGTCTGGAAAGATTGCTCAGCTTTGCGGGGGAGTTCAGAAAAAGATTTGCCAGTATGCCGTCTGTCTGGCCTTCGTACGGCAGGATAATGTCAACGTTCGGTTACAGGGCGTCTCCCTGGAGAGGATTCCATTCCGGCATAGATATAAGTGGGGCATTCGGGTCTCCCATCAGGGCGACCGCAAACGGAGTTGTCAGTTTTGCCGGCTGGCGTACGGGCTATGGCAAAGCAGTTATGATAGACCATGGCTTCGGATACCAAACACTTTACGGACACACCAGCCGTTTCGCGGTATCTATGGGACAGAGGATAAGAAAGGGCCAGGTGATAGCCTATATAGGTATGACCGGATTTTCTACCGGGCCCCACGTTCATTATGAGATACTAAGGAACGGGTCTTGCATAAATCCTATTAATTATCTCAATCTGAACCTTGCCGAAAGTTTGGAGAGGAGGCTATAATATGGGAATGATGGATTTTTCAAAAGTTTCTTCTGCGCAGCAGGGATCCATAGGGACAATAATCGGCGCCGAAGCAAAAGTTACCGGACGTATAGAAACAAAGGGTGCCTGCAGGATAGACGGTGCGCTTGAGGGAGGCATAAGTTCCGAAGGTGAAGTATGTATCGCAGAAAAAGCTTCCGTAAAAGGTGATGTTTCCGGGAAAAATGTCATAGTAGCGGGCGAAGTGACGGGAGATGTATCGTCAGTTGAAGCAGTTGAGATAAAAAAGGGCGGTAAAGTGGCCGGCAATATTGCCGGGAACCGGCTGATAGTGGATGAAGGGGCCTCTTACAAAGGCCGCGTTACGATGGGAGAGGCAAGAAATAATCCGGAAGAAGAGTCTTCGGACTTTTCCGAAAAGGTCAAAGAAATAATCGGCATTCAGTAAAATGGGCACCTTATATGTTTGCGCGACACCCATAGGCAACTTGTCGGACGCTTCACAAAGACTTATCGACACGCTCAAAGGTGCAGATCTTATAGCCGCCGAAGATACAAGGCAGACCAAAAAACTTCTTGAACGTTTTGACATTGCGACGCGGACAACCTCTTATCACGAACATAATATCAGGCACAAAACCATACAGATCATAAGCGAGCTCCTGAATGGCAAAAATGTCGCTTTGGTATCGGATGCCGGCATGCCGGGGATATCGGACCCCGGTGAAGAGCTTATAAGAGAAGCGATATCCAAAGGCATTAAGGTAATTCCTATTCCAGGTCCAAGCGCAGTAATAACAGCTCTTGCGGTTTCCGGGCTTCCGACAAGCCGTTTTGTGTTTGAGGGTTTCTTACCAAGAGAAGGAAAACTAAGAAGGCGGATACTGCGTAAACTGGTTGACGAAGAAAGAACCCTTGTCTTTTACGAATCGCCGCACCGGCTGCTAAAATCGCTTAATGATATTTTATCTATACTTGGCAACAGAAAAATCTGCGTTGCAAGAGAGATTACAAAAATTCACGAAGAATTCTTTAGGGGAACGGTCGAAGAAACTCTGGACAGATTTGAGCAAGAAGTCTTGGGCGAAATAACACTTCTGGTCGAAGGCAAGCCCTCTCCGTAGTGAAATTTTTCATATTTTCAATCGATACAACTATGTAAGCAAAAATCACTTTGTTGAAGGGAATAATAATGCCTAATATTTCTTCCGTGGTATCAGAAAAGCCGGTCGCTTCCGCAGCTACGAAGAGGAAAACCGCTGCCGCAAAATTCGAAAATTGGTCTTCAAATGAAATGATAGTTATTTTGCTGGAATCGGACGTTTCTTTTCCGGTAAAATTTTCGCTTACGAGAAATGAATATGTTGCTGTTATCCAAAGGGCGCTGATATCCTTGGGGTTTTTGACGATCCAGGGAAATAGAGATTCAAAAGGCGGCCCGGACGGCAAGTTTGGCACCAGAACGATCTCCGCCGTTTTAAACATGAGGAAAAGAATAGGCGATAAAAACATGTCACAAGAAGTAACAAAAAATGATATTAACAACATAGTAGAACTGCTCGATGCCGGAAACACAAAAGAAAACCCGAAAGAAAAGAAAAAGACCGACATTGAGCATTTGCCAAAGTCCCCTAAAAATCTTGATACAAGACTAATAATTGCCGGCAAAAGTCCGGATAAGCCGATAGAAGTTGTTGCTGCGAAACCGGCGGCTGTAGTAAAACAGCCTGAACCTTCTCTGTCCCAGAAGATACTGGACAAATCGAAAAAAGCCGATTACTCGATCGATCATTCTCTTCCAAAAGCTTTTGCATTAAGTGCCATAAACAGCGCTTTTTCAACAAGTAAGAATAGTGAACGGTCCGATAAGGCAGTAATGATGATGGCAAAAGAAACCTTTACAGCCAACTATTTGATGGGAACAAACGATCTGGCCGGGGCTCTCGGCAGATATGAAAAGATCCTCAGATTTTATAAAGGCCGCACTCCCGGAGAGATTGTAAATCTTGGCGGCGAAGCGGACCCAAAAACTTTGGACCTGGCAAAATATTATGTGGATAATGCGGAGATAAGATCGGCGGAAATAAGGTTTTCACTGTCCCGCGGAAACCCGGAGATATATCCTTCGGCCATGCTTGCCGTAGACGGATTCTTGAGAGAGTACGGAAGCGACTCGGACCAGTATTTGCAGGCCAGATATATTAAAGCCAAAGGCGCTCTGCAGGGTGCGGCGCTCTTTCTTGATTACGGCAATATTAGAGAGGGGCTGCCTTTGTTAAGACAAGCTGCCGACATTATCATAGAAAGCAAATCGAGCTGGACACGGATAGGCGGCCGCTATATAAGCGATGCAAAACTCGACAGGTTAAAGACTATAGAAGAAGACTTGTCTTCAGATTTTGGTGCCCCGGCTTCTAAAATATCGGACTACGCTAATGAATTGAGGGGTTTGATCGGGTCGATGAAATCTCCCAAATATCCAAGAACGGGTTACCTTCCGGATAAATTGTGTTAGTCTAGTCCGGTACTGAAATACTGCAAACTTAAAATCCTTTTAAAAATAGTGAAATTTTCAAAAACCCCCGTCGATAAAGAAATGAGCTAAATATTCATCGAAAAGGAGTAAGTAAACACATGGCAGCAATCTCACGAGTGATCGGGTTGAATAAAACAACAGCGGTTCGCACGGCCGCGGCATTGGAGCAGCTAAGAAGCAGACAGATTATGTTGTATTCAAATCGCACTGAACTTTATAGTTCGGCTGCGGCTTATGTAAACACAATTATCAATCCAGTTAAAGGCAGGAATACAGTAGGATGTGGGATAGCTGTAGATCCCTCAATTGCAATTATAGGCGTTACAGGATTACAAATCGGACAAATGCGGTTATGCGAAAGTGTAGATAAAACGATAGCCGCAATGATTTGTCCAGATGTTATTATCCCTGAAGGTTTTGGACGAGATCCGTTTGCAAGAAGAATATTAAATAGCCAATGCCAAAATGCCGGAGAAAGAGCGGCAAGGCAAATATCACAGGAAATTGGTTGTACTGCGGAAGCGTTTGCGGATGAATATAAAGCCGATGGGCTTACTTATACTATGATGGTAGTATTTGGCGCAAAATTCCCGTTTGACAAAGACTATTCGAATAATCTTTTTCCGCTCTCCTTTAACTTCCCAAGAGTTGCCGATATCATGGTGAATAACATCTCACAGCAATTTTCTGATAAGCCGATAGTGGGGAATGAACAAAGCACCAGTCATATTCCATGGTTCATAGATGGCTGGGATCTTTTTGCTTGCGCGCAGCCCGGTTCTAACGCTTCTTATACGACGATTCTTGGCATGAACCTTCGGCCAGCTCAGGAATACCCGGGATCGCAAGAAGAAAAAGTTACGGTTGTAGATCTGGCGACTCAGAGCTTGATGGAAAAACTTGAATTACCGGAAGTAATGCTTAAATCAATGGGAAGAGTGTATCCTGCTTGCAAAGCTGAAGATTGGAGAAGTGGTGCTCATTTTGATGTTGATGATAAAGGACGAGTGTTATTTGTTGACAATTCCAGTCCTGATACGTTCCCATTTGATATAGCGATAGCAGTCACGGAAAAAAGAGGCTGGTAACCTGTTGACGGGGATTTTTTTGGTATAATCCTTCTCTTATATAGAAAAATATGTCTTCTGATTCCAATTATCTTCAGGCAGATGTGAGGGGTAATGTTGAAATTGACCGTCAAAAATGTCGATATATATATGTAGGGGGATATAGCTAATAAAACGAGAGGAGATAGGATATGGGATTAACGAACATGCCAAAAACTTCTATGTTAAGTAATGCAATGACAAGATTAGGGAGTGCTTTCATATTAAACAGTCCAAGACTTGGTCCTTCCACAATCTGTTCGGGACGCCCGTTTGGCCTTTTTGCTCTGAGCCGGTCAAAAGGTACTGTTCACGGGATTTGTTCAGGGAGGCCAAATGTCGCGAGATATGCATTTTCTGAAGCATTGGGTAACCCGTTTGAACTGAATAGGAATAAAAGCGTTCTGGTGCCTGGCATTCAATCTGGCCGGTCTATTAATATGCCAAGCGATATCATGAATAGATATGATTTTAGTACAAGCCTTTTTCTTTTTTCTTGGGTAAGTAGAACTTTTGCCAGCATCCGTGATTCCATTCTTAATATGATAGGATGGCCTAAGCAATAAAAAGTCTCAAGATATTTGATCAAATCTCCGTCGCCTGTTGACGGGGATTTTTTTTGGTATAATGCTTCTGCGTACAGAAAAAGGGAACTCCGTGTAAATCGGAGACGCTCCCGGCGCTGTAAACGGGGACAAACCTGCAAATGTCACTACCTTCGACAAGCTCAGGTGGGAAGACGCAGGGGAGGACGATCCGTGAGTCAGAAAACCTTGCCTGTATAGCTTTTACACTTCCATCTCCACGCGGAATGGAAAAAGGAGTGTGCGATGAGAAAGACTATCTGCCTGCTTCTGCTTCTTTGTTTTTCCTCGGTTTCGTTCGCTTCGGATGTTCCTGTTTTTTTTGGAGAACAGATCGTCGTGACCGCTGCCAGAAGGATCCAGCCCATGTCTCAAGCTTCATCGCCCGTAAAAGTGATCAGAGCTCGGGATATAGACAAGACCGGTGCCAAGACAGTTGCCGAAGCCCTAAAATCCGTGGCGGAAATAAATGTAAAGAGCACTGGGGGGTTGGGCGGAATAAGCACGCTGAGGCTCAAAAGCGCTAGTTCGTCGCAGGTGTTGATACTGGTCGACGGACAAAAGATAAATTCAACTTTGCTGGGAGTTTTTGACCTGAACGACATTCCCGTCTCAAATATCGAAAGGATAGAGATAGTAGAAGATTCATTGTCGTCCATCTATGGCGCCGACGCTTTAGGCGGAGTGATAAACATAATCACAAAGAGTGCACAGGAAAAACCTGTGACAGCCTCCGTAAATTATGGGTCATACGGAGAGATCGGGGCTTATATCGGAGCCGGCGGATCGTTTTCAGGGCTTTCTTCACAGGTATTTTACCAGGACATCAAGACCGATGGGTTCAGGCAGAATAGTGATTATCAAAATAGGGGATATGGGCTCTCGATGAACTGGGCCGATTTTGTATCCTTGAAATACAATGTTACAAATTCAGAAAGAGGCAATCCGGGAGTCCCGGCATCGGATACTGACAGTTGGTCTGCTTCGACGCCTTTTGACAGACAAAAAGATTTCTACGGGAACCTGAGCCTGGATCTTATGAATAGAGCGGATAATTCATTAAACAAACTTACTTTGTTTGAAACAACGCAAAATCAGCATGTCCATTATCAGGATTCTTTTACCGGGCTTTTTACCGACGATAGATATTTTAGCCGCATATACGGGTCAGAATTTCAGAATATAACAAGGTTTTCGGGAGCTATATTGACCACCGGTGCCGAGTGGAAAAGGTCAATGGGAGAAAGCTCAAAAGCCGGAAACCATAGTCTGGATAATTCTTCCGTTTATGTAAATCTGGACAGCGGAGCCGGTCTTCCTCTGGCCGCTAATTTTGGCATAAGATATGACAACAGCGGTGTCTGGGGCCGCGAACTTACTCCGCGCGTTGGGATGATCGTTGATCTGTCAGGCGGCAACAGGATTAGATATTCGTTTGCCAAAGCTTTTAGAGCGCCGACAATAAACGAACTTTATTGGAACGAGCCTTCGTGGGGAATGTACGGGAATCCTGATCTCAGACCGGAAAAAAGCGATTCCTTTAATATAGCTTTTGATAAATTTTCCGGTAATGATTCGTTGTCGGCCGGATATTATTCCACCGGAATAACCGACATGATCTCATGGACCCAGACCAGCCCGTTCGTATGGCAGACGCAAAATATTAGTTCTGCCAAAGTGGAAGGCATTAGCCTGGGGCTTAGAAAAGAATTCCTGCCGGGAGCGTCTTTCTACACGAATTACAACAAAGAGAACGTTACCGATATTTCTTCCGGAAAGGCGATCCCGTACAGTCCTGATTATAAGTTAAATGCAGGATTGGAGCTTGCGGCCCGCGGGCTTTCAATAAACCTGAACTCAAAGGATGTTTCTTCTGTCTATACGGATACGGACAATACAAAACAACTGCCCGCCTACAGAGTGGTCGACCTGATCGTTTCAAAATATATACTTTCAGCCGAATTGACGGCCAGTCTGCTTAATATTTTTGATGAAAAATATTTTGAATCCGCCGGTTATAGTACGGTCGATTGGCAGGAAAGGGGCTATCCTATGCCGGGGAGAAGGTTCGAGGTCAAGGTGACGCTGTAACTCACCCCCTGCCCCCTCTCTTCTTAAGAGAGGGGGGATTAGATTTTGATAAGTGTTTTACTGCCCCTCTCCCGGCGCTTGCCCCGCTCCCAGCGGGGGGAGAGGGGTTAGGCCTGCCTGCCGGCAGGCAGAGGTGAGGGCAGGGTTGTTGTTGACCGATAGACTGAGTTGAAGTAGAATTGAACATGGAGGAAAAATCATGAGATACAAAGAAAGAATGTCCGGAGTTAGAACCTCACATCTTCCGGCGGTGGATTTTTCAATAATCACAGCCATGCTTATTTTAATTGCAATGGCCTGGGCAGTCGCAAAACTTGAGACCTCTTTGATAAAGACCGAAAAGTTTGTCCCTGAGTTTACGATAGCGGGAGAGCTCGATGTTCTTCCCGTAGCGGATACCGCTCTCAATACAGACACGGTAAAAGTCGGGGAATTCATGAGCATAGCCAAGACAGCTGATATCCAAAGCGCGGCTCCCGCATCTACGGCTACTATACAAAAAATCATCCCGGCAAAACATTATCCGGCCGGCCGCTCGCTAGTTGCGCCGAGGATAATCTACAAATCCATGCCTGATTATCCCGCAAGAAGCGTTGAAAACGCCCAGCAGGGCACGGCCATAGTAAGCGTGTATATCCTTAAGAACGGAAGGGTAGGACAGGCGCAAATAGAGCAAAGCACAGGACATGAAATGCTTGATTCTTCCGCGCTGGCCGCTGTATCACAGTGGATATTTGAGCCGGCGGCGTCTTCAAGCCAGATAACCGAGGCATGGTTCAAAATACCAGTAAAATTCCAGCTCAAGTCTTAAGATCGTTTTTTAGATGAACGACCTGCGTACCGCAGATTTTGATTATGACCTGCCGGATGACCTGATCGCCTCAAAGCCTTCTGACAAAAGAGACCACAGCCGCCTGCTTGTGCTTGACAGATCGCGCCGCACAATAGAACACAAGCATTTTTATGATATTTCGGATCATCTGGGGAGTAGCGATATTCTTGTTCTCAACGATACAAAGGTGATCCCCGCGCGTCTTATAGGCAAAAAAACAAAAAGCCATGCCTGCCGGCAGGCAGGCGGCGGCAAGGCCGAAATCCTCCTGCTCAAAAAGATGTCCGGAAATATTTGGGAGTGCATGGTCTTTCCTTACAAAAGATTAAAAGAAGGGACTCAGATCGATCTGGGTAAATTCACTGCCGTGATAAAAAAAGATCTTGGCGATTCCAGAAAAGCGATCGAATTCTTTTTTGAAGGAGATTTTGACAGCCTTCTAAAAGAAATCGGCAGGATCCCTTTGCCGCCTTATATAGTCTCAAAATTGACCGAAGCAGAATCAACAGATCCATTTCTTCTTGAAAGATATCAAACCGTCTATGCCGAAAAAGCGGGGGCTTCGGCTGCGCCGACTGCGGGACTTCATTTTACGCCGGAGCTTTTGGCCGGACTTAAAGACAAAGGTGTTGAGATCGCATATATAACGCTTCACACAGGCATGGGGACTTTTAAACCGGTAACCGCTGACATGGTAAAAGACCATAAAATGGCATCTGAAGAATATGAAATAACTGCGGAAACCGCCTCAAAAATTAATTCCGCTTTGAAAAACGGCAAAAGACCGGTGGCAGTCGGGACTACAGTTACACGATGTCTTGAAGATTGCCTCAGAAAGAACGGAAGCATAGTCCCTATTAAAGATTCGGCGGACATTTTTATCTATCCGCCGTTCGATTTCAAAGTTGTTAAAGGGCTTATCACGAATTTTCATTTTCCGAAGTCAACATTGCTGATGCTGGTATCTGCGTTTGCGGGCAAAGGCTTTATTTTGGAAGCATATAGAGAAGCGATAAAAGAACGATATCGGTTTTTTAGTTTTGGCGATGCGATGATGATATTGTAGCGGTCGGTTGCAACCGACCGCTACGAATACGATTTATTTCACGATTCTTTTATCTGTGAAAACATCCAAAGTATCGCCTATATCCGAAGTTTCTTCTACGACAAACCCATAAGGCCCCGCAACAAGAGCGTGCAACGCGCCCGGCAGAACCCTTATCCTCATAGGCCCTGTTAAGTACAGCGTATCTCTCGCAAGAATTTGGGAGTATTCTTTGGCGCGATCTACATAACGCATCATATGTTTTGGTATTCGCAGTAGATCGTCTAAACTGTTTTGACTGCTATGGTCTAAAAGTTCTAACCCGTCTATGTTGCAAAACAGGATTGCATCTCCCAAAACAGGCCTGAAAGTTTCAGTTTTTCCCCGAAAATCCTCTACTATTTCAAATCTTTGGACTCGTTGGGGTATCTTCTTGCCGTTGTCCAAAGTCTGGACTATCGCATATATTGAATCGCCTTCAATTGAATATTTGATAACAGGACCGTCCGGCCCCATTT
The DNA here is from genome assembly GCA_041650595.1 of Candidatus Margulisiibacteriota bacterium. Lineage (GTDB taxonomy): Bacteria > Margulisbacteria > WOR-1 > JAKLHX01 > JAKLHX01 > CALFCX01. The sequence goes on from JBAZKW010000024.1 coordinate 15,011, forward strand.
TGACCGTGCCATCGCTGTTGTATTCGTAGATGCATTTAAAATGCGGGATATTATCTCTTATATCGACAAAGCCGGCGTCAAGAAATGGTTGCACAGACTTTTTGAGAGTGACGATACTTCTCCAATGGGAGTGTTCGGGCAGCAATTGACCGGGGAAAAGGCCCAGTACCATTGAGGTATAATCATCCTCATAGCATAGATCTGTTGTCCACTTGCCCCGGCCTATATCTATCAAACCGGTAGGATAACCATTTCCTCTTCTCATATATTGGGACAAGCCGAACGAAGTTACGTCAACTCTTGGCGGAGGTCCTGCTTGAGGATAAGCCTGCCCGTAAAGCTGTTGATATTGCGACATAGCCGCCCTTTTTGTAGCAGCTGACAGTTTTAGAGGATATTGAATATTAGATACAGATGTTGCTTTCATAATTTATTGATGATATTGCAGCCCTCACCCCTGCCTGCCGGCAGGCAGGCTTAATCCCTCTCCCAAAGGGAGAGGGAAATGAGAACTTTATTATCCCTCCACGATCCCGGCAAGCAATGCCATTCTGAAAACCTTTAATCCCTGGAAGAACCAGTCTGTCGTCATGTCTGCGCTACCGGCTGCAGGGGTAAGAGCTTTTACCAATTGCGCGTATTTTCTTGAAACCGGGAAAACGATCTTTGGTGTTGAAGAAAATTCTTCTACATAAGCATGTGTTCCGTCATCTTTATGCATCGGGTTTTCAACCCATCCGTGTGCACAAGGCCTTCCTAGGATCGGAGATGCGATGAGAAGTCTTTCTCCCGGGAATAAAATAATAGGATCTAAACCATCAAACTCGCCTTCCATTCCCTTCGGGATCACAAAATGCTTTAAATTTTTATCTCCTCTTTGTCTTGCTCCGTGTAAATACGCTCTTTCTTTATTCATAGGATGATCAAAGGCATCTCTATCCACAAATATACATGCCTCTCCATCCTTAACCTGAAAATCCTCATGTTTGCCGATGACCATGCTGATGAATCCTTTTTGTTTCCACAAGCTTTGCATCGTTCTTTTAGGGTCTTTTATCATTACATAGGTCCAGTCTTTGGGCCAGCTTTTATTAGGCGGTTCAAAGCCGTTCAGGACAGCGGAAGCATCAATGGTCCCATCGGGCACATTTTCTTTACCGGAAAAAACTTGAGGATCAAAGGCATACACATTATTATGCCCGTGCCTTACCAAGGCAGGCGAGACAAAACCTTTATGGCATACATCTTTGTTAATTCCGACATATATCGCTATCATTGTTTCGTGAACCCGCGGGATTAAATGTGCCAGCTCAAGCGCATCTACACCTTGCGAAGGGGCAAATACCCTGAATTGCGCCATTGCACAATAAGCATCAATAAGAAATTGTCTGTATTCATGTTTTGTAACTGTTGAGCCTGCCGGGACTTCAATTCTTCTCGTCGGGAATTGTCTTCTTTCAAGTAAACCTGAGATGTCTCTGAAATTGCTGCCTCTAACATTGATTGTTCTTGGCTTTACTGAGACTGATTGCAACATGATTAGATCCTCCTAGGTGTTTTTCTTACAAATCCTTATCGATTAGATTTTTTTGAAATTTCACGCAAAATTGGTCACACCCAAACTACCTGATCCGTGTGCTTGGCACCCGAAGCTTCGACATATTGTTTGAATTCTTTTGAAATTCTGGCTCCTTTTAAGTCGGAAAGCGCAAGAAAGGCTTGCCGAAGATTGGCTTTTGACAGATCCGTACCTATGAAACGGGCCTTTCTAAGATCAACAAATTCAAAACAGGCATTACCCATATCTCTTTTTGAAAAAATAGCACCGCTCAGATCAATCACAGGAAACGGCCAGTTATATACGCCTTTTCTAAGCATGTTCCATCCCTCTATATCGCCTGTCATCAATATCTCAATAGCTTCAGCGATTCTAACCGGCAGATTATTTTGTGCGGTTATCCTGTATTTTGGTTCGAAAATATCCGATACAGGTTGGAGCAGCCTTCCTAACACTATCGCCATGACATTTTCAATTTTCATATCTTTTGCGGACTCTGTTTCGCGGATACGCATGTGTAATTCGGTAAAAATATCGGAAGGGCATCTTAGGGCGTGCAAATGTTCCTGAAATGCTCCCGGCGAGATCAACCCGTTCCGTACGACGCCAATTGATGCCAACTCCCTTACTTGCCGATGTTGCAAAGTTATAGCTTTACGCAAAGCCAACGGCTGATATCTTATTGACAAAAAACCTTCGTCGATCTTCAAATGCCTTGCAGATCTTTTTTGTCCGATCTCAACGCCTTTTAAAACGGATAAAGGAAGCGGTTTTATAACTATTTTGGTCATTCTATTTAGACATCGACAGATAAAGGAAGAAATTTCATTGTATAATCAATAAAGAATGTTCAAATTTGAAGTTCTCCGCAAATCCAAAAAAACAAAAGCCCGTGTCGGAAAGATCCACACTTCACATGGCACAATAGAGACCCCCAATTTTATTCCGTGCGGCACGCAGGCTACCGTCAAGGCGATGACCCCGCGGAACTTAAAAGATGTCGGGACACAGATCATACTCTCCAATACTTATCATCTTTTTTTAAAGCCCGGAGTAGAACTGATAAAACAGGCCGGAGGGCTTCACAAATTCATGGGGTGGGACGGCCCGATACTCACCGACAGCGGCGGATTCCAGGTTTTTAGCCTTTCCAAGATCAGAAAGATAACAGAAGAAGGAGTCAACTTTTCTTCGCACATTGACGGGTCCAAACATAAGCTCACTCCGGAAAATGTTGTTGAAGCGCAGCTTGCTTTTGGCTCCGATATCATGATGCCGCTGGACGAGTGCCCTCCGTATCCGAGCGACAGGATGCACGTGAGAAGATCGATCGAGCGTACCGCGCGGTGGGCTCAAAGAAGTCTTGACGCCGTAAAAGATAACGGAGTTTCTACGCTGTACGGGATTGTACAGGGCGGGACTTACGCCGATCTGCGCAAAGAATCGGCCAAACAGATATCTGACATGGGTTATAAAGGTTTTGGGGTAGGGGGGCTTAGCGTGGATGAGCCCAATGAACTTATGTACGAGATGCTCGATGTTCAAATACCGCTTTTACCCGAAGACGCGCCCAAACATCTTTTGGGAGTCGGCTATCCCGACGATATCCGCGCGGCGGTGGACAGGGGAATAGACACTTTTGATTGTGTCGAGCCCTCCCGTCTCGGACGTCACGGGGCTTTTTTGACCGGTGAAGGCAAAAAAGTCATAAGGAACGCTAAATTCACCAAAGATCTTTCTCCGCTTGAAAGGACCTGCGATTGTTACGCGTGCAAAACTTTTTCGCGGGCGTATATAAGGCATTTATTCATCGTCGGAGAAACGCTGGGCATAATACTTCTTACGATGCATAATTTACGTTTCATGATGAGACTAATGGAAAGAATAAGAGATGAAATTCGCGGCTGATCTTCATTTGCATTCAAAATACAGCCGTGCCACGTCAAAAGATATGGGCCTTGAAAGTATCTGCCAGTGGGCCAAGTGGAAAGGTCTGTCCGTGGTCGGCACGGGCGATTTTACTCATCCTTTGTGGTTTTCGGAGCTCAAAAAAAAGTTGAAAGACGACGGTAGCGGGCTTTTCGGTTACAACGGCATAAAGTACATGTTGACGACGGAAGTATGCAATATATTCCACGACAAGGACAAGCTGAGAAAGATACACACCATGATATTTGCGCCCTCATTTGAAGCGGCGGCAAAGATAAACAAAGAACTGGGCCGTTTTGCAGATCTAATGTCGGACGGCAGGCCTATATTTTCGCTGCACGCAAAAAAGATGGCCGAAATAGCGTTTTCTGTTTCAAATGAATGCGTCCTGGTTCCGTGCCATATATGGACGCCTCATTTTTCACTGTTTGGGTCAAACAACGGGTTTGACAGCATCGGAGAGTGTTTTGGCGAATACTGCCGGAATATTTTTGCCGCAGAGACCGGGCTTTCTTCAGACCCTGCGATGAACTGGCGCGTCAGCGCACTTGACAGGATCGCGCTTATTTCCAATTCCGACGCACATTCTCCTTCAAAGCTGGGCCGCGAAGCAAATGTTTTTGATACCGATCTTTCTTACAAAGGCATCATATCGGCGCTAAAAGCCAAAGATCCGAAAAGATTTTTATATACGGTGGAGTTTTTTCCTGAAGAGGGCAAATATCATTACGACGGGCACAGGAACTGCAAGGTGTGCCTGTCGCCCAAAGACACCAGGAAAAAAAAGAAGAAATGTCCGCAGTGCGGCAAACAGCTCACGCCCGGAGTGTTAAGCCGGGTGGAAGAGCTGGCGGACAGGGAAGAGGGTTTTAAACCGGAAAGATCAATTCCTTTTAAAAACCTGGTGCCATTGATCGAGATAATAGCCGAGGCCTATGACAAAGGTACTGATACGGCTTATGTAAGAAATGAATATATAAAGGCTCTTTCATCCGGCGGCAGCGAACTTGATATGCTTGTTGACAGGCCGCTGGAAGAGCTTGCGACATTTATACCTCCGATAATTGTTGAAGGCATAAAAAGGGTCAGGGAAGGCAAAGTTGCCATTTCTCCGGGTTATGACGGGCAGTACGGCGAGATAAAGATATTTAATGCAAAAGAAAGATCCGCGCAAAAACAGATCTCACTTTTTTAGCTTATCATTTACTATTTAGGATCAGGTTTTGGTGATTCATCAGCTTGACCGTTTGTCCCTGTGGGGCCTTGCGCTCCACCCGCTAATTTCGCGTCTCTAAATGCGGATGTCAACAACTCCGTTGTTGGATCTCCCCAAGAATCTCTAGGTCCTACATTTAAATGACATCCGGGACCTCCGATATGTCCACCTGTAGGTGATGCTTCCAAATCTCCATCTGCTGTTTTCTCAGGTGTAAAAACTCTAATTCCCCTTACATCAATTGTCTTTAATCCGACCAACGGCCCGGTTTTACACATTGCTGCAAAAAGAGCCCGTGCAGCTGCCATATCCGGAGTTTCATCTCTGTCGTAAGGGCCATCTTTTGAGAAATCGAACCCATCTGATTCTTCACCATGTCCGAGGTCTAATTGTAATCCGGCACTATCCATTAAACGGATACGTTCTCCCAAACCATGAAAAGTAATTGCCCCTGCTCCTCCGATACCTAATGGAAAAATCTCTTTTCTGGGGATTATTGATTTTATATCATCAGGTATTATTGAATCTGTGTTAGCGATTATCCGAACGGTATTTGGATTGCGGATCCAGTCGAATTTTTCTACTGTTTCATCATCAAACAAACAAGGCAGAAGCGCTCTTGCCACGGCACTGGCTAGAACAGTTCCGGATAGGCCAAAATAACTTAGCACATCCGAACCAAACCCGAGAGTACAGTTAATGCCGGATAAGGCCACTCTCCAATTGATAACTTCGTCGTCAAAAATATGCGCAGGGGTGCAAGAGATGTCCCCGCTTTCGGTCTGTGTCAATGTAAATGGTTGTCTGGCAACCCATCCTGACGGATCAGAGAATTCAGGACTTTCCTTTATTATCTTTAATACTTTGGCAGCATATTCCTCGGGTAATGCCAAAGGATCGAGTCGTAGTGATTGAGGCGCTGTTTTGTCTAAATATACTTGATTCAGGTGTTCTACAATGGCGGCTTTAGTATTTGGATCAAAAGACGAATGTAGCAACCCAAGATGGGTAAGATCGGAGGTATATGGAGCAACCAGTGCTTTTGATTTGCTTGAAAAGGCGATAAGATGTGACAGAGCAACCGCCGCGAGCGGTCTTGCGGCCTCTCTATTTGCGGCACAAAATGCTGCTCTTCCTTCCCACGTACCAAGCTGGGGATGAGCTGCCAATAATCCTTGCATATGAGTATTTAAGCGGGCTGCTGAAACAGTATTCATTGTTCTTTCTCCTTTTTTCCGGGGATTATATCCCTCTACTATATTTATCGTCAATTTTTGATGCGGATTTCACGCAATTTGCATTTCAGGATGCCCCGCGCTTTGCGCGGGGATGAATGAAATCTTAGCCCAGGGGTATATTA
>JBAZKW010000025.1:0-19823 GCA_041650595.1 Candidatus Margulisiibacteriota bacterium
AAAAAAACAAGCCTGGTCGCCGTGCGCTTTCCGTGTACATTCACACTTAATTGAGCGTAAATACCGAAATGTGCACGGCGGGCAGGCGGGTCAAACGACTGGAGAATAAATGCAATACGGAGCTGTTTTTCAGAGCGAAAAGAAGGAATATTGAGCGGAGCAATGAATTCTCTTTGCTTAATTAGTTTAGAATTCAATGCTTAAGTGATCTTAACATTCATCGTCAATCCGTAAAATTTCTTCAAGAAGAACAGAGGAATATCTGTATTCAGCAGCGATGTAATAATGCAGCAGTAGCGTGTGTTTATTCATATAAGCAAACGAATAATGAATATATATTCCTTTGGGAATATTAATAGAAAAAGAAGCATCCTAACCAGTAGAAGCCGTCTGTCCATGGCTGGGCATGTGGACAGGTGGACTATATAGGGTTAGTTCGTGTTTATGGGAGCTTTCCGCACCAAAAACTACCGCCCTTCAAGGTCCTTGTTCTTGCAGCCGTGAACTGTATTGGCTATAATAAGTGAAAAGGTTCGATGCGGGGCGCTTTGCACCAATAATTTTTGCGAAGCAAAAATTACCTTCATCCTTATTCTTCTCCTTCATCTTAAATCAATGTTTGTGCAATATTTTGCCGTATTAAGCTTCGCAAAAATTATAAGGGTAAGGAGTAAGGAGAAGAATTAAGGGCCGGCAGACTACAGGGGACCAATTGATTCGCTGCGGCAGATTAATCAGGACAGGAATGAGGAAGAGTAACGAGGGAAGCTGCTCCGCCAATGGATCGCGGAGATTAAACTTTTCAAGTATAATTGCTACATGCAGGATATCCAAATCATTTACCAAGATGACTCGATTATTGCCGTCAATAAACCGGCCGGAATAACTACGATCCCGAGCGATACGGTCGCAAAAGAAAACGCGTTGAACGGGATGGTAGAAAGGATGTGCGGGCAAAAACTCTTCGTTGTTCACCGGCTGGATAAAGGCACATCAGGTGCGGTAGTATTTGCGAAAAACGCAGAGTCTCACAGGTCTATCAATATGCAGTTTGACCAGAGAAAAGTAGAAAAAAAATATATAGGGATAGTCAAGGGCTGTGTTGATTTTCAAGAGAAAGAGATAAAGATACCGATATCAAAGAGCAAGGCTCATTCAAAAAAAGTCGCGCTCGCAAGGACAGGCATAGAGGCAATAACCAGGGTATCCCTTTTGGGAAGATTTGATAATTATTCACTTTTAGGGATAGTCCCCTTAACCGGCAGAAGACATCAGATAAGGCTGCATCTAAAAGCTATAGGACATCCGCTGGCGGTTGACCCTCTTTACGGCAGAAAAGAGCCGATTTATGTGTCAGATATCGTAGGGCATGGAGGCACGAATGATAAATTGGTGATATCGAGGACGCCGCTCCATGCGGGAAGCATTTCGTTCATGCATCCGACAGAAAATAAAATTATCTCTATTAAGGCCGATATTCCTGAAGATATGAGCGATTTCTTAAAATTGTTAAGAGGCTGATAATATGTCGAAAGCTGTATGGAAACCCGGTACAATGATATATCCGCTTCCGGCGGTCATGGTCACCTGCGGGACTTATGAAGGGGGTGGTGACACGTCAAAATCCAACATCATAACACTTGCCTGGGTCGGGACCATCTGTTCGGAACCGGCGATGTGTTCTATATCAGTAAGGCCTTCAAGATATTCCCACGACATAATAAGGAAAAACAATGAATTTGTCGTAAACCTTACTACAAAAGACCTTGTTTTTGAGATGGATTATTGCGGCGTAAAGTCAGGAAGAGACATGGACAAGTTCAAAAAATTGAAATTAACTCCATTGCGCGCCAAAATGGTAAAAGCGCCGCTTATCAAAGAAAGCCCGGTAAATATCGAATGCCGCGTTGAAGAGATAAAAAAACTGGGAAGCCACGATCTGTTCATCGCAAAAGTGCTTTGCATACATGCGGATGATAAATATATGGACAAAACAGGCAAATTTGATCTGGAAAAAGCCGGTCTGATCTGCTACTCGCACGGCCAGTATTACTGCCTGGGAAAGAAGCTCGGGCATTTCGGTTTTTCAGTTAGAAAAAGAAAGTAGTTATCTTTAAGAAAATTTGTTACCATAGGCAATATGGAACTAGATGCTGACAGACCCGAAACCTGGAAAAATCTCAAAAGGCTGGTGCCCTCGGACAGAAAATTCTGGATTAGCTCCAAAATGTCCATTATTCTGCGGACCCTTGACAGATATATAAATACAAATGTCGAATATCAAAAGGATGCTCCATGGGATGTTATCGGGTTTGCCTGTCTCAACGATGGACTGTATAAAGAAGCCGAGCATATTTACGACGAAATATGCCGGCGCGCACATGGAAGAGAGAATATTTCTCACCGGCTGATCTACTGCCGGGCTATAGCCAAATTTCTGCAGGGCAAATTCAGGGGTTCTTACGAGGATTTTAAGCTTTCGAGGCACTATAGCCATTTACACAAGCAGGTCGATATAGGCACAATAAAGGCCATATCGTATATGGAAGACACCATATTTCCGATGATAGAAAAAATCGTAAAAACCAAGGAAAAATTAAGGAGCGATCTGGGGATCCCCAGGTTCGTGGAAAAAGCGGTTGGCCCGAATATTTTAAAAACGCTCCACAAATGGAACTCCAGCTCGCCTCTTTTTTCGTCAAATATAAGCCAGGGCGGGGGATATCTGCTCACGCTTAAAAATCATCTCGGAGCGGTCAAAGCCATTGCGATAGATCCCGGGTACGGGTTCATCGATATTTTTAGGGATATAGATCTTTCGATCATCGATCTTGACGGCATAATAATCACTCATGACCACGATGATCACACCGAATCAATGGAGTCCATACTTTCTCTCCTTGCCAAATACAACGACAATGTCCCGCATAACAAGATACACCATCTCGATGTTTTTGGTTCTGCCGGCGTCATGCTCAAATACCAGGGGCTTTTTAACGCCCTGGACCCGCTCGGCAGCAAAGAAATAAATTTCCGGCTTATGACACCGGGCTCCACGATAGAACATGTGGACCATACTTCTTTGGCGGAAAAATACGGCTGCGTCATCCATGTTAAGCAGGCATTCCATGAGGAGCTGTGGACTCACCAGGAATCGGCGGTAGGGGTGGTGATCGAAACTTCTATAATGGATAAAAATGACAGGACAATAAGGATCGGGATCACCGGGGATACGAGATACGAATCAGGGCTGGGCGAACAGTACCAGGACTGCCAGGTACTCTTGTTCAATATAGGCTCTCTTGAAAAAGAAGAAGGCAAGCTCCTAACCCAGCATTTGGGACTGATCGGCTCAATAAATCTTTTGAAAGAAGCAAGGCCTCATCTGGCAGTTGTCACCGAATTCGGGGAAGAGTTTAGGGGCAAGAGGGTTACCGTATCTTCTGTGATAGAAGAATGGGCAAAGCCGATGGAAGGATTGACGCCCGACAATGATTTTAAGGTAATTCCTGCCGATATAGACCTTGAAGTAAGATTAAACGACCTGTATATAAAAGAGACTTCTTCAAAAGTGTTCCTTCCGCATAAGACGGTCGAAGCGGATGAAACAGAGTCCGATTCGATCATTTACAGGATGAAAGAAAAATAAGAACAAACCCTGTCTTGGTAAATTCCATAATGTTTCAGTTTCTATAGTCTTTTGTTTCTATTGTCGCAGGAAGACTACAAACTTTCCTTAATGAAATCTGGGCTCTCTCATGTAAGCGATCGATATGCAATAAAGCCTCAGCAAGATCGCTATTCGTATTTGCGATCATAGAGATTAATGCAGGCCATATTTCCCACGGGAGTGCAGCATCTTTCACTTCCTTGAAAAACTGGAGATTGAAATCAGAATATATTGCGGAACATGGCAGTTCATATGTTCTTCTCGTGGTCTGTATATGTCTGAAAGTCATTGCGAGTTCAAAGTTATGCCAGATCTGTTTTTCAAAGACACGCCCCACGCCCAAGAATTTTAAGGGATACCTACCGGGTACTGCCTGAGAAAGAATGGCAGCTACTTTATCAATATCCGCCAACTTTATAGCACCCGCAACTACAGAAGGCTCGAAAAGATAAAGACTGCTCACGCGTATTGAACCGCCGTTTATTCTTCTTGCAAGGTTTGATGTGATTTCCGTTTGCAGGCTCTTTCTGGCGGCCAACCTGGCCAGAGAAAAATTGCTGGTGTGTGGACTGTTTGCCGCGACAACGCTTCCTCTGAAGCGGTTTATTGCCCTTGCAGCAAATGTTGTTAATGTAGGTCTGATTTGTAAAGTCATCTATATGATTATCGGAAGAATGTAGGGAAAATTTCATTTAAAGAGGGATATCGTCAGATTTTGACATTAGCTCATGAAACGGTCGAACGGGCGAAACAGGATCCGATTTTGCCGTTTATATGATAAAGGGAAAGCAGGGTAGCCCTTTTAATGCCTACCCTGCTTTCCCCAGGGACTGTGGACTATGTCAACTTGTAGAACTTTCGGAGTCAAGGTTCTTATCTAGGACCTCCTTGAGATATGTACCCAGCTGGTCCTGATAGGTCTTTAATGTATCCAATATTTTTTTCTGGTCAGAAGTCAGCTCCGTTCCCGCGCGGATCGAAGACAGGATCGAGTCCACATCATTGTCTTTCTTGTATTGGGATATCTTTTCTATGAGAGAAAGTATCTTGTCTTTGTCCGTATCGCTGATGGATGTTGAGGCCGAAATAAGATCGGATAATTTTTCAAGGTCCATTGGCGGAGGCGGCGGGGGTGGCGCCATCAGAGATGATAATATTTCCGAGAACAAGTCCTGGTCTGATTTTTTCTTTGTGTTCTTGAATAAAACGCTGTAATCAATATTGGAACCTGAAATCCCGTTTATGCTTGATGTGTCTGACATAGATATCTCCTTCCTGTTTTTAGAAACCAAATTCCGGAGGCGGCGGGGAAGCACCTGCGTCTCGTCCGTCTTTGTTGCGGTTACCCTTTGGCTCTCCCGGACCATGTCGCCATCCCATCGGGCCCTCCTTTCTTTTTTTCTCGAACAAATCCGTCATTTTTGCGAATTTGTCGGCCCCAAGTATTTTACGGCTCTCAACTATTGCTGATACTCTCAACTCCGCCAATTTTTCATGCTGTACCTGAATATCTTTTCCAATAGTCAATATTGCGGCTTCATCAAGTGTGTTTTTTGACAGTTCCTTATTAAGTATTTCGTTCAGTTTTTGCATTTTACTAAATATCAGCCTGTGTCCGGACATGGTCTTGTCCCGTATCATGTTCAGCTTTTGTATTTGGTCTCTGCCAAGGCCCAGTTCTTTGTCGATATCCGGAGGGTGCATCTCTCTTGGGTTCATAATGAGAAATACCCATATTCCAATCAATACTACTAGAACAACGGCCAATACTACGTTCAATATCTTCAGGTTCATTGCACTCCTCCTTTTTGCAGCCTCGAATTTATTATTGTCCAGGCATCAGAAATAGAATTACTGTCGTTAGGATCTACCAGTTGTCGGTAGCTGGCATAGATAGAATCGTTTGAGCCGCACCTTTTTATAGTCTCATAATTGACAAAGAACATACAGCATACAGCCACAGAAAGCGCTATAACAGCTTCTTGCTGAATATGATCCTTTCTTGTTGGAAGACCGTTTATTGAAACGACCAGCCTGTCCCAAACCTTTTCCGAAGCTCCGAATATTTCTTTTTCCATGGATATTACCTCTCGACCAGAATCTTTTTTAGGGAGTCTTTTGCCCTGTATATGCGTGACCGCACCGTTCCGATGTTTATTCCCAAAATATCCGCTATTTCCTGATAAGAAAGCTCTTCTATCTCCTTCATTACCAGACAAATACGGTATTTTACAGGGATATTCTTAAGCGCTCCGCTCACCCGTGACAAGTTTTCATCGGTGATCATGCGCTCCAGAGAATCACTGTCATCTGCTTTTACAGGAATGAATATGTCTAGGTCTATATCTATCGGCAGCCATTTCTTGGGTTTTATCATATTTAAGGCATGATTGAGCGCTACCCTGTAAGCCCATGTGGTGAATTTTGCTTTTTTAGGGTTATATTTGTCCCTTTGTTCGTAAAGCCTTAAATATACATCGTGCATTATGTCTTCTATGTCCTGGTCGTTCTTTACAAGTTTTTGTGCTATTGAGTACATCATGTTCTTTGTTTCATCGTATATTGCACGAAAGGCAGCCATGTCACCTTTTTGAAAAGCAGCTATGATATCTGTGCCGATCCGTTTTGAGTCCATATTTGTATGCTGTTTTATGCTGTTCACACACCAATGATACAACCAAGAGTGGGAAAAGTTCCAAGACAATTACATTAAACTGCTATTTAAGTCTACCTTTCCAAAAACAAAACTTATTCCTTCTTTTTTCAAAAGGTTCATTTGTTCTTTTATGCCGCCAAAAGCAAAGCTGGGAGATAATTTGCCGTCGCAAAACACTACGCGGTGGCATGGGAATCTTTTCGGATTAGGATTATGGTGTAAAACTTTGCCCACGGTTCTTGGGGATTTTAGCCCTATTGCCTTTGCAATGCGGCCATATGTGGTGACCTTGCCGTATGGTATCTTTGCGACAAAGTTGAGGATTTTTTCTTTGTTTGATCTCATGCCAGGTATCTTCTTATCCCGTTAATAAAAGTCAACGGATGTGGTGGGCAGCCGGGAATATAGGTATCAATTTTGTATTTTTCAAGAATAATCCTATTTAATACGTCTGAATCCTGGAATATCCCTCCGCTGATCGCACAGGTTCCGACAAGAATAATTATTTTAGGTTCAGGAACGCTTTTGATCGTGTCTTCCAAAGCCGCCGCCATATTCTTGTTTATGGGGCCTGTAATAACGATCCCGTCTGCGTGACGCGCAGATGCGACAAACTCAATCCCGTATCTTCCCATATCAAAGTTTGCGTTTGAGCAAGCGTTAAGTTCCATTTCGCAGCCGTTACATCCTCCCGCGCTTACCTGGCGCAACCTAAGAGACCGGCCGAATATTTTATGGATGTTTTCTTTTGTCTTAATCGAGTTGTTTTTATAATCATCGACTGTTGTGCCCGGTTTTATTATCAGATGCTGCCTTTTTGTTGCAGCAAGTTTGTGGTCGTTTGTGAATCGTATCGCTCCGCCGCTACAGGCTCTTCCACAATCGCCACAAAAAATACACTTTCCCAGATCAAGCTGGAAGGGCTCTGAATCAATGGCTTTCGTCGGACAAACTGGAACACATTTATTACACTTGTCGCACTTATCGCTGTTTAGAACGGGGATCCCCCTAAACTTTTTGCCAAGCACAGCATTTTCGGGCTCTTCAATAAATTGTTTGCCCTGAAAACATCTCAATATCAACGTGTTTAGCATATCAAGCCTTTCTAAAGGTCATTTCCGCAATACGAAAGATCAAAGCTCTTGTTGCAGAGCGGAAAATCCGATATTCCGGCGCCTCTGGCCGCGATAACAAGCGCGATCCAGTTATTGAACGACGGATCTTTTATCTTGTACCGCTTTAACTTGCCGTTGTTGTCCGTTATTGCGGCATGTGCTATTTCGCCTCGCCAACCCTCTACCATTGAAACTGCCAAGCTGTCAGAAGCAATGTTGTTTGAGCTTTCAAGAATGATCTTGTCGCCTTTTGTATTCTTCAGTATTTCAAGCAAAGCGTAGACGATCTTGGCCGATCTTTTTATCTCAGCATATCGTATATATGTCCTTGCAAAAACATCACCTCCGGACGGGTGGTCGCATTTGACCGCAAGATTTTTATAATTGCCGTATGGATGGTCTTTTCTGATATCAAGGTCAATACCGGATGATCTGGCAGTCATGCCGACAAGGCCCAGATCAACGGCTTTCTCTTTTTTTATAATGCCTGTCCTTTCAAGTCTGAGAAGAACGCTTGATGTGGAAAACATTGTCTTTGCCGCTCTCTCGGTATCAGCAACAGCTCTGTCAAGCGTAGCTTTTACTCTTTCAGCGAGAGAGTCATCAATATCAAATAATACTCCGCCGACCCGTATTAGCCCTCTGCCGAACCTGTTTCCGCAGATATCAAGCATAGCGTTTATTATCAAGGTCCTGGTCACTCCAAAGACCGCGTTTCCCATTTGATAAGCGATGTCACCTGATATTGCGCCAAGGTCTCCTATATGAACGGCGATCCTTTCAAGCTCAAGCGCGATCTCTCTGATGATCTCCGCTTTTTGAGTTATTTGTATCCCCGACAATGATTCTATTGCATTTGAATAAGCTATTGAATGTCCTATAACGGTGTCACCTGCTATTGATTCCGCAAGACAGTTATTTAACCGTCCGCTGTCAACAAATAGCGCTTCAACGCCCTTGTGTTGATAGCCGTGCTTAAGCTCGAGATGGTAAATCTTCTCTCCGTGGCATATAAATCTGAAATGTCCGGGCTCTATTATTCCGGCATGGACTGGGCCGACCGCCACCTCATGTAATTCCTCTCCATCCATTTTGAAGAATGGATAATCTTTGTCAGTGCCAAGCCGTATCGGTTTTAGCCATGGGTGTCCTGTCGGCTCGATGCCGTATTGTTCATAGAATTCTCTCTCGAACATGTGAAAAGACGGCATTTTACATGTAAGCGAGGGGTATTTTGCGCCCTTTGTAAAGACACAGGAGGAAACAAGGATATCCGAATTTAAATCATCAGCCAAAAGGATAAACAATCTTATGCTTTGCTCTTCCTCCGTCCCGAAAAATCCGACAGGTCTTTTGTTGATCTTGCATTCCTTGACGGTCTCAGACAACAAAACGTCTGATTGAAGCAGCGGAATATCCGATATTTTCAGCGGTTTATTATTTTTTGTCTTTATCCAGTTCATCGGCCTTAGCTCCTAAGCGCCGCAATCGCGGCCCCGATCATATTTTGCAGGAACTGCGGCAGATATATTCCGGCGATAAACGCACTCAAGATCAATATTATCTGTGGCAGATACATCAAGATGCCGATCGGGACTTTTTCTTCTTTAAATGTTGTCGGCTTTTGACCGTATGCCATCTTAATAATGATATTGCCCATACCGAAGAGAACTATTGTCAGAAGCACAAAAATGATTGGCATCAAAATATACATCTTTTTTGCCAATATTGCTTTTAAAAGGATCCATTCGCTTAAAAACAGGGGTGAAGGCGGCAGCGCGGCTATCCCGATAAATGAAAATATTAGCAGCCAACCTGTCAATCTGTCTGCTTTTAATATTCCGGACACTTTGTTGATAGCCTTTGTTTTGAATATTTTTTGCACATTTCCTGCCGTAAGGAAAAGAGAGGTCTTTATTATCGAGTGCCCGAAGAGATGAAGGAGTGCCGCAAAGATCCCGACATTTCCCAGGGAAGTGCCGATAGCCATTATCCCCATATTTTCTATTGATGAATATGCGAGCATCCTTTTGTAGTCTTTGATTATCAAAATGAATACCGCCGATACAAAAAGAGACAAGAGTCCCATTGTCAGCATAAGGATTTTTGCGTAAAAGCCAAGATTTGCCAACCCCATCAGGGTAAACATCTTCAGTATCATAAAGAACGCAGTGTTTAGCATTGCAGCCGACAACATTGCAGAGATAGGGGACGGAGCTTCAGAATGCGCATCAGGCAGCCATGAATGTACCGGGGCAAGTCCCATCTTGGTCCCTATTCCGACAAGATAGAACACAAAAGAGATCTTTAGCCAGAACGGGTCTATTTTTAGAGCATTTGAGTACAGGTCTTTATATACAAGAGAATTGTGGCTGCCGGCCCCTATAAGCAAAAGAACGATGCCGACGAATGCCAAAGATATTCCGATCGAACATATGAAAACAAATTTCCACACAGCTTCAAGGGCATGTTTGGACCTGCTGAAATAAATAAGATAGGCACTTGTTAAAGTTGTAGCCTCAATAAATACCCAGGAAAGCCCCATGTTTGTGCTAAGCAGTGCTCCTATCATCGAGAATACAAAACCGATGATCCCGATGGAATAATAATTGTATTCTTGTTGAGGCCTTTCCGAGGCGGAAATATACCCGATGTTATAAACAGATGATGCCGCAAATACCAGCGACATGACAAAAAAGAAGTAGGCGTTTAATCCGTCAAACTGAAAAAGCTGGCCTATCATGCCGGCTGCCGGCACCTGAGGTAAGAGATATATTAAGCCGGAGCAAACAAGACATAGCAACGAATAAGATACTGTTGCAAAGTTGCAGAACCATTTTCTGCCTATCAAAATGACCAGCAGGACCATGATCAACGGATATATCAATAGAATATTAATCATCATCACTGTCCTTTAGCATTCTTAAAGCATTGCCGTGTTCTTGCCCGAATGTCTCGCTAACCTTGTTGATCAAAAAGCCCAGGATAAATACCGCGATAAAGACATCCAGAAGAACTCCCATACTGACTATTATCGGCATCTCCTTTGAAAGTGTAAGCGACAAAAGGAATATGGCATTTTCCATCATCACGTAATCGATAACGCTGGTCACTACACTTTTCCGGGTGGTGATAAAGAACAGACTGATCACGATCGAGGCAAGTGAGACGCTTAAGATAAGTTTTGACGTCGGGTCCAGAGAGACACTTTGAATATTTGAGGCAATAAAGCTTGCAAAAACTATCCCGCTGGTTATGATCAGAGAATATATGCTGGGTATACGCAGATCATTGGACAGATAAATATTTTTGCCGCGCAATACCCTGTTCAAGACACCGGGAATAGCGATCGCCTTGACAAGCAACGTCTCGAAAGCGAGAAAAACAAATGTATAAAAAGACCCCGTTCCTAACGCGAAATAACATATGAAAAAAAGCAGTATTCCCTGCATCGACAGTATCTTGATATGCGTCTTTATCCTGTTCGTTGCCGATACATATATCATGACAAGCCCGTATATGACAGCTAAAGTGTCTATCACTTATCCTTGTCCTCCGTATATTCTCATCGTGACCAGCGCGAGTATTGCCAGGGCTAAAGATACAACAATAAAGACAAATTCAAAGACCCTGCTCATTTTAAGCCTTGCGAACGATGATTCTATTGTCCCGATGATGATTGCCTGCAACAGGATCAGCATTATAAAGATGAAAGCGGAAATATAAACATTTATTATCGACGGGATTATCAAGTTAGCTACTATGGAGGCGAATATGATCATTTTCATTGCCGATCCGTAAATGATAAGCCCAAGGTCAAATCCGGAATTATCCAGGACCATTGCTTCATGTACCATTGTGAGCTCAAGATGGGTATTTGGGTCATCTACAGGAATTCTTGAACCTTCGGCCAAAAGGACTATAAAAAATGCGATCGCAGCAAGAAAAGTGATCAAATAACCGAACGGGCCTGCCTTTTCCAGTGCTATAGAGATCGCTCCGAACGAGAAATTGCCGGTCAGCGCGGCAATAGAAGAAAGGATAATAAGAAAACCCGGCTCTATCATCGAAGAAAAACCCGCTTCTCTGCTTGCTCCCATTCCTTCAAAACTGCTGCCTACATCCAGTGCTCCGATAAGACAAAAAAACTTTCCCGCAGCCAATAAATACGCAAAGAATATAAAACCGCCTTCGAAATCTACAAATGACCTGCCGGATATCAGGGGGACAAAAGCTCCCGCCATAATGACCGAGGTAAAAGTGACCGCAGGCGCCATCATAAAGATTGCGGATGATGTCGTGCTTATGACCTGACCTTTTCTCAAAAGACGGACAAAATCATAGAAGGGCTGCAATATAGGGGCCCCATGTCTTCCGGACCAAAAAGCTTTTGTTTTGTTTATTACGCCTATAAAAATAAACGGCAATACCAGCAAGACCAATATATTCAAAAAGCCAATTAACATATGTTTCCTTTTAGTAAACAGCCACGGCTATCAATGCCAGGACCAAAAATATTACTCCGTATAGTATATACAGTTGTGTATCGCCGCTCTGGATCCATGTAAACTTCTTAAAAAGCCCGTTAACAAAGCCCGTCAGTCTTTTTATGAAATAATGCTCG
The DNA here is from genome assembly GCA_041650595.1 of Candidatus Margulisiibacteriota bacterium. Classification (GTDB taxonomy): domain Bacteria; phylum Margulisbacteria; class WOR-1; order JAKLHX01; family JAKLHX01; genus CALFCX01. The sequence continues at coordinate 12,066 of JBAZKW010000025.1, forward strand.
ATAACATCGTGTTTTTTCTCGCTGAACCTGGCAGTTGCGGGAAAATATCCGTGCGGTTTGACGGTATCGGTTGACAATGCGAAAAACGGATTGAAAAGCGACAGGAACGGGGCCGCATATGATGATGCGCTGTATTGCATCCTGCTGTCAGGAGCCTGATATCCGCAATCCCAAGTCTTAAAGCTCTCCAGGGTTTTATTTGCAAGGAATGATCTTCTTATCAGCAGCATGATACCTGTCAATCCAAGGAAGGCCAGAGCTGACAAAGAGATGTTATTCATAAGAGTCATCGGAAGGGTCCCCGCAATATCAACTCTCCCGCCTGTCAAACACCCTGTAGCGCTAACCGTCAATTTTATTGCATATTGCGGGAACAGGCCTATCGTAAATATAAACAGTGCCAGCACTATCATAGGCAAAAGCATAGTAAAGGAAGGATCTTCTTTGACCTGTTGGGCTTCTTTGCTTCTTGGCACACCTAAAAAAGCGACCCCAAAAAATTTTGTGAAACAGAGCAGCGCCATTGATCCAACGAATGCCAAAGACCCGATAGACAATATGAAGATCACCAATATATTGAGGCTCTTTATCTCAAATCCTTTGAGCAATCCGATGTAAATGATAAATTCACTTACAAATCCGTTAAGAGGCGGAAGCCCTACTATCGCAAAGGCGCCTACCAAGAACAGCCAACCGGTGTAAGGCATTTTTTTGAGCAGGCCGCCCAATCTTTCAATATCTCTTGTTTTTGTTCTTGTGTATACGCAGCCAGCTCCCAGAAATAGAAGTTCTTTAAATATAGAGTGGTTTAGCACATGGAGCAGCGCTCCCGCAAACCCAAGGACCGCAAGCAAATTGTTCTCATATACAAGACCGAACATCCCGATGCCGATCCCCATTCCGATTATTCCGATATTTTCTATGCTGTGATATGCAAGCAGCCTTTTTATATCGTGTTGCGCGATAGCGTACAAAACCCCGTACAATGCCGACAGAACAGAAATGCCCAGAACAAAATAAGAAATTTCAAGTGTAGGTATTCCCATAATGTTGATCACCCTGAGTATCCCGTAGATCCCGGTTTTGATCATTACGCCCGACATGATGGAAGAAACATGGCTGGGAGCCGCGGGGTGGGCTTTAGGAAGCCAGTTGTGGAACGGTACAAACCCGCTTTTGATCCCAAACCCGATGAACAGGCATATGAATATTGCATTTTTCAAAAATCCGTTTTCTGAGAATACTTGAGTGAACGCAGAAAAATCCATACTACCTGAATGTATGGCAAGCACCATAAATCCTGCCATGATAAATAACACCGAGATATGCATCATTATGAGATAGTTCATGCCGGCGGACAGGGCCTCTTTTTTATCGTCCTCAAATATCACAAGGAAAAAAGAAGACAATGACATTATTTCCCATACGATCAAAAAGAAGATGACATTTTGCACTGCTGTAACGCAGATCATAGAACAGATGAGAAGCATCAGGAAAAAGTAATGCGAGGCAAGATTGCTCTTTCCTCTATATGAGGTGATATAACCTATCGAATAAGAGAGAGATATAAGGCTCATAATCGATATTAGTAAAACGAAAAAAGCAGATAACGGATCGATGATCACGGGCACGTCTCCGATAGGGAATGGGAGGTTAAAGGAAAACTTTATTATATCCCCGTAAAATAATACTTTTAATGACACAAAAGAGAGGATAAAAGTGCTGAAAAAAGAGAATATGACTGATATTAGAGGTTTTAAAGATTCATTGAGAAACAAGGAGACTATTCCTCCGGCAAAAAGCAAAAAAATACCCACTATGAATAAGATCACGATTTCTACCTTTGGCGGAATTTAGAATAGCAACAAAAATGATTGGTTCCGTCAATATAATGATAGCACTTAGGATCTGGTCGGAGTAGTTTAGTTCCTTGATGGGACCTTTTCTTTGTTTGACGGTCTTTTAGTCAAGCCTGACGAGTTGGGCGTAATGGAACTTGATCTGCGCATCGGACGTCTGGTTTGAGTTGACGTAATAGACCAGGATATTCATCTGGCTTAGAGGAGGCGCAAATGAGAACAGAACCCTGTGTTCTTTTGTCGAGGGATTGTACACCACCTGATCTCCCGTAAAACTCGTATCGCCTATCTGTATCCTGATATATCCCGGAGATGTGGTCTTGTCCATTTTCAGGGTAAGCACGTATGTATGAGTTTCTTTTGCCAGTCTGCCGAATACTACCGATGCCAACAGGGCCGAAGATAGTTTCCTGGGCGGGATCGAGATCGAGGCAGAAGGGGCTACTGCATCGTTCATTTCGGCTTGCGTGGTCCTATTGTAGTCAACATTCCATAAAGACAAAGAGGAGAGGCATTCTGGTTCGAAAAGGGATGCTGGAGTCAGCATAACGCCGGATCCGGTAGAATATTTATCAGACGGCGTGTATGTCGAAGTGGTTGTATCGCTCGATCCTGACTCGGGCTGGGCAGTGACGGCTATCGGTTTGAATGGGAACGATATTTTTTTGATATCGTCCACGGTCTGCATCCTGGAAGCAGCGATGTTCTTGATGATCGGGGCCGCGAAAGCAGACGCTGAAAAAGCAACAACGAACAAAAGCGCAAAATATTTTCTCATTTTTTCTCCTTGTTTCGATTGCATGCCAAAAAGTCAAAAAAACAAGCCGCAAACATAGAATAAGGAGTAAGGAGAAGAATTAGGCCTGCCTGCCTGCCGGCAGGGATAAATTTTGCTAGGTTTTGACGAGTAAATTTCTAATGTTACTTTGCCCTAATTCTTCTTCCTCATTCTTATCCTTAAATTTTGCGCCGCAAAATTTATAGTCCCACAGCGTGATAATCAAAAGCGCTACTTTGTTTTGGGGCTCGAGTAATGATGCTCCCTATAATAAACAAGGGTTTTCCCGTCTATCGGCAAACATGTTTCCTTGCTTTCCTATCACGCCTGTATTTGCACTGAAATATCATTCAATATTTTTCGATGAATATATGATGGGGTTAGACTTTATTGCGGAGTGATAATTGCAATGGGAATACTTACTAAATTGGATAGGGTACGGAGTGCCAGTTCCGCACCCGGCAAAAATATCCGTATCGGCGTCATCGGCGGGGCAGGCAGGATGGGCAGCTTTCTGCTTTCTGTATTTCAAAAGGCCGGATATAGAAATCTATGTCTTTCGGATGTATCGGGCGAAGCCGGAAAAGTAGCGGATAGCCTGGGTGTCCAAATCGTTGAGAACAACACAGCTCTCGCAGAGCAGTGCGATATGACCATAGTCTCCGTCCTTCCCATGGATTCGACTCCAAAAGTAATAGACGAGGTTGGGCCTTCGATAAAAGAAAATGCTCTCCTGATGCACCAGACCTCCATACAGTCGCCAGGAGCTGAAGCAATGAAGAACTTCCCTAGATGCTCGCATATGGGGATCCATATAATGTCACAACCCGGAGCTAATCTGAGTCTCAAGAACACTAATGTTGTCCTTATTCCAGAAAAAGAGGATGATGTATGGACAGATAGGATTAAGCAAATATTTTTTAAAACAAAGGCAAAACTGTATCTCGCAGATGCCGCTAGCCACGATAAATTACTTGCTTTAATACACGGTCAGGGGCATCTTAGCGTCCTTCTAGCGGGATATGTTATGGCAACCGCATGCGGCCAGTTCGGGATCACGATGGACCAGTTGTCACAGATCCAGACACAGGGATTTTTGCTTGGCATGCTCAACCTGGGGAGAATGGTTTCTAGCAATAATCCGCAGATCTATTCGGATATCCAAAGTCATAATCCATATACTGCCCAAGTGCGCGAATTGTTCAGGGAGGGTCTCGATTATTTTTGTAGTGCGACGGAAAGTGGTGAACTTGACCCGTTTAGAAGAGCATTTGAACAAATGACAGCATTTTACGGAATCGACCGCGCAAACTGGGCTAAACAAGCTAGCGACGATCTGATAAGTACTATGAATCCATATCCCGGCGATACAAAATTCTAACGTTGTTCTTGGTTATCAATAAGCCTTTGGTTTTATATTTGCAAAATCAAAAAAGTATACTATAGCCCCACGGGGAATCGAACCCCGACCGTCAGCTTGAAAAGCTGATGTCCTAACCGTTAGACGATGGGGCCATACTTCGCTTCGCGAAGAAGCTCAAATCGCAAAGCTCAAAATCCAAAACCGAATAACCCAGATTCCGCAATTTCAAATTATTAGACGCCTGCCCGCCGAAGTCCCGATAGGGACGAAGGAGGGATGGGGCCATATATAGTATTTTACCAAATTTTACAAACAAATATTGAAATTTCCGTTTTGTTTCTTCGATAATGCTATGGAGGATAAAAATGAAAATAAGGCAAATGATCGCGACAGCAGCAAAAACAGGATTAATGCGTTCGGTTAATCTTGTAAGAAGTGACGTGACCAGAGCAAATAGCCGCTACACAAGTAATTGGGGACTGTCCCGTCTCTCTTTCTACGAAGATGTTCAGCCTGAGACGATTATAAATCTTGCCGGACGGATAAACTCGGGGTCAATAAATGTTAGACAATTGTACAGATTTAATCCTTTTGTTGTTGCAGAAGTACTTCCGCTTACGGACCTATCAAAAGCTGCCGCGGTCCTTTCGCAGGCAAGCATAGGGCATTATCCGTTCACTTTCACTGCAACAGGCCGAGTGATCGAAAAAGAAAGAACAAAAACTTTTGGCATCCGGGTCGTCGGAGAAGGAACTTATGAAAAACCACGGACCAAACGGTTTTTGTCATTCAATCTGGAGTTCTTCAGGGCAGTAAAACTATATGCTTCAACGTGGGCCGGCTGGGACGATCTTGTATCACAAATAGGACAAACCAATTTTTTGCTGGCATATAGTCTTCGAACATTGGAAGAGAGATGCATAGCGGCTCAAGAAGTATTGGGGCCGCGGAATCAATTGCCGATAAAAGTTGCAGTTGTGGGTTACAGATAATCCTTGATTTTGAGGGTTATTAGGGACTATAATGCGGTTTGTTTAGAGAAGAGGTGACAATTGAGCGTACTGGTACCCGATAAGATATTTTTTACAAAAGGCGTGGGCAGACATAAAGAAAAACTCGTAAGTTTTGAAATGGCTCTGCGGGATGCGGGAATCCAGGCCGCGAACTACGTGCACGTGTCGAGCATTTTCCCCCCGAACTGCAAATTGATATCCAGGGAACACGGATTAAAATTGATGAAACCCGGGGAGATCACTTTTATTGTAATGGCAAAGAACCAGACGGACGAACCTCACAGGCTGATATCGTCGTCTGTGGGGCTGGCGATCCCAGCTGATACCAATTCCTACGGATATCTGAGCGAACATCACGCTTGCGGGCAGACGGACGAGGAATGCGGAGATTATGCGGAAGATCTTGCCGCGCAGATGCTGGCGACAACGCTCGGAGTCCCTTTTGATGAGGCATCCAGCTGGGACGAGAGGCAGGAAGTCTGGAAAGTCTCGGACAAGATAGTTCGGACATCTCATAATACTCAAAGCGCCATAGGCCAGAGGAACGTTTGGACAACGGTGCTTGCTGCAGCGGTATTATTGATCGGAACTGATAATAACTCTTCTCAAGCCTGATATTCTTTTCATACGTGATGATGCCGGAAACCTTTGCGTTGAAGGGAGCCCCAGGACTTTTCTCCGCGGAGGTAGGCTATCAGACCTTGTATTCTCCAGAAAACGGTAATTTGTCTATATGAAACATTTTCGATTATCGCAAAAAAGATCAAAAAGAGGACCTGATACCATTTCTTATACCAGCGGAAGTTCAAGTCTTCATACAGGACTGCCAGCATGGACAACAGCGTTCCCCACAATATTGCAAGGAGAAGGAACGAAAAAAAGAAAGTGGGTTTTAGTGAAAATGTCAAAAGGGCCAGTATTATATAGAAATAACCAAGCGTTTCTATGATCGGCCCCACGAATTCGAAGAAGAAGAAGAAAGGAAGGCTGAAAAATCCGATCCTGCCGTAACGCGGATTAAAGATCATCCTTTCATGCTTATGAAGAACACTGATCAGCCCTCTGTGCCAGCGGTTTCTCTGCATGCCCAGGGCCTTGAATGTTTGCGGCACCTCTGTCCAGCAGATCGGATACGCAAGAAACTTGACTTCATAGTCCCTTTTCTTATCTTTCATTGTCCTGTGGATCCTTGTCAGAAATTCAAAGTCTTCTCCAATCGCATCAGGATCGTAGCCGCCGATCTCCCTGGCAATGGAAGTATTGTACAGGCTGAACGCCCCCGACACTATCGGAAGCGATTTTAACAGCGAAAAACCTGCCCTGCTTGCCGTGAAAGCGCGGATATATTCTATCGTCTGGAAAATCACAAGCGGATTTTTGCTCAGCTCTACTTCTTTGATCTCGCCTTCCTCGACGATGCAGTCGTTGATCACCCTGATGATCCCACCCGCGCCGATAATCCTGCGAGGGTTTTCGAAGATAGGTTTCATTATTCTGAGCAGTGCGTCCGGCTGCAGTATCGCATCCCCGTCCAGGCTGGCAAAGTACGGATAGTGGGCCGCGTTAAGCCCCGCGTTGAGAGCATCGGCTTTACCCCCGTTTTCCTTGTTTACTACGATGAGATTTGGATATTTTTCCGACACGTAATAACTGGTAACGGGCTTGCTTCTGGCCTGGTCCTGCAGCACGTGGTAAACTTTTTTCAATTTGAACTCATCAATAAGTATTTTTAGAGTATCGTCCGTTGAACCGTCGTTCGATACGATTATTTCGAATTTAGGGTATTGAAGCTTTAGATATGAGTTTATCGAATCCCGGATATTCAGGGACTCATTATATGCGGTTACTATCAGAGAGACCCCCGGTGCGAGTTTTGATCTGTAAAAGTAATCGTAATCGTCTATAAAGGACCTTTTCTTTTGTTTCCTTACTTCGATAAACGATATCAAAAATACGATGGTATACATCGTGTTTATTACGATAAAATAAACAAGAACAAACGATTCAAAAATGATCCTGCTAAAGGCTAAAATCATTTATTCCTACTTCCTCCGCGACTTCTTTGCAGCGCTTAAGCGCCGTGTCCAGTGAACATGTTAAATTCCCTCTCAGCATGTTTTCTATTTGTTGGCCGAACTGGGCCAGAGCCCTTGCGCAACTGTGTGAAACATCCCAGTTCTTATCACCGATGCAGTCAATAAGGTCCTTGATCACCGAATTGTCCTGCATTATGCCCAGAGCTATGGCCGCGTGGGATCTTACAAAAGTCTCCTTGTCATTTTTCAACAAAGACACGATCGCTCCTGTCATTTCTTTTGCCTGCATTTTTGCAAGGCATATCGCGCTGTAACCTCTGGTCTCGTAATTTTCGTCCCCCAGAAGAGCGGAGAGCCTGCCCTTGATCTCTGCAAAGAACGGGTTGTCCGGTGCGATGTCGATTTCCGACAGGGCCCTTACGCACCAGAACTTTGTGTTTGAATCCTCCGTTCCCAGCGCCTTGCAAAGAGGCATAAGCGAATATTGGTCAAAATCGATCAATATGTCGGCGACCACCGCGCATCTTTCATACGGAAGTCTTTTAAAAAGACCAATGATGTTTTCTATGGATTCGACAGCTTTTAATGTTTCATCTTTGGGAAGAAATCCCTCGCCTTTAGGCGATCCCTTTAGGATGACGGACAGATGATAAAATGGGGGAATGCAGCTATATAGACATGGATCACACACGGTATACGATCTAAAGTA
>JBAZKW010000026.1:0-19091 GCA_041650595.1 Candidatus Margulisiibacteriota bacterium
TGCCGCAAAAATGCGCCTGTACCTGGCGTTACCGCTCCGGGAAAAGCAAGCTATCTCCAAAGCTTTTCACGATTTTATTAAAAATCACTACCTCATTGAAACTTCCGCAAAGAGTTATTTGGAAGTTGCATTTGAATAATCACGTTTCCCATACTGCTCACTGCGCCTGCCGGCCCGTGACGTTCCATTTTCATAATTATACAACCTCTTCAGAAATTATATATGGGAAGATATGACATTATCGGTCAGAGTTCTATGGTTTCCCCGTCCGCAACCTGCCGGACTGGCTGTTTGAATATTGAGCTATATTCATCTGCTGAGAAAGTGTGGATTGGAATAATCGACTTAGGATCTATCGCATCCGCAAGCTTCTTCAAATCGGCAATTATTGCATGCCCGCTTGTATGTATGATGATCAGCTCAACATCGACTCTCTTCAATGTCATTTTTAATTGCTTGTCCTTTTTTAGATATCCGCTCCACTGGGAATAAATATATCTTGGTTTTTCTTTCCATTTGAGCTTGCTGACAAACGATCTGTTTACCCAGTTATCTTTCAATACAAGCTTTTTGTATTTTGAAACAATATATTCTTTGGGGACCATGACGTTGCTGTATTTTTTTGTTATGCCCAGATCATCAAGTATTTTTGTATGCTTGTTAGGCGTACAGAACACTTTTATGGTGCCCCCGATACCTGGCATAGGAAGTCCTTTGCCTACCTCGTGACATTTATCAAGGATATACGCGGTATATGGGTCAATAACAAATGTTTTTCCTGAACGCATACATGCCCTAAAAACTGAAACGATCCGATCAATGTTTTGCGAAGAACATGAGAGAATGTTCAGTCCGCTCTCTTGCCTGAAGAGCTTTACAAGCTCGTTTTCAATATCGTTCTCTGATGAGCAGTCTCCGTCCTCACGTCCTATTCCTGTGCCTTCCATAAGTAAAAAATCGACGTTCTTCGGCGCATGCTCAAGCATATGTTTAAAAACTATGCTTTTCCTCCCATGGCCGCGAAAATCGCCGGTATAAAATATTTTTTTTCCTTCAGCTTCGATTAAAAAAGCCCTTGAATCAAATCCGGAATGATCCGTAAGATAAGGAATTATCTTAAAGCCTTTTATCTGAAACGGATTGTCCCATGATCCGATTTCTTTGATATTGCTAAGTTCACAGTCTGTTTGCCCGAACAAATGCGACGCCTGTATCATTATTCTGCAGCCTTTGCTCATATATAGAGGGATATCAGTGTTGATATAGTTTAATAATCCGTAATGATCCTGATGCGGATGGCTAATCAATATAGCATCAAATTCCGAAGCTGAACCTTTATATAGCCCCTTGATATCAGGAAGTATGCCATCAGCTATAAGCTGGCTGATATTTTTGCCTTTTAGCCTGTTCTTGTTGAACTCTCCCTCTTTTTCATCGACAAGCGGCATCCCAAGATCGACCAATATCCTGCCGTCAGCGGATCTAATTTCAACACAGCTCCCGCCTATCTCTTTAGTCCCGCGGTGTATGATTAGTTGCATATATCCCTATATATACTGATTTCTCTTTTCTGCCCCCATAAGCTGTTATCTATTTCAACAAAATGCATGATTATATTATTCTTTAAATGGCCCAGAATCTTTTCAATTAACGTCCTAAATTTAAATGCCGTTTCATCCTCGCGAATATCATTCGTTACTACATATAGAATCGGCTTAGTCCAATCATATATTCCCGATAACGATTTAATGTCATTGAATTTTCTGTCTTCTTGCTTGTGCAGCCTGTAGATATAACAATAATAATTAAATATTTGACCAAATGCATCGAAGAGATATTTCCCCCTACTTTTTGTTTTTCCCCATACCTTTAGTTCCATTATTACAGGCCGGCCATCGGATTTTGCAATAACATCAATATATTTTGGGTGATTTGCTTTTGAACTGGATTTTCCGGAATACAATAAAACAGGGAATTGAAATGCCACGCTTTGTTTATCAAATAGGCTTTTTATTGCAATTCCACCTGTTTGCCACCCTGTCCTGGAATAGATTTTCTCTAAAATGACAGATTCAAGATAATGCTCTTCTTTTACATGATAATAATGTTCATCATTTGGATCGGATCTTGAAACAATTAAGTATTCTACCCACTTACTCAGCTCCATGCCCTTGTTGTTAACAGCTTCTATGTTGCCAAGAGAATCTATTTCTGCAACACGATACCCTTTATAACTTATTTGAATTGGGCTGCTAATGCTTTCATAGTATTGAAGTTTATCAATATGTTTTTGTTGGATTCCTTTTTTCAACAGCTTGCCCCTAATATTTTCAATATCAACCTCGCTGACCTTTTGCGCTCTTATTATTCCTGATAGCCATTCATCTTTGAATTCATATTTTGTATTTATGTCAACTTCAGGCAGTTCTATATCCAAATCAAATAATATCCTTTGATTCTGCAAAAACCTGATAATATTCTTATATTTTGATTTATCAACTCGTATTTTGATTCTTTTTAATCTTTTTCCTCCATCATTCATATAAAATAGCATTATAGCTGCAACTATCGTATTTTTAGCAATATCAAGATAGTACTCTTCTTGTTCTGACCCATCCAGGCCAATTTGTAGCTCGTCATTATTTATCTCGTAATTAAACAGTGTGCTTACCGGCGATTCTTTTCTAGACACTTTTTGCATTTTTGATCCTCATTTTTAGCTGACTATTTATTAGTAAAATGTTGAATTCATTATATCAACTCCCTCAATAAATACCATCTTTTCTTTCTGTCATTCTGACCACACACATCTCTCTCCGTACCGGATGATAATGCACATGGATTTCCGATCTTTCTCCCTTCCCCTCCAGCTTGTCCATAACCTTGCCGAAGATGTAGATGAAATATACGATCGACCATACGATTGAAATAAGTATCATCCAGCTAAACATATCAGGCATTTCTCCTTGTTTCTATTTCCCTGTTCCGACAATAAAAGGCCTCTTCCGTCTTTCCCATGTCATAAAGCAGTTCTCCCTTGTTAGACCAGACGTCCGAGTAATCCGGATTTATCTCAAGTGCCGTCTCATAGCTCTTTAAAGCTTCTTCCTTTTTCCCGAGCTCCGCAAGCGCGATCGCCTTATTGTTCCATATATCCTCATTAAAAGGGTTGATCTCAAGCGTCTTTTCAAAACAATTGAGCGCTTCCTCGTTCCTTTTAAGCTCCAAATATGCCAGTCCCGCATCGTTCCAGATAAATTCGCATCCCGGGTCGGTCTCACAGGCTTTTTTATAATATGGCAGGGACTCTTCATATTTTCCTTCTTTCGAGAGGTTCTCGGCCATCAGGTAAAGAGCGGAAAAATTGTTTTCATTTTTCTTTAGCATTTTTCTCATTATCTTAAAAGCTTCGGCGATCCCTTTTTCGTCAATGGCCGAGACAATTTCAACCGCATCATACATGCTTTCTTGAATATCTATCTGGGCAAATCCGCACTTTGCGGATTCTTCCCATCTTCCCAGCCGGCCCAGAAGCCGGATCTTATTCTCCAGAGCGGTTGTCGATGGCGGATATTTTGAGTCATTAGTTATCGCGGCATCATAGCACTTGAGCGCTTCCTCATATCTTCCAAGCAGCTCAAAGCGTCTGCCTTCTTCGTTTTGGCTATTTGGGCTAAAATCGGTCGTTTTTTCGCCCATGTGGCTCTCTCCTTTCATGTACTATCGTCAACTCTGTGTTTATTCTTGCATTTCTATATTGATTTTACCGCTGCCGCCATGACACTATCTGTCAGAGGACATTAAAAAGAACTCTGACAGGTCTTGTCGCCATGCCTCTGCTACCCTGTTTGTAAGGAGGGCTTTATTATGAAAGAAGATGATATTTGTATGGACAAGCCTGTTGACGATACTATGCTGCAATCCGTGATAAAGGAGTTTGAAGGGACTCTCGTCAAAAACAATCCAGTCCGGCAGGAAAAGCTTGCGTTCACGCTGCCGAAGGCACATAAAAGACATAGCAGCATCCGTCCCAGGGATATATATGAAGAGATTGGAAAGACCGTCTACGGTCAGGAAGAGGCAAAAAGGACTCTATCCGTGATCCTGTACGAACATCTCCTTCGCCAGAAAGACGGCTGCAGGGGGCGCGATATTCCCAAGACCAACGCGCTTCTTATAGGACCGTCCGGTTGTGGGAAAACACTTATTGCAAAAAGTATGGCAGAAGTGGCAAAAGTCCCGTTCGTCAGGATAGACGCGTCTTCCCTCGTGACCAGGGGCTATCGCGGCGGGATGCACGTCGAGCAGATAATGGACATCCTTTTAAATGCTTCAAATGGACACAAGACCATTGCAAGCCGCGGCATCATATTCCTGGACGAGATTGATAAGATCGCCACGACGGATGCTGACTGGGAACTCGCAACCGGCCACGTGCAGAACGAACTCCTGTCGATCATAGACGGCGCGGACCTTTATCATGAGACCACCCATCTTGAGTACGAAAGGGATACTTTCAGCTTTAAAGATGTGCTTATTATCTTCGGCGGCTCGTTTGAAAGGAAATGGACGAACATCAATGACAGGCAGGACCTCGTTTCTTACGGCCTGGTCCCTGAATTGGTCAACAGGATGGGGACTATTATAAGGATGGAACAAAGCAGCGCCGATGTGCTTATTCAGATGATAAGGCCGGCCGTCGAAGAATATTCGGCCATCCTTGATCTCGATAGGGACGAAAAGACTCTCTATACCGAGCTTTTGTCCTCTATCATCAAAGCCGACAAGGAGCTTATAAAAATGGGCGGGAGATGCGTAGGCCCTCTAGTCAGAAAATTCTTTGAGGATAGATTGTTTGAATTATAAAATGCGCGCAATGCGGGAAGGAACATGAGTATTGATGTCATATTTAGATATCATTTTCGGCTGGGTGATTGTGATAATCGGATATTTTGTTACTCCGCTTCTGATAGGCGTTATCGGATTCTATCTATTGTGGAAGTCGCATAATTAATAAGTATTCCATAAGGGACATCGACCATAAACGATTGAAATATATATCATATCTATATATAATGAATTCAAGACATGGGAAAAAGAAGAGTCGTCGTAACAGGGATAGGCGTTATTGCGCCAAACGGCATCGGAAAGGATGCGTTTTGGGATGCCTGCGTTAACGGAAAATCCGGGATAGGTTTAGTATCGAGATTTGACGCATCTGATTTTCCAACTAAAATCGCAGGGGAAGTGAAGAATTTCTCTCCGCATGATTATATGACCCCTAAAGAAGCGCGTAGAATTGACCGCTTTGCGCATTTTGCGATAGCATCTTCAATATTAGCCGTTAAAGATACAAATTTAATAATTGACAACAATAATTCTGAAAATATAGGCGTTGTTATTGGCACATCAACTGCGGGATTGGGATACGCCGAGGAACAATACAAATTATTTACAGAAAGCGGATACAAAAAGATCAATCCTTTTGCGGTCGCTTCAATTATTACGGCAAGCAGCGCCAGCGAAGTTTCGCTCCATTTGGGTGTCAAAGGACCAAGCCTCATATTGTCTACCGCTTGCGCGTCGGGAACAAACGCAGTCGGTTATGCCGCACAGTTAATCCAGAATGGCGATATTGATATGATGATAGCCGGCGGCGCGGAAGCTCCTATTTTCCCATTCTCTTTCGCGATATTTTGCGCGTCAAGAGTTCTTTCCACAAGAAACAATGAACCGGAAAAAGCATGCAGGCCTTTTGACAAAGACAGAGACGGAACAGTGATCAGCGAAGGAGCCGGAATGCTTATACTTGAGGATCTTGATCATGCTCTTAAAAGAAAAGCTCCTATCTATGCTGAAATAGTTGGATTCGGAAGCACTTGCGACGCTTTTGGAGCCATTAAACAGGAACCGACCGGAGGGCAGGCGGAAAGAGCAATGAGATTAGCATTAAAAACCGCCGGAATAAATCCCGAGGATATTGATTATATAAACGCGCACGGCAGCTCGACTATCCAAAACGACAAGATTGAAACTGACATAATTAAAGATGTTTTTGGTAAACATGCCTATAAACTGGCGATAAGTTCCACAAAATCCATGATAGGACATCTGCAGGGCGGCTGCGCGGGACCAGAAATTATCGCAACCTGTCTGGCTATTAAAGAAGGGATTATCCCTCCGACAATAAATCTTGATAATCCGGATAAAGACTGCGACCTGGATTATGTGCCGAATAAAAGCAGAAAAAAATCGATTAAATATGCGCTAAAGAATACATTCGGTTTTGGCGGAAAGAATGCTGCTATTGTCTTAAAACTGTTTGGGTTGTAATTCTGATGATTACTAATATACTAATAACCATTGTTGTCCTGACAGGACTTGAGCAGCTATACGAAACTGCAGTACTGGGACAAAGGAAAGAAAAAGGCATCTTAAGAGGCGAGAAGTGGACGATTTGGGGCATGGGAATCGCTCATTTTCTCACGTTTATATTTACTCTCGCAGAGTTTTTTCTTGTCAGAAGATCTCTTAACCTGGAAATATCCATGATCGGTATTTCAATGTATGCTTTGGGAGTGATCGGAAGATATTGGACGATCAATACTCTTGGAAAATATTGGAGCATCTTCATTGAAATGAGAGAGAATCAAAAACTGATAACTGACGGCCCTTTCAATTTCATGAGGCATCCGTCATATTTCTCTTTGTTTTTCAAAGTTTTGAGCGTTCCTCTGATACTTAACTCCTACTTTACTTTTTTGTTTGTCCTGATCTTTTATTGCCCGCTCGTTTTTATCCGGTTGTATTATGAAGAAATTGAGCTTTTTAAGAAGTTTAAAAAAACCTATGCATCTTACAGAAGAGGGAAATGGTCTCTTTTTCCATTCAATAAAGGTAAAACAACAAAATTTTTGGCAAACAAAATCAAGCCGTTAAGGAAGATATTGAACAGATGGTAATAGGATGCTATCAGTTTAGTGTATAATAACTGCAATGACAGATCAAATTAAAAACATAGGAGATGTAAGCCATCTCACGAAAACGCATTACAAGGTGGCTTCGTCCGCAGAGGATTTGGAAACAATATTGAAGATAAGAACTGCGGTTTTTGTGGGTGAAGACGGCTACCCTCCGGATCGAATCAAGGTAAACGCGGACGATTATAATCTTCTTGGGTTTTATGAAGGCGTGCCGAAAGGAACTATCGCGGTTACCTTGGGACAATCGGAAACACTGCCGCTCGGCTCGACTCTTGGCTGGAAAGGAATCACTGTCGCCGAAATTCATAAACTTGCAATCATCAAAGACGCAAGGAAAACACCAATCGCGCTCGGATTAATGGTTCTTGCTTATGAATACACCAAGAAACATGCAAAAGACATATTATCGTTCTGTTTAAAGAACAAAGAATCTCACATTCATACGCTTGAGAAATTCGGATTTAAAATAATAAAGGAATTCAATTTTTTGGATCAGCCTGCGTATATTCTTCATCTGAATTTAGAAGACACTACGTTTGAAAAAGAAAAATCCTACAGAAGGCTTAAACTTCTAAAAAAATTATTAGTAAAATAAATGAACGGATATTTCTTTCCTTTAATAGCAACTTCAATAATCAATCTTCTTCTCGGCATCTTTGTGTTGAGGACCAATAAGCCGACAAACAAATTCTTCTTCCTTATTTCCTCATGCTTATCAATTTGGGTATTTATTTTTGCATTGCTTGTAATTGCCAATGACGATTCAACAGCCCTACTGAGGATCAGGCAATTAAATTTGGCCACAATCTTTGTGCCCGCATTATTTCTTCAATTTTCAAAATATTTTCCGGAAAATACGTACAAACCAAATTGGCTTGACTTTTTCTTGTTTGCTATCCCGTGTTCAATAATTACATCGTTCTCATTCTCTGAAAATTATATCCGGTCGGCATCAATACAAAATTGGGGCGTTGATTTCAGCTATGGCTATTTATATTTCATTTTCTTCATTTATTTTTTTTCCTATATGACAGCCGGCCTGATCATCTTGATAAAAAAATATAAGGCTTTGGACAAAAGCTCAAAACTGCAACTCACCTATATTTTCACCGGAACTGCCATTACATTCTTAATCAGTATTGTGATTGACTCAATCTTGCCCTTGTTTGGATGTAGATGGTTAACTCCTATCGGGCCTATTTCGACTATTTCAGTTATCGGATTTACCGCCTACGCCATTACAAAAACCGAGCTTATGGACATTAGAGTTGCCATTAGCAGATCGGCAGCATATGGCACTGTTGGAATTCTATTGGTTGCATCATTCATGATCCTGAACTATTTTCAAATGCCGATGCTTTTAGTCTTCACGATCAATACTTTGCTATGTCTCTTCTGGGTATTTTACGCTGAACGATTAAGGAATCTCATCCAAACCCCTATTGAAGAAAAATGGATAACCGGCTGGTATAACTCTGACAATCTGATAAATAGCATAGCTCAAAGCTTAATTCCAATAATGGAAAAAGAAAAAGCATTTGAGATTATCACCGATACCCTGAAAAACACAATAAAGATAAAAAATGCAAAAATCATAAATGCAGTTGAGCTTACAATAGATGGCGATAATATATCCGATGTTACTCCTTATGATAAACTGCCGCAGGACATGAAAGAGATTTTTCATGAATACGATGGCGGTGTATTTATTCCCCTCAGATCATCCGAAGGATTTGAGGGATACATAATGCTCGGGCAGAAGAAATCCGAGGACCCATATAACAAGACGGACTATACGCTTTTCAAAACAATAATGATACAGACTTTAGCCATTCTTGACCGCATTCGCCCATATGAACAGATTAAGCGCGAAATTGACACTACCCAGAAAAAACTCTTCGAAACAGAAAAAATGCTGTCCCGCTCCGCGCGGCTAGCTTCTCTGGGCACTTTAACAGCAGGCGTTACTCATGAGATAAGAAATCCTCTGGGCGTAATAAGAATGGGAATTAATCTCTTGGCGAAAGAACCGAGAGACGTAAAATATTTGCAGGAATGGCAGGATTTGCATATTAAGCACGTGGATAGGATCGCGGACATAATCGATAAGATGTTGCACTTATCAAGAGCGAAAGAAGCCGTGAATAAGGTATTTAATGTGAACGACCTGATCAAGCAATATATTATCGGAATTGTTTCCTCCAAAAACGCCAATATTTCAACTGACCTGAACCCTGTCCCCAATATATCGGCGATAGAGGATGATCTACATCAGATACTTGTTAATCTCACCAGTAACGCAATAAAAGCCATGCCTAACGGTGGGGATCTGACAATAAAGACGTATGAAATAAAGGAAAACGAATTAAGCAAAGTCGTCATTGAGATTTCTGACACCGGCATTGGAATCCCGCAGGAAAATCTCGAAAAAATATTTGATCCGTTTTTCAGCACTTGGGAGAATGGAACAGGTCTCGGATTAAGTATTTCCTATAAAATCATTGAAGAATTGAAAGGAAGGATCGAAGTCCAAAGTCAGGTTGGTAAGGGTTCGACTTTCAAGATAATACTGCCTGCTGTCTGATGTCTCCCCCTGATAAGGGGGAGACAAAAAGGGGGTTATTTCAAAAAGCCTCTTTCCTTGCCTTTATCAACAACCTCGACTTTCATTTTCTCAATTTCCAGCTCACCTCCGAGAACAATTCTGTCAAGTGTTTCAAACAATTCTTCTTCTTTGACCGGTTTTCGAAGATAGGCAAGTTTGCGGGGTGTCTTTCTCCATTTTTCGTCATCTTCCCATGCGCTTAAAATTACCACAGGGATAAAAGCTTTCATCTTATCAAGATTAAGCTCCGAAATGCTTTTTTCGTATTCTTCTTTCCTGATCTCCCAAAGTTTTCCCAAAAACTGCATGCCGTCCATTTCGGGCATTTTTATGTCGAGAATGATACAGGCTATGCGATTTTTCGGAATATCAAGGAACCATTTATTTTTTTCGATCTCTATAAACGCTTGTTTAGCGGAATTTGCAATTTTAACATCGTATTTCCCTGAACCACGGATAGTTTCAGCTAAATGATCAGCAAAATCTTTTTCATCATCAACCACCAGTATCAAAGGTTTAAACATTTGTTTTTCTCCTTACGAATATCTCATCTGGGAAAGCTATGAAGTACATCCTTCTGCAGAATAGAATAACCGCTTTTGCCGGCCCGGCTATAATGCCGAACAGGAACATGACCACAAACATTATTGCCGTTAGTATTGCCGCATCAAAAGCGGCTTTTCTCGGAGAAGAAGGAGGAACATTCTTTTTTCGTTCTCCGGTATCCGAATCCCTGTATTCGTCTTCCCATCTGCCAACTTTTTTCAGTATTTGATAATGCTTGTATCGTTTTTTTTCATACAAATAATCCTCATAAAACCTTTGATAGTAGAGGATCGCATAACCTATTGGCCCGATTATCATTCCGTATATGACCATAATTGGCAGCCATATCGGCAGAAATATCATCATCACAATGACAAAGAATATCTTTGACATGTTTCTCATTGACTTAATGATATCAATAATGCCCGAAAAATCAAGTGTTCCATTGAAAAAAAAGCGCGCCTCAAGGAAGACGCGCTTTCTGCGAATTAAAGAATGTTCCGCTTTGCTATTTCCCGTCTTTATGCTTCGCGATATAGTTTTCCAATAATTTTATAAGGTTCTGTATCTCAGGAGGCGTTTCCGCGTCAGATGGTTTAAGCTGTTTTATGAGATCGCCGAGATTCGATATGAATTCCTTTTTTAATTCTGACGGCCATGTTCCTGTGGCGCCGGCGCCGCTCAATCTTTCATTGCTTTCATATCCGGGACCCATGCTAACCCGATTTGTGACGCGCGTGGTCCCTTTTGTCAAATTCAGTTCGATCTCATGGGAGCTGCTGCCGCCGGAAGAACCGCCTCTGCAAGCCGATTTAATAACATAATCCTTAGAATGCTCTTCATTTGGCAACACAGCTATCTCGGTTGTAGTTCCTGTCGCATATCTCGAGCTGCTATTATATTCCACTCCCGGATAATACAGCAGTTTAATGCTGCCGTCTCTCAGTGCTTCACATATCGCTTCGGTAGGAATTGCAACAGGATTAAGATTTCTGATATCCGACATTTTGACATCAAACGAACCTCTCCCAACTTTCATGACGACTATCTTATCCGTCCCTTCGGGAACGGCAAAGTGCGTTTGTTGCTCGCTTTCAAACGGCTTGATGTTCTGCTGGGCCAAAATCTTATCGTTCGTATAGTCATAATTCGCCCCAGCCTTTATAAACTGGACCGTCACACCATTATTGTCGCTTGCCGCCTTATCGGAACCGTTAAAAGAAAAAGATATCCTTCCGCTTATCGGTTTTGTCAGCTTTATTGACAATCCAGCATCGTTTTGGGATTCCGCTTTTAACTTGATCGTATCTCCCTCTATCGATCCTTCAGCTCCGTTGAACGCATCTTGCCTATCAACGAGATCGCCAAGCGTTTCCGCTGCCCCGGTTATGATAAAAGGAAGAATAGAAAGGGAAGCAAGAGTCATCGGTTTTGACGATGCGGCATTTCTATCGGAAACAATATTCGGCGCTCTCCTGTCCGTGGTTGGGTCTGAATATGCGGCGGTCTTACTCTGGCTGTCGGCTACTGCATTTACTGTCATAAAATTTCTCCTTTGATTTTTTGCTCCTCAAAGGGAATCTTATGATCCCAATTCGACTCGGGCTCTCGTCCTATTTACCGCCTCCTTTTGGTTGAGTTTGAATATCTGCTGCAAAATCAGACTTATGCGCTTTTATCGCAGCATTGAATTCCGCCAGATTTTTGTCTTTAAGTGCCCAATCTCCGTCACCTTTATCGATGTCAAAATATACTATTGCATCAATCCCATCTTCATTATTAGGTTTCGTGATATCATCTATTACTGAAGTGATGGTTGCTTTTTCTGGATCATTAAGATTATTTGGATTGTCAAGACTCTTGCGATTTCTTCCATATTCTGCAATCATTACAGGAAGTTTTTTTTCTGGATTAATGCCTCCCAACTGATCCATGGCAAAGCCAAATAAATTGTTTTTCCATACACCAACGATATTGCCGTCTTCTCCTGGGGTTCTCCCTTGATACACATCAAGCCCGATCCAATCAACATATTCAGCCCCTGGGAAATAAGAATCATATGGATATTTCCGCAAATCTGGATTAAAGACAAAAGTAACATTATTGGCGCCATTTTTTAAAATAAGATCGTGTACCAATCTAAAATACTCTTTATATTGTTCAGGTTTACTTCCCCACGAATACCAGTCTCCGTTCATTTCATGCCCTAAAGACAAAAACATCGGTTTACCAAAACTTTTTGCCCATTTGGCAAAATCTACATAGTTACTGTAAAAATCCCCGCTTTTGTTCTTTAACTGTGATATTATCTCGGGCAAATAACATGGTTCTTTATCGCCCCATTTTCCTGGCATCTCTTTTATAAACAATGCTCTTTTCCCATCTTTGAAAGTGCTCTCATCTACACCAACATTTCCCCCTACGGTAGGCGTGCTCCAAAATTTGACCACTATGTCGGCTTTCTCGCCAACCTTTTGCTCAAAAGTTTCTACCGATTTTAAGTCAGGGTTGTCACCAACAAATACGCCTAAGTAAGCTTGGCCGTTTGTCGGGGGTAATATTATATTCCGATCTCCACTTGTTTTCTGTTTTGTAGCTGTTTCCGTAGGTGCCGCAGCTTTAGCAGGCTTTTCTTCGATTTTTGTTTTTGCCGGTTCAACTGGCAGTGCAGGTTGTGCCGGTGGTGCGGGAGGCTGTACTTTTGCCGGTTCAGGTGCCGGCGCAGCCGGAGCAGGTGCGGGAGCTGGAGCCGGCGGCGGTGTAACTGGCTTTTCTTTTTCTGGTTTTGGCGCCGGCGGGGGAGTTACTTTTTTCTCTTCCGCTGGTTTAGCAGGTTGTTTTTTCTCAGCAGCATGTTTTTCGGGCTGTTTCTTTTCCGGCGCTGGTTTGTTCTCTTCTTTGTGTTCGGTTGGTTTTTGCGCTTCGGTCTTCTTTTCTTCCTTAGGTTTTGCCGCTCCTGATAACGGTGCCGCGGGTTTTGGAGTCGGTTCAGGTTTCTTCTCTTCCGGCGATTTCGGTGCTTCTGGAACTGGTGCGGCTGGTGCCGGCGGCGTGGGAGGCGGCGCGGGCTGTTCCGGCTGCGGAGCTTCAACGGGGCGTTCTTCGACTTTAATTTCCTTTGCGATATCCGCTTCGTTCTCTTTCAACCCCTGGCCCAAAGCTTTTGCCGCATGCTTTAAAGCATATCTCACATATTGCCCGCCCTCCGGCTTATCCATATTGAAATAAACAAAGCCCGAGAGCCCTTTTTCTTTACAAAACGACGGCAGTGATTTGGCATAATTCCAAAATCTCGTGCTGTAAACATAAGAGAGCAGATTTCTTGTAATTCCGCGGCGGTCGCATGCGGTTTCGCCGATCATTCGAGGTTTGTCCGGAAATGTTCTTTTCACGGCGTCAACGGTGTTGCCAAGAACCTCTTCGGGAGTAGGAACGTCGTTAGCCATGGGGCCGCTGTAGCCGTCTACAGCTATCCAGTCCACATAATTGCTGCCCGGATAATACGGTTCTAAAGATCCGTTAACATTCACATTCCACACCCAGGTCACGTTGTCCGCGCCGGCTTTTTTAAATATATCAACAACATGCTGGTACGCCTTTACGTATTTCTCGGCATTTCCCGCCCATGGGTACCATTTCTCTCCTTCTCCCATGTTCATTTCATGGCCGAATGATATGAATAAGGGCTTGCCTAATTCTTTGGCTTTTTCGGCAAACTGCCGGATTTTCTCATCGAACGCGCCGGAGTTTATTTTGTCCAACCCATCCCACGGCTCCATTTTCACGAAAGGCGTTATGCCGTCTTTGATCAATATCCCGCACTCTTCTGACGGAAAAGCGGAATCGAATTTATGGAACAATACTGCATAATTAAGTTTACTTTTGGTCGCTTTTTGGTAACTTGCGATGGCTCCGGTAAGGTTTTCGGCTTTTGATTCTTCATCTCCAAGAAAAGCCCCGTTATATATTCCGTTTCCGTTCGGTACTATCTTTTTAGCCATTGCAACCGGCACAGGAGGTTTTGGAGAAGGTTGAACGGGAGCTGGCGGCGTTACCGGGGCCGGGGCAGGGGTCGGTGCTGGAGTTGGCGCCGGAGCGGGAACTGGCGGTGGCGTCACGGGTGCCGCGGGTGTCGGCGATGGCACCGGGGCGGCCGGAAGAGGCGTCACAGGAGCCGGTGCAGGTGGCGGCGGGCTCGGTGGCGTTGCGGCTTCTGCCGGTTTTTCCAGCCTTGAAGATATAGCTTTCGATTGCTTGCCCCATGCCAGTTGGCAGACGCCTTGCTTATTCCACTCATCCGCCGTTATTTTATTTTGCGTATGAAGGGTATAAAGATTTTCAACGACGTTTTCCCCCGGTTTTCTGCCTAGCCAGTATCCTTGCAATGCTAAATATTCCGCTTTTGCTTTTATATTTTCCGGTACGATCTTTTTGGGGATAAGCTTTTCATCGGCGGCGTCATGCACTATTACTGACTGATCTTTCCATGACTTTGCGGTGTCGCCGAAAGTGTTCCATTGGTCTGCGGTCATTAGAACGGGATCATGCGATAAGAGTTTGTGTGCGTTTTCGACGAATTCCTTTGTATATCTGCCTTTGTGTCCGATCCAGTAATTCTTTTGCCTAAGCTCTGATGCTTTTTTCTCCGTTGCTTCATCAAGCGCCGGTCGTTCCGCGCTCTTCGCACTGGAAGGTGGCACATGGGTAGAACCTTTTTCCGCGACAGTGGTACTTGGTGTGCTTCCCGGATCAACTGCCTTTAATTCATCTGCCATATGCCATCCCCCCTACATAATATATATCGTCAATATTTCCGATGTATTTCAAACATCGGCGGCGGTCATTTCGTCAGCTTTGGCACAATTGTTATCTCTGTCATTTTCGCGTCAACTCCGCCTGATCCGACTTTCATGACAACAATTTTATTTGTCCCTTCCGGAATATCGAAAGATGCCTTCTTTGGTTCATCGGACGGGGTAAATTCGACCTGCGACAGCATTTTATCTCGATTGTAGGCTCTCGCGGAGACCGCTTTAATAAATTGGATCGTTACGGAATTCCCTGCTATTTCTTTCTGTTCTCCTTTTTGATAAGTAAATTCAAGCTTTCCGGCAATATACTTGCTTAGGATCAAAGATATGCCCGGGTCCCTGTCGCCGGATCGCGCCTCCAGTTCTATGCCGCTGTCCAATATGCCTGAATAATCGGCGCCGTTAAATGAATTCTGCTGTTCCACAAGAGAACGCAATGAACATAATTCCTTATTTGTCGGCGTGCACCCGCCGAGCAGAAAGATAAAACCGACCGGGGGCACATATCTCAAATAGCTGACCGCTTCGGCCGCCTTCATTCCCGCGCCCAAAGCTCTATCAATGGCTTTCGCGGCTTCGCCGTCGCGTTTTACCGTCGTCATCTGCTGCTGCAAACCGGAATTGGCGCTTGTTCTGTTTTCAACTGTTATATCAGCCATATTATTTCTCCTTCGGCACGATCCCGACGTTCGACATCTCTACATCGACAGGACCTTTGCCTACTTTCATTACCACGATCTTGTTTGTTCCTTCGGGAACGTCCAACTGCGATTTTTCGGCCGTTGCTTTCGGAGAGATCGCAGATTGTCCTAACAATTTATCCGACTGATAATCGGTCGGCGACTCGGCTTTTATAAATTGAACAGTGATCGGACCTGCGGAATTGGCCGCGGCTTTGCCTTCAAAAACGAGTTTTCCGCTCGCCGGATTGGCAAGATTTATCGCGATACCAGGATCGGAGTCGTCTTTTCCGGCTTTTAGAAATAATCTATCTGATTTTGAGAGATACCCTTCCGCGCCGTTAAAAGAGTCCTGTCTGCAAAACAACGAAGACAACGGCTCTGGCTCTACAGGAGCGGCTACAACCTTCAACGTTGCAACTTCAGAGTCTTTTGATCCCGCCGGAGTCTTTGTGCTTTCATCCGCTTTGGCGGCTGCTTTGCCGGCAGCAGCCATATTCGAAGTCACCGGAGACGCAGTACTTGAAACGACTTCTTTCTTGACACCCGGAAGAATAATGACATCTTTCATTGTTAGATCGACCGAACCTTTGCCGACTTTCAAGATCACTATCTTATTGGTCCCTTTTGGTATCTGCAGGGTTTCAGCTTTCGCTTCTTTCCCGGGGGTGATCTCTTCCTGTTTCAATATTTTGTCCGACTTGTAATCGTCAAATGACTTTGCCACGATAAACTGTATCGCAACCTTTCCTTCACTGGTGCTATATCCGCCCGGAGCCGACCCAGTGTGAGTGAACGATAAAACCCCGTCGTTCACCTCTTTAATATGTATGGCCATCCCCGGATCGGTCGCCGAAGATGCTTTAAGAGTAACTGTTCCGTTACTGACAAAGCCCTCTGCATCGTTGAAAGCGTCCTGTTTTCTGACGCTATTGCCGAGGCATCTCGGATCGACAACCTCTGCCGCGCCTACCGTGATAAAAGGAAGATATGAAAGTGATGCGAGAGTTGTGGGCCTTGCTGGGGTCTGTCTCTCATTCGAAGTTTCGATCGTCGAATAAGTTTTTGTTTCACCGCTGACTGAATTGATGCTCATAAAATTTCTCCTTTGAATTTTATGCTCCTCAATGGGAATCTCTGGATCATCTAACCGTCCATTTCACGATCGCTTTCACCTCCAATTCCCCCTGTTTTATTACCCTTTCCTCTTGTGCCAGTATATCGTCACCTTTTTTCCGAAATTTCACTTTATTTTGGTGGGGCCCCTTTTTCTGTCAAAACCCTTTCTGCTCCATCTTTTTGCTCAGAAAGCACAACACTCGACAAATTCGCTTTATGCTTTCCTAATACAGTCTTGAATTCATCCAGATTTTTATCTTTAAGCGCCCATTCGCCTTGCTCGTTATCTATATCGAAGTAAACTAGAGCATCAACTCCGTCTTCATTGTTAGGTTTCGTAATATAATCTATCGCGGAAGTGATTGTGGCATCTTCGGGTTTAGTCACATCTTTCGGAGCGTCAAGGCTCTGCCGGTTTCTGCCGTACTCCGCGATCATTATCGGAAGCCCTTTGTATAGAGGATTTTCTCTGATTTTTTTTACGCCGCTTTCAAATAATGTGTCCGCATTTTTCCATTTGCCAACATCTCCCTGTCCTTTTGCTATGTTATGGTTTCTCCCTTGATACACGTCTAGGCCAACCCAATCAACATATCCCGCCCCTGGAAAATATTTGTCGTAGTCTTTTTGTTCGGTATCTGGCTTAAGATCGGGATTATAAACAAAAGTTATATTATTCGCGCCGTTTTCGAGCATAAGATCGTGCGCTAGCCTGAAATATTTTTTATATTCTTCCGGTGTTGTGCCTGTCGTCCCCCATGAATACCATGAACCGTTCATTTCGTGTCCCAAAGACAGAAACAGCGGGTGTCCGAAATCTTTCGCCCATTTAGCAAAATCGACATATTTCTCGTAGTAAGGTCCGTTTTTGCTGTCCAGCTGCGACACTATATCCGACAAAGTTATCATCTTTTCAGGCTTGCTCCTGTCATTATTCGCCCAATTGCCCGGTTGTTCCTTTATGAACAATATCCTCTTGTCGTCATTAAAAATGTTTTCGTCCGCTACAAAAGGCCTTCCCCCTGCAGGCGGTATGCTCCAAAAACTCACGACAAAGTTTAAATGTGCGCCGGTCTTAACTTCAAAGTCTTCCACTTCCTTCATTCCGGTATTATTTCCAAGATGAGCGCCTATATACACGCCCCCGTTTGCCGGCGGAATGATTACTGTCCGGCACGGCATTTTTAGTTTTGCCGGGTCTTCATTTGCGGGCATTACTTGAGGGGGTTTTGGTTGTTCCATAGTTACTGTAGGTTTTAATGGTTCCTTAAAAATATTCAGCTCCTCAGGAAACGAGGGGCTGAATTCAGCGAATGCTTTCTTCGGCACATTAGTTTCTTGTGTTTTTGCAATTTCAATATCAGCGGTCTTTTTCGTTACATCCGGAAGTATGATAACCTTAGTCATTTCTACATCTATATTTCCGCTTCCTGTCGTCATTATCACGATCTTGTCCGTTCCTTCGGGTATCTGAAAAGCTTCCGCCTTTGCTTCGTTTCCGGTTATAACATCTTCCTGTCCCAATATTTTGTCTTTATGGAAGTCATCAGGATCGGATTTTATGAACTGTATCAGATATAAACCGTCCTTCGATCCCCCGGACATGGTCCCTTTATGAATAAAAGACAAAACTCCGCCTTTTAATTCCTTAATATCTATCGCAAGTCCCGGATCAACAGACGAAGAAGCCTTTAATGAGATATTATCGTTTTCAACATGCCCATCCATACCATTAAAAGGATTTTGCTTAATAACATAATTGCCGATAGCTCTAGGATCGACATATTTAGGTACGGCTTCTACTATTTTGGGTTTGGCCTCGATTGCTGGTTTAGGCGTTTCTTCTTTTGCCGGGATTGTCACCACTATTTCTCGATCAGGCGATGATATTTGATTTTCGGGAGATTGTCTGTTCACGCTCGGTTCAGAATTTACAGAAACTTGTTTTTGACACTGTTCTATAATGCTCGGTACCATAATGTTTTTCTCAATTCCGGCTTTTTCCAAAAGAGCCGTTTCTTCTGTGTCTGTTTATCGACTGCATTTTTTGAAAATTTCACACAAAATAGTTTATTGGTAGGAAAGTATGGGGACATGATAACTCCCTTGGCGGGCGCAATTATCGTATTGGGGAGCTAAGGTCGCGCCCGCGATAAGAGATTGAAAAGCGGCAAATAGAAAAATCAAAGTCATTTTTCAGGAAAAGACAACATAGAGAGAAAAAAAACAAGCCTGGTCGCCGTGCGCTTTCCGTGTACATTCACACTTAATTGAGCGTAAATACCGAAATGTGCACGGCGGGCAGGCGGGTCAAACGACTGGAGAATAAATGCAATACGGAGCTGTT
>JBAZKW010000027.1:0-14259 GCA_041650595.1 Candidatus Margulisiibacteriota bacterium
GCATATTATACCTCGCTCGCACCTTATGGATTAAGGGGACTTCCCGTCCCCTTAATATACCCCTGGGCTAAGATTTCATTCATCCCCGCGCAAAGCGCGGGGCATCCTGAAATGCAAATTGCGTGAACGATACAGTAATAGACAAATGATATATAAAAGAACTGGAATTAAATAATTATGTTTGACGTATTTTCCAGAACTTGGTTGTCTCCATGTTGCGGCAGCCAAGGATCATATATGGCCGGAGCACGGATACCGAAGGAACATTTATATGATGTAAGCAGATATAGAGCGGTAGCAAGCGAAGCAGAAGTAAGATCGCGTTTTCCTGTATTGGCTCCTAAGATCGATCAGCTATTTACTAGGGACGGCGATTCACTTGTTCTAAAACCCGTTCCTTCTATTCAATCGGCTCTTGATGAAACTTCACCCGAAGTCAGCAGACAACTAGATTCATTCCTCGTGGAGAAAAGAGAAGAAACCATGTTAGGTCAAATGACGAAGGAAGAGGCAGTTGAAAGATTTGGAAGCAATGTTGCAATATCAGTATCCCATTCTATTTGCTTCGGGTGTTCTATTGACTTTAAAAGTTATAAGTTTATGAAAGATTTCGATTCCGTACGCAAACATCTCGTCCAACTCTTTGCGACTTTAGCAACGCCAGCCCGCGAAGATCAATTTATTTTTCATAGACTCGGAGTTAAAACAGCTTCAGATTTGGCTTTTCGAAATGCTTTGTCGTATTTCACATCTTTGCAAGGCTATGGGCAGCAAAATGAATTGGATCTCAACGGCCTTGGCGTAACATTTTTGCGACATCCGCGATCTGATGCGAGAGTAAGGTTCATTGCAATAGCCGCACCGGAACCGGGAGGACATCTCACAGAGATTGATAAATACAAATTTTCTATTTCTTTTTTAATTACTCATTTAACTGATCCAAATATTTTCGATCTGGCTCTTCAAAGTGGTTTATTTCCGGAAATGCAGACTTTCGCTGACAGAACGACCAGAAGCATTCAGATTAAACCAGCTACAATTAAAGAAATATGCGGAAATGAATATTTTCCTCCCAGCCTTTCCGATTTGTCGCATATTGAAATCGTTGGATACCCTCAATAGATCCTCGCAATGATTGTTCTATCAGAAATAAAGTATCTACCCGAGTGAAATATTAACTAAATTCTACGCAAAAGCCTGGTCTCCTGCCGAAGGATTGGTTTTCTGCCTGCGGGGTTTTGGGTCTTCCAGATCAGACATGTCCGCTATGGACAATGTTTTTTCTTTTGCTTTTTCCTTGTCGGATTTTGGCTCAAGCAGGCTTTTGGGAGCATTGATGAGAGCTTCTTTTAACACATCGTCCATGGTCTTTGCCAACACAAACTCAAGCTTTAGGTCCTGTTTTACCTGTTCCTGTACTTCGGCCAGGTCTTTTTTATTCTCTTCCGGAATTATCACTTTTTTAATTCCGGCGCGTTTAGCGGCCAAAAGCTTTTCTTTTAGCCCGCCTATTGGAAGCACGCGTCCGCGCAGAGTTATTTCTCCCGTCATAGCGACATCTTTTCTGACAGCTACGCCTGACAGAGCGGAAGTAAGCGCCGTGGCAATTGTTATTCCGGCGGACGGCCCGTCTTTTGGTACGGCGCCTTCCGGCACATGCAGATGAACGTCTATCTTTCTGTAAAAGGTCTCGTCCAGGCCCAGCGCTTGCGCTTTTGAGCGCACATAGCTCATGGCAGCTTTTGCGCTTTCCTGCATCACGTCCCCGAGCATACCGGTAAGAATGAGATTGCCTCTCCCCTTCATCACGGTCACTTCTACAGGAACGGTATCTCCCCCCACTTCGGTCCAGACAAGTCCGGTTGCGGCGCCAACTTGATCTTCTTCTTCAACCATCCCATATCTGTATTTAACTGGTCCCAGATA
This sequence comes from Candidatus Margulisiibacteriota bacterium, assembly GCA_041650595.1. Classification (GTDB taxonomy): domain Bacteria; phylum Margulisbacteria; class WOR-1; order JAKLHX01; family JAKLHX01; genus CALFCX01. The sequence goes on from JBAZKW010000027.1 coordinate 1,927, forward strand.
TTTCTGAAGGTCTTTCTTTTTTACTACGACTTTTTCGTCCTTTTTATTCTTTACGGCTTCGGTCGCGATCTTTCTGCACACTGTTTCTATCGTGCGCTCAAGGTTGCGGACACCGGCTTCCTTTGTATATTCTCTAATTATCGATTGTATCGCTTCGGTATCAAACACGATCATATCTTTAGAGAGTCCGTGCTTTTCAAGTTCGCGGTAAACCAGATAATCTCTGGCTATGCCAAGCTTTTCCTCTTCCGTATATCCGGACATCTCGATCAACTCCATCCTGTCCCTCAATGGCCTGGGAATTGGATCGATAGTATTTGCAGTTGTTATGAAGAATACATCCGAAAGATCAAAAGGAATTTCCATATAGTGGTCGGAAAACTCTTTGTTCTGCTCCGGGTCCAGCACTTCCATGAGAGCAGCGGCGGGGTCCCCGCGGAAATCATTTCCAAGCTTGTCTATTTCATCCAAAAGGAACACCGGATTGTTCACTTTACCTTTGGCTAACGATTGAATCACTCTGCCGGGAAGAGACCCGACATAGGTGCGCCTGTGCCCGCGGATCTCAGCCTCGTCCCTTATGCCGCCCAAAGACACCCTGACAAATTTACGGCCCATTGCCCTGGCTATTGATTTCCCCACCGAGGTTTTTCCCACTCCCGGAGGACCTACCAGGCACAAAATAGTTCCGCCGATCTTTCCGGTCCTCTGGAGCACGGCAAAATATTCGATTATTCTTTCTTTAACCTTTTCAAGGCCGTAGTGATCCTCGTTCAATATCTTTTCCACTTCAGCTATATCTATTTTGCTTTTTGTCTTTTTCTTCCAGGGCAGGTCCAGTATCCAGTCCAGATATGTGCGAATTACTGTAGATTCCGCGACCATGGACGGCATCTTGGAAAGCCTCTCTAGCTCTTTCATGGCTTTTTCTTTTGCTTCTTCGGGAAGCTTTGCCGCTTCGATCTTTTTTCTGTATTCCGCGACTTCCGGAGCTGCGTCTTCGTCCTCGACCGCCTCACCCAGTTCTTCCTGTATTGCGCGGAGCTTTTCTTTCAGGTAATACTCTTTTTGAACGTGCTCTATCTGCTTGCGGACCCTTTTTTGAAGTTTTTTTTCGACTTCAAGCACTTCCAGCTCTTTGTCCAGGACATCGGAAATCTTTTTGAGCCTTTTTGGGATCGAGATCGCTTCCAAAATAGACTGTTTTTCCTCAGTTTTGAGAGTAAGGTACGAAGCGATAAGGTCCGCGAGCCTGCCCGGATTTTCGACGTTCACTATAGCCATCAGAGTCTCGGAAGGAATCCTTTTATTGAGCTTGACATAGGACTCGAATTTTTTTATGATCGTGCGCAAAAGAGCTTCAACCTCAACAGTTATTTCGGAAGACTCGGGTATCTTGGATATCTTGACCTTGTAATAAGGATCGTCCTGAATGAATTTTTCGATCTTTACCCTGGCCACTCCTTCGACAAGTATCTTTGTGGTCCCGTCAGGGAGCGCGAGCATCTGTACGACTTCCGCAAGCGTTCCGGTGACGCAAACATCCGAAGGAGACGGTTCTTCCACGTCTTCGGTCTTTTGAGAAGCAAATACGACCAGCCGTTCTTTTTCCAGGGTATCTTCAAGCGCTTTTATCGATTTGCTGCGTCCGATAAAAAGAGGAACGATCATCTGCGGAAAAACCACCATGTTCCGCAAAGGGATAAGAGGAAGTTCGTCTTTCCAGTCAACCTGTACCGGCAATTGCTTATCCGGTTTGTCCGCTTTATCCGGTTTTTCCGGCTTATCCATTTATTTTTTGCCTTTTAAAGCGTCGTAGAGCTTTTTAGTTTTGGTCGAATCGAGCACTTTATCGATAAGTCCGTATTTTACGGCCTCTGCCGGAGACATAAAGAAATCCCTGTCGGTGTCTTTTACGACCTTTTCCATGGACTGTCCCGTATGGAGCGACAGCACTTCGTTGATCAGCTTTTTGATGCGGAGTATTTCCTGGGTCTGGATCTCTATGTCCGTGGCCTGACCCTGCGCCCCGCCGAGCGGCTGATGTATCATTATCCTTGCGTTTGACAGTGCGAATCTCTGCCCTTTTGTGCCGGCGGCCAAAAGCAGGGCCCCCATACTTGCTGCCTGCCCAAGACATATGGTGGAGATTGGCATATTTACATACTGCATGGTGTCGTAAATAGCCAGACCTGCCGTGACTACTCCGCCCGGGGAATTTATATAGATAGAAGCTTCTTTGTCTTTGTCTTCCGCGTGGAGGAACAGTATCTGGGCAATTATCATGTTGGCAATATCGTCGTCGACCGGGCCCCCTATAAAAATAATCCTCTCTTTAAGGAGACGGGAGTAAATATCGTAGGCTCTCTCCCCTTTCGGACTTTGTTCCACCACCATAGGGATTACGTTCATAAAAAGCCTCCTGTCATTTTTCTTTTATCTTGCCACTTTCCACGATAAAATCAAGTGCCTTGCGACGGAGCACGTAATCTTTTATGTATTCCCGCACACCTTCCCTCTGCATGAGCTCGCCTTCCGAGGCTCCGGAATCCTGCGCAAGAAGCTTGAGCTCGGATGTAAAGTCCTCTTCGGTAAATTCCAGTTTTTCATTGTCCGCGATCGCTTTTAGCACAAGCTTTGCCTTGACCCTGGATGAGGCGGCCGGAGACAGCTCTTTTTTTAGAGCTTCCAGGTCCATGCGGCGGCTTTTTACATAGCTGTCCACGGTCAGTCCCTGGCGTTTCAGGTTGACCTCCAGCTCCCCTATCATTGCATCCTGTTCTCTGTGCAGCATAGCGGAAGGGATATCTATTTTGGACAAAGCGGAAACCTGCTCAAGAAGAGAGTCTTTCAGTTCTTCTTCGTTCTTTTTCTTTTTGAAATCCTCTATGCGGGTTCTCACATCCTGTCTGTAGGCTTCAACGCTTTCAAAAGAACTTATTTTTTTCACAAACTCGTCGTTGAATTCCGGAAGGATCCTTTCGATCACTTTTAGTACCGACACATTAAAGACCGCTTCCTTGCCGGAAAATTCCAGTATATAGTAGTCTTTCGGCAGCTCAAGAGTAAACTGCGTGGAGGCTCCCGCTTCCAGGTTCTCTATGTTGGCATCAAATCCCGGAGCGATCCTGTTGTCGCCCACAAGTATGGGAAGACGTTCCTGTGAAAGTCTGGGCTCAGGCTTGCCCGCGATACTGCCGGCCACATTCAGCTCGGCAATGTCCCCGGAATGTACGGGACGCGACACTTCGCTTATTTTGGCCCCTTCTTCCTGAATGGACTTGATATAGTCGTCTATCTCTTTTTCTTCTACGACGGAGCTTTTCTTTTCAGCCTTTAGTCCGGTATATTTACCAAGGGTCACTTCAGGCATCACTTCCACCTCGACAGAAAAAACACATTTAGCGCCTTCTTCGAGAGAAATAAGCCTCCAACTCGGATAATCAACCGGTTCAAGCGACGCTTCTTTAATTATGGACGAATATAGTCCGCCGACTATCTGGTCAAGGGCCTTTTCTTTGATAAACTCCATATTCAGGTTCTGCTTCACCACCGCCTCGGGCGCCTTGCCCGGCCTGAAACCGGGGATCTTCATCGCAATAGCCGCCTCTTTTATTACCTTTTCGAGAGCGGTTGAAAATTGCGCGTATTCAATCTCTATCTCCAGAGAAACACGGCTTCCGTTCTTTGTCTGCTTGAGTATCTTCAAATTTTTTCCTTTCAAAAGCGGGCGATGAGATTTCCACCTCCGCCCTTCGGGCTTCGGCGGATAAACTCCCTCACTCCCCTCTCCTTGCGATTCTCAAAACTTAGAAAAGCGGGCGATGAGATTCGAACTCACGACCTTCTCCTTGGCAAGGAGACATTCTACCACTGAACTACGCCCGCATAAAACTTGCGTTCCTGCCCGCATCTTCAATATTTATCAAAATTATAACATAAAGTGCCGCGGAGAGGACTCGAACCTCCAAGAGTGTTACCTCACATGGTCCTAAGCCATGCGTGTCTGCCAGTTCCACCACCGCGGCGTCAATTCAATTTTACAGCCTTATGCGCTTAGGGTCAAACAATGGGCATTTAAAATGAAAGAGGCTCTGAAAATCAGAGCCTCTTTTCATTGTGATAAACAAGATCTTTAGATTGCCTGATTTATAAATTCAGCAATTCTATCAAAGATTTTTTGTGGCGATAGGCCTGCCGCATCATAAATAGCCTTCGCAGTTCCCGATTGAGCATCATCAGGAAGCGCGCCCAAAGCAAGTACTTCTCCCGTCATTTTCCTTCTATGTAAATATTTGGTTACCGAATCCTCCAAAATTTCCGGATCAGCATCAATAAGGGTGACCACTACTGAGGGATTTCCTAAGGCATCCTCATCTTTAACTGAGATTTTTCCAAACTCTTTTGGCGCAAAAGCATCAACTATTCTAATGACTTTTCCGCTGTGCTGTGCGCTATTATTGATGAGATCAGCAACTTCTCTGGCGACTCCCATCATTGCACCGCTTGCTACTATTGTTATCGTTCTGCCTGTCTCTTTCGTTGGGTTGAGCACCTTAACACGGTAACATCTCGTATCAATATCTCCCAGATCTTCTTGTGCAGTGATAGAACTTCTGCTCGTCCTAACAAATGTAAATGGTTGCGCGTCTCTATTATTAAACGCATTAGTAAGTAATTGTGCGGCAGATCTCGAGTCTCCGGGTTCAATCACCCGGATCCTCGGATTTGCACCAAACTGCGCAGGACTTAACAAATCCATATGTGTTTTTCCGTCTTGCTCTACCTGAAGCCCTCCGTGCGAATTTACTACCATGTACGGCAAATGTGTGGCGGTGATTTGATTAAAGATCCCCAACCCCATAGGACCGAACATTGCAAACGTTGATAACGAGGGATAAAATCCGCAAGTAGGAAGTCCTGCGGAAATTCCAAACATGCCATTTTCCCTTATACCTACATCAAACACTCTTCCCGTTTTTCCGTTAAAATACCCATGGTGTTTTGCTGCAATATCGGTCCTTACTGACTTGTCAACATCTGCTTGCAAGGCTAAAATCCACGGATTTTGTTCCATAGCCAAATCAAGCCATTCTCCATAGGTTACTCTTGTGGCTTGAGCTTTATTCCATCTGTCATAGTCCATGTTTAAGGCTCTTATTGTCTGCTGAGCTAAGTGATCTGGAGGCAATTGTATTGTTCCCAATTCTCCGATCAGCTGCTCGGCCAGTCTAGCATCACGAAAAACATCGAGTGCTGCAAGAGCTTCTTGTGCCTGCTCAGGTGTTGGCGCTTTCCCGTGCCAATCCGGATTATTTTCCATGAAAGGCACCCCTTTACCTTTTACCGTACGAGCTAGTATGAGGGTCGGGGCCTCTGTCTGTAGCTTGGCAAGTTCAAGAGCTTGAGCTATTGCATTAAAATCGTGCCCATCAATATCTGCAACTGCCCAGCCCATGTTCGCGAACGCAATGCCCAGATCTTCCTTTGATGCTAAGCTTCCGCCAAGCTTCAATCTGTTGAAATCAAGAAATGCCGTAAAATTACCGAGCCCCCAATACCCGGCCAGAGCCGCAGCTTCCCTTACAATGCCCTCATCCGATTCTCCGTCACCCAGCATGGTATAAACATTAAAATTTCTTCCGCTCATTATAGAAGCTACCGCCATACCCACGGCAGCAGCAAATCCAAGCCCAAGCATCCCTGTCGAAAAATCCACTCCCGGTGTTTTTAGCATGTCAGGATGTCCTTGAAGAATACTGCCAAAAACCCTTAATGTGTCCAATTCACTCATTCCAAAATACCCGCGTCTTGCAAGAGCAGAATATAAAATAGGCGCGGCATGACCCTTTGAAAGTACAAATCTATCACGCATCGGATTTTTTGGATCCATCGGGTCTATTTTCATATGACCGGAAAAAAGTACAGCCATCATGTCCGCACAAGAAAGAGAGCCTCCAACATGGCCGCTTCCCGCTTTTGTCACCATATTGATCACATCACGACGCATCTCGGTAGCAAAAGCCGACACTCCTCTCGGTACAGCTCTCGCTCTATCAAAACTGCCTATTTTCATAACTTTTCCAGGCTGAAGCATGCTTACTGGCATAGGGAAATCCTCCTTAATTTTTATCTATCCAAATCCCTATCGACACAATTTTTTGAAAATTTCAGGGAAAATCAAATCGTAAAAACTTTTCCCGTGAATTATTTGCTTAGATCTACTGCCGAAAACGGTTCGCCCATATCAACGACAATCTTGTATGACGACTCTCCACGACATTTTCCATTGCATGCTTCCTCAAGAACTTGAGGAAGTTCGTCAAGTGTCACTACATGCGTCATGAATTTATGCGGATCGATCTTGCCTTTGACTATCCAGTCGAGCACTTCCCTGAAATCATCCGGAGAAGAAGCCGTGCTTCCGACAACATCAAAGCTCCTTTCGCCCCTGGTTAGCCTGTAAGCTTTGTCGGTATAGTGTATGTCGTACAAATCTATAGCGTTTGCATCGTCACCTTGTAAATCTAATAGTCCACCATCACCGACGAACTGTTGCATAGCAAATCCCTGGCCGGAAAGATCTATTTTGTCTCCTTTTTGCACTCCGGCAAAGAACATGATCACGCCGTTGTCTGCTACATATTTAAAGGTCGGCACAGCTGCGTTTGGATCGGAAGCCGCGGTGATAACAACATCGGCAAGATGACCTTCTGTGAGCTGTCTTATCTGTTCTTCAGGAGAGGCTCCTCTTTCTATCTGAATGAATTCTGCTTCGATGCCTTTTTGTTTGGCGAGTTCTATGCGTTCAGGATCGATATCTACGATGATGACCTGTTTTGCTCCGTTGGCCCTTGCTAATTCGGCATGCATTATACCGATAGGGCCCGCGCCGATAATAACGACACGTCCGTCCTGGAATTTATTGACCGGCTTTCCGGAGTAGGACATGACCACGTTCTGCCCGCGAAGTACACAGGAGATCGCCTCCGTCATTATCGCGTCCATATCGGAGAGGCAATGAGGGATCTTTATTACCCGTCCGTCCTCGATATGTTCAGGTCGTATTTTAATATAGGTTGCTGAATAGCCTTCCCCGTTGTAACCGAAATGAGCGGCATGATCACGGGGATTAAAAGCTGCAAGTGTAACACGGTCGCCTGGTTTATAGCCTTTTTCTTTCTTGCCAACTTCAACTATTTCTACTATTCCTTCGTGAAGTATCGGACCGGCCACGGCTGCTTTTGTTCCCTTCCACAGGCGTAGGTCGCTGCCACAAACCGCTGCCAAGTTAACCCTTGCGATAATTTCGTCTTCACCGCAGGTCGGATATTCAAGCTCTTCTATTTCCATTTTTCCGGGAGCTTTAAGAACTGCGGCATAATTTATTCCCACCGGTTGTCTTGATTTTATTGTGTCTTTGGAGACTGCGACTGTACAAGCTGTTCCTGCGGACAACTGTTGCCTGAATTTTTCAAAACCGGAATCGAGTAAGTCTGCACAGCGTTCAGCTGACAGAGCATAGTTAGGCCGCCCGCCTACTCCCGTGGAAAGAAGTGCCGCGCTGTTTGGGCTGAACCTTGTAAGCTCTAAAATTGTTCTTATTGTATTTGCGGAATCTTCAACCAACTGCACCCTTCTGTAAGCTTCCAGCAAATTCGCTCCGGTGCACAAAACGCCGTGGTTTGCCATCAACACCACGGTGTGAATTCCTTGTTCATTTATCAGCGCCTGCGTTACTGCTGTCGCAAGATCTTTGCTCGCAGGAAATGTGTACTCAATTGCCGGCAAAAAACCTGATTCCTTGAGCACAGCGACAAAATCGGGAGTAATAGGCCACATCTTTACCCCTGCTGAGGCGAATGCTGTAGCAATGGGGGGATGCGTGTGCAGGATCGCACCGATATTTGGATTTGCTCTATAAGCAGCAAGATGGGTAATATATTCGCAACTCGGTCTTACAGGGTCTTCACCGGGCATTTCTATAACCTTACCTGTGGACAGATTCATTACTGGACAATTTTTTGGTATGATAGAACCCGAATCAAAACCTGATCCTTTTATGGCTACAACATTTGAAGTCCCAATCCTTATGCTGTTATTGGCGCCCATGCCAACATGGAGCCCGCCTACAGCGACTAGATCGTTATTAATGCATTTCCTTAAAACATCGCAGATTTGCGCTCTTGCATCCCGTATCATCGAAAGCGGAACACCGCCTAGCCCGTTGTATCTTGGAACAAAGACATTGACTTTCCCCTTGGATAAAATTGCCATCAAGAGATCCTCCTTTTTAATAGATGTCGGTCGCGACCCCTGCCTGCCGGCAGGCAGGGACATCAACATTACAAACCCCTATCGACACTATTTTTCAAAAATTTCATTTTTTTTTGAAGATTTCAGGATGTTGAAATTATGGTAATATCTTGTCGATATATTATCGGAAGCAAAACATGAACCGAACAAATCACATAGGTCCAAATACGCCTCGAAATGTCGACGCAAGAACTTTTGCATCGCAAAGGATTACGTTCCCGGTGTCACGATCTATTATCCGGACGGAAGAGTCGTAAGAGGCGGAGAAAAAAGGGCTAACCGCGTTTTAAGCTGGCTTCTGAGCTTCCTCGTAAAAGATCAATAATTTTCCCTAATATTTCCAATGAAATCGCGTCTGATTATTATCGATAGAGGTATAGATATCAATTATGAAGATTTCAGGAATACCTACATACATAAAGTCGACCGCGGCCCATACTTTTACCCCTCAAAGGGTCGAAGGATTGCGCCGCGGCATAAAAAGCGCTATGCCTTTTATTGGAACTGTTGCCGCAAGCGCTGTGCTATATAATGTAAGTCCGGATTTTAAAGCGGCAGTCGATCAAGTGAGAGAATTCGCCGGAGAACATCAACGTTTAAGCGAAACGGCATCCGGTGCGTTTTTCCTCGGCGGATACCCTGATTTTCTGGCACAGCGAACGCAAGGCGGAAAATTTAACTATAAAAGATTTGCCGGCATGACAGCATTTGGAGCTCTCAACGGGGGTGTTTTTATAAGAGAATTGTACGATGCCCTTAATTATTATATCCCCGACAATTCAGTATCTCTTTTAGCCGAAACACTCAAGCAACATCCTACTTGGCTCAATACCCACCTTTATAATCTCTTGCAACCGTTGATACCGCATCAGGTAATAGCTGCCGCAGAAACAAAACTCGCACTAGACCAAACCTCATGGTGCGCCCTGTTCTATTCATTGTACTATTGTGCAGTAAACCTTATAGAGGGGAAACCATGGAAACCGTTCTTTTCATCCTTAAGACATAAAGTATTTGACGAAACCCTCCCGAAATGCTGGAAATACTGGTGGCTTTTCGGCGGACAAATAGTATATCTCTCTCCGAATGACCTGAGAGTGTACGAAGCCTGTTTTCTCAGCATAATTTGGTTTTCCATAATGTCAAACATGGCATTTAAATCCTCAGAAACAAAATGACATCCATTAAATCTGTTTTCAGACCCGAACAATTCGGAATCAAGATGATCGGGATTCCTGAAAGCAGATTTGTATTTCAAAGAACAGCCGGTGTCAGATGCAACTCTTTCAGGATCGCCGAAACTCCGTTCACTAACGGACAGTTCAGACGTATGCTTGAAATCAACCCAAGGGCATTGATCCGCGCTTTGACGCCTGTAAGTGACGAACGGTTTGCAGCGATCCTTAGGATCCCGGCATCTGTATTCGAACGTAGAAGGGCAGAATTAGGACCGGCATCCGTAGATTCCCTTGAAAACCTTCTTGAAACCGACCCCGGAGCTTTTGCACGAGCAAAAACTGCGACCCCAAAAACAACATATGAACAAAACTTGGATACATTGGGAAAAGAAAGCCCCTGGCTGGTTTTTAAATTGAACGAACAGTACTGCCGCCTCGGAATGTCGATGAGAATGGCCGTCAGCCTTTCCGCCGCTGAAGATTGTCCCATGGTATTTGTCAACAGGACTGAAGCCGCAGACATCTCTTCATTGTTCGGCTGCAGGCTAGGCACGGAACTTGAATGGGAAAGAGCCGCTTCTTATACTGACGGAAGAACATTTCCATGGGGCAGCGATTGGAATAAAGAAAATGTAATGTTTACAATATATAATACTCATCCCGTCAAACTGATCCCATCGGGAGCGAGCCCGGAAGGGATTTATAGCCTTGCAGGGAACGTCGAGGAATGGACAAGCTCGTCCTGCGGAACTTTTGATCTCTCAGATCCTGAAAATCCTGTTCTGCCAAAAGAGGGAAGTTGTTCCTTCGCAATTACGCGCGGCGGCAGCTGGCACAGCCAGAGGTGCTGGCTCATGAGAAACTCTTTCCGTGAAAGGGAAGAACCTGAGATGCATTTCGCGGCGATCGGATTCCGTCTTTTTGCCAATGCGGGGTAACTGAGGCAAACAACTCTTCAGCACTATTTTGTGTGAAATTTCTCAAAAATGCGTTCGATAAGGGTTTGACAAGAAATTGAGATTCTTCTTCACTAAGAAATCCAAACACAATTCTTTAAGGAGGTAAAAAATATTTTTGTCCGCGATCTCAAGAAATTTCTTGAGAAAGAATGAAAAAGGAGGAAAACAGATGAATGTAACCACAACAGCAGCTGTCCCAAAACTAGGATTATTGACGGTTCCGCTACATTTCAAAACGGCGATGAGAAAGCTTGAAGGAATAAGAGGTGCGGCACAGTTTTGTTCAGAGAACAGATTCAGCTGCATGCAAGTCGCAATGTTCCCCACAAAAGGCCCAGCTGCTCGTGATTTTTCTGCAGAAACGCTTAATGCAAAATGGGTTCTTAGGAACCAAACGGCCGCGCGCGAAGGCGTCCGAGAAATTACGGAAAAAACAGGGGTTTCAATTGATTCCGTCAGTTATTGCGATAATATTCTGGGCAACCCAAGATTCCGCGCACATCTTGAAGATGTTATTCGCGCGGGCGGAGTGATCGGCGCTAAGTCAGTTGTAACATTTATCGGCAACGCAAACCCACTTGCTAAAAAAGCTAAGGTTGCAATGCAGGGAGCTGCGGGGCAACAGTTCTTCATTGATAAAGTTGGAGAAATATTCGGCCCGCTGTCACGGCTTGCCTCCGATAACGGCATGCAATTGCAGATAGAGAACTGCCCAATGGGATTTGCAATGAATCCAAACGGACTTACGGGTGTCACAAATCTTTTCTCAAGCCCCGCTTTATTCAAGATGGTTCTTGAGGCCGTTCCGGAGTTAAATATCCATTTTGATCCTTCTCATATAAGGAATTACCGCGGCGCAGCATCACAGATACAGACCGCGACTAGCCTGATTGCATCCATGATAGAGAGATTTGGAAAGAATTTCGGTATTTCAAATCACTTGAAAGACGGCGAAGATAATCGTCAAGGAATATTAGAGCACCAAAGCTTGGGCGATCCTTTTGATCCGAACACCCATACCCAAGGGCTCTGGATCGCAAGGGCTCCGGGCAGGGGCGCAATTGACTGGTTGAGCTTCGAAGCCACAATGCGAGCAAACGCGCCACATTGCTTGACGAGGATAGTGGAACTTGAGGACCTTAGTGCAGATACGTTGGAGAAAAACATGGCTCTTTTCAGAGCAACTGCTGATTATTATAGAGATGTTGTTTTCGTGAAAGTTTACGGCTCGACCGGAGAGTAAGCAAAGTTTCAGTTGATAACTTCAAGGGCGGGGCAACCCGCCCTTGAAGTATAGTCATTGCGAGGAGGAGTGAAGCGACAACGAAGCAATCTACTAAGTCAACAATGTGAACAAGATAGATTGCTTCGGTCGCAGCCGCGACCTCGCAATGACCTGCTGACTTTAGCTCTTCAGTACTATTTTGTGTGAAATTTCTCAAAAATGCGTTCGATAAGGTTTTGAGGTAAAAAGCCTCAAATATTTTTGGAAGGAGAACAAAATGGTTTTTGCAATAACAAGTCCAGTCAAAACAGGAAGGGTCATTCTTTCACCAACTAATAACGGGACGATCTGCGTTACGAGACCCATTATGAACAGAGGGACTCAGATCGGGACCAAAGTAACCCCATTTCAAATCCCAGCTGGATCCTTAGGCGCTAGCGGCATGATGGGCTTCTATAAAGCTGATGATGCTTGCGGCTTGCGGAGTATATCAAGATTGACTTCGGTCTATGATATGGAGAAAGCAGCAACTGAACTACTATCGCCTAAAGGCGATAGGTTCCTTTAGGTATTGCGAAAGCTAAAGCTTCCGCTCAAAACTCGGTCACTGTAAAATTGTCGCCCCGCTTTTCTTCGTCTTCATCTTGCTTCTCAA
>JBAZKW010000028.1:0-12339 GCA_041650595.1 Candidatus Margulisiibacteriota bacterium
GATACTTTAGATCGTATACCGTGTGTGATCCATGTCTATATAGCTGCATTCCCCCATTTTATCATCTGTCCGTCATCCTAAAGGGATCGCCTAAAGGCGAGGGATTTCTTCCCAAAGATGAAACATTGATTCCGGAACGATTTTTGGTGTCAACGCTTTCTATCATGAAGGCGGGAAATCGGCATTGAATGCATTTTTCAGGAACCATGTTTTAACAATAGGAGCCACTCCTAACGAATTTCATCTTAAGAATATGCTGGATATTTTCGGAAGACGTGATGCATCAGAAAGATTTGCTTTATTTGAGAAACCGCTGGCTGACACTGTAGAAAACGCGTGGGAAATAGCACTGCTTGAGCAGAAATTTCCGGGTCGCATTGGTATAGTTTCACAAAATCATCTTTGGGATATGGTGCTTGAATTGAGACACCGCATACTCAATGGGGATATTGGCGATATATTTGAGGGAGAATTTGTCTATGAACAAGATTGGCTTAATTGGAAACAGGGAGCTAACTGGAGAGTATATAGAGGAGAATCGGATGCCGTATGCGACGGTGGAATAGGAAAATTGAATGATATTTTAATTCATGCGATTAGTACGCTCAGATTTGTTACTGGAATGAAGATCAAAGCAGTAGAAACGGCAAAGGTGCATGAAATCATCACCGAAAGAGGAGATGGAGGGGGTACTTTTGCCAAAGCTGAACAAGGGACTGTACAAGGGGTGGTAAAAGTGGGAGGCTCAACAGCATTTCACGGTGATGATGCCATGGAAGCCATCGTAACTCTGGAAAATGGAGCTAGGATAAGGGTGCGCATCGCTCAAAGCGTCCCTGGTGAAAAGAATTCATTCCACTTCAGATTGAGTGGCAGAAAAGGTGATGAAGGCAAATCAGTCAGTTTTGATACAGATAATGCGGACGTGCTGACAACTTCTGATCTAAGCAATAGAAGAGTTATCGAAGTAAGAGATCCCGGAGTGCTAGCTTATGTGGATGATGTTGCTGACTGGATCAGAGAAGGTTTGTGTATGAACAATCCTCCGGTCAGGTTTTTTACTCCTCCGCGTCATGGCCAGGGCTGGAGAGAAATACATAGAAGACAGCTGATGGCATTCGCACTTTATTGTCAGAGAGTATGGCACGGCCTGCAGGATGTGGATACAAGGAAAGACCTATTCTTTGTACCAACCGCGCTTGAAAGTTTTTACGACTTGAAAGCAATAAAAGCCATGTATGAAGCTGCAGCATCAGGAAAAAGAACTGAGATAGAATATCCTCTGGCAGCTTAAGGTACTTACTAATTCAAAAGGGCAGGATACGCTCCTGCCCTTTTTTGTTTTCTAAGAGAAATGCGCGAATTTATAACAGAGCTTTACCAAGAAGTCAGAGGCCTGAGCGCCGGTAAAAGCAAAGTGAGTGTAAAAGAACCAGTGATGTTTCATTCCGATCTTTTCGTAGAAATCGGCTGATTCGAAATGAGAATCAACGGTAACAACTCTTTTGTCGTCATAGACCTCCAGCACTGCCCTGAAATGCATCTGAACAGCGGAGCCTATCAGGATCGGCCCGATCCCTTTGAGCGCGATGTCAGGCCTGTAATGAGTTGTCCTCCAATTATTGTGAGGCGCGGTATCAAGATGGTCAATGTGAATGCCGTAATGGCGCCTTCGGCCGTGCAGAAAAAATGTTATTCTCCCTTGCACTTCACCGCTCTGATCGACCGCCGCGAACAAATATTCACCGGGTTTGGCCGCAACTTCATTCGAGGGTTCCGCCAAAACCGAGCCGATCTGTTTAAAGTCAAGAAATTCCCAACTCCACGGGTTCACTCTTCTACTGTCAACGTTCCGGACTGTTATGACCGTACTTTTCAACGGATCCGCGCGAAACGGCACTTTGAACGTTGACCGGTTCAGCAATGCCGGGCATCCTGCTATATTCTTTCCCCTGATTACGGGAAGCATATTCATGGCATATATTTATCGATGAATTTGAACGGAAATTGCAGGAGGGGAGCGAATTTGCGCCATGTTGCCTGCCTGCCGGCTGGCAGGGATTCGACCTCCGTGCCATGGCTATTTATGTGAGTTAATTAATCCGGAAAGCATTTTATACAGTTCATCAAATAAACCCGTGATCTTATCGTATTCGACTTGTTTGATTTTAGTATGAATTTGGATCAAATCAAAACATGCCACGGTTTCATTTAACGAAGCTCTAGCTGTAATATAGAAATGTTTTTTATCGTTCTTTGAAAATCTTCCGTAGCCTTCCGAGAAATTCAGAATGATTGAAATGGATGATCTTATTATTTGGTCTTTTAATACATATGGTACTTCTCCGCTTAGACAACTTGAAATACGTTCATACAATTCCTTAGCTTTTATGTATATCCCTTTATTCTTGAAATCAGAAAACATTCATATTACTCCTTACTTCTTACTGCTTACTACTTATTCCTTAAATTTTGCGAAGCCGGCGACCGTTTCACTTTAGTAAAAAGCAATAAGAAGTAAGTAGTAAGGAAATTTTGCTCGCCCCGCCAAAAGCGGCGGCTTCGCAAAATTTTGCGCCATGTTGCCTGCCTGCCGGCAGGCAGGGATTCGGCCTCCGTGCCGCTTTGGGCGGCAGCTTCGGGCCATGGCATCTTTCCTGTCGCAGCCTCACCTCGCTTTGGAACGAGGGTATCGGCTGCTTTTCCTCCCGCCGGTCGGCGGAAAGATGCCTTTCTCATCCACATGGCCTTTTTTGTTAGCACAAAAAAATCTCCGCGTTCGCGGAGATGCAAATTTGCTTTCAGCAAATTTGCGCCATGTTGGATTCGAACCAACGGCCCGCTGCTTAAGAGGCAGCTGCTCTACCAGCTGAGCTAATGGCGCACTCTAAAATTATAACACGACAAGATTGCATTGAATTTCTTCAAATAACCTCATATAATTCGGGTACATGGCTTTATATGACTATAAATGCAAGAAATGTTCGGCCGTTTTTGAGATATCAAAAGGCATGAACGAGACAATAGAGGCAAAATGCCCCAAGTGCGGCAGTGCCGATACTCAACGTGTATTCTCAGTGGCCAGGGTCGTAAAAGGTGCCAAAGACACGCTCAACTCTTACGGGAAAGAAAGTTCTTCCTCCTGCGATACTTGCACCAGCGGGGTCTGCTCCGAATGTAAAGTTAAATAGATCAAACTGCGCCTTGATGCTTGGGGCTCAAACCATCACCCTGATTATATAGTCCACCCTGTCCATATGTTTAGCCATTTCCGACCACCGCCCCCATCGGACAAACTTTGACGCAAAGGCCGCATTCGGTACAGATATTCATATCAATTTCAGGCGCTTTGTACCCGGACTGCTTTATTGCCCCAGCTTTACAGGCCCTAAGACACGGACACAGATGATTTTGCGGGCACCGTTCAATGATCACTTTAGGCATGCTTCTTCACAGCCTGTTCAAATTCTGCTTGAGACATGTAACCTATGATCCTGTCTGCTTCTTTACCGTTCTGAAACACAATGATGCACGGGATCCCTGTTATCTTATATTTTTGTGCGGTTGCCTGATTATCATCCGTGTTTATTTTACAGAACTTAATTGCCGCATATTTTTCTGCCGCTTTTTCATATATGGGAGCCATCATCCTGCACGGCCCGCACCATGGAGCCCAAAAGTCCACAAGCGCCGTGCCCTTGCCCTGTTCAATCTCTTTGCCGAAGCTGCCGTCAGTAATATTGTGGATCATATATTTACCTCCTCCTATCATTCGTTTGTGCTATTATAATCATATACCCCCCGGGGGTATATGTCAACGCAAGGAGGAATGATCATGGCAACAGACAGAAAAAGGATACTGCACCAGTTGAAGATCGCAAAAGGACAGGTGGAGGGAATTATCAACATGGTGGAGAGGGGCAATTATTGTATAGATGTCCTCACCCAGCTTGCGGCATCCGGAAAAGTTCTCAAAAGAGCAGCTTCCCTGATAATGGAAGGCCGCCTGAAAAGCTGTATAAGAGATACCGGAAGCAAGGGCAAAAAAGCGTATGAAAAGGAAATAGACGATCTCATTAAGATCTTCAGGATCTATCTTTGATCCTAAATTCTTCACATAATATAATTTTGAGTTGCCTTCGCTAAACAAAGGCAACTCGGTAAAATAAGGCTGATTATTTCTTTGTCGATATTCTTAAAAGATGATACAAAGGACAATATCCGATCGCCGACGTGACCACGAAGATCACGGCTACGATCCATGCGATTATACCTATTATTCCTGAGATCACTCCGGCCATATTCAACCAGACAAGAACAACGGCAATGACGATCCTTATAAGTCTATCTATTGAAGACATATTTTGCAGCATATTTTCACCGCCCTTCGAATTTAGCAACTCCTTTGACTGATCTTGTGCCCCATTATGAATCAGATAAAGCGGGAGCGCAACTCATATCCGCGATATAGCCAGATCACCAGCACTTAATATGGTCGTTTCAGCGTCAAAATTGAGCGGCACTGTTGTCCTGTTTTACGGCGCAAATTATGAAGAAACGTTAGTTCGCGGCGAAAAAAAACTGCGCCTGACCCCGCACTTTCTATCACTTGATTAATTAAGTCTTGCCAAAAAAAGAAAGTGCGGGGCTACCCTTTGCTTCCCGCCTTCGCTAAAGCTCCGGCGGATAAACTCCGGCAAATGCTTTCTAAAAACTGCGCCCGGGGTGATTCGAACACCCGGCCCTCTGCTTCGAAGGCAGATGCTCTATCCATCTGAGCTACGGGCGCACTTTAGCGTTAAATAGATTATAGCAATTTAAGAAGTTAAAAGTATAAAGTCAAAAGCCTGCCGGCCTAAAATATAATGAAATTTGTTAAAGATATTGTCGAGATGAATATGAAAGATATCTTAAGATTGTTAAAAAGGAGAAAGACAATGGCAATTACTTTCGGAGGCTTGACTGCTCGGACCGTTTCCGTGAGAAGCGCAATGGTATTAAGAGATGATATATCTGATGTTCTCAGGACGAAAGTCGGAGTAGACGAAATATTTTTGGATGAATTAAGAATAAGAGACCTGGTATATGAAAGAACAATAGCAGATTTTTCACAGATCGAAAAATATTTACATAGTGATCCCGATAATATCCGGAATTTAAGAGATTTTGGGTTGGAGTTGCGGTCGGGTGAAGAATATACGCCTCAAAATATCGCCTTGGCTCTTTACGGAAGATTGACTGATACAGGAGAACCAAAATACGGAAAGGACCAACCCGCGGTGCTTGCTGCGCTTGAAGATCTCAGTTCAGTTTGCTTAAGAAATACGAAGAAATGGAACGAATCCATGTCCGGATTTAGCGGCATAATCGATTTTTCGGGGCTGTGTCTTAGAGGAATGAGATTTGACGGAATAAATCTTATTGGAGCAAATCTTGCCGGGGCAAACCTTATGGGAACCCACCTTAGCTATGGGAATCTCAACGGCGCGGACCTTAGCCGTGCCAATCTTACGGGTGCAGACCTGATCGGAACTATTCTAAGAGGAGCAAATTTTACGCAGGCTGTCACGATAGGGGCAAATTTCGTGAACGCAAAGTGCGCAGGGGCGATAGGTTTGGACTCATTGCCTATCGCCGTATCAAAAGAGTTTACAGCATTGTCACTTTTGGACCCGGCTCATTCGCAGAGAGTAACTGACGTTTACAAAATGCTCCGCATACCGTTTATTAACACGAATGGTATCCTTATGGCCCAAATATACCTTAGGAATTCTGTCGACAATAGCGGAGGAAACACTGTTGCCGATATTGATTGCATAACTTTTCCGAAGATCCTGCTTGACCGGCTTATTGAGACCGCACTCGAAGAAAGCATTGAAACAGCTCAAATCTTGATAAGAGCTGTCCGCACAATAATTGATCTTGACTGGCCCTGCGGTGCCGAGGACGGCCGGGATGAAAAATCAACCAATCCGGTATCAGTGCGGCTTTCAATGAACCTTAAAGGTAAAAAACCTGAGTTTGCTTATGAAATAGCCGCCTGATAACGCGGGCAAATGAATTTGTCCCCGACTGGGATTGAACCCTGCCTGCCGGCAGGCAGGCAGCAACCTACAGCTCCCCCGCACTTTGTGAACAAAGTGCGGGGTAAACTCCGGCTGTCATTCTATTAACTTTGCGCCCAACAGGATTTGAACCTGCGGCCTACTGCTCCGGAGGCAGTCGCTCTATCCAACTGAGCTATGGGCGCATTAACAATAATCACCCTATCCAATTGCTTGCCCCGATTCCCTATCGGGGAGCTACAGGCACGTTAACAACAAATGGATTTTAACATGAATAGAGTGAAATTTTCGAAAAATACCGTCGATAATAATGTGACGGAAAATTAGGGAGCAAATTGAAATGAGAGTTCAATCGTACATCAGATTTGACAAGACTCGATCTCCACAGATATCCATCAGGATGCCGGCAGCCAATATGGCAATCATGGGACAGATATTCAGAGACCTGAGCGGCAGGCCAGCCGAAGAGATCAAACATGCACTGGAAACCAACTTTAGGCCCCAACCGACCGATGTCAACCTAGAGCTGACAACAGGGCAGTTTGACATGCTCGCAAGCCACATTTCTACAGGAAAATTCGTTGCTCCGCCGGTTTTTCTGCGGAACCATGAAAAAGAAACCGATATCCTAGCGTTTTCATTCGGCGCGGGACTCCCCGTGAACATAGCAATCGCCAGGAACATAATGCAGATATGCGCTGGAAAAGGTTGCAGCGGAAGTCCCGTCAACATTTATGCCCAATGGGAAATATTAGACCAGCTCCGGCTGATGGGCACGGGAAATGATGGTTCTGCAAAGCTTCACAGGATCGAAATACCAGCAACGGTTGCCATAGGGCCCAATGTCAAACCGGAGAATCTCGACGACCTTAAATCGTTCCTGTTGGAAAAAGGCATTATCCCCGATTTGACCACAACCACGACAAATGAAGCCATGATCGGTCATATCAACGAATGCATACGCACTTCATCATTTTATGACCTGTTGGTTAAGAGGAATGAAGCTCAACTAGTCTCCGCACTTGAAAGCTGTCCCGGTCCCGTAAGAGAAGCGATAAATTATATGCGATTAAAAACATCGGGATTAAGAGAGACCAGATTTCAGGACCTTCAAGCAGAGCAGCGTGAAAAGATCAAACAGCTAAACCTTGCGATCCTTATGGCGCTCATACCAGAAAAATACATCAATTTTTACATAACTTCAAAAGGCATATTAGACGCATATTCTTCCAGCCCGGACAAACAAGATAAGGTTTTTCTTGCCGGCCAGTCGTGGCACGGACCAAGACTCATCGGGTTGTGCCGGAAAGCCGGCCTGAATGTGACCGGAGGAGCGTTCGTTGACGTATTCTCTCCGCGTGATACTCAATCATGGGTCAGAGATCCCTTTTCATGGGAGATCAAGGAAAGCAGTTCCATGATGGGGGACAATACAGATCTGATGCAGCTTCTCGATGAAATCAAATGAGGTGCTTTTAGTTTACCTTATGCTAAACTCGCAGCCGCAGTAGTTCTGGCAATACAGATCGTTTTGTCTGGCAAGATCCCGTGTTTTTTTAAAGCCGTCTTCTTTCTTAAAATCAAAAGCTAAATACTTTTTGCCGTTAATGCCCTTCCCTATTTTAGAAATAACATTAAAATCCTTGTGGGAGCTTACCGTAAGCGTCGTGGCAAACTTGTTCAGGCCTAGCTCGCCGGCTTTCCTGTAGGTTTCTTCAAGCCGCATTTGAAAACAGATCCCGCACCTATAACCCCCTTCTTTTTCGCCTTCAAGGCCGGTTACCGCCTTTAGCCATTTGTCGTGGCAGTACTCTACGTTTATAAGCTCCAGTTCCAAAGCTTTTGAGATCTTTTTTGCCGCGCTTAACCTTTTCGAATATTCTTCCTGGGAAGATATATTGGGATTGAAAAAATATCCGACCACGCAATAGCCTTCATCGCGCAGTTTATGTACCGGCCAGCCCAGACATACGCCGCAGCAGACATGCAAAAGGACCGTATTCCCTATTGGGTTAACTATACTCATAAACCTTTGTTCTGAAATATCCCGTTGTAAAGTTTTTTGGCATCTTTTATGCTCTCAAAAACCAGCTGGACCACACGGGCATTCTGTTTGATTCTTATACCGGACGGATTTTCAACCACCAGAATGAACTCACTTTTTCCGGAAAAGCCGGCGTCCCATACGCCATTCTGCGTAAAAGCGCCCATCCTAAGGAGTGTGGTCCGAGTAAAAGCAAGCGCAGTCATGTTACCGGGCATATTTACCGTTTCGTTGGTTATGACTTTATAAGCGCCTTTAGGAAGATCCCACCAGCCGTGTTTGTCTGCAATATTTGCTTTCACGGGGGCAATCTCGTTGCATTCAGGCATTTTTCTTTCTTTATTGGAAAAGTCCACGTAACCCTGTCCGCAGAACTTATATATCATTGCGACCGTCATATCAAAACCGTTCGGGGTCAGTTGTTTTTCAAGGTCTATATAGCCCTCGATAAGTTGTTTCTCGGTAATAAGGATTTCGATCTCATTATGATTTAGCATTTTGTTTTACCATAATATCACCTAGAATTTTTGCTATGTGTTCCGGAACACGTTTTTTCTTTATAGAAGGATCCACGCAGACCATAAGCGTCCTGGCAGTTACAATGACTTTGCCTTCGGGATCTTTTATTTCATAGCCGAACCATATTTTTACGCGCCCTATCTCTTCCACCCAGGTCTTTATATCAAGGGTTTGCCCGTAAACAGCGGGAGATCTGTAATCTATTTCCTGCCTTGCCACCACAAAAAGAGTGTCTTCTTTTTCCGCGAGGTCCCGCACGCTCAGCCCCAATTGTTCAAAAACATGGGTACGGGCTTCTTCCAGGAACTTAAGATAATTCCCGTAATAAACTACCCCGCCGCAATCGGTATCGTGATAATAGATCTTTCTTTTGTAGCTTAATGGCATTATAAAAGGGCCTACAAAGAAAGCTCTATCAGCTTGGTATTAACCCCTGAAACAAGTCTCAATTTTCTGGCAAGCTCTTTTTTCTTTGAGGATGAGCCGACAAGCTCGCAGATTATTAGTCCGGCGTCAGAACAATTGTCAAGAACTCCGTCATGAATTCCCAACCTTGTCTTTATAATACAGCCCCAGCCGGTCAGGATCTTTTGGACATTTATCGCGGCTTTTTTTCTCTTATCAACAAGGATCAAAAGCACCGTCTTTTTCATAAATGGCCCTCCTGGAGGTATTATAACTTAACAGGTAATGAGGTGCAAAGTTGAAGTATGACGGATGACGTATGAAGAAAAGGCACAAGACTCCTCTCTCTCGTCATTCTTCATTCGTCATACGTCATCCTATTTCAAGCGGCTGTGTTCCTTCAGTATCGAAACTGCATTCTTCTCAGTGACATTGCCGTAGATCTTTTCATCGATCATTACCACCGGCGCAAGCCCGCAGGCCCCAAGACATCTGGCTTCCTGCAGAGTAAATACTCCATCCGTGGTGGTTTGCCCTATTTCAATCTTCAAATGCTCTTTTATTGCTTTGAGGATCTTTTCAGCGCCTTTTACGTAACACGCGGTCCCCATGCAGACAGAGATCGCATGTTTTCCCTTAGGTAAAAGACTGAAATAATGATAAAAGGTCACCACTCCCCAGATATGGGCGGTAGGTATGCTCATCGATAGCGAGATCTCGTCCATAACCTCTTGTGAAACATAACCGAAAAGATCCTGTGCCTTGTGCAGCACTGCGATAAGATAAGAATCCCGGTGCTCCGTGGTCTTGATAGAACCGATATAGTCTCTTAATTCCTTGATCTTTGCCGTATTATCTTTTTCCATCAAAAGGGCCCTGGCACCTTTCTTCGCCGGAAATTATTCCCTGCGGATAATGCTGCTTGTAATGCGTATGTAGAAGTTTGTAAGATCTTTCACCCAGCGGCTCGCCGAGAAATTCCTTATAGATCTTCTTAATATCCGGATTTTCGTGACTTTTTCGCACAGACTTATTCTTATCGGAAGAATAAAGCGCTTCGGCTCTTTTCTTTAAAAGATTTTCGTCCAGCGGCACGGAATTTAAGCCTACATAAGGCTGCCCTCCGCCTCCGACACAGCCTCCGGGACATCCCATGATCTCGATAAAATGATATTTATTGGGATCTTTGCGGACTTCCTGCAGAAGTTTTGCGGCATTCCCCAACCCATGCGCCACAGCAACTCTGAGTTCCATATCTCCCATCATGACCGATCCCTCTTTTATTCCCTTAAGCCCTCTCACTGCCTTTATGTCAAGGTCCGGCATTTCTTTTCCCGTATACAGTTCATAAGCGGTCCTAAGCGCCGCTTCCATAACGCCGCCTGTGGCACCGAATATCGTGCCGGCCCCGGAAGACATCCCGAGAGGCTCGTCAAATTCTTCCCCTTTTATATTGACAAGATCTATTCCCGCCGACTTCATCATCCATGACGCTTCTCTTGTTGTGATCATATAATCCACGCCGCGTATGCCGTCTATCAAAAGCTCCGGCCGGGCCGCTTCATATTTTTTGGCTGTACAGCACATGACGGCGACCGACAGTATGTTTTTGGGGTCGGCTTTTATTTTTTCCGCAAAATACGTCTTTATCATAGCTCCCATCATCGACATCGGCGATTTGGCGGTAGATATGTTTTCTATGAGATCAGGAAAGAACTGTTCCATATATTTCATCCAGGCTGACGAACATGACGTTATCATAGGGAGCTTGCCTTTGGTCTTTATGCGGTGCACAAGTTCGCTGGCTTCTTCTACTATCGTAAGGTCTGCCGAGAACTGAGTATCGAAAACATAATCAAACCCCAGTTTACGCAAAGCGGCTGCGGTCTCTTTTTCCATATTGCGCCCGGCAGAAAGCCCGAAATCCTCGCCTATCGCGGCTCTCACCGAAGGCGCGACCTGGGCGATCTTTATCAGATTTTTGTCGGAAAGGCCCGCAAAGACATCCTGCGTATAATTTTTCTCAATAAACGCGGCTGTCGGACAGACATTTATGCACTGCCCGCAGGTTGAACACACTGTATCGGAAAAAGGCAGGTTATAGGCCGGCATTACCACTGTTTTGAAACCGCGGTGAGCAAATCCCAAGTTGGTCACGGCCTGAACTTCGGAACAGATCCTTACGCATCTACCGCAGAGTATACATTTGTTGGGATCTCTTACGACCGCCGTCGAGGAGATATCTTTTTCGTAATTTTTCTTTTCACCTTCAAAATGCCTTTTCCTGATTCCCATTGCGTACGCGAGCCTCTGCAGTTCGCAATTGCCGTCGCGCACGCATGTGTGGCAGTCGGTCGGATGGTTGTCCAGGATCAGCTCGACTATATCGCGCCTGGCACGGCGCAGTTCGTCGGTATTGGTCCTTATTTTCATGCCGTCATGTATCGGATAAGCGCAGGAAGCCACAAAATTCCTCATCCCCTCCACTTCGACGATGCAAACCCTGCAGGCACCCTCAATGGAAAGCCGGGGGTGATAGCAAAGACGAGGGAGGTGAAAGCCCACGCCGTCGGCAGCCTGCATTATGGTCTGGTTGGGCCTTACTTCGTATTCTTTGTCGTTGATTATTATCTTTATCTTTTCCGGCATTGATTTACCCTATCCTTTATTTATAGCGCTGAATTTGCAGGCATCGAAACATTTTCCGCACTTGATACAGGCTTCCTGATCGATTAAATGCTTCTGTTTGACAGTCCCTGAAATAGCATCCACAGGACATGCCTTTTTGCACGCGCCGCAGCCTATACATTTGTCGTTTATAACAAATTTGAGCATCTTTTCGCAGGCGCCTGCGGTACACTTTTTGTTCTTGATATGGTCTTCGTACTCGTTCCTGAAATACCTTATCGTACTAAGTACAGGGTTCGGGGCTGATTGTCCGAGGCCGCAAAGAGAGGCCTTTTTGATAGTATTGCCCAGTCTTTCCAGCTTTTCTATGTCGCCTTCCCTGCCACGCCCTTCGGTTATCCTTATAAGTATTTCAAGCATTCTTTTTGTGCCTTCCCTGCAGGGAGTGCACTTTCCGCAGGACTCGCTCTGTGTAAACTCGAGAAAATATTTGGCAATGCTCACCATGCAGGAATCTTTGTCTATCACGATCATACCGCCGGAGCCCATTATCGAGCCGATCTTGCCGAGCGATTCGTAATCTATCGGAGTATCTATAAGCTCGATGGGGATACAGCCGCCGGAAGGGCCTCCCGTCTGCACAGCCTTCAATTCTTTTCCGCCGGGGATCCCTCCGCC
>JBAZKW010000029.1:0-12003 GCA_041650595.1 Candidatus Margulisiibacteriota bacterium
TGGGAGAGTAGCAAACTGCCGGGATTTATTTTAAATAAAAAGCCCGTATCTGTTCATCCAGATACGGGCTTTTTGTTTCTTTTAGTTTTGTCGATGGCCTCGATTGAAAACTATCAAAAAAAAAAAACGGAAAATCTGATAGACTCAAACCCACTTCAAAAATTGTGAAATCCACTTAAAAATGATCAAACATTCCGATTAAATTCGGCCATCCATTCTATTGTATGATACGCATCGTGGTGTTCAACAACCTCAAGGCCGTGGTGACAAAATCCTGCTGTTGTAAACCGAAGCTTAATTCCACATATCCGAACCTTGTAGCGTATTACAGCTCCCGTGGTTTCTAGGCCGTTTTCATCGTTGTCAAAGACAAGACCAAGGAGGGGAATAATGCGCTTTTAGCCAAATGTTGGATTTTCGCACGTCTCGGGAATCCGAGATCTCTTGATAACGAAAGATGGACAACACTATTTTAACAAAACGTCCACTGAGTAGTGAGTAGGCCAACGATGAGAAAACAGTGATTTCTCGGGTTCATAAAAGCCGGCAAATTTCAAGAGCTGGGACAAAGGGGGGAAAGTAATAAATGAATTTAGGGATTTTTTCCTTCCAAAACAGAGTATCCTGCCCCCCAAAAAATTAATGGCAACCCGCCTTGTAATTCACCCTAGTCCATTGTAGCATTCCAAAGCCATGCTATAAGCTGTACAAAATGTCCGTATTCGTGCGATTTTTGCATTTCGGGAAAGAGCGATAAAAAATAATCAGTCGATCCAAGAGGACATTGAAAGAGTGGATAATTCTCGCTTACCTTATTTTGGAAATGAACAAATTGAAATGTTGGATATATGGCGATAGAAAGAAAACGCAATCCAAAAGTTTTATTTTCGCTCAAAATTTATCAAAAGCAGGCGCCGTTATATGAATGACTCGGTTAGTGTTATTGTTCCAACTTGCGGGCGTGAGGCATATTTTGTTTTTTGTCTGGAGTCATTGCGCCGACAAACTTGTCCTCCCGCGGAGGTCATTCTCATCAATAATTCTTTGAACATGGAGCTGGCACGAGAGGCGCGGAAATCATACCCATTGATCAAGATCATAAGCCCTGACCGGAACCTTTATTACGGAGAATCGTTGAATCGAGGGATTGCGATGAGCATAGGCAATTTTATATTATGCCTGAACGACGATGCGGTGCTGGATAAAGATTTTATTGGCGAAGCCTTGAAAGGCTTCAATGCGGACAAAACGATCGGAATGGTAAGCGGTAAGATCTTGCGGCCGGATCGGAAAACTTTGGATACAACAGGACTATTTTTAAGTGTTTGGCGAACGGCCCAAGAGAGGGGATATGGACGTTTGGACCGTGGGCAGTTTGAAAAACCGGGATTCATTTTTGGTGTTTGCGGCGTTGCGGCCTTTTATAAAAGAAAAATGCTGGAAGATATCAAGGAAAGAGATTCTTGGTTTGATCCTGATTTCCGGATGTTCTACGAAGACCTCGACCTCGCTTGGCGCGCAAACAGGGCTGGCTGGAGGGGTTATTATGCACCCCAGGCTTTAGCTTATCATGTTCGCGGGGGATCGGTCCGTGCGGTTTTGGGTCCGGGGAAGATGTTTGCTCGTCAGTACTTGAATGATAAAATGCACGGCGAATTAATCAAGAATCGCTATCGCACTATTTTCAAGAACGAAACCCTCGTGGGATTCTGTCTTCATTTGATCCCGATCATTTTTTACGATCTATACACTTGGTGCTACGTTTTGTTTTTCAGGCCCAAAGTTATAAAGATATTTTCTCGAATTTGAAATAGTTGTCTGAG
Organism: Candidatus Margulisiibacteriota bacterium; assembly: GCA_041650595.1. Classification (GTDB taxonomy): domain Bacteria; phylum Margulisbacteria; class WOR-1; order JAKLHX01; family JAKLHX01; genus CALFCX01. The sequence continues at coordinate 1,824 of JBAZKW010000029.1, forward strand.
ACGACCCCAAAAGAAGTTTGATGAAAGCGAACGAAACATTAAGAACCGAACCGTGGTGGGTGAGTTCAAAGCGGGATAAGGTTCTGTTCAATAGCTCTATTCAGGAATATAATCCATTGTATTTCATCGAACGTAACGAATTTGAAGGAACTATGAGCTCAATAGCGACATTTTTTACACACCGAGAAATTCTTTTGAATCTGGTTCGCAAAAACCTTAAAGGAAAGTATGCAGGTTCTGTTCTGGGTATACTGTGGGCCTTCATCAATCCCTTACTGCTTGCGCTCATCATCAGTTTTGTTTTCACGAAGATCTTGAAGATGGATGTTGAGCATGCGTACCTCTTTATTCTGGCGGGCATACTTCCCTGGACTTTTTTTGCCAATGCATTGCAGGAAGCCGTCGTTTCAATCCCCGCCCATGGGAGTATGTTGAAACAATTTTCCATGCCAAGGATGTTGATCCCTCTTACCTCCGTTTTGGCGAATTTTACGCTTTTTTTAGCAGGTCTTTTAATCACATTACCATTCTTTGCTACGGTGAATCCCAAGGTGATTTTGATGCTACCGCTTTTACTGGCAGCGCTGTTTTTGCAGCTTTTATTTACAGCGGGTTTGTCGGTCATGATCTCTGCGATCTACGTTTCTTTCAGAGATATCAATCAGCTGCTTAATGTTCTTCTCTTGTTTTGGTTGTGGCTCACGCCTGTTTTTTATTCCATCGATATGATCCCCCAAGCATACAGGGGTCTTTTTCACTTTAATCCTATGACGCCCTACATCAGTCTTTACAGAAATGCCCTGCTTTACAATGGAAATGCCAGTTCCGGGCTTCTTGGGATTAGTTTATTGCTGTCCCTGACCGCCGGGGGGGCGGGGTTTTCTGTGTTTCATAACCGCGAAAAAGATTTTTTGAAACAAATATGAACTTATCGACCAATATTGCGATCGAATTCAAGGATGTATTTGAAAGATACGATGTCGAGATCCTGCTTGACGGCAAATCCACGCGAGAAAGTTTTGAGGCTTTGAAGAATATTTCTTTTTCTATCCGGAAAGGTGAGTCGGTGGCAATTATAGGCCCCAATGGTGCTGGAAAATCCACCCTTCTCAGACTTATTGCCGGGCTACTTGCGCCTGAAAAAGGGGAGGTAAAAGTCCATGGAAGAGTAGGAAGTCTTTTGGATCTTGGAGCTGGTTTCCATCCGGAGTTAACGGGCAGGGACAACTTGCTGCTTAATGCGAGTCTTTATCATTTCAGTCGCGAGGAATTGGATAAAAAGTATGAAGAGATTCTTAAATTCGCCGGTATCGGCAAATTTATTAATGCTCCCGTGCGCTGCTATTCTCAAGGGATGTATGTTCGCCTGGCTTTTAGTCTGGCGATTCACGTGGATCCCGACATTGTTTTGATCGATGATTGTCTTGCTGTAGGTGATGACAATTTCCGTCTAAAGAGTATCGATAAGGTATTGGAGTTGAAAACAAAGCATAAGACCATCGTCTTGGTCACTCATGACCTTGATTTGGCCAAACAAATATGTTCGAGAGGGATTTATCTGCGAGACAGTCAAATCATACAGGACGGAGCCCTCCTTGAGGTCGCATCCTGTTATTTGAAGCCTTTGCAGGTAGATAAACAACTTTATCAATACTTAAGCGCTAAAATTTTAGAAGAGGAAAAACGGTTGAAGGCGGAAGAGAAGTGCCGGGTAGCAGAGGAAACGCGGCGGAGAATGCAAGAGGAAGAACGCCGGAGGATCGAAGAAAAAAAGCGGTTGAAAACAGAAGAGGAACGCTGTTTGGCAGAGGAGAAGCGTTGGAAGGCAGCGGAAGAGCGCTGGAAGCTTGAAAAGGAAAGGTTGGTGAAGGCAGAGGAAGAGCGCTGGAAGCTTGAAAAGGAAAGGTTGGTGAAGGCAGAGGAAGAGCGTCAGAGACTTGAAGCAGAAGAGCGTCAGAGACTTGAAGCGGAAGAGCGTCAGAGAGTTGAAGCGGAAGAGCGTCAGAGAGTTGAAGCGGAAGAGCGCCAGAAGATCGAAGAAGAAAAAATTCGTTTAGAAAAAGAAAAAAGAAAACAGGGATGCGTTTTGTTTTGCGGGCCTTCTTTGAAACTAATTATCAGTCCTGTTAAAGTGCAAATAATCCATAATAATCGCGAACTCACCTCCCACTACGGTGTACGTTCTCATTTTATGATAGGAGAAGAAAATTTCTCTTCGGACGGTGCAATCTGGAGGGTCAAGAAAATCTCTGACAGGGAGATTCTGTGTTGTTTGAGATGGACGAAACCCAAGGTTTTATTTCAGGCATGGTATTTCAAATCACTGGGTGACGGAACGGTGGATTTTGAAATTATGATGCGGACGCGAGAAACCTTGTCGACAGAAAACGAGAGAGTTGATTATTGTTTGTGCACTCCCTGTGAAAGTTTCGGTAAAGACCGTCTCAGTAATAAATCCACGATTTTTTTCTGCAACCAGGAACCGGATTTTAAGATCGAAACACTCCGGGTGAATCAGATCTGTGGAATCGCGATGGAAGGGAAGGATTGTTTTAGAGCTTATTTTTTGACCGTTCCGGAGCGTTCTTCCCGTAAGGAAGCAAGGCAGAAACACACTTATTTTAAAGGAAGATTTTCTTCCGGAGTGAAGGCAGTCGTTACGGACGGTCACAAATTGGCTTCTTGCAAATTAGAAGCCGGGAGAACGAAAATCGAATTCTACGAGGGAAGCTGTCAACTTATCTGGGGCGGAAAGCATTTAACCACGGGTTTGGGGATCTATACGTCCCTTTATTCTAAAGGGATCTGGTATGACTCAACGCAGGCGAGATGGAAGATCAAAGCGTCTTCACAGAATCAACTCGTAGTGGAAGGGTTTTGGCCCTGGATCCCCGTCGCTCAGGTTTGGGAGATTCTTTTGAAGGATGAAAAAACGGTTCTTTTGAACGCAAAAATGAAAATACTTCAAGAGATACCGATCAACATGCAAGAAACCGTTATAATGTTAAGTGCAGAATATAAAAAATGGAGTGCGGGCAAAGAAATCAAAGAATTTCCCGAAGGATTTACAAACGATGATTTTTTCAGATTTTGTTTTTGGGCCAGTAAGGCAGATGGCATTTCCAGCCTGTCTTCCCACTCAGATCATTTACCCACGGTGACATTCAAGCCGGCCTTCATGCAGGGGTATCGGGTTATCGTTGAGAATGCGGCACATATTTGCGATGTGCAGTCCCGGCTTTTCCATTGTCTTCGCGTGAACAAAAAAGAAGAAACCTATTTTGCGTCCGGAGAGTATGATTTTTTTAAAGGACGGATCAATATCAAGGAGGAGCAAGTATGAGAACAGCTCAAATTTTAAAACTTTTCGCATACGGTGTAATTGTTGTGGGGATTTTTTTTGCTTTCAAGTTTTTCAACGCCGTTTCGGTCGAATTTTGGGCGGTGATTTTGTTAAGTTTTTTGTTAGGACTGATCATCAGGCTTTTGGCTATCGTGGGGCAGCTTGTTTTCGAAATAAGGAACGATTCCTCAAGAATGTTAGCAAACATTGAGCGCGGGCTTTACTATTCGAATTCCCTCACAAAAGAAATCCGGGATCTTGTAGATTCGGATAGGGTTGAAAAGAAGGCGCATGAAAATACTTCTAGCTAATTTGCCCTGGAAAAAAGGAGGGCAGTGGGGTGTGCGGGCCGGCTCCCGTTGGCCGCATATCAAAACTATTCAGGAAAAAGAGTATTTGCCTTTTCCTTTTTTTCTTGCCTACGCGGGTTCTCTTTTGGAGAGAGAGGGTTTTGAAGTTAAATTGATCGATTCCCTAGCTCAAAAGCTACCTGCGGATGCTTTTCTCAAAGCTGTTCAGCGAGAAAAACCCGATCTCATTGTTGCAGAAACATCCACACCATCTTTATATAACGATTTGGGTATCTTGAAAAAGATTCCAGAGGATTTTTCGGTGGCTTTATGTGGGCCCGAGGTAAACATTCGCGATCCCGAGTTTCTTTCCCAACATAAGTTCATCCGTTATGTTTTTACCGGGGAATATGAATTCACTTTGTTAGAATTGGTCCAGAGACTGGAAGCAAAGAAAAGCCTATCTGATTTGCGCGGCCTGATCTACAGGGACAATGGAGACTTTAAGGTAAATCCTGCGAGGCCTCTTCTGGAGGATCTGGATGATCTCCCGTGGCCTTTGCGGGAGGGTCTTCCTATGGAGAAATATAACGATACTCCGGGATGCATTCCTTGGCCGAGCGTTCAGATGTGGTCCTCCCGGGGTTGCCCTTACCAATGTTTATTTTGTATATGGCCACAACTCATGTATCAGAAGAACAGGTACAGGGTCAGAAGTGTCGTCAAGGTTGTGGATGAAATGGAATATCTTGTCAAAAAAAAAGGGTTCAAATCCATTTATTTTGATGATGATACAACCAACATCGGCAAATTAAGAATGATAGAATTTGCCGAAGAGATAAAACATAGAAATCTCAATATCCCTTGGGCGATGATGGCGCGTGCGGATCTCATGGAAGAGGATATTCTAGAGAGATTACATTCTGCGGGATTGTTTGCGGTAAAATATGGTGTGGAGTCGGCAGATCAGGAGTTATTGGATCGCGTCTGCAAAAATATGGATCTGCGCAAAACGGAGCGAATGATTCGGTTCACCCAGTCACTTGGCATCAAGACCCATCTTACGTTTTCTTTCGGGTTGCCTGGAGAGACGCAAGAAACCATTCGAAAAACCATTGATTTTGCCAACGCGCTGGATCCGGATTCCTTGCAATTTTCCATTGCGACAGCATTTCCGGGGACTAGTTTTTTTCAGACATTGGAGCAAAAAGGCCATATCATTTCCAGAAATTTTTCCGACTATGATGGAAATAGCAAAAGCATGCTTTGTACGGACAATCTCAGTTCCCAAGAACTTCAAAAAGCCAAGCGTCAAGCTGATAAAGTTTGGCAAGCGCATGTGTGGAAGACCAGGTATCGGCATTTCCGATTTGCGGACTATTTACTGAAACTCAAAAACGATATACGAAGATTTGGTTCGCATTTTGCGTTTTCGAAAGCATTCTTCTTCCTACGCAGCAAAGTTGTTTTTAAGTGCCCCCGTTTAAATTTAAAAGTTCTTACGGCTTTTCCTTCCCGGTGGGATCCAGCATGGGAAAGCCGGCTCGCGGGTTATTTTCTGAAGCTTAAAAATAGCATACGTGATTTTCGCTCGTTTTTTGCGTTCTCAAGGATATTTTCCTTCATGCGCAGCAAAGATGTTTTTAAGCGTCCTCGTTTAAATTTAAACTTCCTTATGATTTTTCTGTTTTGGTGGAATTCGTCATGGTGGAGGAGTTTTCGAGGAGTTTTGAGAGGCAAAACCACACAAATAGAGCAATGCTGCCTGAAAACAAAACAACATTTCCTGAAAATAAAACGACACTGCCTAAATATTTTGGGCGTCTATCATGGCTCCTATGCATTCAAGGGGCCCGATTGTGTACAAATAGATCTTACTAGTAATTGTAATAATAACTGTGTCAGCTGTTGGTGTAATTCCCCTTTGTTGGGGGATAGGGCCTATCAAGGTTCCAAGAAATATAAGACCCTACCGACCCAATTAGTCAAAGCGGTCATTGATGAGCTTAAGGGAATGGGAACGAGCGAGCTTTACTTTTCCGGTGGCGGAGAACCTTTTATGCATCCGGATATCCTCCCGATCATGAAACATGCAAAATCGCGAGGGTTACATTGTTGTATCAATACAAACTTTACACGGGTGGACGGATTGACAGCCAAGAAACTTGTCGACTTTTCTATCGACGAGTTAACAATAAGCGTATGGGCCGCAACACCTGAGACTTATGTGCTAACGCATCCCAATAAGGATGGGGCGATGTTCTACAAGATCAAGTCCACGCTTAAGCTTTTGAATTCTTTAAAGGGTTCCGGCAACCCACGCGTTAAAGTTTACAATGTCATTTCCAATTTGAATTATAAAGAATTGGAACCCATGGTTGAATTTGCCGAAGAGACGGGTTGTGATTCCGTCGAATTTACCGTCGTTGATACGATCCCCGGCGCGACCGACCAATTGCTTTTAAGCGGGAAAGAACGTCAAGAAGCCCTTGCGCAGTGTGAGAATATCAGAAAAAGGAAAAACAGAGTGGAGATCGCCAATTTGGGACATTTCGTGCGAAGACTTTCGGATGACTGTGCGGACAAGGCCCAATATGACAGTGGGCTTCTTGGCCGTTCCCCGTGTTATGTAGGATGGGTATTCAGTCGTATCATGTCGAATGGAGATGTGAATTTCTGTCTGAAAGCGCATCGAATTCCGGTTGGGAATTTGTATAAGAATTCTTTTTACGAAATATGGAATTCCAAGGAACAACAAATATTCAGACAAAAGGCGTTAAAACAGGATCTGTCGGATCCTTTTTTCAAGGGTATCGGTAATGATGAGAACTGTTCAATGGGGTGTTATAAGAGCTGCGACAATTTGGGGCATAATGACCAGGTTAGTGCTTCGATAGCCGCAATGCCTCTTTTGCAGAAGAAAGCTTTCCGATTGGTGATGGGTATGGTGGTGCGGTGGCAGAAGTTTAGAAAGAGTAATGTTTGAGGGTGATCGGGTAGTGGATTTGCAAAAATTTTCAAAAAACAAAGATAATACATCCGAAAGGAATCGACCAGTGATTCAGGGAAAATTGAAGCCCGGGTTTTGTTGTTTTGCTGTTACGGACGACTGCATGTTGCGTTGCAAAATGTGCCAGAAGTGGAAGGGTGAAGAGGTCATCAGGCAGCATCCTGCAGCGACACTCGAAGAATGGAAAAGGGCAGCCGTGTCTCTCAGAAGTATTGTTGATAAAGGCTTTGAAATTGATATCGGCGGTGGCGAAGCGTTGATGGTCAAGTGGTTGTGGGAGCTAGTCAGGTATTGTTCTGACTTGGGTTTCAAAATGACCATTGCCAGTAACGGATATCTTCTCGATCAGGAAATGGCGAAGCGAATGGCGGATTCCGGCTTACATAGCATGATTCTTTCACTGGACAGTCTGATGCCCGAAAAGCATGATTTTTTCAGAGGTGTTCCAGGGGTATATGATCGCGTGATGAGGGCCATAGAGTTTTTGCATAAACATTGTCCCAGTCTTCATGTGGGGATATGCAGTATCATTATGGACAAGAATCTCGACGAGATAATTCCTTTAGCCAAGTGGGTCAACGATGACCCGAAGCTCAAGTCCATTCTTTTTATGGCGGCTATGCAGCCAAACAATACCCCTGTAGACGAAAATTGGTACAAAGGGGATCTGGATTTTCATTGGCCTAAAGATACAGACAAAGCCATAGAAGTGATCGAAGAGTTGATCCACTTAAGGAATAGAGGTTTTCTTATCGGGAATTCTGTCCAGCAATTGATGGCATTTCAGGCGTATTACCGTCACCCCGACCGGTTCGTGAAGACAGGTCAATGCAATATGCACAAAGGGGTGCACGTAAGTTCAATAGGGGATATTTTCTTGTGTTACCGCTGGGAGAGCCTTGGCAATATCAAGAGGGACGATCTGGCTTCTGCCTGGTATTCAGAAGCCGCGGAGCATGCAAGAAAAAATATCGCTGGTTGTAAAGATAACTGTCATTTTTTGCTAAATTGTTATTTCGAGGGAGATTATCCTTTTGCGATGGAGGACATTGGTTCAAAAGAAATGAAAGGGCCGGTAAAATAGTATGAGTGAGATGAATTTAAAGCCAATGTTTTGCTGTGTCGCGGCCACGGACTTTTGTATGTTGCGTTGTAAAATGTGCAATAAATGGCACGAACCTCAACCCAAACCAGGAGAAGTTCCAAGCATTGAGGAATGGAAGAAGTTTATTGCGGAGTTTCGGGATCTTGTTGATGAGGGTTTCGAAATGGATTTTGGCGGCGGAGAAGCTCTTTCGATGCCCGGGATCTTGGAACTTGTTAAATACGCCAAGGAGAAGGGGTTCAGGACGACTGTGGCATCCAATGGCTATCTTATCAATGAAGAAATGGCCAAAAGGATCGGGGATTCTGGCCTTGATGCCGTAAGCTTGTCGCTGGACAGTCATCTGCCCGAAACGCATGACAAGATGCGGGGGGTGCTCGGAGTGTACGACCGGGTCATGGGCGCACTTGATAATCTCAGCAAATATGCCAAAGGGACAAGAAAAGGCCTGTGCTCGATCATCATGAATGAGAATGTCGATGATATCCCTGAACTGGTCCGGTTCGCGGATCGCGATCCGCGTGTGGATTGGATATATTTTATGGTCATTGTTCAGCCGAATTATAGTGGTCCCCTGACCGACGAGTGGCAAAAAGAGAACGTGTTCCTTTGGCCGAAGAACAAGGTGAAGGTCACGGCGCTTCTGGATGAATTGATCCGGCTGAGACAAAACGGTTCGAAGATAACGAACAGGGTCGAGCATTTAAGGGCGTATAAAGCATATTTCAATGATCCTCAAAAATTGGTGAACAAGGCCAAATGTATTGTGGGAGGAAGGGCTATTAGCGTGAACGCGTACGGGTTCATCCAGCTTTGTCTTTTTAAGGACTTCATCGGGAATATCCGTAAGGATGATATCAGAACGTTGTGGCGCTCACAGGACGCGGAGCTTATCCGCAGGAAAGTCAATGTTTGCAAGACCAATTGTCATCTTCTTCTTAACTGTTGCTATATTGAGGATGATCCGATGCTGTACAAAAATGGAGTTGTTCCCCGGGCGAATGGGTAGAAGCTTGTCGGTTTTGTAGGAGGAGGGGGGGGGGTAGCTTTTATGTCCCGCATTGCGGAATTAAATATTGACGGTGACGGCAGAATTGTCATAAAAAGAAAGTAGACCGCAGAAGGCCCCAGGAAAATTCTCGCCGTGAAAAGAGGTTGTAATGTTCTCTATATTCAAAAAAAAGAAGAAGCTGGAGAAGAAGCCGCGTTTTTGCTGCTGGGTTCTGAATTATCGTTGTATGTTCCGTTGCCGGATGTGCCGTATTTGGGACACGCATTATGATGAGCGGACCGAAACGACCATGGATGAAAAAAAGAGATTTGTCCGGTCGTTGCGCGGTCTGGTGGATCCCGGGTTCGAATTCCACCTTTCGGGTGGTGAGCCTCTTTTGACAAATGGCATCTTTGAACTGATCCGTTTTATTCATGAACAGGGATACAAAACGAATTTGGTGACGAATGGTTTTCTGATTAATGAGGCTGTGGCGGAAAAGATCATTGATTCCGGGCTCGGCATGCTGACTTTTTCCTTGGATGGTTCAACCGCCATAACACATGATCTGTTGCGCGGCATGGCAGGCAGTCATCAGAAGATCATTCAGGCGATTGGGCATCTTGCTGGGTTCAGCGGCAGAAAGCTTCGGATTGCCATTCTGACCACCATTATGGAAAAAAACCTGGATGAGATCCTTGATCTTGCTGAGTGGGTGCAGCAGGACAAACGGTTGGATATGATCAGTTTTCAGGCGGTGACGCAGCCCTTCGGCGAAGAAATAGATGCGGATTGGACCCGGAAAGAAAAGAGCAGTTTTTTATGGCCGCAAGACCCTCAAAAAGTCTCGGCAGTGATGCAGAAGCTTCGGGGACTCAAGAACAAAGGATATAAGATAGGGAATCATCCGGACCATTTTCTGCAATTTAAGGATTATTTTCTCTCTCCGAACAAGTTCTTGAAAAAAATCAAATGCAATCTTGGAGATTATGAGTTTCACGTCGACCCTTACGGTAAAGTGTTCTTCTGCTGTTTGATGGACCCGATCGGGAATATCAGGACCGGGTCTTTATCTGCAATGTGGGATGCTCCGCAGACAAACAAAACCCGTGAGGAAGTGTATTCTTGTCGAAAAAATTGTCATATCATGATCAATTGTTTTTATGAGCCCGAGTCGGCGGTCAAAGGAGAAAAGTGAATATGGGAGAAACACCTGTTTTTTGTCTATTAGTGGTCTCAAAAACATGTAATTTCCGCTGCAAGATGTGCAATATGTGGAAGAACGCGGAAAGACCAATAGACAGGAAAGAATTGAGCCTTGACGAGATCAAGGGTTTTGTTGACGACCTGCGTCATGTTACGACAGAGCCTATCTTTATTCACCTCATAGGTGGAGAGGCGTTGTTGAGAAAAGATCTCATTGAGATCATAAGTTATATCA
>JBAZKW010000030.1:0-10925 GCA_041650595.1 Candidatus Margulisiibacteriota bacterium
AAGAAAACGGGATATGGCTCGCGGGGGAGGATTCGAAATTCTATTGTGAAGAGGATAAACGGATGGAGGCGAGATTAAAGGATTTGTGTCTAAAAAACAACATCCCGCTTTTTATAAAAAAAGATAAGAATTTTCAACAAATTTGCAAGGACCCGATATGCCCTGGGATATGAAAGCTATTTTGACATTTAGCAAGAAGCCGGCCGGCAAGTACCCGAAGGTAGGTCTTTTGTTGGCAGTTTTGGCACTGACGGCGATGATTTACTCCTATTTACCGTCGTGTGGTTTTATATTTATGGATGATGGAAGCTATATAACCGAAAATACTAGCATAAAAAATTTTACACACGCGGGCATCAAAAAAATCGCTCTTTCTTTTTTCAATGAAGAACTTCCCGTCACTCTCCTGTCGTTTGCGATCGATTACAAATTATGGGGTCTCAATCCGGGGCCCTATCATGCGGAAAACGTTATTCTCCACTTGTTAAACGTTTTGCTTGTATTTTTTTTAATTTATTTAATATGCCAAAAATATGAAGTAGCGTTGTTAACGGCCCTTTTTTTCGGAATCCATCCTTATCGCGTTGAATCCGTGGCCTGGATCGTTGAGCGGAAGGATATGCTCTATGCTTTTTTTTATCTTCTCGGGTTAATAAGTTACATTTTTTATATCAGAAAAAAATTCAAAATACATTTTCTTATTTTCTCATTGTTCTTTTTTTCGTTGTCCTTAATGTCCAAAACCGCCGCCATTGTTTTTCCGTTCATTCTTTTTTTGATTGATTATTTGGAAAACCGGAAAGTAACCTTTCAGCTTTTTTTTGAAAAAGCCCCGTTTTTTTTCATAGTGGGCATTTTCCTATGGATCCACAGTATGGTTTCACTTGTTTCGACTCAAACCGCTTATGAGGACGCGGGCTTGAGTTTCGCAAACAGGATTTTTATGGGGTTTTACGCTTTTTCATATTATGTCCTTGGTTTTTTTGCTCCTTATAGCTTTTCCTTCACACATCTTTATCCCAACGCTAACGATATGGTGGGACTACCCCTCGTTTATTATTTTTCCCCGATTTTTGTTCTCTTGTTTTTATGGGGAATGGATCGTTTGATCAAGAAGTCACGGGAAGACCGGAAAGAGATAGTTTTTGGGTTTTTGTTTTTTATTTTTTCCATAGGACTTGTGTTGCACTTGGTGCCTATAGGCGGAATTGCTGTGGTTGCGGAACGATACACTTATATGGCTTATCTGGGATTGTTTTTTGTTGTTAGCGGTTTATTCGTAAAATTCATGGCAACTTCGGGGGCCGGGGCTATCAAGATCAAGAGCCTGCTTTGTATTCTTTTGGCAGCATATATTTTATTTTTTTCTTTGGCCACAGAGCGCAGGTGCCGGATCTGGAAGAATTCTTTGTTATTACTAAATGAAGTCGTTGAAAAAAATCCAGGCTGGGCCAGTATTTATGATCTAAGAGCGATTGAAAAAGAAAAGAATGGCGACAACCAAGGGGCGGCCGAAGACTTTGAAAAAAGTATCCAACTAGCACCGCATCGGGATGACTTATATTTTGATAGGGGATTATTTCGAAAGAGTCGAAAGGATTATCGCGGGGCCATCTCAGATCTTTCGAGGGCCATTAAATTGCGTCCTGATTTCTTTCGCGCATTTGTTGTAAGAGGCACTGTTTACATAGAGCTCGGAGATTATCCGGCTGCCATTGTTGATTATTCCAAGGCAATCGCATTAAATCCCAATCGTTCAGAACCTTACTTGGGACGGGGAGTTGTTAAGTTTCGTTTGCATGACCCGGAAGGAGCGCTATTGGATTATTCGATGTCGATTCGATTAAATCCGTCTTTTGATTTGGCTTATTTTAATCGCGGGATGGTTTACTTGTCTCAAGGGAGGTTTAACGAGGCGTTGGGCGATTTCAGCCAAGCTTTGAAAATAGATCCCCGAATGGAAGGGGCTTATTTCAACCGGGCGGTTTGTTATTTTCACAAAAAAGAATATACGAAAGCATGGAAGGATATTCATAAGATCCAGCAAATGGGGGGGATTGTTCCCGAGCAGTTTTTAAAAGAACTAGGCTCTAAAATGCAGGAACTTGAAAAATATCCTTCAAGAGTCAAAGGTCTTTCGGTGTTTTTTGTTTTCCGTCAAATTGCCCAACCCCTAAATCTCCCGCGAGGTTTTTCGATGAAGGAAGGATCAAGAGTTCTTTCGATGCCCGACGCAGATGCGTTGGTTGACTTTGTTCTTAAACAAGAGAAAACCGTTCAAGAAAACGGGATATGGCTCGCGGGGGAGGATTCGAAATTCTATTGTGAAGAGGATAAACGGATGGAGGCGAGATTAAAGGATTTGTGTCTAAAAAACAACATCCCGCTTTTTATAAAAAAGGACAAGGATTTTCCGGAAGGCTGGCGAAGGTTTAGTTAGAGAAAAAGAAGATATGTGAATTTATCATCAAAAAATATCTTCAGATCTTCTTTGTCTCATAATCAGGGAAGATGGTTTTATCGGTGCTTATTTTGACGAGAAGCTTATTGATAAAGAATAAAAGCGGTTTCATAGGTATCTCTAACCCCTTTTGCTGTAATGTCATTGCGGGTGTAATGGTCAAAAAGTGTTGTTATTTTGAAGGTGGCAGTACCAGTTGAGATAACTCAGTCTGTGCTGTTTTGATAAGCCCCGATGTCTTTGGTAGTTGGATTTTAAGCGGGAGTAAAAGCCTTCTAATGCGTTGGTCGTGTGGTGGACATTGGGATCTTTGAGATAATGAAACATGTCGGGGAGAACGTTTTTAAGTAAGGCCATGGTTCGCTTGAGGTCTTTGGTTGCAACGGAATCGTTAGGCAAAGCATGAACTGATGCTTGGTGAGTTGTGAGCCAGCGATAATAAAGCTCAAAAAAGAAGTCGCGATCTTTGAAAGATTTGATAGAAGCAAGGGTGCTTAAAATAGCGCGTAGTTCGCATCCGGCTTGTGTTTTAGGAAAGGTACGAAGCCATCTCAGGCCTTCTCTTTGGATGTGATAAAGACATCTTTGGATTTTAATTTCGGGCCAAACTTCACGAACGGCACGCATCACGGATAGTTCGCCATCCATGATAACGTAGAGCGGATTTTAAGCCGTTGGCTTTTAGTTTTTCAAGCTACGGGAAAGTGCTTTTAAATCCTTCTTTGGGAGCGTAAGTGTGAGCGATGATCTCCTGCGTTACGGTGTCCATAAGACACATGAAGCATCCGTCTTGGTGAAAGTACGTGGCGTCATAGATGATGTAAGGATGAGCCGAGTAGGCAATGTTTTGTTGAGGGAATTGCGAGAGCCAATAGTTTTTGATCCGTGTGAGTTTGGCGGGGCTGTGGCCTGAAAGTTGACTGAGCTGCCGGACGGAATAGGCTTCGCGAATCCAGAGTTCGAACCACCGTTGTTCGCGAAATGTTTTATTGTGAGGGTTTTTCCAGGTGAAGGTTTTAAGACAGGCAAGACAGCGGAAACGTTGTTTGTTCAGCCTTGTTTTACCGTAACGCCTAACGCGTGAAGATGAGCAGGATAGACAATGCTTTTTTTGAGCATTCTTGAGGGCCCTTTATTGAACGGTTTCAATAAACTCAGTTCAAAATAGCGCTATCATACTGAAAAGCAAGATACTTACGAAACGAACCAGCAACACTTTTTGACAATTATGCGCGCAATGACGGTGTTTATTGAACTTACGACGACTTATGAAACCGCTTCAGTAAGGTTCGATATTACTTGATGCCTCTTGTTTTCTAGAGGATATTCTCTTTTATTTCCCGACCAGCCAAAGCTTCCTTCTTGTCTTTCCATTAAGAAAAACCTTGGGTAAGCCGAAAATAAAATGTAGTATACAGCACTAGATTTCATGAGAAATCTATCTGGACGTATGGAACCTTTCACTGCAAGGGGGCTGGCCCTATGCAAAAACTCATCAACAAAAAAATCACAATTGCCCATAAAAGTGGTCAGAATGTCTCGGGGCCGTTGTCTTCCGGGAAAGGGTTCACTCTTTTCAGTTTTTTTACCTCTTCAAATGTTAAAACATGCGAGAAAGACACCGCAACTCTTCTAAAGGAGCCGGTTCTCAAAAGTTGTTCTCAACTTAATACCCCGCGAGCTGATCTCATCGCAGTCAAGAATTGGGTCGCTCTGGAAGAAAAGATTGTCCACGACTATAAGGGGCAAAAAGCAGCTTATTCCGAGAGCGCCGTTCTTTCGCCAAAAAGTCCGGCGAAACAACTTCTACCGGCATTTGAAACTTTTGCCACCCAGACCGTAGGTCTGTTGCTCCCCAATATTTCTAAACTTAAAAATCCTCTTCATGGCTCAAAAAAAGTTTTCTCGAATACCGTAGGATTTTTGCTGGTATGCGGACTGCTTGTAGCGGGGGCTTTCATTCCCGGGCATGTTCAAGAAACTTTTTCGGATCGCGAAACCACACAGAAACTTTTACAACTTCAAAGTAAAAAAGAACAACAAAGACGATCTTATGCTGAACTTAAGGACACTTCGGAGAATCGAAGTACAGAAATGAAATGGCTGAATAGCCAGCTTCATGACATGACCTTGGAATTAAAAACGACTAAAACCGATGAGATGATCCATGACCAAGATCTTGAAAAAAAATACCGCGAAGAACTCATGAAGACCGCCATCCGCTATGAATCAGAACTTGCTGCTTTGCGAGACGCAGTTCAGACCCAGAACGCTATCGTGAATGCTCTCAAAACTCAGAGTCAGGCTTTTGAAAAAATCATTAGTCAAACTGGTGCGTTCACCCTTTCGGGTGCTACCGACGGCCTTTCACAAGAACCACTTTCAGCGGGCGGGACTTCCGCATCTCAAGGGGAGGTCATCTCGGTCAATAAGAGGCAAGGTTTCGTTGTGCTCAATATGGGTGTTGCTCAAGGAGCCCGTCCCGGGCGCTGGATCACGATCTCCCGGGGAGGCCTCGGACTGGCGGTCGGGCGTGTTGATCGGGTTTATCCTACTATGTCTGTTGCTATGCCCCGCACTGCGGGCGCGTTACAAGTGATCCAAGAGGGCGATAGCGTTTCTTTTTCTTAACGGAACTTTAACTCCGGGAGAATCATGTCAAAAGGTGTTGGTGTTTACATCGGCCGTAATGAAGTAATCGCAGTTTCTGCGCGTCGTACAATGACCGGACCTCAGATTATATCTTTCGCGATTGAAGCCATTAATCCAGAAGACTTGAAGGGGTCCCCATTTGGTGAAGAAGCCAAAAGAATTAAAAAAATAAGTCCCGAAGCGCGAGCTATTCTCAAAGCTCTTGAAAAGATCAAAGAGCCCAGAGCTTTTGTAAACGTAGCTGTCAGCCCGTTACAGGTCGTGACCCGTCATTTTAGTATGCCGATTGTCCCCAAAAAAGATGAGCCGGGCGCAGTCCGTAATGAAGCCAGCCGCTACATTCCATTCAAAATCTCCGAAACGGCGCTGGATTATCACGCCTATCTGACCCACAAGAACGTTATTTCGATTACGGTCACGGCGATCCGCAGAGAAATTCTTGAGGAGTATTTGGAAGACCTGCGTTCAGTCTCCGCAAAAACACTTGTAGTGGAGCCAGTCTATAACGCCGTTGGCCGTGCGTTCTCGGCCTTTAATACAGTCGAACAGACCAAAACCTATGGATTTGTAGTTCTTCAGTCCGACGGGAATGTAAACGTGACGCTCACTTCCAAAGGTATTGTGTACCTTTCCCACGATTTTCTTTTAGGCGGGAAAGTAGAAGAAGATAAAATGCGATTTTATAATGAGCTTATGGCTTCCATAGACTACTTTTACAAACTGACCGGAGGTGAGGCCATCGGGCAGATTTTTTTAGACGGTGTCGGAGATCTTAAAATGTGGGTTGAGCATTTGGATCACGCGTTCAACCATGCAATCCGTTTTGATGTTGCGAATTTACCCAATGCGAAAAACCTTCCGGTGGAAATGCTTCATGCAGTGTTAGTGGCCTTTGGATTGGCGCTCCGATCTCTGGGGTATCGTTCCCCGATGGGAGATATTCAGCTGTTACCCAAAACAGAACGCAGGTCCGATCTTCTACAGCTTCTGAGGTTCTTGGGGCTTGAGTGTCTTTTGATTTTTATCCTCTTCGCCTTGGTCCGTTTTGTCGCTTTTCGACCGCATCTGATACATCTGGAAAGCCAAAATGGCGCGATTCTGGAACTTGCGGAGCAGGAGTTTCCCACGCTCGCCTCGCGTCCTACCGAAGATCTGATGGCCGAAAAAGAAAAAATAAACGAAAAAATTGGACAATTAAATAAGTTTTTCAGCGATAAAGTTTTGGCTACCAGCCTTATGATGTCTCTTGGAGAAGGACTGCCCAAAGCAATTTCATTTGATTACATTTCAATCGAAGATGTTCCCGGGAAAGAAACATTACAAGGCGGAAAGAAGAAAAAGCGTTTGAATGCGAGGGGGATCTGTTATCTTGGAAATGCTGAAAAAGAAACAGAGGCTGTTACCGCTTGGATAAAAACTCTTAGTGAGAAAAAAAACATGATGGATTGTTTTGCGGAAATTAAACTGGAAGAGATCAAACGGGAAAAGCTTCAGGGCCATGAGCTTACGCGTTTTCGGGTACTTGGGGAGTGAGAGGCATTAGAATATGTTGACCTTACATATCCATGAACAGCAAAAAGAGTGGGCCATTAAAATTGTGGCCGGGATTGTCATGTTTACATTTTGCTATATCACCATGATTCATTCAGCTTTTCATGACATTGCGACCTTGCGTCAAGCCATTGTGGATTCTCAAAAACGCCGTGAACTTTACCGAGAAGTCCAGAGCCTAAAAGAAAGTCTCGACAGTAGTGAAAGCGTTTTTGCGACGCTCACGGAGCGATCCCAGCTTCTCGGAAAGATCTCAGATATTGCGGGCTGGACCCAACTCCGTATTGCGACATTGACTCCCCATACCGAACCGGAGGGGGGATTTATCAAACTGAGAATGGAGATGGATGGACAAGGTAATTTTTTTTCATTGTTGAAATTTCTGCAGGCGGTTGAAAAAATGGGAGCAATGATCAAAGTTAAGGAGGTTTCCATATTGCGGAACCTTTCTGCGGCTTCCGACGACGGCAAAGATTCTTTGCAGATCCGACTTGTATTTGAAACTTTTTTAAAGCAACGAATCAAAAAAAATGATGCCTAGCATAAACCGATGGCTTTTTGGATTTTTTCTGGCAGTGTTATGGCCTTCAGTCTTCACGCTTTGTGCGGAGGAGCCCTCGCGGGATGCCGCTCCTTCTCGGGATATTGCCTCCTCAGCATCTGAAGGGACAGTCTCCGAAAGTGGTGGCGCAGTCCAGAAAACCCAGCAGGAAGTTCGCGATCCTTTTGCGATGCTGCCCCTGCCACCTTGTGTGGAGACCCCTAAAGCTCCTGATGTCGAAGCCACGGTAAACATTCCTGAGATCAAGGTAGAGTTGCAGGGAATCGGATTTGGAAGCAAGGACGCCTATGCCGTTATCGGGGATGATGTTTTTTATAATGGTGACGAGAAGAAGGGAATAAAATTACTTGAAGTTCGCAGGCGAGAGGTCGATATTTTAGTGAATGGGAAAAAGATTACGGTTCCTTTGTTCCAGGGTGAGGACCTTCAAAAAACCAGGGACCGGGCGAAAAAAAAGAGTACTATGGAAAAAATTTCTACGAATCAACCATCAGGAATGTCATCATCTTTATCAGGAAGGGAGTAACCACCATTGTGAAAAGAGCAGCCCCATTTTTAAGCAGGAGCATTTTTTCCGTCTGTTCATTGTGCCTATGCCTCTCTCACTCTGTAATGGCGGAGGGCCCCGCGACTTCATCAGGAGCCCCGGTTCAGTCGGCCACGGGACAACCGGTTCCCGCAACGCCAGAAGTTAAAGTCGAACGAACATCGGACGGAAAGTACTATCTGGACTTTAAAGCTGCGACGCTCATCAATGTGCTCAACGTGCTTTCGAATCTGAGTGGGATCAATTTCATCGCGGGGACCGAAGTGGCGGAGAGGAAAGTAAGCATGACTCTCGACAATGTCGTTCTTGAAGATATTCTGCAGGCGATCGCGTACGGATGCAACGTCAGCTATGATCTTCTTCCTGGAAGGCACATCTATCTTTTTCGGGCTTCATCCGACGCTCCTGATAAACCGTCTTTGATAACCCGCGTTTTTAAACTTTACTACGTGAGAGTAACTCCTGTCTTAGAGATCGAAAATGCCAGCGGTAGTTCAAGTGGTTCTTCGAGTGGTTCTTCGGGCGGGGGTTCTTCAAGCGGTGGTGGTTCGGGGGAGGGGCTTACGACCCTTGAGGCCCCGGACCAGTCTCAGGATCTCACGAGTGCTGCCATCCTCAAATCGATTGAAAAAATCCTTTCCGAACGTGGTAAAGTTTCGGTCGATGATCGTTCCAATAGCTTAATCGTAACTGATTCGGAGGATCGGCTCAAGATGGTCGAATCTATAATCACCCAGCTCGATCATCCCCTGGACCAGGTACTCATTAATGTAATTCTGGTTGAGACGTTCGAGGATCTTGACAAGACCCTTGGCATCGAGTGGGGGGATAACGAGGGTACTTTTGGGACCATCACGGGTGCTACGGAGACGACCGAATGGCCTTTGAGAACAAACTCCGCTGTGAGTAAAGGGTCTTTCGGAGATTTTTTTGGTAATATCGGAAATACATTCAAAGATACCGCCAAGCAATTCGATCCCACGAACCATTCGGGTACGATAACTAATGGGACCCGGGATTTTTCGAGTTTTCAGGTCACAATTAAGGCATTGGAGTCAGACAGTAAACTCAAAATTCTGGCTAAACCCAAAATCCTGGCTTTGGATAATCAACCCGCTTTAATCAAAATTTCAACCAATCAGGCCATTGGCTTGACAACAGATGTGGTGGGGGGAGTCAGTTCCACCACAACACAATCTGTGGAACGTGAAGAAGTCGGAACTATTCTGCGTGTTACACCGCTTATCAACACCGGGGGACGTGTCACTTTGACCCTGCAGCCGACATTCGCGACAGTAGAAGCCTCTGCGATCTCTGTGAATCCGGCAGGAGGGGGAGATACGGGAGATCCTACGACTCGTGCCGCGCGAACCACCTTAATGATCAATGACGGACAAACGATTGCGTTGGGCGGCATGCTTTTCAGTAATCAATCCAACGCCGACCGGAAGGTGCCTTTTTTTGGAAGTATCCCCGTGATCGGTAAAGCTCTTTTTACAAGTAACGTGAAATCAATCAAAGATCGAGAATTGATCCTTTTTGTGACGCCTTATATCATCACGGATCCTTCCGTACTTTACGCTCCGAACCCTCCCGATAAGCGACTGTCTTTTGATGATGAGACGGCGCCCTTTTGGAAGGTGAAGGACAAGCAATGGTATAAGCAATTTAAGGATGGGCCAAGTGAAAAAACAGATTTTGACGGTTATTTCAATGTTCGGAAGAAATTAATCGACGCTACGTTGAGTGCTTTGGACCAGAGTGCGAAGGAACCCGCCTCATGAGTATTGACATTTTATTGGGTGACACTCTTGTTGAGCGGCGGCTTATCAGTCAAGAGCAGTTGAACCAGGCTTTTGCCGAACAAAAAGAGTCCAAAGAACCGCTGGGTCAGATCCTGATCCGGTTGGGTTTCTTGGCGGAATCCCAGCTTCGGATGGTGATGTCTGAACAGATCGGGGTTTCTTTCCTTTCACCTGATCAGTTAAAACCCCGTACAGACCAGCGCCTGAAGGAGTGCATTCCGGCCGATTTTGCGCTTGCTAATCTCGTTCTTCCCTTGGACCGTTCTGGACAAGTTCTTAAGGTGGTAGTAGCGAAAATCCATGATCTCATTTTTTTGGATAATCTTCGCAAAATTACCGGGTACGACATTGTGACGGTCCTTTCGACCGAAAACGAACTGAAACGGGCTATCGAGGCGTATTATGGTAGTACAGATCTCCAGGAAGTTGTTACTTCATCGGAGGTCGATGACGTTACGCAGGATTATATTCAAGAACCGGACGATCACAAAGTTGATCTCGAGACGACCATCTCGGAGGCTGAAAAAGCCCCCGTGGTCAAACTGGTAGACGTTATGATCCGTAAGGCGTTGGAGGACCGCGCGAGCGATATCCACATCGAACCTGCCCATGACAAGATAAATATTCGCTACCGTGTGGACGGTGTCCTCTACGAGCTTCCTCCGCCTCCCCGCGAGCTGCATAAAGCCATGGTTTCCCGTATCAAGATTCTGTCCAAAATGGATATTGCTGAAAAGCGAATTCCACAGGATGGTTCATTCGCACTCCAGTATAAAGGACGCAAAATCGATATGCGTGTGTCGACCATCCCCGTTGTTTTCGGAGAAAAGGTTGTGATGCGTATTCTGGACAAACGCATGGACCTTTTGAACATGAAAGTGCTCGGTTTTGAGGAGGAACAGCTTGCACAGTTCGAGACGGCGCTGATGCGGCCTTACGGACTTATCTTTATGACCGGCCCGACGGGATGTGGTAAGAGCACGACGCTTTACGCGGCTTTGAACAAGCGTCTTTCTCCGGAGATCAATATTGTAACGATCGAAGATCCGGTCGAATATCAAATTCCAGGCATGAACCAGGTCCAGGTCAAGCCGGATATCGGGCTGACCTTCGCCACGGCCCTGCGCTCTTTTTTTCGCCAGGATCCGGATGTGATCCTGGTGGGGGAAGTGCGCGATCTTGAGACTGCCGAGATCTGCATCCGAGCTTCACTTACTGGCCATTTGGTACTCTCCACGTTGCATACGAATGATGCTGTGACGGCCGTGACCCGTCTCATCGATATCGGAATCCAGCCCTTTCTCGTTGCGGGAAGCCTTGGACTTATAGCAGCCCAGCGTTTGGTTC
>JBAZKW010000031.1:0-8636 GCA_041650595.1 Candidatus Margulisiibacteriota bacterium
TTCAGTGTAGATTGCAAAATGGTTTGAGAATTCTGCAAAATGGTTTGGCAAAAACTTACAAGGTTTTTCGACCGATTGCAATAGGGCGCACTAATCTTGTCTGATTTCAATGAGTTGATCAGTTGGGGGAAAAATAGAAGGGGATATGAGCTATCGGCGCTTGTTATGAGGCTGCAAGCTTTGCCGTTTTGTGCTTATTATCTACAATATTTCGGATCATGGCCACTGTTAGGCCATGTAAACGGGCCAGTTCACGATAATTGGCCCCAGTAAATTCACTCCTTATCCGGCAGTTTCTTGACCATCGGTCAACGGTTTCCCTCTTATTGATGTAAATGGATTCACCTCCGAAGCTGTCAACCAGCTTTAACAAGGCTTCAACCCCGATAACCTCAGAGAGTTCTTTCAGATTTTCGGGTAATTCTTTTACTGTGATACAATGGTTCATCGCTCCCTGCAAAAACCTGATTTGCTAAACCCTGTGTGCATTTTTCGCACATTGGGAATGGCTGCCGCTAAAAAACCTCTCTAATTCGTTTCCCTTTTGCCTCTTGATGCAAATTTCAATGCGTAATTTGCAATGGGCCTTCTGGCAGTAAAAATATTCTTTCCTACAACAAAGGTTTAAAAAGAGGTTTTGATGTCTGCCTTTATGGTTCTAAGGATCTTGGCGGGAAGCAGACATCGGCCACCTCTGGGGCCAAGGAGGGAGGTCCCGCCAATTAAGGTATTGACTTATAACCGCCACGGTAATCACTTATAGATCCCCCAAATTCGAACCGGATTTTCAATCCGAAGAAATCATCATTAATGGCAGACATTGGGTCCCGCTCAAAGACAATTTCAGGTTCTTCTTTCCCATTGAGGTACTGCATCTCAATAATAGGGACTTCTTCTTTATTGCGAATAACTCCCCAGGCAGTTCCTGTTAGAAAAGGAGGCGTGGCGATCCTTTCATTATGATCACCAAATAAATGATAACAGGGGTTCACCTGCATATTGGTCAGGTCATTTGCGGAATAAACATATTTGGCCTGATTTACTTTAACTGCTTCATCCCATATGGACGAGGCCACAACTAAATGAAATTGAGGTTTGCTAAGGTCAATGCCCATAACGTCGTTTGACGGCCCTGGCTCAGTCATTGCGGCTAAGGCTGTTATCGCCGCTGTAACCGCAGAGATAGAGACTACATCGCTACCCAAGTTGCCATGATCTGCGCTAAACCAGGCTGTGCCGTCATTGCAATTGTCATTATTGATCCACATGTTCCAGATATAGCGGGCATGGGTTTTCCTTGATACATGCCCAGCTCTCAGGATCAGCCGCTTTAAAAGCCCTATATTGTCATTTACAATAGTTTTCCTGGATACTGGGATGACAAATCCCTTTTGGAGGATATCGAATGGATTATGCGCCTCGGTAATGGCAGGCATATCAGGGTAATCCTCAGCTTCAGGCTCTATAGGCGGCAAATCATCCCAACATCCAGTCTCTATGAAGGCACACCTGCCTAAACGGTTTGCAGGGGCCTTTTGGCTAATCAGAATCTCATCGAAATAGTTGATATTGTTGTATCCTACAGAAAGGAACCTGTTAAGGCTGTTTGCCAAAGCTTTAGGAAAGGAGCCGGCATTAATCGCCATTCTAGCCCTTAGATCGGGAGGCAATTGTTTTGGAGAAAAAAAGCCGGTTAAGTCTGCATCTCCTGTATAATACCGATACAGGGCACAAAAGGTAAAGGGCCTTGATCCCTCTGTTGGTTTCCTAAGGCCGAATACTGTGTCCATTTCATTCTGTAACTGTAATTCATCTACAATACCCATATTGCATCTCCTTCTTAAATAGAGGACGTTTAAGCCTCTTCATTTTTATGCTTTGTTGCGATTGCTTTGAGTTTATTCAGAATATCCTCACATCCAGGCAATTGAGGCTTACCGAAAATCTTGATTGCCTTCTCAAGCTTTTCGGTAATTTCGTGAAAATCGGCAGGCAACACCCTTCCTTCGCCATATTCAGTTATGGCAATCAGCCCTTTTGCTCTCTGCATAATATATTTGGGCTTCTCTTTAACCTTTTTCACCGCCTCTTTCAGGACATCGGCCTGATCCTCCAACCAATCTCGGATATACGAGCCCAGATCATACCCTAACCCCTCTCTGTTAAAGAGTTGATCATCTGTGCAACATAGCAAATCGACGAAGACTGCCAATTTGCGGGCATGGTTTTCCAGCTCGTATTCAATGTTGCTAACAATATCAAAATTTAGTTCGTCCTGTATCATAGCTACCTCCTTCCTAATCGTTTATAATTTTTGTTATATTGATCCAGGCAGGCTACCGCCTTTTACGATCCAGAAACCTGGAAGCCATCCGCAATACATATTCCGCATGGTATAGTTGTCTGTTTCTTTTGTGCTCTGTGGCAAGCGCAAGGCATTCTTGTATCTCACCCCTTGAAAGGCAGAGTATCGCGCCCACGGCCCATATGGTTTCATCCGTGGGGATAGCGCGGCCGATCTCTATATGCATAATCGTCTCTTCTTTGGCCTCTGCAAGCTTTGCGAGTTCTTTCTGAGAAAGTCCGCTCTTCAATCGCCTTTCTTTGATTATTTCCCAGAGCCTCATATTATCGTCTATTTTTTCCATCCTGCTTTTTCCTCGCCCTTTGCAATAAAGGCGTTATCACCGCGTCAACATGGTTGTCTCTTAGAAACGCAAGGTCTGACACAGGGCCATTTTCAAGGCTCTTCGTCTGTCGCCATAGAAAGCCCCTGAGCCCTCGCTTACTGTCCGTGCGTCCGTCATCAAAATCCAGCGTCCACAAGGTTTCTATCCATGCCAGTTGTTTATTTGAGGCAAAGCCTCGCCTTCCCTTTGGAAACCTCTTGTCCCAACTTGCAAGGTGCTCAAAATATGCAGTCTCACGTCTTTGAGGTTTTAACTCCTTCGGATTAAAAACCTTTGTCCCCTTGGCCTTCAGCTCATCAATCAATTCAGAACGTTGCTCAAGGGATAGAGAACTCAAAGAGGCCTTGCCGAACATCTGTCTGGCCAGTTCCCGGCAATCATCCAGCTCCATGCCTAATTGAGCCCTGGCCTTGTGTATGGCCTTGTTCTGTCTCAGGTACAGCTCCTTGTCTGGATCTATCTTTGCGTTGCTGTTCTTCATTCCTTTGCGCCTCGCAGCCTCTTAAGCCTTGCACACTTGGCTGAATTGGCCGGTGTTTGCGGCCCCGGATCTTTAATAAGCGCCCAGCCTGACAATCCCTCTCTTCTGAGATAGCCAAGATGCATCAGACAGAGCAGATATTCCTTGACAGTGCCCCTGGCAGCGCCGCTTAATCTCTCGATTTCATCCGTGTCAAACTGCCTGTAAGACCTTACCAGGTGCCAGATCACATCCAAAAAGGTCCGCCTGGGCTTTTTGGGCACATACTTATACAGGCCTTTTCCTATCCGCTCGACTTCACCGGCCTTTTTCAGATCAGAAACATATGAGAGGATATTGTGTTTTTCACGATATGTTTGGATATCAATCCGTTCAGCAATATCCCGGACCCTGAAGGTTCCAAGTTCCTTGGCCACCTGCCTGATCTTTTCCGTAAGGCCGGATCTGGGCATTTCATTACCCCCTCAAACCGTCTTTGATTGCCTTTTGGACCATGTCATCCGTCACTTCCGTGCAACCATTAACGCGGCAAAGCTCGGCAATTCTGCGGATCTCCCGGCACACGGGCCTGAAATCACCCTCTGCGGCCTGTTGCAGCATCTCGGCCTGACCCATCGTCAACTTCAACCCTTCTGCTTGCTGAGCGAACATAAAGACATCCTGTGCCTTGATCGGCTCAAATTCCACATGGCGGACTGTCCGGCTCCATATCCGCCGTTCATGCTTCATCATATGGATTAACCCCTTTTCACCCACCAGGGCGAAAGGGGCAAAAGTCACGTCGGCAATGTCTCTTATCCATTCAAGCAGGCTGTCATTCAATTTGTCCGCCTCATCAACAACCACTGTCCGTGGCGACTTGCGCAAGGTGTCTACAATGGCATTGAAGGCGGGCTGTTTGCGTTTGGGTGTAGGGTCCACCTGGAGTTCAAAGCACATGTCCTGCAACATCCACAGCTCTGATTGCCGCCACCCCTTCAACACCCTGCAATAGGTCCAGCCCTCCTTTGCTGCAAAATAACGGGCCGTTGTAGTCTTCCCCCTGCCCGCAGGGCCGGTAAAGGCCAAAAGGGTGGGCTCGCCTAAAGATCTTTCGCGCTCCTTCATCGCGCTGTTGAACTTCAACACGTTATTGGTCTGAACAAAGACATTACCCATGTGTACTTTCCTCCTTTTCAGGGCCTGCTATGAAGAATTCAAACAGCAAATCAAAATGTTCCTTAAACGTGCTGTATTCATCTGTTTTTTCGTAATATCTCATAAACGCCATCTCATCCAGGGTCAGCGTTTCTTTTTTGCACTCCCTTTCAAGATAGCTTTCGTAACGCTCAGACTCCGTTTCCCATTTCACCCTCTTCTCGGGCCACTCCAAGACCTTAATCTTTTTGGCCTCTACCTCCATCTTTTCGGCCTCTGCCTTGGTAAGTGGGATATACTTCATGCCACCGGGAAGCGCCTTGAGTTCAGGGCCTTGGGTCCTCTCAGGCAGGGCGATAAGCTCAGGGGCAGTTTCAACCCATGACCGCGCAAATTTTTCAGTCTCCTTTTTCAGTCTTCTTTTCTGCTCAATCCCTTGCTTGACCTCTTCTTCATCTTCCGGCCTTCCCAAAAGCCTTGCCACAGGATGAACCGGCCTGACCGCCGGGGCCTCACAAATAAGCTCCGTTCCCGTCCGGTCGTAAACGTAAACCTTGGACTTATCCAAAAGATCATACCGAACCAGGACAGGATCTTTGTATCCGTAAAGGGCACTGTCATAATAGTTCGTGCCGAACATGCGTATGCCGTTTCTATGGACGGTCTTATCTTCCATAGCCAACATAAGAAAACTCAGTAGTTTCTCATCTATTCCCGGACCCTTACCGGCCTCGAATACATCACCGGGGCAGCGGCCTTTAAGTGCTTCGTGGGGCCTTTTTGCATATTTTTCAACCCATCCATAAAGCATCTGATCAACCTCTTTAATGGTAGGCGCCCAGTCCCCATATTTTTTTTCATGGATCTTTTTATGCAGCTTCTCATTGCGAAGAAGGCGGGCGGG
This sequence comes from Candidatus Margulisiibacteriota bacterium, assembly GCA_041650595.1. Lineage (GTDB taxonomy): Bacteria > Margulisbacteria > WOR-1 > JAKLHX01 > JAKLHX01 > CALFCX01. Next base: position 5,213 of record JBAZKW010000031.1, read on the forward strand.
CTTTTTGTCAATGGATGTTCCGGTGTAGGTGGGCATCAACCGTTCAAACTCGCTCATTGTCCCGAAAAAACGCTCAACGGGTTTGGACTGTCCGTGATAAGGCCATGCAAAAAGAGGCTCAATTCCAAGCCGCCCAAACATGCCCTGAAAACCGGCGTTTTCAAAGTCAATTTCCGTGTTGGTAAAGACATCCGCCTTAAAGGCCCGGCCATTGTCCAAGTACGCGACCTTCGGTATTTTTCCAAGGTTCAGGATGGCGTTTCTAAGTGCAGCCGCAATGCCTTGAATGTTTTCCGTTGGCATGATGAACCATCCCACAGGATAGCATGAGGCCCAGTCATAAAAGAGAATCAGGGCCATTCTTGAAGGCTTGCCCGTGAAGGGGTTTAGGATCTCAAAATTAAGCTTATGACCGTCTGCAACCAGGACGTCTCCAACGTCCAGCCGGTTGATGTCACGCTCAATATATGGCAGCACTTTATCATTGAGCGCCTTTTCACCTTCCCTGCAAAACACCCATGTGTCGTAATGCCTATTCTGCCAATTGATCACAAAATTTCTAAGGGTGGTTAAGGAACTCGGGGAGGGGAGACCTTGTTCTTCCAGCTTCATTTTTGCAAGGCGAGCGACTTCCGATATACGCAACTGGTTGGGATGAAGGGCAAATTTTAGCAGGGCGTCTTTTTCGTCATCAGTGACTTTGCATGAGCCTTTGCGGTTTCCGTACCGGTCTGCAAGGCATGTGTAATCCTTACAAAGGCTGTATTCCTTTCTCCAACCCTCAAGGGTACTATAGCTCTTTTCTCCAAGTATTTCATAAAGCTGGGGGTGAAGGTTCCCGGTGTTGTAACCATTAATGAAGGTCTTTCCAGCTTCAACCTTTGAGCGGCCTTCCCTTTTGGCCGCATTCTTGGTCCTTGTGAAAGAGTCAACAAGCGTCGCTCTGGCCAAGGCCACCTTATCACGCCTTTTATCCAGGCAACTCCCATCCAGGGGCAAAGGAAGCTGCCTGTTGTTTGTCCTAACAGGCAACAATGGGTCTATTTCAGAGAGTTGGCATTGGCTCAAAGCAAGTTTGACGTCTGCGGGAAGGCTGGAAACAGTGACCTGCAAAGTCCCGTTACTGTCATTGATATGTTGCCAATTTTCTTTCATAAGCCGATTGCGAACGGTGCCCTTGCTGACACCTAAATTTTTCGCTATTTCTGAAAGTGTAACCGTCTCTTCAACCATCCGCCCCGAATCCCTTTTTCTGATAATCCTTTCAACTCTCTGTTATTTCTTGAAGAAACATTAACCTCTTTTTCTTTTCCGCCTGCTGTTTTTTAATCCCCTCATCAAGTTTTTGAATCTCAGCCCTAAGGGCTTCAGGCCCCGGCATCACAAAGAGTCCAACCAATTTGCCTAAAATGACCAATGGTTCATTGTTTCCGGTGACATGACAAAAGGCCGGTAGAAACTCAGCCGGAATGTGGCGACCTAGCCGCCCGTTAATCTCATCCGATTGACGTGTCCATGAATCAATCATCTCTTTGGTAATGGCCTCGCTGAGGTGATGGCTCATCTCTCCGGCTATTTGATGTCTGGAAAGTGGACTCTCTTTGATAGCGGTACAGAGGGATAAACGAAGCTGATCAATGATCCTGAATTTGCCTTCCGTGGATTGCTGTGGCGCGGACAAGGACTGAAGATAATCGAAAATATTCAGTTGCCTATCGTCAATTCTTAGCTTTCCTTTAGACATTGACACCCTCACCTTAAAAAAGTAAGCTACACTCAAACCTAAGGGCAGAGAGGCAGATGTGAGCTATTTAATGGACTTTTTTAAAAAAACGCTCTGGAAATACGTATCTTACGTCATACTGTATTGCATCGGCTATCGCTTGCATGGCCCTTTTGGACACCATTTTACGGTCAATTACATATATGACCACTTGGCGAGAGACTCCCAATGACCGGGCAATGGAAGTCTGCGTTACCTCCTTACGTCGCTTAAATAGCTCTTGGCGGATTTCTTCGGGACTCATTTTATTTCCTCCGTTGGGGTGCTTTGTACGTAAATTACACTTAGATAGAAGATCGCTATTATTTTGTCAAGTAAAAAATGCTTAGTATCTCAAAAAAAATTAAGGGGTTAAGGATTGAAAAGGGGATGTCTCAAGATGCCTTTTCAGAATCTTTAGGATATTCAAAAGGTTATATTGCAGATATCGAGAGGGGAAGGACTAAACCATCAAGGAATTTATTGGAGAAAATCCAGGAAAAATATAATATTTCGATTGACTGGTTGCTTTTTGATGAAGGAAAACCCTATAAACCTACACCTGAGGCGCGTTTCAAAGACTTGAGAGAAATCCTCAGATTAACGTATCAGGGAGAAAACAAAGAAAAAATATTCGCTCTTCTTGAAAGAGAAGATTTTTGTTCCCTTGAGAAGACTATTTTCTTATATACCATTGCAACTTTCCTGGAAATATCGAAATCGAATGATAAGTATCTTAAATTATTAGATAGATTTGCAGCATTCATGAGTGAAAGTAATGTTGGAATCTCCTGCGAAGAATCAAAAAAACTAATCCTTGCCAATGCGATGGATGATGAAGGGCTGCTCAGATTGGCTTTACATGGCTTTGAAGACGACATTCCTGGCCTCGTATTCTTTTTTACTCAAGTCTTTAATTTCTTAGAATCTTGGGATCTTGATCCGAAAACAATGCAATTCAGAATTAAAATCTTTAATGAGGAGTTTATTGAGTACGATCCCTTATCGTTCGGCAGTATTATGCGTACGAAAAAAACACCCTCTTAAGGACGGTCAGGGGAATCCGTGGAACAAAAAGCGGAAAGATAAAAGCGAAGAATAAAGGCTAAATTTAAAATTTTTCTTACCTTTAAGCCTGTAACTTAAAAACCGCGTTTTTTTTGGTTTTTAGTCTCGAAAATCGTTGACCGCCTACCACCCTGTTTTTGGGGGTATTTTTAGGCCGTAACCATGCCGATTGATTAGAGAAAATTAACAATTCCGTTTGTTGATCGGTTGACCGGTCAAAAAATTTTAGGAGGCGGTCAAGGGAAAAAGGGGAAACTTTTGAATTGGAAGCGGTCGAATCACAGTAAAATCAAATAGTAATCCAAAAAATCAAAGCTGATTTTTGCCCTCAAAATTTCCGAAACCATTCTGCAAGGCACCCCAAAAAACCAACTTTTTTCCGAAACCAAAAAGTGCCGAAAAATCCAACAATTCTGTAAAGTTTCTGTAAAGAAATGGCCACCCTACAACTCATTCAACTCTCTTATTTCTTTACACTTTCAGGTCACATGTAAAGCGATTGTAAACATTTTGAAACCACAAAACTAATGATTTCAGTAATTTCTCAAACCATGTTGGGGGGTACAGCCTGGGGATAAATTATATGAACACCGG
>JBAZKW010000032.1:0-7714 GCA_041650595.1 Candidatus Margulisiibacteriota bacterium
TTGCCTCTTTTATCCCTATTCTCCTTGACGATCTTGGTGTTTACTATTCGAAATACTTTTCTGACCCCGTACCTGTATATGATGTGCCTGAACTGGCCAAATTTGCATTTCAGGATGCCCCGCGTTTTGCGCGGGGATGAGTGTAATGGTACAGGATGGAAGTTGCTTATTCATGCGTCAGGGCCCTTAAGTTTGACGACTGTGCGGAAAAAGCAAAAAAAATAGTGATAAAGACCTCGGAACTGGATGCAGAAACGGCTGTCAGGGCTGCGGCAAAGGGATTTGTCAATCCGTCTACCCTTGAAAGAGCAACAAAACTGCTATTGAAGCTATATGACCTACATAGTGAAGTCGGTCCTCTTATTACACGATTGATGGCAAAACATGTTCCTGAATGAGATCCCAAGGCTCATTCTACCTGGAGGGCTTGGTTAAAGAGTCTTTTTTGTCCTGGCGGAGTTGTTGTTTTTGATCCAGATATTCCTGACGTTTTTTGTCCTGCTCGGCCTTATACCGGGCTTCCTGAGCTTTTTGCGCATCGATCTGCTGCTGTGTCGGCTGGACCACCGTATTTATATAGATATCGGGAGTGTTCCATGGCCGATAATACATATTCCGGTTCCAATTTCGCTGGTCATAATAAGAATCTATCTCATTCATACGGTTCATGATCGCCAAGTGTTCGTTATACGCAAGGCTTTTCTGCAGCTCCAGTGCGGCTTCCTGCGTTGTCATGGGAGTTTTACCGGCAAGCGGCCACTCGATGGCGATGTTCACTGTTGCAGTTATTCCTCCCAAAGATGCCTGATAATACAGGGATGAATTTATTGGATCGATGATAGTCTGTCTTAGTTCCGCCTGCAGTACTGTGTTGCGGTCAAGATAAAAATCCGCGCCGGCAAAAATATGTTTTCCGAATTTTGTTGTCTGAAGATAGGTAAAATCAGGATCGCTTTCGTTGATGTTGTAGATGCCTATACCGGCGCCTAAATACGGATTAAAAGCACTATCCTTAAAAAAACGGTACGCTACCGATGCCGTGATTGGAATGATCGTCAAGGCTGTGCCGTACGGAGCGAGAGCAGAACGGTTCCCCTCAGAATAATAACTGATATCTCCTACGGCGGAGAGACCGCTGTCCGCCTTGAACCCCATAAATCCCCTGTAAACGATCCCGCCTTTATAAAAATCCTTGATCTGGTTGTCTTTTGGATAAAGGTAATAATAACCGGCCCCTACCCCGCCGAACATGTGTAAATAGTTCTCAGCCGCGATACTTTGTGAGGCAGTAACCAACAAAAGTATTGCCGATAGTATGAATATGGATTTGTTTCTGTAATTTGTCATTTTGTTATACCAGATCTTTCTTTCCGGGAATGGTTTTAATATCCGCTGCCCTCTCCGCTCCCGGTTTCGCTCTGTTCCCTGCTCTTTATAAGATCCTGAAGTTTCTGTTTTTGCTCCGTTGTCAGCTGTTCCCTCATCCAAAGCATAAAGGATATCCTTTTTTTCTGGATGTCTGTCATGTCCTTTGAAATATTGTCTATCAAACTATTTATCTTGGAATTATCAGGCTTGTCCATGGAAAGTTCGACGTTCAATCGGTCTCTATTATTTTTGATAGAATTCTTCAGCGGCAATGTTTCTTTTTCAATGGCATCTTCTTTTGCGATGATATTTGTTTTTTGGTCTTTTGTAAGGTCTAGTCTCCATACCATGCCGGGCTCACCCACTGCCTTGCCGCGCGCGCCTTGCGCATATGCGGGACCATTAAAAAGTATAATGGAGCCAAGTATGGCGAACACAATCACTGAAAAACCAGGTTTTCTGTTCATCTTTTTTCTCCCTTACTGTATTTAGACAAAATGCGCGCCGAAATAGTTCCAATCAATATATTATACTATATTCTTAGAAAGTATCTGAAAATTATACGGATTTTATTGACGTTTTTCCAGGGAGGAGTACTATCTTAAAAAAAACCGGGGCTCTGATTTAGAGCCCCGTTGTCGTTCCGTAGAATAAGATAAAAATTAATGTTTTCCGCCGCGACCGCGACCTTGTCCTTCATTGCCACGGCCCTGTTTTTTCCACTGCCCATAATTAATGCGGCGTTCTCTCTTGTAGACTTCACGGTAATTCTTTGGAACCTTGAACAGATGTCCGGGAACATAGTTTCGCCGCACAACACCCCACGGACCTTTGTACTGCCTTGCCCTGTACCAGCTATTGCCTCTCGGGGACCACCAATAGCCGTTATAGAAAAAGACGTCATAACTGATGCCGGGCACAAAATATATCCCATAATGAGGCATCATGACCACTTCAGGAGGTTCTGATACTACTATGGGAGGCGGTCCAAAATTAATGTTAACATTGACCGCTGCCTGAGCCGCTCTTGCAGACACTAAACTTAAGCACGCGAAGACAAAAACGAACCCAGAATAGATATAAAAAGTTCTTCTCATCTTTTTTCCTTTCTTAATTATTTGTGCTAGAAATAATATCCAACCTGCAACTGCAGTTTCCCGGAACCGGCCACATCTATACCGACTTCAAGGAACAAAGGTGTTATTTCCAGAAGCCGTTCAAAAACAATGGAAATATAAGGGCCCGCATTTGAGCGATTATTGCCCAAATATCCGACCAGACCGCCGCTCAAATACATCGGGTATCCGCCCTGGATATTGCTGAGAAACCATTTTCCTCCGGCAAAAAGTATCACCGGAGTATTTCCGGTGTTGGCTTCGATACCCAACCTTAATGAGGTCCTGCTTGTGGAAGTCCTTTCAAATATGAACCCCAGCGCGGCACCATCCCTTATCCCTCCTATTACCGCAGGCCTGAATGCAAGGCACTGCGATCCTAAAAAAATAACCAACAAAGCGACCGCAACAATTAGATTTTTTTTCATTTTTCTTTTCCTTTTCTTAGATTTTGAACTGCAAGTGGTTTAACTGGTATGTATAAAAAGAGCTTTTTATTGATGCTTTTCCTGTTGGTTTTTTACCGGCTCAGATCTTTGTTTTCTTGATAATTGTTTTGTTGGGCAAATAGGCGATCAAGGCTTTTTCTAAGAAGTTGGTCAAAGTCATCCCCTCGATAATGGCCTGAGCTCTTGCGTGCTTTGCTATGGAAGGATTGATAAAAAGCGTTATCCGTTGTTTTATTGTGCTTATCATACTACATATACTACAACTAATTGCACTAGTTGTCAAACATGCCGTATGGCTTTTTTGTTTTATTTCGGTAGATGCATCCATGCTTTTGCATTGCATTACGGCAGCCGGTTTATGGTATTATTGGAAAAAATGTATCTATATTTTGACCATATGGCAAATACTGCTCCTGACCCACGGGTCGTCGATGCTATGAAAGATGCGCTTTTGAGTATTTTTGGCAATCCCTTGAGCCTCCATGAATCCGGAAAGAAGACAGACGCGGCCATAGAAGATGCAAGAGGAAAGATATCAAACCTCATCGGAGCATCTCCCAAAGAGATTATATTTACTTCCTGCGGGTCGGAATCAAATAATTTTGCCGTCAGAGGGTTAGCAAAGGCCAACGCGAAAAAGGGTAAACACATAGTCACGTCGACCATTGAACATTTTTCCGTCCATTATCCCCTCAGGGATCTAGAAAAAGAAGGATTTAGCGTCACTTATGTCCCCGTGGACAAATTCGGCATGATCGATCCGGCCAAAGTAGCCGGATCAATGACCCCTGAAACTATACTTGTGACTTTGACTCATGCAAGCAATGAGATCGGCACGATAGAGCCCATATCTGAGATCGGAAAGATCGTAAAGGAAAAAGGCGCTGTTTTTCACGTAGATGCAGTCCAGACAGCTGGGACTATTCCTCTGGATGTTAAGGAGCTTGGAGCAGATGCCATATCGTTTTCCTCTAACCAATTCTATGGCCCTACTGGTGTCGCGGCGCTTTATTTAAAAAAGGGTACAAGAATAATACCGTTCATCCTCGGGGGCATGCAGGAAGACGGAAAACGCGGAGGAACACATAACATAGCAGGTATTGTAGGCATGGGCAAAGCCTGTGAGCTTGCAAAGCAGGAGATGGGATCAAGGATAGCAAATCTTATTCCACTTAGGGACAGACTTTTGCAGGGACTAGGCAAAAACATAAAAGATATCATAATGACCGGACATCCGGAAAAACGCCTCCCCGGACACGCGAGCTGCTGCATCAAGTTCATCGAGGGAGAGTCAATGTCCTTGTTCCTGGACATGGAAGGCATCGCGGTCTCGACCGGCTCGGCTTGCGCCTCCAAGGCACTCAAGGCCTCTCATGTACTGCTTGCCATAGGCATTGACGCTGAAAATATTCACGGCTCTCTTGTTATGTCACTGGGTAAAGATAATTCTATGCAGGACGTCGATATGCTGCTCGAAAAACTTCCGCCAATAGTCGAAAGACTGCGTAAGCTCTCCCCTCTCGGAAAAAAATAGATGTCTTCAAGGAGATAACAATGGAAAAAGAAAAGTTTTATATCGTCGTCTTTTCCGGTGACATGGATAAAGTACTCGCCGCCTTTATCCTGGCTACGACATCCGCGTCTATGGGAATGGACGTCACGATGTTTTTTACCTTCTGGGGACTGAACGTGTTGCGGAAGAAGAAACTGACCAGCGGAAAAAACGTCCTACAGAAGATGATGAACTTTATGAACAAAGGCGGATCCGACCGCCTGCCGCTATCAAAATTCAACATGCTCGGCATGGGGCCGCTTATGATGAAGGTCCTGATGAAACAGTCAAAGGTCCCGGCAATACCCGAATTTATCCAAACAGCCAAAGATCTGGGAGTAAAGTTTGTCGCCTGTACGACTACGTTCAGCTTTATGGGGTTTGAAAAAGATGATTTTATCGATGGTATCGACTCATATGCGGGTGCCGCGACTTTTCTCGCGGGTGCGAGGGAAAGCAAGATGAGCTACTTCATATAGGAGAAATACAATGAAAGCCGACGTATCTATTGATTGCTTCGGGCTTCTTTGTCCCATGCCCATAATCGAGACCGGCAAGAAGATGAAGGAACTTAAAATCGGCCAGGTCCTTGAGGTACTTTCAACGGATGAGGGCATAAAATCCGACATGCCTGCCTGGTGCAAGACCACCGGCAATGAATGCCTGGGAGTTGAGGAAAGCGACGGGGAATTCAGGGCGTATGTGAAGAAGACCGCGTAAGAAGTAAGGGAATTTTGCTCGCTCGGAATGGTTCGTTTTTCATCTATTGATTATTCTGTTTATGGAGAACGAAGTGGTGAGCGAGGTTGCTTTTGCAACCGAGTCGAACCACTGGGGGACCTGGATTTGAACCAGGATACACAGCTCCAGAGGCTGTAGTCCTACCGTTAGACGATCCCCCAACGTAATTTCAGATTAAAAATTACAAATTACAAACAAAAAACCGAAAGAAAACAGAAAACATGAGCAGATTATGGTTTGCTCCGTGCTTTTATTATTATACTACTTAATATTTTGGATATCTCCTCGGATTCTATGAGAAGACTTGATAATTCCTGAACATTTTGCTGATTTTTCAAAAGTTTTGATCTTTGAATAATATCAAGCCAGTAGGTGGTTTCTTTTGCTTCTTTTCTTGAAATACCTACCTTGCTAATGAATTCTTTTTTTGATATTGATCCGCTTGCCTCTTGCAAATTAGCGCCAACGGATGTCCCTGATCTGATCAATTGTTTTGCAATTTCTCTGCTAGCAATAGAATTGTCCATCTTACTGCAAAATCTTACTATTCTTACAGCAAATTCTTTTGTCCTCTCACCTATATCAAAAATCTTGTCTGGCATATTTCCGGTTCCCAATTTGTAATTTGAAATTTGTAATTTTTAATTCATGTACGGTGGTAGCCACCATTGCGGTTTGAATATAAGAATGAATATGCCGTAAGAGAGGATTATGAGAATCACTAGAATATAGGCCCAGAAGCCTTTTGATGTGTTGTTGCCTTTGTTGAACCACATGCCAAAAATAAAGGCAAAAATTGCAAGTATTATGAGGGACACGCCTTTGAATATAGGGCTCTGGCTCGCAAAAGTAATCAGTTTTACACTGGTCTCAAAATTCAACATGTGTTTTCTCCATAACTGCTATAATACAACTAAATATGGAGATTTTCAAATCTGATTTTCTCATAGTGGGAGGCGGAATATCGGGCCTCACCGCTTCTCTCGTTTGCGCGCAAAAAGGTTCCGTTACGCTGCTCACCAAAGGAAAAACGGAAGAAACCGCCACCGAAAAAGCTCAGGGAGGCATCGCGGTAGCTCTTGACAGCGTCAATGATTCTACCTCTTACCACCTCGAAGACACGCTGGAAGCCGGAGCCGGCCTTTGTGACAGACAGGCAGTTGAGGTGCTGGTCAAGGACGGGGTTGAACGCGTAAAAGAGCTGATAGAAATGGGTGCCGATTTTGACCGCACTCTTTCCGGTTTTGAGTTGAACATTGAAGGCGCTCACAGAAAGAGAAGGATATTGCATGCCGGAGACTACACCGGCAAAGAGATCGCCCGCACTCTTGCCGCGCGCGTCATAAAGAACAAAAATATCAAAATAAGGAACTTTATTTTTGGCAAAGACCTGATAATAAAAGACGGCAGGTGTATAGGCGTATTTGCTTTTGATTCGGTAAAAGGGAAAAAAACCGCCTTTTTAGCTCCGGCAGTAATAATATCCACAGGCGGGATCTGCCAGATCTACAAATATACCACAAACCCTGAATTTGCGACCGGCGACGGAATGGCCATGGCATACAGGGCCGGAGCGGTACTGCGCGACATGGAATTTGTCCAGTTCCACCCTACCGCGCTGGTCCAGTTCAAAGGACTTGACGAAGAGATCGCTTTTCCGCAATTCCTTATATCGGAAGCCGTTCGCGGCGAAGGAGCTCTGCTTTTGAATAAAAATGGTGAGAGATTTATGGAAAAATATCACGCTCAGGCCGAACTCGCGCCGCGCGACATAGTTTCAAGAGCTATCTTCGGAGAGATGAAAAAGACCGATTCCGACCATGTACATCTGAACCTGTCAGGAATTGATCCTGAAAAGATAAAAAAGAGGTTCCCTACTATCTATAAGACCTGCAAAGAGGTAGGACTGGACCTCACCTGCGATGATATACCTGTAGCTCCCGCGGCGCATTATTTTATGGGCGGCATAAAGACAGACCTTGAAGGCCGCACCAATATCCCCGGCCTTTGGGCGGCCGGCGAAGCGATGTCTTCCGGTGTCCACGGCGCCAACCGCCTGGCAAGCAATTCTCTTCTTGAGGGCGTGGTTTTTGGCCGCCGCGCGGCTGAAAGTGCGTGTGGATATCTAAAAGCCCTCACCCCCAACCCCTCTCCCATAGGGAGAGGGGCGGTAATGGCTCTGAACAGAGTTAAAGTATTAAGTAAGAGCGTGAAAGCCCAAGACATTAGTAAACTTAAGAACTTTATCAAAAGGCTTATGTGGGAGCATGTCGGGATAATTAGAAGCGAGATATCATTGAACCAGGCCATGATAGAGCTGGAAAAACTTTCTGCAAAGCTTGATTTTGAACCTGAAAATAAAGACGAAGCCGAATTGATAAATATGGTGCTTGTCGGCAGTCTGGTTACAAAAGCGGCTCTTGACCGGACCGAATCCCGCGGAGCGCATTATCGAACGGATTTTCCCAAAAGAAACGATTCGGAATGGA
>JBAZKW010000033.1:0-6682 GCA_041650595.1 Candidatus Margulisiibacteriota bacterium
GAATCAAATAACGACGGAAATCATAAAGAAGTACATAGAAAATCACAGAGAAATTGACCGAGCACCTTCCCAGCTCGAACTCGAGCTGGGATAGAAGCCCCGCGCTTTGCGCGGGGTAATTCACTTTATTTTTCCGTCCCAATATGGTCCGTGAGAGGAAGATCGTACGGATATAAGACTAGTGCTTTCAAGAATTAATCCAGCGCTATATATTGCAGACTGAAATTAGTTTTCCAGGATTCTTGCAGCCCTTTTGTAGGCACTAAAATCATAGGGATTTATCATCAAAGCCTTCCATAATTGATGAAAAGCTTTATTGCTCTGCCCATTTCTTGCATAGTCATCTGCTTTTGCTAAAAGAGGGGCAGTTAAAAATCTGCGGACTTCTTCAACTATATTATATGGAAGATCAACGTTCCACATCCCTGTCCCCAGATCTACAAAATCCCCGACATGAAAACCCGGGAAATCAGATCCGCCATCCTCCCAAAGGCTTGCTTTGAAGGCTGCTTGCGTGAAAAAATTCCGCTGCCACAAAGTATGTCCGGAATGATGTGTTTCCAGGCCGTGAAGAAGCTCTTTCTTTGAAAGTTCTTTTAGCCCGTCCAAAAACGAATCAGTATCTAATCCATAGGACAAGAGCTTTCCCGGATAGGACAATACTATCCAGCATCCTCTTTTTGAAAACCTTTGCAGGGTCCTTTCGATTGCTGCCCCACACATGATCTCGTTCTTATGTTGGCGATGATCGGCTACCAGATCCGCTATCTTTGAGTCAAAAGGATTATAATAAACCTTTGTTTGGATTTCGAGGTCTTTTTTTAAACGAAACGGAAGCATAACTGCTCCGAAAGTGAGATCTATATCAAATTTTGTAGCTTGCCTCATATCGGCAAACACATTCCTGACCTGATTATTAGCCAAGACAAGTGTTCCGACACCGGATGAAGAAGCCCTGGAAAAAATTTCGCTCGGGCTAAAACTGCTGTTATTTCTTGAAGGGTGAACATGAAGATCTGTTTGCATAGTTCTTTGAGTTGCAAACCTTTGCCGCATGGCAGGTGCAATCTCGTGCCGAAGTTCAGAAGCCAGGGCGGCTCGCTGTTCTTGAGATTTTCTTGGCAGATTAATTTTCCCGAATTTTGCAAGGCTCAGACTGGTTACGCTTCTTTCGGTCATTTGTCCGATCTGCATCTTATTGATCCTCCATATCTTTGTCAAAATTGGGTGCTATTTCCTTTGAGACTCTACTATATTTCTATCGTAATATTTGGGAGCTGATTTCACTTTTTGTTGGTTAAAAATGGTATTCGATCACATGGGCGATCTTTGCATAAGTCTCAAAATCATAAGGGTCTATGGCCAAAGCTTTTCTGTAATAATCAAAGCCATCCAGGAACCTGCCGAGGCCAAAACATTCGTCTCCCATCTGAGTCAGCGGGGCGATCAGATGCCTGCGCACCTTTACAAAAAGTCCAAAGTCCACACACGCGTTCCAGTTTATTCCTGATCCCAGTTCGACAAAGTCTTCTTTTCCGTATCCGTGAAAATCCGAGCCCCCGTCTTCTTCAACGCCCAGATTTTCCGCCATAATTGCGAATAGCTGCTGTTGGTCCGGCGTGTGAAGCGAGTAGCTGGTTTCTATGCCGTGCAGCAACCCTTTCCTTTTTAGGTCACCGATTGCTCCTGCTATTTCTTCGAGGCTCATTCCGTATCTCATGTTCCTGCCCGGGTGAGCAAAAGTGATCCAAGCCCCTTTGTCTGCGAACCTTTTGAGTGTATCCCCCATAATAGGGGTGACCTCACTGCAGCCTAAAAGGTTCTTAAGCGCCAGATAATAAGTAAATTGTCTAAATATCTCCAGTTCTTGAGGTTCATGCCCGATAATATTTACTCCTCTCGAAGCAAGCGCGCCTACGATATCCCCGCGCCTTTCGATGTTTTGCCTTAATGTTTCTATACCTGTCCTGTCAAGATTTCTGAACCTGGCGAGCGCGGACCTTATCCGACCATGTGCATAGGAGGGATTGATGCCGAGACTTCTAAGTATCCTGGGAAGCTCATGTTTTTTTGGGTTAAAGACGGATGATATCACTGAGCGTGACAGGTTTTTCGTCGCGATGATCTGCGTGATAAAAAGATCCCTGTTTGCCTGCTTATGTTCAGAGATCATCCTTGCAAAATCAGGATCAAAAGGGTCAAAATAAACTTTTATATGTGTAACATTTCCGCCCGGGAAAAAAGTGAGTTCAACGCCTCCGAAAGTATAATCCACGCCTTTTTGCGCCGCTGTCATCATGTCTTGAAGGATATTGCCTATCCTGTCATGGTCGGTCAACACTATTGTCCCGACAGCCCGCTCTACCGCGCGGTCAAAAACGGCAGCAGGTGATAACTTTCCATCGGAAATAGTTGTGTGTATATGAGGATCGTTAAGCCGAACTGATTGCTGAAAGAGCCTTGATACCATGTCCGGGCCGATAGTTGTCCTTATATTTTCGGCGATCGCAGTCCTTTCTCTACGGGGAACATGCATTGCCGGAAGGTGTCTGAGCGCTCCCAGGCAATGGCTGGTCATTATATTGGTTGCAATTATTCTTGGTTGCATATTATTTTAGTGCGCTGCCCGCAGGGTTATGACAAAGCTTTTTACGGGTATGGATTGATATCTTATCTCTCCGCCGAACCCATGTATTATCTGTGCGCAAGTTAACAGGCCTCTGCCTGTTCCTCCGTGAGTTGACTCGACTGTTTCCCTGAAAAGTCTGTCTGCCAACGGTTTTGGTATGGGCACTCCTGAGTCCCTTACTTTTATTTCGACGAACTTTTCTTGTGCGTCATTTTCAATGGCGGACCATTCAACTATTATGCAATTAGTTGCCCTTTTGGATTCAAGCGCCGCATTTTTGATCAGATTTATTATTACTCTTTGCAATTGAGAAGAATCTCCTAAAGCACAAAGCCTTTCGTCAGGGCCTTGATGGGAAACACTTATTACAATTCCCTTTTTCTTAGCTATCGCATACGCAATTCCTTTTCCCATAGCAGCTGCCGATCTTACTGCGTCCGCCACTTCAAAGTGAGGGGTGGCATTCGTTTCGGGCCGGCCCTTACAAAAACATCCAAATCCTTGCAAAATAGAGTTTGCATGATTTAATCCAAGAAAAATGGTTTTGAGACGGGAGCGTATTCCATCCAGAGCGGTGATAGCTTGCGGCAATCCTTGCAGCAAATCATCAGGAGATTCCTGGGCCTGACCGTCGCAAAGAGATCTCAAGAAATCGTCAATCTCTTTTATGTCTCCGTCAAGCAGTTCCTCGTATGCCGTTACTCCTAATACATTGCTCATGTCGTGCACAAAGCCCGCACCTATTTCGGAAAACGAACTATTAATATCAAGTGCCATATCGCTCTTAGTAGACAGAACTCTCATTAGGTATCCGTTCTTGACGTTTGCTATTGCCGTGGGGATAGGTCTTGTTGCGCCTGTTGCATGCAAAAAAACCAGTTCAGTCCCTTGGCACGGGGTTGCGGCTTTAATTGCTTTATAAAAGTTGTCAAGATAGTTTGGATGTATAAAGCTGTCGATCCTTCGGTTCAATATTTGAGGATTGTCAGCCCCCATGAGCGCTAAAAATTGCGGGTTTACGTGAGAGACTTTTCTGAATACTCTTGAAATAACGACCGCAGGAGTCGGTATCCTATTAAATACACCATTTGAAAAGCGTATCGTCGAGATATCCCGTACCGGAACCTTTATTTCTATAGCCCCCATACCTTATTTTCGTCAAAAACAGGCATGGATTTCACTTCCAATTTATCGGATCAGATCCGATCAGTACTAATCATTATCGGTGTCGATAGCATAATTGACTTTAGATCCAAGTCCAGCAAACTGCCCTGCAAGCATTGAAGCCCTGTATTCCTGATTTTGTCTGCTGAGCCCCTTAAGAAGTTCATCAATTTCTGAGCGGCATCCGCCTAAAGTAACTGCATCTCCAATCTTGCCCCATGGTGTTTGTACGCATTTACCGGCTGCAGCCATGGCAAATAAGACCGCCAGTTGAATTTCCATATTCTCAACGGCCGCGACCGCCAAAGCTGCGGCTGAAACAGGGCCGACCCCATAAAGCTGTCTTGGTGTTGAAAGCTGTGCAATGGCCTCGAGTATCGGAACGCGGTAGGCGATCGTACGAGCTTCAAAACTGAACACACCCTGTTGTTCAGAAAAGATATACGCTCCGCAGGAGCCGTCAGTGACGACTCCGTTTATAAAGCCTTCTTTTATAAGCCTGTCAATAATTTCCGGAGGATAAAACTCTTTGAGCGCAAAAAAAGCTGAAGCGGTTGTTCTGTTCATAAGAAGCAAATCGACGAGTTTGGGCATTCCGGATGGGAGATCCCATTTTCTTGCGGGGTCGTCATCAAGATCAAGTATTGATATAAGACTTCGTCCTTCAGGTCTTGTTGCTCCCGGGTTTTTTCTTTTCCAATCCAATTCACTTTTAGCAAATTGAGAATCTTGCTCTTTTGCTTTGGTCAGCAGATATTCCATAAAAGGATGAATTTTTGGCATTAAATGAGTTCCTGTAAACGTCAATACGTTCGTCGCATTTGCGACGAGATTAAATTCCTTGGCATGTTGACTTAGAACAGTATGGGGTATTTCGGCACAAACTCCTGGATCATGGATAGTAGTGCTGACTACTCTCTTCTCTCCGGATGCGGTTTCGATTGTCTCATGTATTACATAGTTTCTTGCAGAAGCTCCGGGAAGTACCGTCAAAAACTTTGGATCAATTCCCTGTTGGGCGAGCGTTGACCAAATATATCTGCCTACAGTATCATTCCCGACAAAGCCTCTTAGATGCACCTCCGTCCCCTTTACATCAGAAAGCTGTAGCGCCGCTCTTGCCGCAATGGCTGCAGAGCCCCCGACACTGACAGGCATCTTATCTTCAACAACATGAAGCTTTTCAAAAATGCTTTTAATCGAAACACCCTCTGGCAACTGCTGTGTCGTTATAGTTCTTCCCCGCTCAAGGCCAAGTCTCAGGCCGAGCACGTCATTGCGTGTGGCGAGTGTCTCTGTTCTATTAAGCTGCTTTTGGACCGATAGATGAGAAACTCCGCAAACGGGGCCGTAAATTGTGTGGACCGCAGGTTTCATTGTTGCAACTTGAGCCATGATTAAAGTTCCTTTCCAAAATTATTGTGTAATGTGCAATATTTCAGCCGATTCGTCTGCTCTAGTAATCCTCGGTAGTATTCCTATGGAACCCAATACATTGCCTTGTTCAATAAGTCGATTGTAAAGGTCAAGAACCTCTTGCATATGATTGCCCGGTGCTCCCAGTTCTCCGCCCCTCTGAAGCAGACAAAGTCCGGCTCCTGAAGTTGCCATTGCCATGGCTACCGGAAGTCCTATTCCTCTTGTCAGAAGAAGAGCGAGTAATCCTGCGTAAATATCTCCGGTTCCGGTCGGGAATTTCTTATCTTCCGGTTGGGCGGCGATAAACTCCGATATTGGCATTGTTATAGTCTGCTGGTCGGGTATGGTTCTGCTTCCATTCGCATAACCGATGCTCCCGTGTTTTCCCATTTTAATTACGGTGATCGGGAAGCCGGACTTTCTAAAAAAATCAAGGGTCATCTCCGGTGCTTCATCCTTTGTTCTTGAAATATTTTGAGCTTCTTCCAGATCCATAATCAGGACATCAAGTACCGGAACGAGAGACTGAATGCCTTTGCTACCGCCCAGCAACCACTTGCCGTCTGGATCAAATACCGTGTCAAGTGATGTGACCGCTTTATGCTGCCTTGCTCTTGAAAAAGCGATTTCAAGATCGAGGTTTGGGCAGAGGAAGTTGCCTCCGACATGAAAGAGATCCGCATCGAAATCTTCGTCCGGCAGCTCTTCAGCACGCAGCAACGCGTTTGTCCCGATGTCGTGGATAAAATTCCTCCAAGGGTTATCTCCTTGTTGTTCTCGGCCGATTGTTTGTGATGTCCCAAGTTTACCGGTCCTTATTGTCCGATCCATCGACATGCCGTATTCTTGGTTGTGAGAATACAGCCAATCTCCAACTTCGTCTTGCCCGACAATTCCAATCCAACTGACGGAGGCATTTTCATCAAACTGCATCATTCCCTGGGCAGCGCTCCTTGCGGGGCCTCCCGCTTTCATGACTACATCCTGCCTTACACGGTCTGGTAGACCCGCAACGACCATGTCTAAAGCGATTCCTTTGGCTTGCAACTGCGAAAACATCATCAACCCCTCTCTTTGAAGCCCCGGTATTTAAGGTATTGTTTCGTTAGGCCTTGCCGTGAATAACTTGTCTACGCAACCGTGACCCGTATCTTTAATTCTGATCGGAGCTTTTGGAAAGACAAAAGATGGCCGCAGCATTGTGCAGGCGCTGATAACTGATCCTCCTAATCCGAAAACACGTATCGTTTTCTCCATTTCATTTCTCCTTAATTAAAGTTCTTAACGTTCCAAACCCTTATCGACGCAATTTTCCGAAAATTTCAGACAAAATGGGAAATTAGAGGAAAGATCAGGCACATGGTATACACCCCCTGGTTCAGTTAAAATGTATTCCGAGTAAGAAATATACCCAACTAAAGGAGGTTTTAACCGATGTGCCCGAATAAATATTATTCCATTATCAAGGAT
>JBAZKW010000034.1:0-6646 GCA_041650595.1 Candidatus Margulisiibacteriota bacterium
CGGGCACATCGGTTAAAACCTCCTTTAGTTGGGTATATTTCTTACTCGGAATACATTTTAACTGAACCAGGGGGTGTATACCATGTGCCTGATCTTTCCTCCTGAAATGCAAATTGCGTGAAATTTCTGAAAAATATTATCGAGATAGAGTTGATAGAAAAATCGAAACATATGAAAGGACAACAAAATGTTTTATATTAGTATCGCAGGTTTAACAAACCCTATAACAAGAAAAGAGTCGAATGCACAAACAATCACTCTCAACAGTGAATTGGCGGCCAGAAAGACGGCGGCTGAAGATGCTAATCTTAGTTCTAGAACATCCTCAACAGTATCTCCTGCCCCCAGCCTGATAATAACGGCACAGACTTCGAACGCTGATGAAGATGGGCAGAAACGAAGGGAAAAGTCCTTGCGAGATCCTCAGGAAACTTCTAAAGATCTGGTGGAAAGGGTTAAAAGAATGAATCAGGAAGGCAAGGGGTTTTCAGACAACCTGAGAGTGCTGAGGGACAAAGAAAAACAAGATTTTGATCAGGTAAAAGATTTTGTAAGAAGCCTCCGAATAACAACTGATGAGGTTAATGCGGCGCGGACTCAGGATGAAAAGATTGACGCATTGATAAAACAAATAGGGAACAGTTATTCCGGGCTAGAATCAGAAAGCGCTGCAGATATGTTGGTCGAAATCGGAAAGCCGGCAGTTAATCCTCTGATCAATGTGCTGACAAGCAAAGATAATCCCGGAAGTTCTTATGCTGCAAAAGCTTTGGGTGAAATCGGCGATGATAGTGCTATCGAACCTCTTAAAAACGCGGCTAAAGACACAAGAAATGAAGTCCGCGAAAAGGCTATGTCGGCTCTGGGAAAATTTGCTGGTATTGATAAAGAAATAGTTGTGATAATAATAAAGACCCTTGAAGAAGATAAGGAGAGCTTAGTAAGGCAGGCAGCTATGGAAGCTCTTGTTCATAACATGGCCCTTGTTTCTGATTGCCGGCCTATAATAAAAGCATTGGACGACACAAATCCAGCGACACGGTTTTATGCGGTTATAGCATTGGGTAATACGGGAGCAAAAGAAGCATTGCCAATATTAAAAGAGATGCTAAATAGGAATCCTGACAAACAGATACTCTTTCAGTTGAATAAAACGATCGATATGATAGAAAAAGCGCCAAAAACGGACAAAAAAACTACTGTGGGCGATACAAACCTTGAACGCCTGGTCAAAGACAGTGATTCCGCTGATGAAGACAAAAGGAGCAATGCGATAAAAACGTTGGGAACAAAAGGGGAACCGGCGGTGCCGCAACTGTTAAAACTGTTAAGAAGCCCGGAATGGGATGTCCGCCAGCTGGCCTGTTGTGCTTTGGGCGTCATCCGCTCAAAAGATGCAGTCAAGCCGTTGATAGAGATACTCAAAAATGACAAAGTATGGACCGTAAAAATGGATGCGGCTTACGCTTTGGGTGAAATTGGAGACAGTGGTGCGCTGGAAGCTCTTAAATCCGCATCAACTAACGGCCAGATTAAACAAGTAACGTTGGATGCCATTGGAAAGATAAATGCCAAGGTAAAATAGTTCTACCAGCGTGAAGTTCTTTTTTGGCCTGACGGCCCTCTGCGGAAGCTTCTGTGAGGAGGCCGGCGTCCTCCCGGAGAAAAAGACCTTGAAAATGCAGCAAAAGTCTCGGTCGGTACGACGGAATGTTTTGACAGTGGAATAGTGGCTCTTATAATACGTTCTATGTTCTTTACGTCTCTTGACTGGTCAGGTGTCGCAAAAGTGATCGCATGGCCCTCGGCGCCGGCTCTTCCGGTCCTGCCTATCCTGTGGACATAATTTTCGGGATCATCGGGCAGGTCGTAATTGATAACGACCTCAATATTGTTTACATCAATACCTCGGGCCGCAATATCTGTCGCGACCAGTATCCTGAACCTGCCGGATTTAAAACCGCTCAATGCTTCTCTTCTCTGCCAGAGGGTTTTGTCTGAGTGTATTTCCGCCGAGTTGTGTCCTATGTCTTTGAGGAACCGGGCTATCTTTTTGGCGCCTATCTTGGTCCGCATAAAGAGAAGCACCGACCCCTTGTACTGTAGCAGCAATTCTTCAAGAAGTTTGGATTTTAACTCTCTTTTTACAATAAACATCTCCTGAGAGACTTTGTCTGCAGCTGTGCCTTGAGGAGCTATCTCGGTCCTGACGGGCAGCTGCATGTATCTTGATACCATAGAAACAATTGTAGAAGGCATTGTTGCGGAAAAAAGCATCGTCTGCCTTTGTTTGGGTATGTGTTTAATGATGCGCTCTATCTGCGGAGCAAAACCCATGTCAAGCATACGGTCGGCTTCGTCCAGGACGAGGATTTTTATATCGTCCATACGGATATTTCTTCGTTCTATATGGTCGTTCAATCTGCCGGGTGTCGCTACTATTATCCTGGCGCCCCCTCTGATCGCAAAAGACTGACCTCCCATATTTTCTCCGCCAACAAGGACCGCCGTACGGATCCTAAAAGCTGAGGCAAGCTTTACAAGCGCTTCGCTGACCTGTCCCGCCAGTTCCCTGGTCGGCACAAGGATAAGAGCTTTGCCGGGTTGCTGTGCAAGATGCTGGATCATGGGAATGCCGAATGCCAGGGTCTTGCCTGTACCGGTCTGAGCTATTCCGATTATGTCTTTGCCATCGATCGCTATTGGTATGGCTTTCTGCTGTATCGGCGTGGGTTTGGTGAACTTAAGTCTGCCCAGCACCTCAAGTATACCCGGAACAATACCCAGCCCAAAAAATGTTTCGTTTGTCAATTTATACCTCTTTCTTTAAGAATAGCACAGAAACACGGTATCTGGGCGCGTATGCCTCTACAAAATATGCCTTGAATGCCATTTCCCTCACCGCAAGACAAGAACTTGAAAAAGATCATATTGTTGTAAGCGTATTTCATCCTAAGATGACATCCACTAACTTCGGCAAGAACTCAGCCTGGGAACCTACAAACCCCGAAGATAGGCCAGCCAGCCCTGACATACAAATTGATACGGCCGAGGATGTCGCAAAAAAGATCGTTGAACAGATCCGGTCAGGAGCACCTGAAGCGAGAATGTAGATAACTAAAGAGAAAACATATCCGTCAACGATATGTGAAAAAAGCTGAGAACTATGTTTTGCAGGCCGTATGCCAGAAAAGTCCAGCCTATCATAGAAAGCATCCATGATTTGTGATATTCGTTCCGGCTTTCTTTTATTAGCCAGATACCTACAGCGATAAGCAGGCCGTTTTCAAAAAAACTTTTAATAGTATCCATATTTAGCTGTTGACCTATTATACACCACAGCGGTATCGCATTCCTCACGACAACAGGTTCCTTCACCGGTTCCATCTGGCCGAAGACGATAAATAACGAAGTGCTATAATTCAACTATGAACCCAAAGGTCCTTCGCATAATCGATGCCAACACGAACCGCCTCATGGAAGGTCTTCGTGTTATAGAAGAAGTCGCAAGATTCGTGCTGGACGACAAAAAACTCACCGAAAAGATCAAATCATTGCGCGGCCGTGTCAAAGAAGGCATCAAGTTGATAGGTAAGGGTGATGATTTGCTCGGCAAAAGAGATTCGGTATCAGATGTCGGGAAAAACATGTATCCCGTGTCCGAATCCGAACGGC
Source organism: Candidatus Margulisiibacteriota bacterium (assembly GCA_041650595.1). Lineage (GTDB taxonomy): Bacteria > Margulisbacteria > WOR-1 > JAKLHX01 > JAKLHX01 > CALFCX01. Next base: position 3,676 of record JBAZKW010000034.1, read on the forward strand.
CGGATATTTCATCGATCATCACCTCCAATATTAAGCGTGCCGAAGAGGCCGCCCGTGTGCTCGAAGAGTTCGGGAAATTGGCAAACAAAGAGGCCGGGAGAATATTCAAATTAATCCGGTTTGAATTATATGACATTGAAAAACAATTAATCCACAGATGCGGATTGCAATCCGCATCTATCTCAGACAAATTAAATTTTGACCTTTATGTTGTAACGGACCCGGATGTTTTAGGAAAAAGGTCCCCGGTGGAGGCCGTAAAACAGGTTATCAAGGGTGGATGCAAGATGCTCCAATTGAGAGATAAAAAGGCACCGATAGGCCAGTACTATAAATGGGCGGAACAAATCGCTCCTATATGCAAAAAAGCGGGTGTGGCATTTATTGTGAATGATTATCTTGATGTCTGTATGGCCGTTGACGCAGACGGGATACATCTAGGCCAGGACGATATCCCTGTCGCCATAGCCAGAAAGCTTTTGGGAAACGGCAAGCTTATTGGTATTTCAACCCACAGTTTTGACCAGGCAATAAAAGGGGTGCGTTCAGGTGCCGATTACATCAGTGTCGGCCCGATATTTCCTACGGCCAGCAAGCCCAACACAAAACCTCTTGGCCTGGACATTTTAAAAAAAATATCAACGGCAATTCATAAATCATCTCATCCGATCCCTTTCGTGGCTATCGGCGGGATAAACGAAAGCAATATCAAGGACGTGATAAAATTATCACCCCGCGTTGCCGTGATCCGCGCGGCAATAGGGGAGAGGGATATAGCGGGGGCGGTGCGGAAATTGATACGAAGAATGAAATAATTGTAGGGGCAATTCATGAATTGCCCCTACAAAATCTACGGTATAATCATGATTGAAAGGTGTAACAAATGTCAGATAAATTAATCATTGCAGGCCGCAAATTTAGGTCACGCCTCATGCTAGGCACGGGCAAATATAAAACCTTTGAGATAATGAAAGAAGCACTGGACGCTTCCGGTTGTGAGATAGTGACCGTTGCCGTGCGCAGGGTCAATTTGAACGTGGCGGATGTAAGTGCCGGTCGCGACCGGCACCTACTGGATTACATTGATAGAAATAAATATTTTATACTGCCGAATACCGCCGGTTGTTACACCGTTGACGAAGCCGTGCGTGCTGCGCGCCTGGCCAAAGCCGCGGGCCTAACAAATTGGGTCAAGCTTGAGGTCATAGCAGACCCGAAATATCTTGTTCCGGATCCGATAGCCACGATAGAAGCGGCGAAAATACTTATTGAAGAAGGTTTCATAGTCCTGCCTTATACGACCGATGATTTTACGGTCGCAAAAAAACTCCAAGAAATAGGCTGTGCCACGGTCATGCCGGGCGGATCGTTCATAGGTTCAGGACAGGGCGTGCAAAATTTTGAAAAGATAAAAGTTCTCCGGCAGTTCATCAGCGTTCCTGTCGTGGTGGATTCCGGCATCGGTTGCGCGTCGGATGCGGCGCTTGCGATGGAGACCGGCGCGGATGCCTGTCTCATGAACACTTCAGTCGCTGAAGCCGAGAATCCTTCTCTCATGGCCGAAGCGATGAAGCTTGCCGTCGAGGCCGGACGAAAAAGTTTCCTGTCAGGAAGAATGCCGCGCAAGCCCTTTGCCAGCGCGAGTTCGCCGGTGCAGGGGATAAGTAAGAAGTAAAAAGTAAGAAGCTAAAAGTTAAAAAGCAGAAGGGATAATCAATTCCCTGTTTTTTTTCTTATTCTGATTTGATCTCGTGATGACAGTTGTCAAGCATTATCTTAATAAAACTGAAATTTCGCTAAAAATCACTCGATACTATTTTGTACTGATTTATTAACAGTTATGTAATAAAGAGGCAATAAAACATGCAAATATCAAGAGCTGAAACAGCATTTGGAATAAACAGTTGGAGAAATGTTAGGATCGCAAAAGCCAACGTATCCAGAGCTTACAATGAAAGAGGAGCAATGATCCAAGGCGTAGTCCCTGCGTTGGCAGAGAGAACAGTTGAAGCTCCGAGCGTTGTCGAACACAGTCTTGCTCATATTGAAGCAGCAGTTAAGTTGGTCAGGATGCAGGCACAGGATCAGGAAAGTGCTGGCAAAGCAGGTTATAAGCCTCTGGTTACAGAGCTTGGAGAAGTGGTCAACTTAAAGCTTTTTACAGGACAAACTCCGGCGGTTTTTGATCATCTAACAAAAGCTATTCCGACAAAAGCCGAGCACATAAGGTCTGATTGTTATGGATATCTGATAGATTTGATAAAAAGAGACATTCAACCGTTTTTATATAGAGGTGATCCCTCACTTCCAATAAACATGTTCGCACTGCTTCATTTGTGCGACCCGAGCAAAGGCAAAGTGTTTTCTCACGGAATTTATTCATCAACGGATGATTATGTGCTTTTCGATGCCGCTTTGCGCGTTCTTTTGAAACCGGAAGGATCGCTCCCCTGGGATGTTCGCGATGTGGAAGATACATGGAGGGAAACTAACCATATAAGAAATAATTGCCACAATATGATGAATATACATTTGGTCCCGATGATGGAAGAAGATTCTGATATAAAGAGCGCTGCGACAGATATGTTTGGATCGATAAATCCTCTTCCGGGGATTCGTCATGATGGCAACCTGGTTTTATTAAAAGAAACTCTATTTGGAATTATGTGTTACGTCCCGAATAAAAATTGGTCAATTTCACCGGAAACGATCATGAAAATCGTGCCGGGCTGCAATATACAAGATATTGAAATTGTAGCAAAGCAGCTTGTTAGCGAAGGATCGATCACAAGAGACGGTGCCGGCCGATATCATAGTACATAATTTCTGGGAAATATATCAGAAAAACTGAACTACTATCGCCTAAAGGCGATAGGTTCCTTTAGGTATTGCGAAAGCTAAAGCTTCCGCTCAAAACTCGGTCACTGTAAAATTGTCGCCCCGCTTTTCTTCGTCTTCATCTTGCTTCTCA
>JBAZKW010000035.1:0-6571 GCA_041650595.1 Candidatus Margulisiibacteriota bacterium
TTCCGTGTATCGTTTCCGTTTCATGATCGAGTCTCCTTCGGGTTTGCAACCCTTCAAAGACTCTAATTATACCTGGTAGCATTTTCGGGGGTAGGCTCAATACGGCAGGAACTAGCTTGCTTTTGATAAGATCCTGAATGTTTTGCTTCGAAGAATTTAATATTGCCGCTTCATGGCCCCACAGTTCACGGGACATTTGCAAAGACACATTTTGCAAATTGCAATTGTAAAACAATATGTTTTTATCTTTATTCTCCCGAACCACCCGACAGAAGGATTCTCTATCATTAACATAAACTGAACCATAGATATCTCTCATCCAGCCTCTTCGGTCTTTGTAAAAAAGCCCGTGGGATAATTTATTTGGATCTTGGATCACCGGACATTTACGATATATGTATACTTTATTTTCTGGAAAATAATAGCGTCCAAATTCGCCATCATCCACGAGAATAATGCATCCTGGCGAGTCCCGAACGATTTGTTTGATAGTTTCTAATTGTTTTTTTGAGATTGCTTCGTAAGCAGTAAAAATATAGGAAAAGGAGTGGTTTATTGATTTTATATTAAGTCCTAAAAATAGAAAAATTATTCCCCAAAAAACAAGGGGATATAACCAATAAGTTCCACTGGGGATTATTTTTTTAAAAAAAGCTTTAAATACCGTAGAAAACATAACTGAAAGCATGGCAAACCAACAGGGTAGGATGCAAAGCAGATAACGAGATTCTTTTAATATGATAATTCGATACCCGCCATACACAGAAAAAAAGGTTAAAACAAATACCAAGAACCCCGTAGAAAGCATTAAAAGATACTTTTCATAAGTATCCAGATATTTGTGAAAGAAAAGGACCATCAGCAATACGACTAAAATAAAAAACGCCGCATTGCCTGTTAACACTAAATTAAAAAAATACAGGAAAACCAGTGGACTTCTTATATCGAAAAAATTCGCAAAATAGAACCGGCTAGAAACAAAAAACAAAGTGACCAGAGAAACGAAAAACACAATCAATACCAGGGAGATTCTTTTGAATTTTATAAAAGGTCCTAATTCTAGTTTCATTGAAATATTTTTGATCGTCAAAAAAGAAAGCAGTGAAAACCAAAATTCAAAATAAAGAATATTTATCCCATGGAAAAGCGCCGGAATAAATGCGATGATCAAAATTGTTCCACATTTTTTCGGAAAAGACCTTTTTGGACAAAGCAAAAGATAGGTGCAAATAAAATGTGCTGCAGTTATGCTGATAAGCGTAAAAGGGTAATATCGCACGAAATGGAAGCTTTGGGCAGACCATCGATATAGACAAAAAAGGAGAGAGAAATACGATAATGTAATCCAGGGGATGGAGGGCTTTTTTTTTCTGAAAACGAAGAATAAGAAGGCTCCAAACACGGCATACAAATAAAAAAGAGACGATGCCGTTCGCCAATCAAATTTAAAAACTTTTCCCAGCATAAAAATGGGGAAACGCAAATACAACTCTACTGCGTAGGGCCAGTCAATAAACGCGAAAGGATTATAATTATACAAGAAGGATTTTGGAAAATAGCCCACCCAGGGAACCCCGTATTTTAGGATGTTTTGCAAAGAAAAAATATTACGGGGTTCATCGCCATAAACTATAAATTGCGAGATTTCGCAAAGGTTGCGGTGCAGATAAAATAACGATACGATCAAGGTCGTAATAAATATTCCGAAAAAAACGATTTGTGTCTTTTCTTCGGTATTTTTTCCTTCGAAAGATTTCAGCATTGCTACAACAAAAGTCATAGCACTCCTTTTTAACCACTCATGATAATTGTTGGTACACTTCATAAATTCTTTGGCCGACTGTGCCCCAGGATAAATATTCGACGGCCCTTTGACGGGCTCCTTCCCCGACCTTTTTACGCAGGCTGGGATTCTCTATGGCCTGCAGGATCCCTTCAGCCAAAGATTGAGCATTTTCCATCACGGAAAAAATACCGCATTCTGCCAAGATCTCGCGAGATACAGGACGATCAAAAGCGACCGTCGTCATTCCCATGGCCATATAGTTATAAATTTTTCCGTCCCCTTCAGTCGCTGCTATCTTGGGAGCCACGGCAATTTCCGAAAGAGCAAGATACTCCGGCAACAATGCATAATCCACGCGTCCCAAAAACTTCACACAGTCTGTAATACCATACTGAGCGCAGAGTGCCTTATATTTCTCAATATTGGGATAGCCGATCACGATGAACTGTGTCTGGGGAACCTTCGCGACTACTGCCCGGAACGCCTGAAACATAAGATCCGCCCCCTGATAGGGCTCCAAGAGCCCCATGTAAAGAACCCGCGGCCTTGTTTGATTGATGCCAAAGCTTTCTGCCAAAATTGCAGGAAACGGCCGTGGATAGAAAACATCCGTATCCACTCCATCATACACATTCTTCCTCCGTTCCGGCGGAACGCCCAAAGATTCCAGTTCCTTTATCATGCTTTCCGATTGAGTGATGACAAAAAACCACTTGGAAATTCGTCGTTCCAAAAATGAAAAAAATTTATGCCAGAATCCGTGCTCCCGGATAAAATCATGCTGCAACAATTCCCCGGTCAGGGAGCCCTGCATATCAAAAAGATATTTTGTTTTTCTAAAAAAAATGCGGCAGAAACGGGCAATGACTGCCCCTTCATGGAGATGGGCATGAATAATATCCGGTTTGAATCGAAGGATTGTTTGAATGACTGTGACTGTTAAAAAGGGAAGGATTAATATCTTGATAAAACTCGCACCTGCCGAAAGTTTTTGGTGCCAAGGCATTCGAAAACATCGCACTGTGGAAATGCCGGGGACGTCCCGGCCTATCCCGTAGGTACAAAGAACAATCTCGATACTTTTTTTCTGAAGTGTTTTAATCTCTTCATAAATCTGGACATGACAACCGCGATCCGAAAAAAACGGAGTGGGAGCAATCATTAAAACTTTCATCGCAGACAATCAAAATCCTCGCATTTCATTTTAGAAATTCCAGGATCTTTTCGGAGACATAAACAACTTCTTCGTCTTTTAGTCTTAGATGAAGTGGAAGGCTGACGACCTCGCGAGAAGCCTTTTCGGCGTTCGGGCATGTTCCCAAAGCGTACTGGTACATGGGATATTCCGAATTGACACGATAATGGACTCCGGGAAAGATATCATGTTCATTCAAAAAAAGGATCAGTTTGTTACGACAGGTTTCGGAAACCCGGATCTGGAATAAATGACGGGAAGGTAGGCAATCTGCCATGTAGAATGAAAATCGAATTCGTTTGTTGGCACCCAACCAGCATTCGTAAATCTTGCATATTTCCCGCCGTCTTTTATTATCCTCTTCCAAATATTTCAACTGCACCAGGCAAATCGCCGCAATAACGGAATTGCCGTGAGCTTTCAGTCCAACATGGGGAACGTTGTATTCCCATTTATAATTCCCTCTTTCCGAATCTGTGCCCGACCTCAAAAAAGTGTCCTTGTCGATGCCCAGCCAGCCCTCCATGCGAACCCGGGCATCCAACGCTTCGTCACGAAAACAAATCATCCCGGAATCCGCTGAGGGAAGATTTTTCACGGCCTGAAAAGAAAAAACCGTGCAATCAATGCCATGCCCCACATGTTTTTTTTGATAATAGGTGCCGGCCATATGGGCCGCATCAAGGATCAGTTTTAGATCCCTTTCTTTGCAAATCTCCATGATATCCTTTAATCTGCCGGTATTCCCGGCCATTCCGACAAACATCACGGCCCTTGTTCTTGGCGTAATTCTTTGTTCGATCGAATGGGGACTCAGACATAACGTCTCATCAACATCCGCAAAAACCGGGCGCAAACGTTCATAGAGGATCGCATGGTTGGTGGACACAAAGGTCAGGGGCGTAGTAATCACTTCGTCCCCATCCTGCCAACCTAAATCGTCCTTAAATATCCTTAAAGCCAGATGTAATCCTGTCGTGTTTGAATTAAGAAAATAAGCAAATGGTAGTCCCGTGTGTTTTTTCCATGCATTCTCGAATTGGTTTGTTTTAAAGCCGATGCCCGTCCATCCCGCATCAAGGCACTGCCTGATCTCCGCAAGGCATTCCTCCACGTGGAATTGGGGTGCGAACAGCTGTATCCTGTTCATCGACTGCTGTCCGCCCTTTCAAAAACTTCCTGGATATTGTAGGGTTTGTCTCTGGTATTGGCGTAATAACTTTTGGAAAGCATGTCCGCTATTAACCCCAGGACAAAAAGCAGGATACCTGTCAGAACAAGGAAGGCGGACAGGATCGGCCATGCGGTGTGGCCTATTTTCCCCAACATAAGATAGAGGTGGAGAGCATAAAGAAAAGTTGCAAATCCGAGGGCTATAGATAACAATCCCATCCCCCCCAAAAGATGCAGTGGGCGTACGGCATATTTGTTCCAGAACCATACTGAGATCATGTCAATGAAACCTTTAAAAGTTCGCCGCCAATCATATTTTGTCTTTCCGTATTTTCTCGGCCTGTGATTAACGACGATTTCTCCGACCCGAAAACCTTTGATCTTTAAGATGGCCGGAACAAAACGGTGCATTTCTCCATAAAGATCGATTTGCCGGAAACATTCTTTTTTGTAAATCTTAAGCGAGCAACCGCTATCATGAATGCCGTCCTGAATAAAAAACCTTTTGAGAAAATTAGCGGTCCTTGAGACGAACCTTTTGAGAAAGGGGTCACTTCTTTTCTTCCGCCATCCAGAAACAACATCGAGGTTGTGATCTTTGAGATACTGAATCAGCTTGGGAATATCATGCGGGTCATTTTGTCCGTCCCCGTCCATGGTGATAATGAGAGGATATTGGGCCTGCTTGATCCCGGCATCGAGAGCGGCTGTCTGCCCGAAGTTGCGCCGGAAGCGGATCACCTTGACGGGAGCCAATGATTGGGCCACTTCAAAGGTTTTATCCGTCGAACCATCATCCGTTAAAATGATCTCATAAACATACCGGTTCTCTTCACAAACAGATTTTATCTCCCGGAAGATATTCGAGATATTCTTTTCTTCGTTAAAAACCGGAATGACGACCGAGATAGGCTCCATAACACCTCCCAAGATCATACCTTCTTTGAAATCCTTCTACTGCTTAGATTTCGCAAAAAAGAGTTGTGTGTTGTGTCTCGTTTCGAACTCGAGGATGGTTTTTTCTTCCTTAAGAGTAATACCGATATCATCGAGCCCGAGGCAAAATCGCTCTTTGACCGACGGATCCATCTCGAAATGGAAGGATATCTCTTGAGAAGTATGCAAGGTCACCGTCTGATCGGCTAAGTGAACGGTCGCTTCCAAACCAGGCTCTTTGTAAACCTCTTGGAAGATATTCTCAACTTCCGCTTCAGAAAGCTCCAGGGTCAAGAGACCATTCTTTACGCTATTATTCCTGAAAATATCCGCGAATCCCGGGATACGGTTCTTTCCCTGTCCGGACCATGGCGCAATGACCACCCGGAAACCATACTGGCAGATCGCCCAAACAGCATGTTCACGGCTGGAGCCGCAGCCAAAGTTGTTGCGAGCAACCAAGATCGTCGCGTTTTGATATTCTTTCCGGTTCAGAATGAATTCCGGGTTGTCTTTTCCTCCAGGAAGATACCGCCAATCATAAAAAAGCGATTCTCCAAACCCTGTTCGTGCTATGGATTTCAGGAATTGTTTCGGGATGATCGCATCCGTATCAACATTCGCGCGATCCAGCGGCAAAATCACTCCCCGGAAGTTTTTAAACGCTTTCATGATAAAACCTCCGGCCATTTTCTAATATCCACAAAATGCCCGGCCACGGCAGCTGCAGCCGCCATCTCCGCACCAACAAGATGCGTACGGCCGTCTTTGCCCTGGCGGCCTTCAAAATTACGGTTTGAAGTTGACGCACAGCGTTCCTGAGGTTTTAGCTGATCTGGGTTCATAGCAAGGCACATGCTGCATCCGGCATCACGCCATTCACATCCTGAGGCCGTAAAAATTTTGTCGATCCCTTCGGCTTCGGCTTGTTTTTTCACCCACTGAGAACCGGGAACAACCAGCACGCGAATGGTCTTTGCGACTTTACGGCCTGCAAGATATTTCGCTGCGGTGCGCAAATCTTCGATGCGACCGTTCGTACAGCTTCCGATGAAAACAGTGTCAATCTTGATATCCGTGATCAGCATGCCGGACCTGAGCCCCATGTACTTCAGGGCTTGCTCAACATCCGCTTTACTGTAACCCGGGACCTTACCCGGTTCGGGCACACACCCGTCTACGTCCACGACCATGCCAGGGCTTGTGCCCCACGTCACTTGCGGCGCGATCCTGGACGCATCTATTTTGAGTTCTTTATCAAATTTCGCCCCCGGATCAGTAAAAAGAGTTTTCCAATAAACCAAGGCCTTTTCCAGTTCTTTTCCCTTTGGCGCGTACGGACGGTTCCCTTCGGCCACATACCGGAACGTCACGTCATCCGGTGCGATCATGCCCGCGCGGGCGCCAGCCTCGATCGTCATGTTGCAAATGGTCATACGTGCTTCCATGGAAAGGGCGCGTATCGCCTCGCCGCAATATTC
>JBAZKW010000036.1:0-5722 GCA_041650595.1 Candidatus Margulisiibacteriota bacterium
CCGGCGGATGTCTTTATGTGTATCTTATTCTGTTTAAAGGAGTTGAGATCGACCCGGTCCTTTTTGTCGGGAACCTCTGCATCGCGATGAGTATCGGGCTGATCCTTTATTTTACGGAAACATGGGGTGCGGGAGATGCAAAGCTTTTCATTGTCTATTCCTTTCTGCTTCCTTTCCCCCTGGATAGGCGGATCATTCCTTTTTCATCCCTCGTGTTTTTTGCAGATACCATTATTATTGTTTGTCTTGCGGTCATTGCCGCTTCCATGGTGTGCGTGGTCCGTTCTTTCCGTGAATGCATCAAAAAAAGCATCAAAAAGATGTTTGATATCAACGAAATACGGTCGCTCATCTATTCATTTTTTCTTATCCTCAGTTTCAGCTGGGTTGTTCCATATATCTTGTCATTTTGGTCGGCATATTTTTCGCCGCTGGTCTATATTCTTCTGACTTATGTCTCTTATTCGATCATCTATCGTATCCTTCAATATTTTCAATCCAGGCGGCTCCTTTATCTTATCGTTACTCTTGGCATCCTTGGCAGATTCTTCGTTTTTCCGAATGCCAGGGAGGTCTTTTGGGCGATGCTCGCCAGTACGAAGATCATCGCTATTTATACTGTTTTTTTCAGGCTGCTGGATTTTTTCTTTATGGCCGATGACCGCAGCAAAAAAGAGAACCGCACGAAAAATACCATCATCCTGGCGCCCCACATGTTCGTGGGCGTCTTGCTGACCCATACACATTTTCTCAAAGGTGTGCTAAAACTCATGAGCTGGGCATGGAAGTGATATGAGAGCCTTGGTGTCTTTATTGCGCAGGATCGAAGGCCTGGGGGGGCGTGTCAGGCGTAACGGCCACCTGATCGATATCCATGCGGGTTCGGCAGACCCCGTTCGGCTCCGTCCCTATCTTTATATCCTGCTGAATCGATATGAACGCGATCATTTTATCGCGATCAGGAATATGCCCGTATGCGCCATGCCGGACGCATGGGATCATTTCTTTCAGATGCGCGGCCGCGTGTCCAGGGACAGCCGTTGCACCGCATGCCGTTTTCATGCGTCTTGCGTAGGGCCGTCCAGAGGCTTTATGCCTTCGTGTTTTGCGGATATTCCCAGAGAAGTAGCCATAGAGGTCACGACCGCATGCAATCTTGCCTGCGGCATATGTTTTCATGCGGGGGCCGATTCCAGGCATTTACCGTTGTCGGCTCTCTTTAAGGTTTTTAAACAGATGCGCCACGCGGGTTGCCATTATGTCCGTTTCACAGGAGGCGAACCGCTTCTATACCCGCATCTGCAGAAGGCCGTCATTACCGCCAAGAAATTTGGTTTTCAGGTCTCGTTGAACACCAATGGCTTGTTGTTCGATGAAGCAAGGGCGGAATTTTTCAGGCACTATGCGGATAGCATCCTTATTTCAATGCAGGGATGCGATTCTTTGTCGGAGTCGCGCCTGACGGGTATCAAGAGCGACTTTCGGGCCAAGCTACGCCGCATCCGTCTTATCGCAAACCAGTGCCGCCATGTGCGTATCGGAACCGTTGTTTCCCAGCACCTGATTGACCATCTGGCGGACTATTTGCGCATCTTGAGATCGGCTCAAGCCACGTATTGGGAACTTTATCGTCCTATAGCAGCGTCTTTACACGAAGACTATCAGCTCAAGCAGGGCGACTTTATAAAACTTGTCCGTTGCTTGAAGCGTTACCGGGGGCCGTTATCTATCAAGGTGGCCAACCCTGTGCCATTTTGTATTGCTGGAGATCCGGCGAACAATTGTCATTTGTTCCTGGGTGGATTGTGGGACGATGGGCACACACGTCTGGTCCTTGATACGCGAGGTTTTTATAAGCCGAGCTACGCTATGAACAAGGATCTTGGAACGGATCTCCTGAAAGCCTGGCGCAATCCCCTGGTGAGGCGTTTACGCTCTTTGGTCTATCTGCCGACGAAGTGCCGCCGCTGTTTTTATGCAGGTTGGTGCAAAGGCGGCAGCAGGCAATGGGCCCTGCATTCCGGCGGTACGCTCTGGACTTCGGATCCATGGATGCCTCATGAATAAATTGGTCTTTATCCGCGACGACGATGTCTGGCGGCTGACCCCGGCCTTCCTCGCCTTTTTCAATCATTGTTTCGATAACGATATCCCGGTTGTTTATGCTGTTATCCCTGCCAAGATGCAGCCGTCCCTGGTGCGTTTCTTGAGGTCTAAAAAAAAGAAAAAGCCGTTCTTGATCGACATTGTTCAGCATGGATGGCGCCACGCAAATCATCAGCTCAAAAGCAAGGCATCGAAAGACGGCAAATATGAATTCGGGCCCTTACGGTCTCATTCTGTTCAATACCGGGACATATGCTGCGGCAGGTCAAAAATGCTTGAGGCTTTCGAGGGGGATTTTACGGATGCCTTTGTCCCTCCTTTCCATGGGTATGACAAGACGACATTGCGGGTAGTGGAAGAATGCGGTTTTAAGATATTCTCAGCCCGCAAAGAAGAGATATTTCCTCAAGGGCGCGTCCTGTCTTTTCCTATAGATATTTCTATTCGTGCAGGTGATCAAGCATTTGACTTGCGCCGGTTTTTGAGTATTCTTTGGAAATGCATGAAAAGTCCCGGTAGAGTTGTGGGGGTGTTGAGCCATCATGAGAAGCTGAGAAATGCGCGCTTGCGTCAAGAGACTTTTAATTTTTTGTCGGCGCTCAAGAAGATCCAAGATGAAAGAATCTGTCGCTTGGCGACTTTTTCAAGGATGCGGCGGCAGGGCGACGGAGGGGTTATTGATAGAGGGTCTTGACTTTTTTGTCCAGGCACTTTGTTTTGGTCTTTATGTCCTGGATGTATTCGCAGAGATCAGAAGAATTGTGGTTTTTAGCGGCATAGAAATAGGCGAAATCGTTTAGGTATTGTTCGGCAATTTCCGATGGCCTGCGCGTATCAAAGAAGACATCGCACACCGTCTCGCCTTTGCCTTTGATCCCCTTGCTGAATTTCTCGCAGGCCAGTTTGCTGCGATAGTATTTATAGCCGAAAAAGACGCCCATCTGCATGTAGTAGTCGTTTCTGTCAAGGGGCCTGCCGGTAATAATATCAAGGGCTTGGCTGGCGAGGGGAAGGTTGTCCGTTAAAAATGCCGTGCAGATGTCCCGATGGGCCGCTTCCTTCAGGGATTGGCAGGTGCTCGTCTTATAGGCATTGCAAATGTTCTTGTCGTATTCTTTTTTGACATCGTTGCAATTTCCCTCGGCTTCATTTTTGATGACGGTCAGGCCATTTGCCAATTTCTCACAGGTTTCGCCGCCCTCGTTTAATTCTTTGCACATGTCCGGCTTGCCTTCGCGCGCCGCCGTGAATGCCACGATGTATTGAAAATCATAACTCTTCCTGATGCTTTCCTTGATCGCTTTGATTTCTTTTTCTTGTTCGGGCGTAACAGGGACGGCCCGCTGGGAAAGATGTTCTTCTTGCGTGATCGTTTCTCCCGTTCGTGTGAAACCGAAGACCAGTCCGGTCAGTGCCAGCGGCAGAAGGATAGGGGTAAATTTTTTCATAGGTTTAGTACATTGTTACATAAGTTTTCTTAGTGTATTATACGCGTTATTCAGCTTTTTTCGCGCATCGTTCTTTGTAAATTGCCAGGATATTTTGATCCTTGCACGATTGCGGGCGTTGAACCAGGAAGCAACTTCCCGCGCCAAGATATGCATCTCAGATATGCGTCGATCCAGGCATTGTTTAGACAACGCAGACAATTCTATCTCGGCCATATTGAGCCAACTGGCTTTTTTAGGCGTATAAACCATTTCAAAGCGCTGAGCGAGAGCAAAGGCTTCATGAGCCGGGAATACTTCGTAGAACGAAGAAGGCGTATGCGTGTTGAGATTGTCTTGGACCAGCACGATTTTCTCGGCATCGGGATAACGCGCAGCCAGGGTTTTCATAAACTCAGCATAGTCTTTTTTAGTTTTCTGTTCCGTCACAGTCGCGAAACGCCTGCCGGCTAAAGGCTCAACTGCCATAAGAACAGCGCAGGTGCCGTGTCGTTTATAATGGTAATCTTCGCGCATCACATGGCCGGACTTCATCGAAATTGGCAACAATACATCGCTTAATAACTGACATGGACGCTCGTCAAAACACACAACCGGTCGTCGATGATCGTAGGGTTTCTCATAAATATCCAGTACCTGCTCCATGTGCCAGATAAAATCGCCATTGATAATGCCGATACACCACTGTTTCTTTAAGTGAGGTTTAAGTTCGTTTTTTTTAACATTCTCTGAATGCTGACATACGAAATGCCATCAACAAGTTCAAGTTCAACGGCTTTATCCGCTAACAAACGCAATGTCCATCGGCTTCGTCCTTCAGGTGGAGTGCTGCAGGCTAAAGCGGTAATCCGCGCCTGGTTCTTGCCGTCGAATATCGATGGCCTGCCTGCCCGCGGACGATCTTCAAGGACGGCGTTGAGGCCTTCGCGGACATATCGCTTTTTGATCGCGCACACGGTAGGGATGCTTATATCCAATGTTCGGCTGATTCGCTCCATCGTTTCACCAGCATTCAGTAACAACAGTGTGCGGCCCCGGCAAAGTTTACGGGCGCGCTCTTTGCCCTTATGGACCAATTCCTGGAGTTGCTTGCGCTCTACGGTCTTAAGATGGAACTGTTTTTTCTTCATCGATACTATCCCCCTTTCAAGGTATAGTATCGCATAAATCAGATAATTTTAAAATAACTTTTGTAACAGAGTACTAGTATGAATTGTGGCTTGAATGTGAATAATGGCTGACGTGGTCTATTTTGACGCACCGCGTCGAATACGGCACGATGCCGAGATTGTTGGCATGCGAGCTGTGGTTGGTGTGTCCGGCAATCAGGTTGGCAGAGAAAGCGCTCAGAATGCCAAGGGCAGAAATCGTTCCCAATCCGATCTTGAGGATTTTTTCCTTCGACACAAAGCCAGATTCGTCTTTGATAAATTCATGCAGGGTCTTTTCGATCTTTCTCTTTTTTTTGGGCCCCATGTGCTCTCCTTGATTGATGCCGTCAAAAGACCTTTTTGCCGGGAGTCAACCTATATTCCCCGGCCTAAAGGCCGGGGCTTGTTTCGGGTTACTCTAAGCGGCCACAACACTCTCCGCCCTAAAGGGCGGAGCTTTAGACCGCGCAGAGTAAATATTATTTCAATTTTATTATGTCAGCCAGGAAAGGAAGACTTCTTTGTTCCTGGTATCTTCCAGTATTCTATCAAAAATATATCTGATTTGGAAAGTAAAAATTTTATGGAGTCCCGATGCCTTGATTTTCGGCACGAGACTGTTGTTTTGCGCGTAATTAAGGACTGGGCAAGTTCCCAGCCACGGCAGGAATGCCGTATTGTAGTCCCACAGGTCCATGAGGGAGGCTTCGCAGAGGCAGAAGACATTATTGCTTTTCATTATTGTCTGGTAATCATCCTTGAGGATGTTGCCGAGCCGGAACATGTTTTCGCCGACCATGCGCGCTTCATCGCAGGGATAGATGTCCCCATTCGGCATATAGGCCAGGACGGCCCTGCCCGCCCCGCAGGGGCTCATCATGTCGACATAACCAGGATTTACTTTTTTGAAGATTTTTGAAAGGATGACGACGCTGAGGCGTTCCTGGATTTTTTTGCCCTGTTTGTTCAATTCCAGGATGTGATCCATCGCCCGCGTCCAGAAGGCGATAAATTCCT
>JBAZKW010000037.1:0-5382 GCA_041650595.1 Candidatus Margulisiibacteriota bacterium
CTGATTTCTGTTTAAAAAAATCTAAGGAAATCAGGACTACCCCGATGTTTCAATTGATTTTTTATAAATAGGATACATCGGGGTGTAGCTCAGGGGCTAGAGCGCTTGCTTTGGGAGCAAGATGTCGCAGGTTCAATTCCTGTCACCCCGACTCTATCTAACCCGTCGCTCTCACATAAGTTGTGGGAGTGGCGGGCTTTTTCTTTTTTCCAGAAAAAAAACTCCGTGTGGAACTTTTCAAAGCAAGGTTAGGGCACAATAGCGGAACAAATTCGTAAGCATCCTTTTTAAGACGAGGCTACCCGGCCGGCCTCTCTCATTCCTTTCCTTTACCGAAACTTAACTATTCACTAATATTAATTTAGCTTATTATGTCAACGCAAATCCGCTAAAAATAATCAGCATTCTCGTTTGTTGCCGAAAGATGAGGTCTTAAGGAAGTGCATATTACAAAAGAATTTCTTCAGAAAACGGTATTAGTTGTTGTTTCGATTATTGTTGCACTGATTCTTTCTGAGGGCGTTTATAGATCCTACGTGGTTTTCTCCTATGCGAAGAAGACCGCTGATTCAAACTTTAAAGCTTATCTGATAAGTGATCAACGTGAAATTTATGATCAGCAATACGGATATTCATACTGTCCCAATAAAGACATTTCCGTGCTGGGTATTGAGAATAATAAAGCAACTTCCTGGGTTCAACACACCTTCAATGAGTTTGGAGTGCCGGAAGTAGATGCTACTGATTTTAAGAGGGCCCAAGAGGACAAGGTTCCTCAAGGTCCTAGAATTCTTGTGCTTGGAGATTCGTTTACTTCTGTTTCGTACGGTGGTGAAACTTGGGTTTCTTTATTTTCGAAGCGATTAAAAGAAAAACTTGGCCCTAACGCACAAGTGTTGAATTTTGGTCGCGACGGATACGGGGTTTTGCAAATGTTGGAGCTTGCGGCCGGAAAAATAGAGACCTGGAAGCCAAATATAATTCTGTTCGCTTTTATTACGGACGACCTCCACCGAAGGAAATTTTGGCGAAAGACCGTTCTGAAAGGGGAAAGTGGCTACGCTTATGTGATTTATGATCCGGCCGATGACGAAAAGTCATTTGATTCTCGTTATATTTGGTTCATCGATAGACGAGTCACGAAGAAATGGTGTGAAAAAGCCATGAAGAACGGCGGAGAAGATCCCTTAATCGCAACTATGACAGCAGCTTTCAAGAAAATGAGAAATATAGATTTGAACAAGGAGGCCCCCGATTTCTTTGTGGCACAGCCCTTCATATTTAATCGGCTTATTTGTGGACAACCAGTGATTCGTCGATCCAAGTTCCACGGTGAGAATCTTTCCTTCTCAAAAGACTCGGGCTTAAAAACCGCAATAGATAAATTGAATAAATCAGGAATTCCTTATTATTTTGTTCACTTCCCTATGCTCCATGAGATGGAAAGACATGTCAGATGGTTACCGTCTCCTGATGACCTGCGATTGACCAACGAATTGTTTGCAATGACCGGCCATAAAACGATTTTATTTTTAGGGGACTATTTGCATCTCTCGCGGGAACAATTAGGCCGCTTTCCGATCTGTCCTCAAGATCTCCATCCTTCCAAAGAAGGTATCCGCTATTATGCCGATGCTATGATCAATCTATATTTGAACAGAGACAGGGTTGGAATACATAAAGATCTGTGGACTGGAGAAGGAAAACCAGCGGTTTTTACCGCCCAGATTATTAAATCTCCTTTATTTGAATCTTCCGAAGGATGGGGGCCTGGTTTTTCCAAAGCCACCGGGCATGGCCCAGGTGTTGTTGTTGGCCCCGGCGCGGATAACCCCAATGTGTTCGCACAGCAATTTCTCACTAAACCTGGTGAGCAGTTTAAGATTGTGGCGCGAGCTTCCGTGGCCAAAACATTGCGAGGGATTTTGGGATTCGTTAAGTCCAATAGTATGGGGCGTTTTCAGATCAATTGGGTGGATGCAGAAAATAAATTCATTACCACTTTCATAAAATCTTTTGAGGTGACGCCAGAAACGGCAACTTATGAAGCCTATGTGATGGCACCAGAGAATGCAATGTCTGGGATCTTGTATGTGGTGCCTGACGGGCCCGACGATGTAGTGCGTTATACCGAGATGCGATTATTAGGCGAAAAAAAAGCACTTTAGCCGATTGCATTAATAATATTCGCCGGTTTTCAATTCTTTAAAGGCCCTCCAATAGTTAAAATTTTAATATCGTGTTCATGCTTATGCTATTCAGTTATATCACTTATTGTGTTTCGCGTAGTTTTATGGCCCACTAATGGGTTGGTGAAGTATTGCTAAGGAAGCGATAGCTCATTTTCGCAAGCAATCTTCACACTATCAAGATGGTGAAGAAACTTATCCCGTACGGCGAGTGCTTGGATCGGTATCTGGCTGATATTTATTGTCTCAGACAAGGACTCGATCCCTTGCATTTTTCAAAACTGTTACCATGCTAAAACTTGTACATCGGGTTAAATAACCTTATATTATGGTCTCACAGGTTTTGGTCTATTTTGGCACTATAAGTGGGTAGGAAAAGGGATAAAATTTAGCTGAAACCACAATTATGTCGATACGGCCTATTTTGGGGAGGCTTATCTCTGGTTTCAGGGTGTGTAGAAAGCAATATCTCCGAGGTGTGATGAACATTCTTCGATATTTAATGGGGCTAGGCGAGAATGGTTTGCCAAGATCGAACGTTTTCTCAAAAACGTTTAAATTCTTCTGGTTTTTTGTTCACCATTGATAAAAATCCTACCGAATATGAAAAACATACCGCACCATTATTCGTCAAGACCCTAAGATTTCTCTTCCAGAAAAGCGCCGCCTGATCAGAGAAGAGAAAAGGGGAGACGAAGATCAGGCAAGGGAGCCGTCAATGTCGCAAGGCGCATCAAAAGCGGCATTCGTTCCTCTTGGCTTTTTCCCACTTATATTCATCCACGGTTATTCCCCGGCTTTAAAGCCGCCTATATGTTAAAAGGTTTATTGTTAACTAGTTGACATAATAATAAATGCAATATATTATTCCGATGAATTCGGTGCAACGAATTGATATTCATGGAGAGCGAAAATGAAGAAAGATCAGGAAAAAAATAGCGCGGATCAGAGAAGAATTTACTATTGGGATAGGGTCCGAAAGTATTGTGAGCGATATAAAAGCTTCAGCTGGCCCTCGACGGAATTAATCCTGAATCTTGTTTATACCTACGGTGTTTTTCAATCTAATTCCTTGAAAGTTCTCTCGAAATTCAACCTTTCGCTTTCGGCTATGAATATTCTTATGATTTTGAATCTTGGTGAAGGTAAAGGTTATAAACAACAAGAACTAAGCAGCTTGCTTTTGGTCAGCCGTGCCAATATGACCAAAGTCATTGATGGAATGGAAAAGCGGGGATTGGTGACCCGGAGTGCGTCTCAGGAAGACCGAAGAGCAAAATTCATAAAACTTACAGCAACAGGCAAGGATTTAGCTAACCGGATCATTCCCATACAAAATGAAAAATCTGTCCAAGCTACCGCAAGTTTGTCCAGGAACGAAATAAATATTCTAAATAAACTGTTGGAAAAGCTCAGTAAGAAGATCATTGAAAGCGGGAAAGAGAAATGAAGCGGTTTTTCTTGGAGGAAGATGATGACTGTTTTGCTGGAACTTAAAACACTTTGGGGAGAAAAAATGCAAGGTAAAGTAAAATTTTCTGATTCTCAATTTACAGCTCTTGAAGAGATGGCCTGTGGGAAGGATAAACAAACCAAAGCCGATAGGTGCAGCCCTTTTCCTGTTGTCCTGCTTCTGGGGATCTCCTTCCTGTTGTTGATGGTGACTGGCTGCAAACCGAAAGGCGCGCTGTCGCAGCAGCAGGGTCCGGAAGTGGCTGTGGTTACCCTTCAGCCAGAAACGGTCGTCATCACAACTGAACTGCCCGGACGTACAGCCGCGTTTCTTATCGATGAAATCCGTCCCCAGGTCAATGGCATTATCCAGAAACGTCTGTTTACAGAAGGTTCTGACATCAAGGTTGGTCAGGAGCTCTATCAGATCGATCCCGCTCCATTTCAGGCGGTGTTCGAGAGAGCCAAGGCTAATCTGCCGGCCCTCCGGTTAAGGGCTGCCCGCTATAAGGAAGCCCTGGTTGACAAAGCGGTCAGCCAGCAGGAATTTGATGATGCGGATGCCGCTCTGAAACTGGCCGAGGCGGAACTGAAAACGGCTCGCATCAATCTTGATTACACTCATATTATCTCGCCGATCGCCGGCCGCATCGGGGCATCCAGCGTGACGGAGGGTGACATTGTGACGGCGTATCAACCCGTAGCTCTGGCGACCATTCAGCAACTGGACCCTATTTATGTTGACGTATCTCAGTCCACAAATGAATTGCTTCGTCTTCGGCGTTCTTTAAAGGACGGTAGTCTTAATCATGATGGAACATATCAGAGTAAGGTAAAGCTCATCTTGGCAGATGGCACGCCGTATCCTTTGGAAGGGGTACTTCAATTTAAAGATGTCACTGTGGACCCGACGACGGGGTCCGTTATCTTGCGAACGGTCTTTCCAAATCCGGAAAACGTTCTTCTGCCGGGCATGTTCGTCCAAGCGGTCATTACAGAAGGTATCAATGAGCAGGCCCTCCTTGTGCCGCAGCAGGGAGTTGCCCGCAATCCGAAAGGGGATCCGGTTGCGCTGGTTGTGGGCGCTGAAGAAAAGGTTGAGCAACGGGCGCTTACGCTCGATCGAGCTATAGGTGACAAATGGCTTGTTACGTCAGGTCTTAAACCGGGCGATCGAGTCATTGTCGAAGGTGTTCAAAAAGTGAGACCCGGTGTTCGTGTAAACGCTGTTCCGTTCAATCCTGAGAATAAAGAGGGTTCAGAGGACAAGGAAACTGTTCAACCACCTTCAAATACGAAGTAAATAGAAAAATCCTATGTTATCGAAATTCTTTCTTGATCGTCCGGTCTTTGCCTGGGTTATTGCCATCATCCTGATGGTATTGGGTGTATTGGCCATCTATCAATTGCCGATATCGCAATATCCTCCCATCGCGCCGCCTTCCATCTCCATTACTTGTTTTTATCCCGGGGCTTCGGCCGAGACAGTGGAAAATACCGTGACCCAGATCATCGAACAAAAGATGACCGGATTTGAAGATCTGATCTACATGTCCGCCAAAAGCGATTCGGCCGGCGCCTCGCGCATCGAGTTGACCTTCAAAGCGGGGACGGATCCGGATCTGGCCTGGTCCAAAGTGCAAAATAAGCTTCAGCTCGCGATGGCCAGTCTCCCGGAAGTGGTCCAGCGTTCGGGTGTCACGGTCGGCAAATCCACGCGGAATTATCTGATCATCGTGGG
>JBAZKW010000038.1:0-5036 GCA_041650595.1 Candidatus Margulisiibacteriota bacterium
TTTTTCCTGAAAAGCCAGCAATTGGGCATTGTCCGGGCGGACGCGGGTCGGAGAACTTATAAGGAATTTTTTCAAATCAAAAAAATATTCTTCCACCTCCCGGTTCAGCGGGGCAGAAGAAGAAAAATACAGATCGCGGAGAGCGGGAATGAGTTCCGGCAAAAGCTGTGTTTTTCTTGAAATGATGTCGTCGGAGGCAGCGTCGAAGACGAGCAGGGAGGCAAGT
The DNA here is from genome assembly GCA_041650595.1 of Candidatus Margulisiibacteriota bacterium. Taxonomy (GTDB): domain Bacteria; phylum Margulisbacteria; class WOR-1; order JAKLHX01; family JAKLHX01; genus CALFCX01. The sequence goes on from JBAZKW010000038.1 coordinate 227, forward strand.
TCTTCATGGGTGTTGATCCGGAGGATTTTTCGTTCCTTGGCGTCCATCGCTTGCGCATAAGCAGTTGAAAGAAAGGTTGTTTTCTGAATCTGGTTATACTGGCCCTCCAGAAAACTTAGGACCGTTGCGCCGCGTTCAGCGTGGCGGATCTCCTGGTTTATGACAAGGAAGTTCCCAACGGCAAAGCCGACAAGAAAGATAAAGGCAAGCAGGAACTTCATGGCGGTGGAATAAAGAACCAGGGACGATTTTTTCCTGGCGCTCGGAGCGTTCATCGCGTCTTTTCCTCGCGTGGTTTAAACGGGTGTTCCGGGGTATCCCCCCTGATCATATCTGACTCCGGGTTTCTTGAGCTTGCCGGACTCTCCCTTGGCGTGGTGTCGGTCAATCGCCCGTGGCCACGAACGGGATATGACGGGCCTTGGAACGGACGGTGATAGAGGTTCAGATACCCGGGAAATCCCGGGGCATCAAATGCCAGGCTTTTTCGCTCGACGCCCGCAAAGTTTGTAGCAAAGTGACGCAGGGGGGTGATCCTGAAGCACGGGTTTTCTTTCCTGCCGGGGCAAATCCTCAAAACATCCGCAAGTTCTTGATCGCCTTCAACAAGGAGCATCCTCAAACCGGGCTGCGTGGATTTTTCCTGGTTCATTCCACAACCTCTTTTCCGCGTCGGGATTTGCCCCAGGGTCACCCTTGTTTAAGCGATTAAAAATCCGGAAGGATCTTTTTGATAATCTCGAGAAGATCTCTGAACTCATAGGGTTTTGTCAAATAAGCATCGGCGCCGATGACTTTGCCGTGGATCCTGTCGACTATCGAATCTTTGCCCGTCAGCATGATGATGGGGATCTTCGCGAGTTTTTCGTCGAAGCTTTCGCGGAGCGCCTTGCAAACCTCTTCGCCGGGAAGTTTGGGCATCATAAGATCGAGGATAATAAGGTCGGGGATCGTTTCTGTCGCTTCTTTGAGACCGGCCATGCCGTCGAAAGCGGCGGAAACCGTGAAACCAAGGTTTTTTAACCGCATGGTCAGGAACTTGCTGGCGCTGTACTCGTCTTCGATGACAAGGACTCTTTTTTTAGGGGAAGGAGTTTTTTCTTCGTGAACGGCTTTTTCCACGGGCGCTTTCACTCTTTCATTTTAAGATTTAAGGTTTCTGTTCCCAAATCCCTTTAGAAAGGCGGGCAGCCGAACCTCGGACCGCCTCTCCAAGGGGCGCACCAGCAACGACGTGCTGTTACCCTGCTTGCCACTGGCGGCAGTATATCCGGCGAACAGAAAAAAAGCAAATGCAGGAGACTTTTTAAAGCAGTTTTCGTTCTAACAAGGACCACAAAATTCTATCTTGTTTGATCACACATACCACGGTCTGTCCAGGCTTCTCTATCGAATGGCTGACGAAAGCGACTCTTACAGCCTGCCGTTGAAGTCATCAACGGTGCGCTCTAAATCCTGGACCCGACCGGATAAGGAGTTGACCGCCTGTTTCAGATCGGCAACGCTCTGCTCAAGATTATCCATTCTTTCACTCTTGAGCGTTTTCTGAAGATCAGCGAATTCCTGAGGAGTACCGCTCACCCCCGTCCCTGCCGTTTCGTTCTCAGCCGCCCGCGAAAGCGGAAGCGCGACCGAAACAAACAACATTCCAAAAATTGCAACCGGCGTAAATTTTTTCATAGGAATCACCTCAGGGGGAAGTGTACCATATTTTCGTGGAACACGAAATCGGAAGGAATCTTCCGGCAATTCATATTTTTTCTATAGCAAAGTCCGCAAAATTTCTCAGAGATTCCTCGCCGGCGTTCATCCCGCCGCCAGCGAGGCGGGATTCCCTCGTGCGTTCGGCTTTGCTCGCCCATGAGGCCTTGGCGGAGGCAGCTGTCGGAGTCCCGCAAAGCACGGTTTCCCCTGATCTTAAGGGGAATTTGCGGGACGAGACCGCAGACGGGCGAGAGCCGTTGGACCCGAGCACCGTCGGTGCCGGACCAAGGCCTCATGGGCACCATGCCCGCTCCGCCTCACGAGCGCGTCCCAGAATCTTGAGAAATTTTACTTTGTTCTCTCTGCAAATACCGGGAATTGCCAGGAAGGAATCTTCAGATACTCCATTTTTTCTGTTCCTTGAGGCGAATGGATTTACCCCGTAGAGAGCCGCTAAGTCTTTATCCAGCATAGCCTCCACGATTGTGCTCCGCTTGAATTTTTGTTCACAGCCTGCCAGATCATGGATGGTCCTGGGAACCTTCAGGAGTCTTGGCGGGAAAAAAGGAGTTCTTTCATGACTATTTCGATTAAAATTAAAACCTAAGTCAACTTTGTGTTATTGTTTTGAACAAATTTATTCCAAGCGAGGGTATAATTACTCCTTCTTTGAACCGTGTCCCCAAGAGTTTGACGACATACATATGCACCCACTAATTTTATGACAGAAAAGAAGCTTCTGCGACCAAGAGTATCTCTCCAACAAAAAATAGCCCTGGTGCTATTCGGGATATTTTTGTTTTTTGTGCTTCTGGAGGCAGGGTTGCGCCTGGGCGGGTTTGTCCTGTCATCAATCCAAGAACACAGGAATCTGCAATCCATAAAACAAAAAGGCGTTTATCGTATTCTCTGTTTAGGAGAATCTACCACCCGGGACCAGTATCCGTCTTACCTGGAAGAGATCCTAAACCAACGTGATAGGGGAGTGCGTTTTAGCCTAATCGATAAAGGTGGAGCGGGTGTAAACACCGCGGTTATATTAAGTCAAGTAGGCTCTTATTTGGACGAGTATCATCCGGACATGGTAGTTACGATGATGGGGATTAATGATGGGGGTGGACATATTCCTTTTGAAGCACCCACTACTTCAAAAGGGATGCTTTTTATCCGGTCTTTTAGAACTTATAAACTGGCAAGGCTTCTTTGGTTGCATATCCTGACCAAAGCCAAGGAAACCGGTTTTTATAAAACTAACAATGATAAGGAGCATTCCGAGAAAGTCCAAACGTATCTTCCGGGAGGCGAGTTAAAAGAAGCGCTTGCTGGTTCCGTTCCAGCCGAAGACTCCCTCAAGAAAGCTTTAGAGTTAAATCCTAAAAACGATAATGCCTACGTTGAATTAGGATGGTCTTATCGTGATCAAGGCAAATTCTCTCAAGCTGAAGACTCTTTCACGAAAGCCATCGAGCTTAATCCTAAAAATGATAATGCCTACGTTGGATTAGAGCGGCTTTACCGGGATCAAGGCAAATACTCCCAAGCCGAAGACTTGTTTAAGAAGCTTATCGAGCTTAATCCTAAAAACGATAATGCCTACGTTGAATTAGAGCGGCTTTATCGTGATCAAGGCAAATACTCCCAAGCCGAAGATTCCTTTAAAAAAGCCATCGAGCTTAATCCTAAAAACGATAATGCCTACGTTGAATTAGGGTGGTCTTATCATGATCAGGGCAAGCTCCCCCAAGCCGAAGACTCTTTCACGAAAGCCATCGAGCTTAATCCTAAAAACGATAATGCCTACGTTGAATTAGGATTGATTTATCGTGATCAGGGCCAGCTCCCCCAAGCCGAAGACTTTTTCAAGAAAGCCATCGAGCTTAATCCTAAAAACTATAATGCCTACATTGAATTAGGATTGATGTATCAAACCCAAGGCAAATACTCCCAAGCCGAAGGCTTATTTAAGAAGCTTATCGAGCTTAATCCTAAAAACGATAATGCCTACGTTGAATTAGGATTGATTTATCGTGATCAGGGCCAGCTCCCCCAAGCCGAAGACTTATTCAAAAAGCTTATCGAGCTTAATCCTAAAAATGATTATGCCTACGTTGAATTAAAGCGGCTTTATCGTGATCAGGGCAAGTTCTTCCAAGCCGAAGGCTCTTTCAAGAAAGCCATCGAGCTTAATCCCAAAAGCAATAATATCTATAAAGCAATTTTAATATTATACGAAAAAATGGGTAAACCAAAGTTGGCAAAAGAATGTGCTAAAAAAGTAAATAAAATGAAGTTGGAGTATTATGCCCCTGTTACAGTTAACAACTATCGTAAGCTAAAAGAAATTCTAGATAGAAAAGGAATAAAACTGGTTTGCGTGCAGTATCCTATGCGTGATGTGGAGCCGTTAAAGCAAATATTTGGGAAAGAGGAAGGCATTATTTTTGTAGATAACGAAAGCGTATTCAAAGAAGCACTGAAGAAAGCAAGTTATAAAGAGTATTTTGTAGATATGTTTGGCGGTGACTTTGGCCATTGCACTCAAAAAGGCAACCGGCTTTTAGCTGAGAATATTGCGGATGTAATCCTTAAAGAAGTCTTTAACAAGCAGTAAAAATAGCTTGAAACGGACCTTCCCCGCGAAAAGTGGATCAGCTGAAAATTAAGCGCGATACCTCGTTATTGACCAAAAAAACTTCACCCATACCACTGTCGGTCTAAACTCCTATACTGAATAGCTTTCGCAATGTGTTCTGCCTGGATTTGTTCACATTCCGCTAAGTCGCTGATGGTGCGCGCTATTTTAAGTATCCACCCGGGCGCGCTTCTTAAAGGTATCGCAAAATGCGATACCATGACAACGGTTCTTTTAAAAGGGGTAGGTCACGTTTAAACGTGACCTGCGTTAGTGTCCCGTCCTTAGTGTGCTTTGGCTGCCATTTTCAAACTGACAGCTCATATTTAAATGTGAGCTACAAGAAGTCGATCTGAAGGAACTGATTTTCGGGATCGGCTCGTTTGTGGTATTGATGGAAACTTGAAAAGGGGTAATCACCGGCGGTTTTGGCAAGCCCATCCGATACAGGGTTTTGATGCATGTACTCTAATT
>JBAZKW010000039.1:0-5016 GCA_041650595.1 Candidatus Margulisiibacteriota bacterium
AATGGGATGAAAATTTTCGCGCAGGGTCTTGAGACGTGAAGCTCCCAATCCGGGGATCGACTGCAGAGCCAGCCAAATATCAAGATCGCCCGTCATTTTTTCGTCTTATCAAAATAAGGGGCTTCTGAAGAGATCGCATCATAAGAAAAAAGGCTGAAACCATTGATAACTTTGTATTTTTTCTTCATATTCCTGTATATGGCAAATTGCGCACCGAAATCTTCGGGAGAAACCAGATAAGCACCTAGTCCCACAAGTATCCTGCCGCGGCCTGCAGCTTTTGCGGATTCTTGTGTACGCCGTTTGACAACGTCGACGTCCTTTGAATAGATCATAGGAACAGCAAAATCTATCCAGCCCAGTTTGAGCCAGACGGGCCAGTTCTGGCCTTTTCCTTCTACAGCAACACTTATGTCCTGATAAACCGCAGCCGAGATCTTTATGCCCTTATTCGCAAGCCTTATCTCTTTACTTGCATCCCTGACCAGTTCGTTCACCTGCCGGCATTTATATTCTATCCATTGTTTGCGAAGCTTTTTATAACCCTGCACACCATAATAATCTTTTACTGACTGCGGATAGTGTACGATGAAAAAAGGATCGAGCCAGTAAGCATTGCTGAAACTGCGCCTGCTTTCTATATCCAAACCGTCATATGCCACGTCGTACCTAATATAATCAAAATGTATGCCGTCGACATCGTATTTTTCGGCCACTTCGACATACATATCGCATAGATATTTTTTTACTTCTTTTTTTGACGGGTCTAAAAATTTCATGTTCGAAGAAGACCGGACGATCCAGTCGGGATGCAGAATGACCACATGAGTGGGATCGGAAGGCACCTCAGACGAAGACCAAACATAATAAGCGTTGAGCCAGGCATGGACTTTGAGCCCTGCACTGTGGGATTTTTCAACAGTATATGCCAATGGATCAAAATCAAGTTTCATTTTGGGTATGGCCTCGGAGTCATAATAAGCCTGTCCCCTGCCCACAACCTGTACAAATAGCGTATCAAACCGGTATTTTTGTGCTGTTTTTACAAAATTATCGATCTTTTGTTTAGAATCCAACTGAAATCTGGTTATCCACATTGCTCTCACTTCAGCTGACGAGCAATTAACCCACCACAGACAGACAATAAGCACAACGGGGAGAATGCGTTTAATTGAGCTCATTATTTTTTGAGCAGAGTCAGGGCTTCGGCCCTTGTTGATGCGTTTTTCCTGAATACGCCGCGTACGGCAGAGGTCGTTGTGACCGATCCGGGCTTCCTGACGCCGCGCATCGACATGCAAAGGTGTTCTGCCTCTATTATCACAAGCACCCCGTGAGGATCTATCTTGTTCATTAGAGCATCGGCAATCTGCGTTGTAAGCCTCTCCTGCACTTGAGGACGTTTTGCATATACCTCAAGCACCCTTACAAGCTTTGACAGACCAGTGATATGTCCTTTTTTTGGTATGTAGGCAATATGCGCATGGCCAAAAAAGGGAACAAGATGATGTTCGCACATGGAGTAAAAAGGGATGTCTTTCACGATTATCATTTCTTCGTTGTCTTCATTGTGAAAAACGGTTATCTCTTTGGACGGATCGCGCCCGACTCCTGAGAATACTTCAAAGTACATCCTGGCTACTCTTGCCGGAGTGTTCTTAAGCCCTTCCCTTTCGGGATCCTCACCTATGGCAAGAAGTATTTCCTTTACAGCTTTTTCTATCTTTTTCAGGTTCATGGTTTAAAATATCCCGTGTATTTCCCCGCAGTCATCTATGTACATATTTTCGGAAGCCGGATGCTGAGGAAGGCCCGGCATTGTCATTATATCACCGGCATAAGCCACGATAAAACCCGCTCCGGCGCATATTTTTAACTTTTTTATATTTATCTTTAGGCCTGCCGGATCTCCGATCCTTGTATGGTCATCGGTAAAAGAGAACTGCGTTTTGGCGATACAGACCGGCAAACGGTCAAACCCGAGAGCCCTTATCCTGCTTAGATCCTCCTGAGCCTCAGAAGAAAAAGAAACCCCGTCGTTGTGATATATCTTTTTTGCAATAACATCAAGCTTTTCTCCGGCAGAAAGGCTGTCTTCGTACAAAAGTTTAAAAGAGGAGTCTTTGTTTTTGACCGATTCCACTACTATCTCGGCCAGCACCTTGCCACCCGCGCCGCCTTTTTCCCTGACATCACTTACGGCACAAGGAATTCCTTCTTTTTCACAAAACCCTGAGATGATATTTAGTTCCGACTCATCGTCAAAATCATACCTGTTCACTGCAACGATTATTGGAACTGAATAATTTTTCAACCCTTCGATGTGCTTCTCAAGGTTCCACAAGCCTTTTTTTAATGCTTCCTCATTCCTCTCCCTCCACTTATCCCTTGCCACTCCGCCTTGCCACTTGAGCGCCTTGGTCGTCACGACCAAAACAACGGCATCGGGTCTTAGCCCTCCAAGCCTGCATTTTATGTCGAAGAATTTTTCGGCGCCCAGGTCAGAACCGAATCCCGCTTCCGTGACAACATAATCGGCTAGTTTGAGAGCAAGCTTTGTCGCTATTAGGCTGTTGCAACCGTGCGCGATATTGGCAAAAGGCCCTCCGTGCACAAAAGCCGGCACCCCTTCTATCGTTTGGACAAGATTCGGTTTTATTGCATCTTTGAGCAAGAGAGCCATGGCCCCGTCGGCTTTAAGGTCGGCGGAAGTCAATGGCCTTCCGTCTGAAGAAAATCCGGTTATTATGGACCCGAGCTTTTGCCTGAGCTGAAAAAAATTCATTGAAAGACATGTCACTGCCATAGCCTCCGAAGCCGCCGCTATATCAAAAGAAGACGTCCTTCTGATATCTTTGTATTCTAATGTGATCTTGCGCAGCGCTCTATCGTTCATATCTATGACACGGTTCCAGGAGATCTTATCAATGTCAAAACCAAGATGGTTCCCGAAATATATATGATTGTCGAGCATGGCCGCAAGATAGTTGTGTGCCGAACTTATCATATGCATATCGCCGGTAAAGTGGAGATTAATATCTTCCATGGGAATTACCTGTGACCATCCGCCTCCGGCAGCCCCTCCCTTGAGTCCCAGGGTCGGACCCAGCGATGGTTCCCTTATACACACAAAAGATCTTTTCCCGATCTTTTTGAGCACTTGGGCCAGGCCGATCGTCATTGTCGTTTTGCCTTCGCCGTACGGGGTCGGAGTGATCGTGGTTACAAGTATCAGCTTGCCGTTTTTTTTGTTCTTTCTTTTCTCATAAGCAGCAAGTTTTACTTTGGCGATATATTTTCCGTAATAATCTATTTCGTCAAGGCTTAATCCCGCCGATCTCGCTATCTTTTCGATGGGAAGCGGCTTTGACTTTCTGACTATTTCAAGATCAGTCAACATGATTAGATTTTATCACATCTATCTTTAGAGGGCATTGTTATCCAGTTTTCAAGATCATCTATTAGTGGTTCTATAAACAAAAAAATAATGAAATTTTGGAAGAGAAGTGACGATAGATAACTTGAGAGGTTAAAACAGGAATTCAACACTGTCGAGTCATTTAGCTGCAAGTCTCCAGATATGCCGAACGATTTAAAAAGGAGTGAAAGAAAATGTGGTGCCCAGGCACGGTTCCTATCGAATATAGAGGGATTTCGCTGGAAACAAGATCAATACTTGCTAGAATACATAATCCGATCTTAACCGGGCGTTTACCTATAAGAGAGATAAGGCAGAGCCTCGGTGAACAGGGACCGATAGAGAGATTCATAGGAGAAAGGGCATATAGCCATTTTGTCCAAAGAGGAGTTATAGCTGGGAAAACAATAGATCTGGAGGTTCTAAGAGGCATCATGGACGGAGAACAAAGTGAAACTTTTATTGATGCGATAAAACATGATCCAGACAACTCTGGAGGATTGCGATTAAGAGAAGGCAACTATGACTATGAAAATATTGCCGGAGCATTGAACAGAATTGAGGATGAATGTCTAGGATATAAATATGGCGATATGCATCCGCGCGTTGTATCCGCTATCGAAATGCTTATGCGCGGTGAAGCAGAAAAATATTATGATGCCATTGCATCATTAAGAGCAGATAGTAACAACCCAAATTTTGCAGTTGTTCTCAGCGGTGCCAATTTTGCCGGTGCAAAGCTCCAAAAGTTGGACCTTGCGGATGCAATCCTTCGAGGCGCCTGCTTTAGTGGAGCTCTAATCTTCCAAGCAAAATTTGATGGTGCAGACCTTGGCCGGGCACTTTTTAACGGAGCGACCTTGGTGCAATGTTCATTTGTAGGGGCAAATTTAAAGCATGCAACATTAAGCGGGGCGACGTCTTTAGGCGGAGATTTTACAGAAGCAAACCTTGAAGAGGCATTTATTTATGGAACCGGCTTTATGGCTGGAAGCTTTGTGGGTGCAATAATAGATCGTGAGCATGCTGAACGCAACGGGTCACATTTCACAGGTACCATAAAATGGGGTGGCATTTAATCCTGAAAAAACATGCGAGATCTGCCGTCAAATATTTTCACCTAATACAGTTGACACAATACCGACCACGGACAATCCATATTTGTTTAAAACAAAATCCCTCTTCCCCGCCTCTATAAATTTATCCGGCAACCCGATCCTTGTCACCGGAATTTTGATCTTGCTATCTTCAATCAGCTCGATCACCGCACTCCCGAAACCGCCTTGAAGGCACCCCTCTTCAACTGTGACGATGAGGTCTTTGTCTTTTGACTCTGACAGGATTAAATTTTTATCAAGCGGTTTAATGAACCGCGCATTTATCACTGTCACAGAAAATCCTTGAGCTTCAAGCTTTTTTGCAGCTTCAACAGACGGATAAACCATAGAACCAATTGCTATTATCAGTATATTTTTGGGATTTTGGGTCTGGCAACTTGTTTGCAATTTGTAATTTGTAATTTGTAATCTAGAATTGTATTTTATCTCCCCCTTCCCTATCTCGATCTTCTTTATATCTTTATCAATCTCCACCCCTAC
>JBAZKW010000040.1:0-3900 GCA_041650595.1 Candidatus Margulisiibacteriota bacterium
CAATATAAATTGTTTCGGCTTTCCGGGTGATATGCAGGGTGCAGGGCGTTATGCACGACTGGGTTTCTATTCTTACAATGGAGCCGGGAGGGGTGGTTTCTATCTTGATATCCTGATGCGTTCCATAGATGACGGTGCCGCATCCGGACAAAAGCAGTGTGAAGGACAGTAGTATGAAAAGCTTTTTCATCTTGGTTTCTCCTATTACAAGAGAAGGGATCAAGGACCAGTGGAAAACCGTATGTCCTCTATTTTGACGTTGAGACCATGTCGTTTTCCTTGATGCTGCTGCAACTGCCTGTTACGCAGAGGCAGGTGGAGGACTTTTTATCAAGATCGGCCACCTGGAGTTCACCCACAACATTCACGATTTTCTTGATGACTTCTCCGGTGGTCCGGCTTTTTATCTCCTTCACGACCTTAATCACATAGAGTTTCTGGTCTTTGACAAGACCGTGGTCGGAACCGACATCAATAAGCACGTTCTTTTGGTCTACATTTGCGACAAATCCTTCAATGACCGGGTCTTTTAATTTAACGGCATTGTCTTTTAACTGCTGAATAATGCCGGTCATGGCTTTCTTTGTTGCAGCGCTTAAGATGGCTTCTCGTGCCCCTGATGAGCTGTTGCCGATATCAGCAACTTTGATATTTGTTTCTTCTTCCTGACCACGGCCTTCAATTGCGAACAGGATCTCAGCCGTGCTGGTATCCACAACCCGGGCATTTACGGCTGTTGTTGCGACGATGACTTTTCTTTGGAATACAAGAACGCCCTGTCTTTCGGTTTTGGTGTTGAATTCGGTCACACTGCCCATGACAACTGCGCTCACTCCCAGAATCTTGCCGATTCTGGCGGCATCCGCCGCTGAAATTGCGCCTTCTTTTCCCAACTTTTGTTCGTTTAATATCTGTTCCAGCTGGCTTCGCTCGATAACTTTGTACGTTCCGTCTTTTACGAGCTCTGTTACCAGGATATTTGAGACGCTTCTCCCTATTTGTCCTTTCTCCGGCTGAGGAGGGCGATAGCCACGCATGATCGCAAGGGCAGTCAGAGAATCTACTTCGGAAAGCTGCGTTGACGCGATGGACGTGTCTTCAAAATCAAGGACTGCGATTTTCTTTATTGCCGCGACAGACTCTGTCGTCAGCAAACCTACGAATACAATACAGAGAAACCATATCTTCATAGCACTGTGCCCTCCTTTATGAAAATGACCTGCATATCGGGATTACATTAATCCTATTCTGTTGCAGTTGACTTTGACGATGAGGTTAATATGCTTGCTGTTTTTCAAATCGAATTCGATAGAGTCGCTGTCGGAACGCGTATAGTACGCGTTTTATTGTTCTTTTATTCCATATCAATTCTTCCGGACTTTATATCCATGGGCTCGCCCTTCGCCTCGTTTATTCTGATAAATACGTCAACATCCTTGCTATAAAGTTCCCGGCTGCGCATGGTAAACATGAAAAGCACATTATCATTTTTTACACATTGGTAATCCGGCGGGTTTCCGTACTTGGCAGCGACCATGTCAGTATTTACTGGTGTTTCATAGAGTTTTCTGCAAACGGATGAATTGAACTTTGTCCAGTCCTGGACTACTTGTCCTCTCCCCTCAGGACCACATTCAAAATAGTCTTTTGGGACTGAAGACGAGTAGCTGTATATTTTCTCAAGCTTGTTCATTCTTGCTCTGTTGTGGAATTCCATATTCATGAACGTACCGCCTTTTACGCCGCAATATCCGGACATGTCTTTGAAGAATGCCTGCTGATCGAAATTGAGACTCGCCGTAGTTGTGACAATTCGAAAACTCGCAATCGAACGGCCGGGCACCTCCCTCTGCTGCCACTGACTTAAACCGCTGCTTACACGATAATTTGTGTACCGATCTTTCGCAAGGGCAATGACTGTCGGATATTGTAATAATTCATCTTTGGTCAGTTTTTTTTGCCATCCAACCCCACACCCGGACAGAAAAACAAGAACAGCTGCAATTGATAGAGAAATCTTTCTTTTCATAATTCCCCTCCCCGTTTGTTCACCCATATTGCCGATGCAGTCAGATCGTTTCGTTCAAAACTGAATGGGTGTTGTTTTTTCTCCTTCTCAGGAAACATCTTACAAAATCTTCCTGAGACCGTTGCTCAATCTATTTTTTAAGTAGATTTTACTGCATTGGTCTATATTTTAGATGGTCTATTCTACATTTTCTGTTGATTATGTCAATCCGATTCTATTTTTAATGTTGTTATAAAAAGCCTCTTAAAAGCAGATTATTTATGTGTTTATGCGACAAGGAGGCTTTATGAAGGCACCGGTTAAAAAACTGCTGGGCGCAAGAATAAAAGAATTAAGAAAAGGAAGAAACCTCTCCCAGTACCAGCTTTCCGAAAAAATCGATATCGATCCCAAGCACTTAAGCCGCATTGAAGTCGGCAACAGTTTTCCCTCTCTCGATACCCTTGAGAACATTGCCAAGTCGCTGGGCGTGGAGATGAAGGATCTCTTTGAATTTGAGCACGAGGTCAAAGGCAAAGAGCTTAAGGATAAAATTAAAAAACTTCTCGACGAGGCCGATGAGGCCAAACTTCGTCTTATTCTCAAAGTCTCCAGGGCGCTGGTGCGCTAAAGCCGGTTGGATTGTATTTCTCAGAAACCGGAGATTGATTCATTGTTTCTGCTTTTTTTCTGGCCCTGGATCAGCAGTTTGCCGTTATATCTGCACTACACCGTCACTATGAATCTTTTTTGGCCCGGAATCGTCTTCTTGCGTCTTCGATAATAGCCCTCGTTTGACGATTGAGTTCTTCATCCGGCTTTGCCAGCTCTTTCTTCAGGTATGCTTTGAGCTCCTCTTCGGTTTTGAAATCATTCAATTCGGCCAAAACAGCATCAAGGATGAATTTTAGTTCCTCCAGGCCGCGAGGCGATTTATCGACAGGCTCAACCTCGATTACCTTATTCTGTTTTTTTCTAAACATTAAAGAACCTCCTTTTTTTAAGTGGCCTTTTTTTAAACAGACGGAATGCTGATAAAAGGATAGGCAACATATTTGATCCGCGTGATTGCCTGCCCCTGTTTATTTTTTTGGTTCATATTGTGATTCTCTTAAATCCATCCTTGCATTATCGTTTCACAATGCCTATATGGCCTTCGTATAAATGCCGCAAATGCCTTGTGCGAGAATGTCCATGGCTTGCCGCATTTTCTCACGTATCATTTCATTTTCTTTTACCAACCCTTTGTTTATTTCTTGTACAGCCAGAACTTCAAGCCATTCAGCGTACGTGCTCCAGTCCTTGAACCCTGGCTCGATTTCAATGTCAGTCTCGGCCTGAAATCTATGCCGCAGTTTTTGTCTTATTTCCTCCATTGGCACCTCTTGTCTCCTTCCTTATATTTTTATATATTGAAGTCTGCGCATTCTTTTTGTTGAAATGGCAGATGTCGCTGTTATGAAAAAGCAGCGTCTGAGCACTCTCTTTTATACATGCAGGATGCGCATTTATTTTTTAGCGGTGTGCCTTTTGGGGCGATCTTGGTCAGGAGGTGCCATCTCATGCGTTGCGATATCCAGCCAACGTGCTTCATGGCTTTTTTTATGGCTTTGTCGCTTTTTTCGAAGTTGAATCTTTTGCCGTTTCCATAGGTGAGCTCTGCCTTTTCCTTGCCCGTGGCGATAAGCTGAGCGGCTACCTGCAGGATATCCGCATACCTGGCTTTTCCATTTACCTTCGCGCTTTTTACCTCTATGATTCTGTTATGCTCTACCACGTCGGGCTTACAGGATATGCCGCTCTTCTCATTCCGATATATCCGTTTTCCTCTGTTGTCAAGGTCCTGATCGATGACCCATCCCTTGATGCCGGCCTGTTTTCTTTGGCGCTTA
>JBAZKW010000041.1:0-3884 GCA_041650595.1 Candidatus Margulisiibacteriota bacterium
TGTATAATCAACGGCCTCATAAAATCCGTATGTGCCTGCGGCGCCCTCATCGAATAAACGTTCAAGATTCTCGCAGGCCTTCTCCGGCTCCACCATCAAAGCCAGCATCGAGGCATAGGGGGCTACAACCAAATCTTCAGCCAGCCCGCGTTTAAAGCCCATTTCCGGAACTCCGAAAGAGTGATACTGATAAACCATATTGGCGTCGATCTTGTTATACCCGGACTCTGATATCCCCCATGGAATGTTATTCTTAGCCGCATAGCGGATCTGTCCGTTGACCGCTGCTTTATATGTCTGGTCCAATAAACTTCCTTCGTAATTCGGCATTACCAAAAGAGGCATAAGGTATTCAAACATCGACCCGCCCCAAGAGATCAAGACAGGCTCTCCTTCGACTTTTACGATCATCCGGCCAAGCCTGAACCAATGATCCTGCGGCATTCTCCCTTGCGCAATCGCGACAAAACTGCAGAATCTGGCCTCGGACGCCAAAAGATCATAGCAACCCGGGTCCACCTTATGCTCGCTGACATTATATCCGATAGAAAGAAGGTCGGTGTTTTTGTCATATAAAAATTCATATTCAATATTAGATATTTCGTTACATCGCAACACAATATAATCAATGGCCTTGATCCTTTCAGCGGACCTTGTCCCGGCTTCTTTGATCGCATCGCGAAGCTTCAAGAACCATTCATGCAATTCTCCGGAATCGTTGTCCGTAAGAGGTATATTTGCCACGATTTTCTCAATCAAAGGGACCAGCATCTGCTCCAACCTTGCTACTTCTCCAAGTGTAGGGATTTCATCTAAACTGCGCAAGGCCTCCCGAAGCTGAATAAGCTGCTTTTCTTGCTCTTCATCGCCTGCATCCCACATCCCCGGCACTTCCGGTTCAAGCAATACCCAAGGCGCTATATAAGACATATCTTCCAGGAAATCATAGCACTGCCGCTCCAAGGCGCGCGCCCATTTTTTACCCTGCTCATAATATTTCTGATCCAGCCCGGAAAAGACCTTTGAAATATCCTTTGAAAACTGGCGCAAAAACGTATAGATATCCGAAAGGCAAACAGCAGGAACCCCGCTCTTTTCCTGAAAATGCGTGATCTTTTCAGAAGTTTCCCGAAAGAATCTTGCAATATTACTCTTTTGGCTTTTTTCGATTTCCGCAACACTCTGTTGTAAAACCTGCAAAGTATCTTCAAGCCCGTCAAATATCTTCACAGAGACGATCTTCTGAGAATTCATTTCCGCCAGCCCGGAACGCAAGATCATTAAGTGCCCGGTCAAGTTCCCGCTATCAACCGAAGAAACATAAAGAGGCTCCAGAGGCTTCAGTGTCTCTGTGTCATACCAGTTGTAAAAATTACCCCTGTACCTTTCCATGAGATTTAGGGTATCAAATGTTTTTTCCGTCCTGTTAAACATCCTGCCCATCGAGACATAACCAAAATCGTAAGCTGTCAGATTCGCAAGAAGCGACAAACCGATATTTGTCGGCGAAGTCCTATGGGCCACTATACTGGCAGGCACTTCCTGAAAATTATCCGGAGGCAGCCAGTGGTCCTTCTCGCTCACAAAATTCTCAAAGAACGCCCAGCTCCTGCGGGCAAAATTCCTGAGAAAAGTGACCTGTTCCCCGGAAAGCATGATCTTGCGGACAGGCGCAGGCTGACTGATCCTAAAAGCAACCGCAGGAGAAATGAACCACAGGATCAATAGTGCATAAACAAACCCGTCCAAACGCGGGAAAAACACCGAAAAGCAAATCAATAACAACACGGCAGCAAGCGGTTCAAACAACATATTTCTATAATAACCCAAGAGGCCATGCGAGAGAAAAACTTCCGCTTCGAAAAATGTCGTCCATTTCAACAAATTTCTTCGTGATACAAACATTCTCCACAAAGACCGCGTGATCGCATCCAGGCAGTAGAAAAATTCATGCAGCAGAAAGACAAGCGACAAGAAAAACCGAAGCGCGTTCTTTTTAAATAATGACAATACCAAACTAAAGTGGGTTATAAAGGTAAGCGACTTGGGCTTTCTCACCGCCTCTGCCAGAGACATCGGCACAAGAGGAAAACCGGAAAGCGCAATGACAAAAGCAGACCATTTCCAGGAGGGCTGAAAAAATATCCACCCCGATAAAAGCAACAGGACTGTAGCCAGAGGAACTAAACTTCTCCTTAAGTTGTCCGCGATCTTCCACTGCGACAAGAAAGAAATCGGATTTTTTACTTTTGCTCCATTTGGCAGGCGAACCGAACTAAATAGCCAGTAAATGATCTGCCAATCCCCGCAGATCCAACGGTATCTGCGGCTTAGATCCTTAAGATATCCTGATGGATATTTCTCGTAAAATTGCACATCCGTCACGAGCCCTGACCGGGCATAACAGCCCTCCAAAAGATCGTGGCTTAATATGGAATTTTCCGGAAAACGGCCTTCCATGGACCTTTCAAAAGCATCCACATCATAAAGCCCTTTTCCGACAAAAGATCCCTCAAAGAAAAGGTCCTGATAAACATCGGACACTGTTTTGGTGTAAGGATCGATGCCTGTATCGCCTCCGAAGATCTTCACGAACAACGAAGGATTTTCTCCGGGATAGCTTGATTCAACTCTGGGCTGAAGGATGCCGTAACCGGAAACAACCCGTTGTTTCTTTTCATCATAAACCGGGCGGTTCAAAGGATGCTCTATCACCCCCACAAGATCCCGCGCGGCGTCCCGTGACATCAAAGTATCCGCATCCAGAGTAATGACATATTTGACATCCTGAAGCCTCTGGGGATCGCCGATAACGGCGCTGAAGCGGCCTTGGCCTTTTCCGCGAAGGAATGCATTTAAATCCCCTAACTTGCCTCGCTTACGCTCATACCCCATCCACACCTTTTCTCTTTCGTTCCACTTGCGAGGCCTATGCAGAAGATAAAAAACATACTCTTTCTGCCGGCGGTATTTGTAATTTAACTTTTCAATTCCCTCCATAACCTGCTTAAGAAGCGCTTTATCATCGGGCATCGTCTCCTGCTCTGCGTCGGCAAAATCCGTTAAAAGCACAAAATCTACATTGGCGTCAATGTTCGCCAGATAACGCACCTCCAGCCCTTCGAGAAGCAATTCTACCGTCTGTGTATCGCTGATTATACAAGGAACTGCGGCGAGAGTATGGGCATAAGCAGGGATACCTTCTGAAAAATCCATCCGGGCAAGGCCCTGAGGGTTCACAAGCATCATAGAGAACCAATTTACCAAAGAGACCGCCGTCTGGCTTGCTGTAAGTAAAAGTAATACCCCGAATATAACAAGCCAGGGTAAATTCAAGGCCCCTGCCAATTGCAACCAATACAAAATAGCTGCGGGAACAGCAAGGGTTATAAAAATGATCGAACCAAAAAACAGAACCGACGGCCAAAAGGGCTTTTTGGCCCGTAGATGCTGTAAAAGCGGTAAACGTAATCCCAATTCGCGGCAGAAAAGCTCCAATCCCCGGTCAATAAGATAAAACCCGACATGCGCTGTGACATGAGTGGAGCCCTTTTCCATTCTTGCCGTTTTCGCCATACGGATCGCGCGCGCTGCGACCTCTTCTTCTTTAATATTGCTTCTCAAAGAAAGTTTTTCAATAACATGGCGGTAGCGGTCACGTGTTGCAAAAGACATCCGGCTATAATCACCCGACGGGTCCTGGCATAAGACCTCTTCGACAATACTGAGGGCCTCAACAAAACTATGCCAATCAGTTGTCTCTAAAAAACGCAAGCTGCCGATGGTATTGGCGATAGATACCTGGTCAGCCGCCTGTTTTTGGCTGGTGGCCCGGATTATCCTATCAAGGGTCTCTCCCTGCTCCAGAAGCTTTTTTTCCAACC
>JBAZKW010000042.1:0-3345 GCA_041650595.1 Candidatus Margulisiibacteriota bacterium
AAATACTGCGCCTCAGATTGCCAATTCCCCGTTGACGGCAGGGGGACGGATAGGGAGGACGGGAGCAGGAGGAGGATGAGGGCGAGGAGGAGTTTCTTCATTGTCCCTTCACCAACAAAATAAGTCGTCGATCCTTTGAAATTCCTGCCCGTTTCCATCCCGCTTTTTTGAAACAACAGCCGGGGTTAGAACTCCGGATTTTCTTGGTATCAATATATGTGAATTTCCTACCCTCAACATACTGTTCGCATTCCAGAATAATTTCAGAGGAGAGTCGGTCCGATTCATTTCTAAAAATTGTGCACTCCCAACCGATTTGTCCGTCCTCTCTCAGGAGAGCGTTCCGCCATGCGAAAACCCATGTTCCCTCTGGATTCCTCAAAACGATCTTCCGTCCGGGGCCGACAAATAGCGCTGCACCCTTGCTTTTGCGGGAATAATGTCGGTCAGCCAGAGCGCGGCACTCAGGATCTCCATCTTTCGAAACAATGATATTTTCGAAAGCCAGCATCGGGCTCATACCTTCTCCTTTCTGAATGGCAGGTACAGGCCGCTACCGCTGCGGAAATAGGAATTCTCGTCAAGAATAGGGGATATCTTCATTCCACCTCCAAATAGGGCCGGAGAAGTGGGTTCTGTTTTATTTCTTCTGCTAAACGCTTACCCGCTTCGGTAAGCTCAAGCTCCTTTTTTATCGCCGCACCATAGGCTTTCATGAGCCTGCCCAATACGGGACATCATATTTTTTCTTAATTTTATCTAGTTTCTCAGACTCTATTCTATCTTCCATCGTGGCCTCCGTTAAAATACATGCGTATAATACACGCGACGTGGGTTATAACGGCTATAACATTTGGCGTTATCATGCTGAATTATAAAATGCCCCTTATCGTCATAGCCTATCACGACACCTGTTGATGGATTAACCTGGTTGTGCATGATATAAAATTTCACCCTCGATCCTTTTGGGTACTTTCTTTCTAGGGCACTCATCATTTTAAATTTAGCGGCATCTATTTTTCTGCTCAATTTTTCAAATTTCCTCAAATCCGTACTATTCATTTCTCCTCCTTATCTAATTTGCTGCAGTATTTCTTTCAAATTGCTTCCTCACATATGCTGATCCAATTTCCCGTCGACGGCAGGGGGACGGACAGCGAGGACGGGAGCAGGAGGAGGATGAGGGCGAGGAGGAGTTTTTTCATTTTCCTTTCCCCATCATCCTGGTCCGAAACCCCGCGATAGTCTGTTCCAGCTCTCGCACGTACTGGATGAGGCGCAGTATCCGCTTGCCGGCCTTGGTGTTTGCGTGCCTCTGGTAGTCCTTCTCGATATCGGCGATCTCTTGCTTTGTCATTTCATCCCTCGTGCGCGGGGCAGCCCGGGCGGGGGCTAAAACGGAATGTTGTCGTCAACTTCATAACTGTCCTTTTCCTCGGCCTTCCTTCCGTCCAACATCTTCATAGTATTAGCCATAATCTCAGTTGTGTAGCGTTTCACGCCTTCTTTATCGTCCCATGAACGTGTTTGAATTCTTCCCGCGATATAAACGAGTGAGCCTTTTTTCAGATAATTTCCGCAAATCTCCGCGAGTTTTTTAAACGTGATAATCTTGTGCCATTCGGTATATTCCTTATCTTTGAACTTTTCCGAAGTTGCGATCCGAAAAGAGGTAATCATCAAACCATCCTGCGTGTACCTAACTTCCGGGTCCGCGCCGAGGCGGCCAATGAGGCTACATTGATTCAGCATTTGTCCTCCTTGTGTTTTTAATCCTTCCCCTGGAATCACGTTCTAATTCCAAGCTTTGAAGATGTATTAATCTG
Source organism: Candidatus Margulisiibacteriota bacterium (assembly GCA_041650595.1). Classification (GTDB taxonomy): domain Bacteria; phylum Margulisbacteria; class WOR-1; order JAKLHX01; family JAKLHX01; genus CALFCX01. The sequence goes on from JBAZKW010000042.1 coordinate 1,827, forward strand.
TGTTTTGAAGGATTTATTAATTTTAGATTTTCGATACGATTGTCGGTTTTGTTTTCATTTAGATGGTGAACAACTTCGGTAGTAGATAATTTTCGTCCAAGAAGATTTTCAATTAATACCCGGTGAACCATTTTCCCTTTATGCTCTCCGGTTGTAAATTCTACATATCCTTGTGAAGTAATTCTTGTTCCCCTTACTTGTTTATCCTTCCATCTTTTCTGCGCTGCAATGCGATATTTTTCTAAGGATTCAGGTCTGCGTGGTGGACACTTCCTCCCTATGCCCCTATCTCTACCGAGGGCAAAACTTAATTTGTTGGCTTCACTTAACGTTCTCAGTACCCCCATTTTATGCAACCTATAACGAATTGTGCTGATGGGAACATTGATCATTACGCTAAGTTTTCCTAAAGATGCACCTTGTGCATACATCTCAGCCCACGCCTTAGTTTTTTCTTTTTCTTCATTGCTCAGTGGATTACTCATTTGATTTACGCTATGCAGCCTCCCTTTCGCCAATCCACTTTTTGAAAGCTACAACAAAGGCGTTCTCGTTTTCGATCATCTTGTTTCCGGCTTTCTTGTGGAGCTTGTTAAGAGTCGGATCGCCATCGTCATTGAGACCAATTAGCTTGTGGACAAGGAAATATTCTTTAACCATTTTCCGGTCTAATTCGTGATGTCCAATTATGGCCTCGATTGCCTTTTTCATTCCCGGCGTGATGTACTCGGGGGCTTTCCCGTCCGTCTGCTTTGGAGCTTCCTGTTTCGGGGCCTCTTGCTTTTGTGCTTCTGGCTTTGCGGGTTCGGGAGCTGGGGCTTCTATTCCTTGGTCAAGCCACCTTAAAAGCTGTTCGCCGGTTTTTTCGTTAAGCGCAAAAATCTTTCCGTCGAACATCGAAGTTCTGTCTTTCGAGCATTGAGCGTTATGATTTATGTCTATGTCGAAAACAGTGGTAAATTCATAATCCATGCCTTCGCGCTGGATCGGGGCCATGCCTATTTTTTTGATTTCTACTTTTCCCTTTTCTCCCTGAGTCATGGCGTATTCGGTTTTTGCTCTCATAGTAGCAATCAGGTGAAGATTGCAGCCGAGCATCTTTTCTATGAACTTATTATGCTTCGGCGTGACTGTTCGCCAGGCCGTGTAGCTGTTGCCCTTGCCGGAATCCGCGATCTTCCCTTGCTGGTCGAGTAACCCGCCTTCCCCGGCCCATGCGTGAGATATACTGTCAAGGATGATTACGTTGTATCCTTCCTTCTCTGCCGCCTCGATTGCGCCGATGTAGTCCAGAACGTCATAGGGCGGCTTCAGGGTCATTACATCGTAGTCGAGAAGGTGGGCGTAAAGGTCTGCCGAGCCGTTTTCTGTGTCCACTACGGCGACCTTCCCGCCGAGTCCTTTGGCAACCAGGAGCGCGGAGTAAGTTTTTCCGCTCCCCGCAGGTCCGACTAATCCAAGTCTTAACTTTGCCTTTTTCCGTTCCGCTTTTCTGAATATCATAGTTCCCCTCCTATGC
>JBAZKW010000043.1:0-3310 GCA_041650595.1 Candidatus Margulisiibacteriota bacterium
ATCTGATCGATTTTGCGCTGACTTCCAGCCCGCAGGAATGGCGATGGATGTTTGGACTGGGAGCGCTCCCGGCCGTGATCCTGCTTGTCGGTATGATCTTTCTTCCTGAAAGTCCCCGCTGGCTTGTAAGCCGGGGCCTGGTGGACAAAGCCAAACAGGTCCTCAGCCGCACGGGTTCCGGAAAGAACGTGGATGATGAGATTCGGGACATTTCCCAGACCATGGCAGTTAAAGAAGGCGGGTGGAGCGAGGTGTTCGCGCCCTGGATCAGGCCCGCGCTCGTCGTGGGTATTGCCCTGGCTTTTTTCCAGCAGGCGACCGGAATCAACACGATCATTTATTATGCCCCCACGATCTTCGAATTTGCGGGGTTTGGCTCGCACAAGGTCGCCATCCTGGCCACAGTCGGAGTGGGGACGGTCAATGTCCTGATGACTGTCGTGGCGATCTGGCTTCTGGATAAACTGGGCCGGAAACCTTTGTTGTATATCGGTATGACCGGGATGGTCCTCAGCCTGGGCCTGCTGGGCGTGGCGTTCAGCTTGGGGAGCCTGTCCGGCGCGCTCAAATGGATCTGCGTGTTAAGCGTGGTGTTCTATATCGCTTCGTTCGCGATCGGCCTCGGACCGATCTTCTGGCTGATGATCGCGGAAATTTATCCGCTCCGCGTGCGCGGCAGGGCCATGAGTCTGGCAACGGTGGCCAACTGGGGATTCAATATGCTGGTTGCGGCGACCTTTCTGACCCTGACGGAAAAACTTGGGAAGGCCGGGACCTTCTGGCTTTTCGCGGCCATTTCTGTCTTTGGGATCGTCTTTTGTTATTTCTTTGTCCCGGAGACAAAAGGCCTTACCCTGGAAGAGATCGAACAGCATCTCAAGAGCGGCCGCCGCTTCCGCGGCCTGTCTTCGAAAAAATCATAAAAAAGGGGACAGGCTGAATTTTTTATGAAATGTAAAAAATTCAGCCTGTCCCCTTTCAAACAAAACCCCCTTGCGACTTCCGGGGCCGTATATCATATATGATATATGGCAGTCGTGTTCTTTCCTCCCTTGTCTGACATTCTTTCGTGTTTGCCCCCTTTGACAACGAATAAAATGAGAATATCATAAACAAGCCTGTGGCGGCCCTGTGGGTGTCATGCTGATAATGATAGCGTGCCGCTGGCCGCGCCGTCCTTCAGCGAAGCAATTCTTTAGGATAGGATAACTCTTCTCAATTTGTTCAGGAGGTATTTAAATGAAAAAGGCAATCAAGGATTTCTACGAAAAACACCACTTTAAGATTAATTTTATAGGGGTAATAATTATACCTCTTCTGGTCGCTTTAATAACGACAATACCTAGCTGCAATATTGCTAATAAAGCCAATGAAATTTCGAATGCAGCTTTAAAGGAAGCTCAAAAAAGTAATGATATGGCAAATAATTCAAATAAAATTGCAGAAGAAGCCAATAAAATTTCCCAGAACATAGCAGATGTTACAAATAGACCGTATGTATTATTTGAGGATGTTCTTTTCCAATATGAGAACAGGCGTGAAGGAATAATGAGCGGCCAAAAGCAGGTCGTGTTGCCGATATCGGGCAAATTTACATTATTCAACAATGGAACATTGCCTGCATGGATATTAAATTATGAAATTTATGTTAGTGGTAATAACCGAGCAATTAAGGCGCTGTTTTCTCCCGCAGACAAACCAACGAAAAATTTTACAATAGGCAAAGAAAAGAAAGATGCTAGGAACACAACATTTTTTCTTGCGCAAAAAGAAAGCCAGGCGGGTGATGTCAGTAGCTTTGAAGCGATTAACAATAAGATGATTCTTTTGTTTGCCAAGTACAAAACAATAGGTGCTAATTATGCTAATGAAACATTTGTTTACTGGGAACTTTTTTTCTTTAGGGACAAAATGAAGGTTGAGAAGATGGAGTGTGGGACAAACGAAATCACGTCCGAAGACATACATCAGTTATTTGAAAAGCAAAATAAGCGATTAGAAACGGTTTCATAAGTATCTCTAACCCATTTTGCTGTAATGTCATTGCGAGCCGAAGGCGAAGCAATCTCGTTTTTGTAGAGAGAGATTGCCACGTCGCCCTGCTGGGCTCCTCGCAATGACATGCTGCTATTGAAGTTACGTAGACTTATGAAATCAGTTCTAGTGCAAAATGCGGCGCAGTAATTGGTCAGCAAAGGTGCGCTACAACAACTTATGAAAAGTGAAGAAGCTAAGCAAAAATGAGTTTTTTCATGCACCTTTAGGTGCTCCTGAATGCTGTAATGCTCCCCCTTAATCAAGGGGGTGTAAAGCTGTAACGTTTCTCAATTTGTTCGAACGTAAGTAATGTAAATAATGAGGAAGAGATTATGAAAAAGCTCAAGAGGAACAAGGCGACGGAAACAAGAAGATGGTTTGGGTGCTGGTCGAATGAATATGACCGGACGCTGGGAAGCATCAGTTTTCACCGGGAACTGCTGGATCTGGTGGTCAAGAATACCAGGGTGAAGAGCGGCGACAAGATACTGGATCTCGGCTGCGGAACGGGGCTTCTCAGCCTGAGATACTTGCAGAAATCATGCTGTTCGATCACCGGAGTCGATTATTCCAGGGAGATGATCGATATTTTAAAAGACAAAGTCAAAAAGCTGAAATTAAAGGACAGAATTTCCATCTGCCTGTTGGACGCGGCCTCGTTAAAGTTTAAGGACAACACTTTTGACAGAGTCGTGTCTTCGGTTGCTCTTCACCATGTTGAAGATAAATTGCCGGTTTTGAAGAAGGTGTTCAGGGTTCTCAAACCGGGCGGCATCTTCATCATCGGAGAGGTCGATATGGATACTACCGGTAAGCATACCGACGCCAAAAGACTCAAGCGTATCCTTAGAGTCCTGGAGCAGGAGTGGATTCCTGCTCTTAAAGATGTGGGAGTCGGAGCATTCTCAAAGATGTTCGATAACGGGAAGAAGCATATCCTGAACCAGGGCGAATATTGTCTCAGTCTGAAGCAATGGGCCAGCCTGTGTCGAAGGGCCGGTTTCAGTAGCGCTGTCGTAAAAAGAGTGCCACGCCACAAGGCTTTCGGGATCGTCGTGGCCAAAAAAGCGTGATAGGATCAATTAAAAGTTAGTGAGGAAATCGAACGCAGCTAAAAAAGGGGGAAATATGAAAAGAAACTTGATTCGATGCACTTTGTTTTTAGTCGGGGCGGTTTTAATTGCAAGTAGTATTTATGCTCAAGAATCCTCGATGGATTATAAACAGTTGATTGCCAAATGCAGTGAGGCAATTAACCAAGCAAAGTCATACA
>JBAZKW010000044.1:0-2911 GCA_041650595.1 Candidatus Margulisiibacteriota bacterium
CGAGGGATTTGCAGAAGAGAACGGACTGGCAAACAAGACACCCGCCTTTCATTCCTACATATCGGAGCTTTGCCGTCAAATGGATCAGATACCCGAGCATATCATAAGACAATCGATGATAGAACGCACCTACGGTCATCAACTTTTTAACGGCACCAGAAATCCTTCCAGAGATAAAGTCATTCAGCTTGCTTTTGGTTTTGGCCTCGACGTGGAGGCGACACAAAAACTACTTGTGATAGCCCAGAAGAGTCCCTTATATCCAAAGATCATGCGCGATGCAGCAGTTTTATATAGCATCAACCACAAAAAAAATATTTTGGAAACACAAGATTTATTGCAGGATTTGGGATTGAGCTTGCTTGGAGTATGAAAATGCCTATAAAAAAGATAGATACAGAAGATTTCCTGAAGGAGTTTGACGACGGACGTTATCCTGGTGCTTTGCTAGAAGACTACGAGGCCATGGAGTGTTTATCCCTTGGAAAAGCTGGTGAGACCCTTCTGGTAAGAGATCGCGCCACCCGGGAACAGGTTGTTGTAAAGTGCTATACTGACCCGAGTCTTCTGTCTCATACCACAGAAAGTGAGCTTCTGAAAAAACTGCACCACAGATCCTTGCCTTCTTTTGTGGGAGAGTATCAAAATGATAAAATGCATTGTGTTGTACGGGAGTACGCACAAGGGATCCCGCTGAACAAGTATGCAGTGAAGCATCTGCTTTCTCAATGCGAAGTGATCGATTTGGTTTTGCAGCTTTGCGACATTCTCATTTATCTCCATGGACAGACTCCTCCAGTTATTCACAGAGACATCAAACCCCAGAACATTATCGTTGACGATACCGGCAAAATGAAGCTGATTGATTTTGGTATTTCTCGAATCTACAATGAATCGGCTCAAAATGACACGGTCTTTTTTGGCACACAAGAATTTGCGCCGCCTGAACAGTACGGATTTTCGCAAACCGACAACCGTTCGGATATATTTTCTCTGGGTGTATTGCTGTGCTGGTTGCTGACCGGAAAAACAGATCTTAAAAACGCCGAAAGCCATATCAAAAACAAACGGCTTTGGGCCATAATAAAAAAATGCACATCGTTTGCCCCCAAGGACCGTTATCGCAGCGTACAGGAAGTCCGCAGAGCTTTATTGAATGCCGACGGACATAGACAGAAGAAGAGATGCCAAGTGGCTTGCGCTGTCTTTGCTTTGCTCCTTGCTGCGTCTTTCGGCTTTGCCGCAGGAAGGTTTACGGATATTCTGTCCGTTTCCGGAGGGGATCCCGGCGTGATTTTTTCCGAACCCTTGATTGAAAGTGCCGTACGTCTTCAACTGGATAAAAACGAAAAAGAAGTCATAACAGAAGCGGATCTTTTCGGAGTTACAGAGCTTTATGCCTTTGGAAGCAAAGTGGCGGCTGACGAAGAAGGGTATAAGGAAATAGCGGCGGATTTTGTTGAGAATAATGACTCTGTCCAAAGAGGCAGCATCACTTCTCTCACGGATCTTTCTCGTTTGGAAAATTTGAAAAGTCTCTCTTTTGCTTATCAAAACATCAGCGACCTTGAGGGCCTTTCGCCGTTGGCGCATCTTGAGCATATAGAACTGAAGCACAATCCGATAAAAGATCTTTCTCCTTTGTCTGGAGCAGCTTCCCTGACAGGACTATTTATATTCGACACAGAGGTTTCCGATCTTACCTGTCTTGGCGGATGTCTCCACCTTTCCCACGTCGACGCAGGGTATACGCATATCACATCCATTGCCGCGCTGCAAGGCTTAGATTCTTTGGAAGTGTTGAGATTGGACAAAGCGCCCCTTGAATCGATCGATCAAATGAAAGGGCTTGAGATGCTTCGGAAGATTTATCTGGCAGATACCCACGTGTCAGACCTGACGCCTCTGTTGGAATTGTCGCGACTTTCGATGGTGGAAGTCAGCGAAAATATGAGAGATGCGGCAGAAGCCGTCACCGAAAAAGCGAGCTTTGAGATTCAATATCAGAAATAGCAAGAAAAGTTTTACTTGTGTGCATGGTGCACACCCATCAACGATTCGTTTTTGTTACAATTTATCCGTCAATCATCCACAGATAAAACGTAAAGGAGAACGATCGAATGAAATGCAAGGTGAAGGGTGTTATTTCTCTTATTTTATTGTTGGCAATGAGCATGTCGTTGTTCGTGCCGATATACGCAGCCGATAGCGCAGAAGCAGAAAAGCAGGCAATGGCTTTAAAAGAGCTTGGGTTGTTCAAGGGCGTGTCGGACACGGATTTTGATTTGGACAGAGCTCCTACCCGTACGGAAGCGCTGGTCATGTTGATCCGGGTTTTGGGCAAAGAAGTCGATGCGTTGGCCGGGACTTGGGCACATCCCTTTACAGATGTGGAACCCTGGGCCGACAAATACGTGGGCTATGCATTTCAAACAGGTCTAACAAAAGGGGTTTCTGCCACTGAATTTGGAAAAGGGAACGCAAGTTGCGATATGTATCTGACTTTTGTGCTTAGAGCGCTGGATTATGATGATGCAAAAGGGGATTTCAGCTGGGAAAATCCGGACGTGCTGGCCAAGGCGACAGGCATTTTACCGGACGAAGTCGATACTGCCGGTTTCCTTCGCGCAGATGTTGCGCTGGTGTCATGGGCTTGTGTAAAGGCTGACGTTAAAGGAGGAACTCAGACGTTGGCCAAAAGACTGCTGGAAAACGGCGCGTTTACACAGGATGCTTATAACGCTGCAGTTCTGCTGGCCGGCGAAAAGGCAAGCACAACGGTTTCCGTATCCTCAACGGAAGAGCTTCAGAGTGCCTTAGCCAATACTTCCAATAAATCCATTCAAATAACGACGGCGGGGACGCCGGTATTGGTGACAGGATCTCTAACGATCCCCAAAGGCGTTACGGT
>JBAZKW010000045.1:0-2909 GCA_041650595.1 Candidatus Margulisiibacteriota bacterium
TCCAGGTAATCAGCCATTTTGTTGATGGCTTCGACATGATCCGGATTGAGCTCGCGGGTTTCAACCTTGTCGCCGCTACGAAGGGACTCATCCTCGGCCGAAAAAGAGGTGCCGGCCATCAAGAACACGACGGCGGTTATGAACAGGATCGAAAGTTTTCGCACAAAATTGAGGGGGTTAAAAACGGCGCCAGTCCCGGACGTTTGCCGCCAATCCATATTAAAATTATGTAATAAGCATCTCATAACTTTTTCTCCTGCTATGCCTGATTCATTTTAAAAATGCATTCTTTTTTCGACTAGGCTTGTTTTCGTAATGTTTTATTCTTGAGGCAATAACGGCTCGTTCGAAATCTCCGGCTCCGGGGCCTTAAGGTTTTCTTCCTGGATATCGGAAAAAACCGCTTCTTTCTGCTGCGGCGTCAGTTCTTCTTTCACAGGCGCGTGCGAAAAAGAACGGAAGAGTGAAAAAAAAGCTATTCCGGCCGCACAGACAAGGATAAGAATAACCCATAGCCACAACGGAACTTTTTTATCTTGAGCGGTAGGCTGGGGAATATCCGAAGGCATGTTTATCTCCTTTCAAATGATCAGCTGACAAGAAAAGACTTAACTTTTTCGACCGGCGCCGAACGACCGGGCCTATCATCAAAGAAAACCACTTTGCATTTATCGCAATAAAACAAATGCTCCCAACGCGACACGATACGCTTGTATTCAGTCAGCTTTCTCTTACAATCGGCTTTTGCGATATTCCAGCTGTAAACAAGGCATATCAAATAAAGTATACACAAAAAAAGCCCGATCAATGCTGCCGTATTCTGCGCCTCGTGGAAATTTCCCGCAAAACCTGCTGCCCAAATGACGCTGGCTATAAAAATGACATTGATGACCGAAATAAAAATCTTAAGCCCCTTAATGAGCGGGGAAAAGAAGATAGCTATGACATTTACAATGGGTATAAACAATAGAAGCACCCAGGAGGCAAGAGAAAACGGCACAGGCTCCCGCGGCCGCGCAAGGTTTTCGATGATCTCCTCTCGCTTGATTTCTTCCTTGAATTCCTCATCGGTCGGATTATTTTTTTCTGGGATCGCTTTAAGCTTGCACGCGGCATAATCAGCCTTTTGGGAGAAATCCTTGGTGTTGCATTTGGGACAGATGGCTTTTACAGGCGAATCGGAAATATTTACGCTTTGCACAGAGCCGCACCCGCATTTAGAGTACACCTCGGAAGACGCCTCGCCTATTTTATCCGGGCGCCCTTTATTTTCAGCGGACTTTTTGGCGATTAAAGCGGAAACACCCTCAAAATTCTCTTCGGTGCAATACACATACAATGTTTCCAGAAAATTCCTCTTGAGCCTGATTATTTTCTTGTCCGGGTATGTTTTTATGGATTTTATTTTGTTCCAGGGCATGATGCTGGTCTCTCCCGCAACGCCTGCGGCCCCCGCTCCCACGGCAGCCAGATTCCTCCCAAACACCCCTAAGATCAGAGCGAGGCGATGCGCAAAATGCGCCCGCTCGCTCCTGCTTTTCATGATCACGCCTTCTTCGTCTATAGCAAACTCAAAAAGGTATTTATTGCCCAGGAATACGGCCAGCGTAAAAACAGAAATGATCACCAGGAATAATCCGGCCCAAAGGCACGCGATCAATGCCTGCTCAATCCCCTTCCAACCGTTTGACCAGCCAAAGATTGAGCCGATGATTATAAAAAACAACAATAAAGTCATGGCGATGCCCTTGATGACATTGCCGATCATAAAACGGTTATTGATGAGCGGGACATTGATCTTCCAGGAGAGATTTTCGGGAAAACTCATAGGCCAGTTCCTTTTTGTTTGGGGATCTTACCTTTTTTTTATTCTATCATATCCGACAAGTTTCTTAACAATTCTTTCAACCGGGAACGAAAAACCAGCAGCATTCCGGGAACAGCAAAGCCCCTTTCAAATTCCTCGTAAAACCGAGGTCGCTGATCAGCAGATATTATATGCATTGCTCCAGTTATTCCCTCCTGTAGGGCACATTTAAATGTGCCCTACGGAAGAGAGGATAGAGCGAATATCTCTCAGGAAACCGGAACAATGCATATTATGCTTAATCGTAAAGCACAGTGCGTTTATTTTCAAGGGTGGGTCTCTTACAACGCGGACAGAATTTCATATCTTCTATCTTCTCGATAATAACAAAGGGCTGCTTGCACTTCGGGCACTTGTAAACCCGCCGGATTTCGCCCGTTTGAGGGTCCCAGAACATTGCAAACGGAACAGGTGCCTTTTCTCCCCGTTTCCAAGTCACCGAAACCCATTTCTTGCACGGCACACAGAAACCAGCGGCCTCTTCAAAGGTAAATCCTCCCCCGATCCCTGCCTGGGTCTTGAATCCGCATTTCGCGTCCTTGCACTTTACCTCGTATCCGGTACCAGCCTGCGACAGACGGATACCTCCCAAGAACATACCTGCGAAAATAACAATCCAAAATACCTTTCGCATTGCCTCCATTTCTTGATTCTCCCGTCGTTAACTGACTTCTTAAAAAACATCACTCCTCGAATTATACTACCAGCGTCATCTTTTGATTGAAGAAAAATCGGAAAAAATACGGGGATTTATAGGACATAGCAATGGCCCGAAAGCAAAAAACCCCTGAACATCTCGGGGGAGATTATCTCTGTCCACTAGAAAATGGCATAAAAAGTGACGCGTTCATGTCGCTATGGTGCAATCATCTCTCGCGCACCACGGACGGCATCATACAATTATCGATACGTATACACGGCAAACGCTAGCTTTCTGGAGATGCGCCATAGACCGATCCCCTGGCGCCCGATCATGTCCCATGATGCTATAATAACAGTCGAAGTTCAAAAATATGAGGAGTTAAAATGGGTTTGATTTCGC
>JBAZKW010000046.1:0-2842 GCA_041650595.1 Candidatus Margulisiibacteriota bacterium
GCAGCTCCCGCCGTTTTCAGAGCGGAGGAGGGTTCCGCTCCACTCCCAGAATAATTGAGCAATATTTCTATTTCCTCTTTTGAATAAATGATTTTTGAGATGTGCCTTTTCATGATAATCCGCCTTTCAGTCATATCCATATTATCTGCCGATCCAGTAATGGTTTTTAGTATCTGCCTGACTTTTTCGGATGTGTACTGCAATGGAATAGGCCCTGGTTCGAGTCCACTTGACATAGGTTTAGGCGAATTATTGAGAGTGAAAATCAAACTGTCGAGATACTGGTTGTTTTTGGCTATACTGCTAAGATTTTCGATGATATGCCTGTCTAGGCGGTCAACGCTGACCTGCTTGATGTCACAGAACGATTTATCAAACTTGTTAATCTTGGAGCATCTATAATAGAAATATCTAACACGCCTATTATCGCGGCTCTTGTTCGTAAAGACCTCGCTCATTGTCGAGCCGCAGCATTTGCAATGGACCAATCCCGGGAAAATCGCGCAATGGACAACTCTTCCGCGGACTTGAGGTTTATGGATCTTCTGCGCTTCTTCAAACATTTCATGCGACACAAGCGGCTCGTGAATTCCTTTGTAGATATTGCCTTTGTGAAGGATCATCCCGTCATAAACAACATTCCTCAACATATCGTAGATGACGCCTTTTGAAAACACACCCCCGCTTCTGTTAAACATCTTCCCTGATTTTAGAAAATCGTATGTCCTGTATAACGAGCCGCTTGTGACATATGTTTCAAACATCTTTTTGACGGTTTCGGAATGAACGGGTTCGGGAATAAGTTTCCTGTTATCTGTCTTGTACCCGAACGGAGGTTTTCCTGAACTCCACATACCCTTTTTTGCCATTTCGGCCTTTTTGTCCCTGATCCTTTCACTAGTCAGCTCTCTTTCAAACTGGCCGAAAGTAAGCATGATATTGCGGAGCAATCTTCCCGACGGTGTTGAAGTGTCAAATCTCTCGGTTATGGAAATAAAACTGGCGTTATGTTTTTCGAATATCTCAATAAGTTGATAAAAATCTTTCGGCGATCTTGTGAGCCTGTCTATCTTGTAGGAAATAATGACATTGATCTTCCCTTGTTGAATATCGCTCAACATCTCCTGTAATGCGGGGCGGTCGGTATTAGCTCCCGTGTATCCTTCGTCTGAATAAACCTTGTATTCGTCCATATTTTCCTGGCTTAATATAAACGATCTGATCTTTACTGTTTGTGCCTCGCATGAATTAAACTCTCCCTCGGCTTGGGAATCTGAAGAAACCCTCGTATAGATAGCAGCTTTCATACACTTGTCCTCCTCTCACAAGAATATTTCGATCCCGTATCAATTAAATTCTTAAGCTCGTATATTATTTCTTGGTGAGCATTGGACTTGTGTAGGTGGCTAATGAAGCCTAAAAATTGCGGACAACGTGTTTTTCGAAAACTATTACAATGTATATGGTTTAAACAATGCTCACAACATTGTGAAACTCTTAAAACTGACATGATTATATCACCTCCTTATGGAAAACAAAACAACGGCGCGCGAGATCAGGCGGCAGGCAGGCACCGCCGCCGCAAAGAAACACAATGACGGGAACACCACAGGAAACAGCGTGACGGATGGTGTAGAGAGAGCCGCGCGAAGGGCCAAAGAGAAAAGCCACAATAACAGAGGACGCGGAAACCAAATGCCTGTTGCGGCGGAGAAGAGCGGAAACAGCAACGGGATAAGGAGAGCCAACAGGAGCAGAACCCCAAACCACATTGCCGCCTGACCCGATAAACAGCTCAACATCGGGACGGACGGAAGAAGGAAACCCAGAGACAGAAGACCAAGCGGAGTAAACAACGCCACGTGAAGAAGAACCGGAAGAAAGCAACGAAGACAAAGCAAAATGATCAGCACCCATGGCACCGCCAGAAGCCACACCAAAACCACGGGACAGGAACAAAGAAACAACCGAGGAAACAAGCGGAGCGAAACGAACCGGAAGAGACCTGGAACCGATAACCCCAACCAGACGACGAATAGACATAACTGACACCTCCCTGTGCAAGACATGTAGCATTTTCCCGCCGCGCGGAACCCGCAGCGGAGCGGAGGGGCGGAAGGAGGCTGAGCAGCGACTCTGCCGACTGGAGCAGGGCGCGGAACGAACGAGTCCGAGCTGCTACTTTAGGCGCGTCGAGGACGAGTGAGTGAAGCGACCTTGGAGCGCAAAGGCGGGAAAATGCTAAAATGGGAAAACAGGGAGAAGATAAACCTGATCAAGAAAACAGAATCTTACAAATAAACATTTGTGCGGTTTTTTTCTGCCTCATCGTCCTTAAAAAAATCTAAAGGCGGCTGAGCAAGCCCGTGAAGAGCCGTGCAACGGCACGGCTTAGGGCGCCGACTCTGCCGCCAGAAACGGATGAGCGCTTGCGAGCGCAGCGAAAGCGGAGCGGGAGCGCGGACTAAGAATAGAAGAAGGCAGAAAAAAACCGCCAGGAACAAACAAAATAAAAGAGAAGTGTTAAATCCCGGCAAAAAGAAAACAAGATTGGAAGGAATATAGAAAGCAAGTTCAAAGTATTTAAGAAAAAAGGCACATCTCAAAAATCATTTATTCAAAAGAGGAAATAGAAATATTGCTCAATTATTCTGGGAGTGGAGCGGAACCCTCCTCCGCTCTGAAAACGGCGGGAGCTGCGGCGGGCAAGAATTCCAGCGCGCCCACACTTCCGGCGGCTTTTTTTTGCCCCCACCCAAAAAAAAGCCGCCGACCACTACCCGATAGTAAGCGGCGAAAATTTTTTCATGAAACAACAGTTCGAAGCGACTTAAAAATGGAG
>JBAZKW010000047.1:0-2561 GCA_041650595.1 Candidatus Margulisiibacteriota bacterium
TTAGAAGATAAATGTTTGAGATATATATAGTATTGTGGTATAATTGACTGTGGGATTAAAGCTATCGAAGGGCTCTTGCTACGGAGCCCTTTTTCGTTTGATTCATTCATTATTATTCCCCTTCTTTTCCGGCCATACACCATCAATCTGCTTTTTCCAGTAACGAATCAAAGCAGCGTGAGCTTTATCCGGATTTTTAAGCCGATATCTTCTTTGATACTCATTGTTACATAATTTTAATTCATCATCGGATAAACTTCGTGGATCCAGTAAATTTTTCTCTTGCATGAAAAACACCTCACCTTATTTTACGTTTTTACATAATATAAGACGTAAAATAAGTATAATTTATTTCATTTTTGTAAAATATATTTATGATTATATGATGAGAAAACCATCTAATAGTAACATCGCGTTCGCGGTGTTGGATCCCTGCGTGAGCTCTATCCACTCTTTTGCCTCTTCCCTGGTAAGGATATATCCGCCTTCTCCTCCTATTTTCCCGCCGGTTTCTTCATTTTTGGCGTATCGCCCACGGGCTCCGCTTTCTCCTGCCAGGAACAGTACTCCGTCCTGCCTGTAGAGCGCCTCCCGAATATAGTCCAAGTCCATACGTGGTAGTCCGTCGTCGTATTCCGCTATTCGTTCCGCTTTCGTTGTGTCGTACACCTTGCTGTCGATTTTCACCTTCATTCTTTATCCTCCCCTTTCGGCGCCGTTTCCTTCAACAACGCCAGTACTTCCGCCCGCTTGACTCGCACGTTGCGCCCGGCGGTGATCTTGTATCCCTTCAAGCTGCCTATCCTAACCCAACGTTGGACCGTTCGGTACGAGACTCGAAGAAGCTCTGCGGCCTCTCCGAAGGTCATGAATTCATTCGGTAGTGTATCCACTCTATCCCTCCTATATCAGCGCCGATAGCGCACTGGTTGCTTTGCCTTGATAGTTTTTCCGGTGATCATCATATATCATCAATGTCTCGATCTTGGCGTGCCGTGAGAAGGTTTGCGCGGCCCGGGTGTCTCCGTTTAGCTCCTCGAGGGCGGCGGTGATCGACGTATGGCGTAACCGGTGTGGCGTAACTTTGCGCTCTATCCCGGCGTCCTTCGCGTAACCCGATACGAGTCTCTCAAGGGACTTCCCGGTTAACCTGTGCCCGGCGGTGCGATTGTCCAGGGACACAAAGAGCGCTCCGGGTTGCGAACCACGGACATCGATCCATTCGTTGAGCGCGGTGATTGCCTTCGCGGATAGTTCTATCCACTCTTTCTGTGTCCCGCGGCCTTTGCCCAGGACAGCAAGGCGCGTACCGTCGAAGTCTGACAGGTCCAGCTTCTCTATCTCGCCGCGGCGTAAGGCGTTCTCCCAGAATAGCCGCATAACTGCGTAGTCCCTTTTTCCTTTTGCCGTGGATCGATCAATCACCGTAAGAATGTCCTTCATTCCGTCCGTGCCCACGCCCTTCGTATCGCGATAAGTCTTGACCTTCTCGCCTGCGACTCCGACTTCTCCCGAAGTAGCGCCGATCATTCTCGAAAACTTTACCAGGGATTTCACGGCGGCCAGGTGGCGGTTAACGGTTGCTTCGCTTTTCCCTTCGGATATAAGGCGGGACTTAAAGAGTGTAACCTGGTAGTTCATGTCGACGGTGGCCAGGGATAAGAAAGCCGATACCTTTTCAGGGGTTGCGGCGCCGAAGAAGTCCTCGAGGTCCGCACGGTAAGCCCGTTTCGTTGCGAGTGACCGTTTATCGTTCAGTAACATCTCTATCACGTTCGCCTTCTGTATCCCTCTCTCTTCCACTTTTCTCGCCCCTTTTTTCTTTTTTCGTTCCTTACTTGAATTTATTATACCATATCATGACAAATAATGTCAAGAGGTACAATGTCAAAAAGTCTGTGTCCTAAAATAGCCATTATCAGACACAGAAATTATTATCATCAGCCTTTTTGGATCCAAAAAAGAGCGTATCATCTGTTATAAGCCTGCAAAGCAGGTTATATCATAATCGCCTATATAATCAATAGTTTTTTCGGTAAGGTATAAATATACATGGAGCAGACTAAAGCCTCTCATAGAGCCTGCTAATAGCCTTAAAATCGATTATCGGATTATAAACAAATTCATTTTTTATGTTTTATCATTCTTTTGAATGCTTCCCATAATGATAGATTCTTCTCTGGAAGCAGGCTATCTATCTTTTCGTTTATACTTTTTATTTCATTTTTTACTTCATCATCTGGTTTTGGCAGTGCTTTTTTCAAATTGAATAGTTCGGATAAGGCTACCTGAAGAAGTTGGTTATATTCCTTTCCTGTTTCTTCCAAAAATTCAATGCGTTTTATAAGATTTTCTCTTTCATAAATTAAAGTGTTTTTTTCTTTTTCGAGTTCTTTTTTAAGCATTCTATTTTCTGCTTGAAGCTCTTCTATCAGCTCTTCTTTAATCGATAAATCTTTTTCCTGTTCCGCAATCAGCGAACCGGTTACAAGTGATTGCTCTGCTTTCACTTTTGCAATCTTTAAGGCAGATGATTCTGTTTCACCATTTTTTATGAGTGA